>NZ_JBYSVW010000023.1:0-74168 GCF_058986625.1 Pseudomonas sp. GW821-FHT07G06
CCCCCCCCCCCCCCCCCCCCCCCCCCCCCCCCCCCCCCCCCCCCCCCCCCCCCCCCCCCCCCCCCGCTCCCACAGGGTTTCTTTGCACTATTGCAAGCCCGGGCGGTCGTATTCTCACAGGGTCGCCATTCTTGTGGAGATGCAATGAGCCAGGACGTCCTGAGCACTGAAACCAATCGTCGCCAGTTGCAGCAGATCATCGCCGGTCTGTCCGACGGGGTGATTCTGCTCGACCCCGACCAGAGCATCCTGTGGGCCAACGAGGCGGCACTGGCCATGCACGGTGTTTCGCAAGTCAGTGACCTGGGTGCCACGGCCGCGGCGTATGCGAAACGTTTCGCCTTGCGCTATCGCAACAAGCACGGGGTGGCAGTCGAGAGCTACCCGATCAGCCGGGTCGCGCGGGGCGAAACGTTCAGCGATGTGCTGGTGGAAGTGACGCCAGCGGCGGACGAAGCGCGTACCTGGGTCCATCGCGTGCGCAGCTTGGTATTGGCTGACAGCCGTGGCGACCCGGAATCTCTGGTGTTGATCATGGACGATGTCACCGAGTGGGCCAGCGCCGAGCAGCGTTTTGAAAAAACTTTCGCGGCCAATCCGGCACCGGCGGTGATTTGTCGGCTCAGTGATTTGCGCTACATCAAGGTCAACCCGGGGTTCCTCGAAATGACCGGCTATGCCCGTGACCAGGTGATCGGCACTTCGACCTATGAGCTGGACGTGCTGGACCAGGCCGAGCACAAGGAACTGGCCAGGCAGCGTCTGTGCGAAGGGGCGACCATTCCCCAGATGCAGGCCGAGTTGCGCCTGGCCGACGGTGGCAGCAAGCAAGTGATCGTGGCCGGCCAGCCGCTGGAGCTCAACGACGAAGCCTGCATGCTGTTTTCCTTTGTCGACATGGAGCCCCGGCACAAGGCTGAAATCGCCCTGCGCCAAAGCGAAGAACGTTTCGCCAAGGCCTTTCGCCTGTCGCCGGTGCCGATACTGGTATGCGGCGCGGCGGATCAGTTGGTGCTGGATGTCAACGAAGCGTTCTTGGATGCCCTGGGTTATTCCGGTGAAGAGGTGCGCGGGATCGGCATAACGCAGATCGACTTCTTCGAAGACCGGCACGCACGTATCCAGCTGTTCGCCGCCCTGGAAAAAACCGGCAGCCTGGACCGCATCGATGTGCGTGTGCGCAGAAAAGACGCCGGGCTGATCGATTGCACAGTGTCGGCGGACACCGTGAACATTCAGGACACACCCTGTTATCTGCTGGTGTTGATGGACATCACCGAGCGCAAGCGCACCGAGCTGGAGCTGGTGGCGGCCATCGAGGAAGTGATGAAGGACGCCTCCTGGTTCAGCCGTACGCTGATCGAAAAACTGGCCAACGTAAAAAGCGTGAATTCGCCGAAGTTGCCCAGTGCGGCCTTCACCGAGCTGACCGCCCGTGAGCGCGATGTGCTGGGCCTGATTTGCGAAGGCCTGGCCGACAAGGAAATCGCCGCGCGCCTGAAGCTGGCGCCGAACACGGTGCGCAACCATGTGGCTGCGGTGTATTCCAAGCTCGCTATACACAGTCGCAGCGAGGCGATTGTCTGGGCGCGGGAGCGGGGACTGTTCTCCAGCGAGTGGCGGCCCAAGGGGCAGCGTTAAGGTGCAATTGCACTAAGGCGCAGGGTGCAAATTCATGTGTCGACCCGCTGTGATGGCTCTTAGGCTGGTGATGCAGCAGGCGACTTGAAGTCACCTGCGCGCGCCCTGCGTAAACCGCCAACAGGAATAGCCCCATGAGCCCGTTACACCCTGCATCAAGCCGCCAGGGCCCCTCGCAATGATTACGCTGGCGCAGCTGAGGATGCTGATCGAACGCAGTTTTTCACCCTTGGCCTGTGAGTGCAGTATCACCGGCGACCACTGGCTGACCGTGAAGCTCTATCACCCGGTGTCGGGTCAGGTGGACCTGGTGGTCAGTGGCCTGAACATGAGCACGCTGCAAACAGCAGAATCGGTCGCCTCGCTGGTCGAAGAATTGCGCTATGAACTGCAGTGCAATTCCCTGCAACGCCCTGACCCGGTGATGTAAGAACTGCCAGCTTTTACTGGCATTGGCCACTGGCTGGGCTATAAGTGATTCGCAGATATTTATTTTTGTGACAGGTGTATGGATTTTGCGCGCCGGTTTTGTTGTCACAAAAATGTGTCGATCACTTATCGCGGGTCAACCTATGAAAACTCTTGGGAAACGCGTTATCTCACCTTTGTCGCTGGCATTGTGCGTAGCGATTCTCGGCGGCTGTTCCAGCCCGCCACCCCCTCCAGCGGTCACGCCACCCCCACCTGTACGCACCTGCCAGGCCATGGATAAAACCGATGTACTGGGCGATGTGCGGGCTGAAAACGGCGAGGTGACCCGAGTCACCACCACGACTCGCTGTGTTACGCAGTAAACCCGGGCGCGGCTTTCGTTGAACCCCCTGTGTCGAGAGCACCGTACTGATCGCCGACCTTGCCCGCACGGCGGTATTCGCCATTGAAGGGGCGATCAGCACGATGCGCAGCAACCTCGACCTGCCCGGGGTGATGGTGATTGCCTTCATCGTCGCCTTGGGCGACGGGGTGATCTGGAACTCTGACCGGCGCTAGAGCCTCCCGATGCCGTGGCCGACTCGATGCCTCTCTGGCGAGTTACAGCTCCAACCCGGTCACTTCAAGAAACTTGAATGATTTGTAGGCTGTCAGCCGTTTTTATCGCAATTTGTTCTAATTGGTCTAGCATTTGTGGCAGTTTTCGGTATATCGATTTTTCCTGATAGTTCGCGCACTGTTTTTTATGTCCATCGCTGAAAAGGAAATGTTGTCATGACCGACGAACTAAAAGCCGTAACCGTTGCGCCAAGCCCTTGGGAACAAGCCACATTATTGATCAACGGCAAGAAAGTGGAATGGGGGGCGGAACCCGTTTTGCTCCGCGGGCAGGAAAACGTTGTAGAGGTGGAGGCCCCACCCGAAGTCGCCAAGGCACTCAACCTGGGGCTGCCTCAGAATGGCGGTTTGAACATCGTTGCATCGCCAAATTTTGACGATTGGGTTGATCCCGTCAACCGCAAGTTCAATTGGAAGATTACACCGGAGGCTGGCAAGAGCGGTCGTATCACCCTGGTTTTTTTCAGCAGGGAAGTGGAGGAAACGTGGGAGCACCGAAGCCTGGTGATTTCGAGTAACTTGGCTGATGAAGTTGATGTAAAAATTGATGATAAAGATGCTTCAGATGCTCATATCGCTTTTCTTAGAACGAATCGTCGCAACATTAAATTGGTGGCAAAACAAAATAGTCCAGTAGTTGGGCTTGCATTCATTATGCGGTATGAAGTTTTAGGTGAGCAACTCCCTGAGACGGTCGAAAGTGTTCCAGCTATTGGTGATGAGACATTTGATCTTGAGTGGAATGTTGGCTGTGTTGCTGCTGGACGTGGTTTTTTCAGGTTGGAGTTGTACTGTCCGATTCTTGAAAATTCAATTTATATTGGGTGTAAACAAATTGATGTTAACTATAGTGTGGCTGGCAAGAAAGTTGAAATGATTGATGGTGTTGGTCAGGCGGATATTGGGGATTGGGGTAAGCATATTTTTTTAGTTAGTGTGTCTCCAGAAATGGAAGGAGATACTGTTGCGGTTGAAGGCGGTGGGTTTTTAAACGTTCGGCCGACGCCTCCATTTAGTTACACTGTTGGTCCCGGTTCAATGGTGAGTAGAATGGATATAGCAAAGAATTTGCACCCCTGGTCGAGTAAGTTTATGTTTAAGTTTTCAGGTGTTGGCGACCATGTTGATGTCATCAATATCCATATCAGAGACAGATAGATGTGAGTTTGCCTTGTATGAGAAAGGCAGCTACCGCTGCCTTTTTTTCATCAAACTATCGAATCAGGACAAGAACCCACCGTCCACATTCAACGCAACTCCTGTCGTGTAACTCGAAGCATCACTCGCCAAATACAGCGCCGCCCCCGCCATCTCACTCGGGTCCGCCACGCGCTTCAACGGAATCTGCTGCAGCGCTGTATTCAAGATCGCCTACGCAAATTTAGAGTTTTATAGCGTTTTTTTCTATATATACTGTCATTTATGACAGTTATAAACTTGTCGAGTTTTCCTGATAGTTAACGGACCCTGTTTTTTAGTGTCCCCTACTGAGAAGGAATGCGTCGTCATGACCAGCAAATTAAAAACTGCAACCGCCGAATTGAACCCTTGGGAAAAAGCCACGTTGTCGATCAACGGTAATAAAGTGGAATGGGGTATGGCACCTGTTTTGCTTCGCGGGCAGGAAAACGTTGTAACAGTGGAGGCCCCGTCCGACGTCGCCGAGGAACTCAACGTGGGGCTGCCTCAGAATGGCGGTTTGAACATCGTTGCATCGCCGGATTTTGGCGACTGGAATGTTGGCGACGGGGTTGATCCCGACAACCGCAAGTTCGAATGGAAGATTACGCCGGACGCTGGCAAGAGCGGTCGTATTACCCTGGAGTTTTTCAGCAGGGAAGTGGATGAGACGTGGGAGCATCGAAGCCTGGTGATTTCAAGCAACCTGGCTGATGAGGTGGAGGTCAAGATTGGAGGGCAAAGCGTTCCTCCCGGTGGCAGCGTATTCTTCAGGGGCCAAGCTAAAGAGGTGGAGTTGATCCCGAAGTCCGGCAGCCCAATCGCGGGGTACCCGATAGCGCTGGAACGTACGGCCACCAGTCCGCTTCTGCCGACTGATTTGAGCAGTGCACCGGCATTTGATGCACCTCAACCAACCCATAAATGGCGTGTCACCGGGGCGAACAACAAAAGCGGCATCTTTCAATTGCAGCTGACGGCTCAGGGCATGGCCAGGATTAACGTAACGGCCAATAAGTTGCTATCGAGCAACCTGGCCGATGAAGTCGAGGTCAAGATCGGAGGGCAAAGCGTTCCTGCCGGTGGCAGCGTGTTCTTCAGGGGGCAGGCTAAAGACGTGGAGTTGGTCCCCAAGTCCGGCAGCCCAATCGCGGGGTACCCGATAGCGCTGAAACGTACGGCCACCAGTCCTCTTTTGCCGACTGATCTGAGCAGTGCACCGCCATTTGATGACCCTCAACCAACCCATAAATGGCGTGTCACCGGGGCGAACAACAAAAGCGGCATCTTTCAATTGCAGCTGACTGCTGAGGGCATGACCACACCGATTAACGTAACAGCCAATAAATTGCTGTCGACCAATTTGGCCGATGAGTTCACACCGATGATTAATGCTAGCCCGTTTATTGCCAGTCATCGCACTATTGAAGGACAAGCATTTTATCTTTCACTGCGTCAAAAAAATAGTGTGGCTGGAATTCCTGTCATGTTGGAGTGGGTGAGTGGCACGGGAATAAGTAAGGATAATGTTGTTTCTCATCCGGTTTTTGACTCCAGTACGACGGATCCGAATTGGGAGATTTTCACGAATCGGTCTGGGCCAGCCATCGCCAAGTTACTATTCAGGTCATCATTGACCGGGATTACGGGATCACTGGTGTTACCTGAGATAAATATAAGTACTCGACCGAAGCTGTTTGTCGATGGTGTTCCATATTGGCAAAATGGTATGCCGCAGGTGAAAGTAGGTCATCCTTGTAGAATCCGGTTAGAGGTCGGAGACAGTTTTTTTAAAGGGTTAGATATGAAAGTGCAACGGTCTTTTAACGGGTCAAGTTACGGGGTGCTTACCCCGGATTACGAAGTTTGGAGGGGCCTGGAAAATACGCTGGAATGGACGTTTGTTGCTAATGCTAATGCTGTAGGGGAAAATATCGGGTTCAGTATTTATAGTAATGCTTCACGTTATCCGATTACTGTTACTATTGCTGTGATTAATTAGTAGATGGGTAGGTTGTTATTTTTTTTGGTACGGTTACAGGTTGCTTTGCTGTTAATGGTTGCCGGTATATGCATTATGTGCTTGGGACTTATTTGGGGGTTATGTTGTTGGATAAGCACGAAGTGAATTGTGTGCGGGCTAACTTGCGTTTTTAGGGCTCAAATTTTTCCGAGCAGCTGTCTCGCGCAGAGTATTGGACCGATTAGTGTTGACCGCGAAAGCAGAAAGGTAGCCAGACGGCTACCTTTTTTCTATCCAAACTACCCAGTCATGAAAGGAACCCACCATCCACATTCAACGAAACCCCAGTCGTATAACTGGAAGCATCACTCGCCAGATACAGCACCGCCCCCGCCATCTCACTCGGATCCGCCACTCGCTTCAACGGGATCTGCTGCAGCGCAGTGTTCAAGATCGCCTCATTCTTCACCAGCGCCGAAGCAAACTTGGTGTCGGTCAACCCCGGCAGCAGGGCATTGCAACGGATCCCGAACTGCGCGCATTCCTTGGCGAACACCTTGGTCATGTTGATCACCGCGGCCTTGGTCACCGAGTAGATGCCCTGGAAAATTCCCGGCGAAACGCCGTTGATCGAGGCGACGTTGATGATGCTGCCACCGCCGTTTTCGCGCATCAGCTTGCCGGCTTCGACCGACATGAAGAAGTAGCCGCGAATGTTTACGTCGACGGTTTTCTGGAAGGCGCTGAGGTCGGTGTCCAGGACGTTGCAGAACTGCGGGTTGGTCGCGGCGTTGTTGACCAGAATGTCGAGACGGCCGAACTGTTCCTTGATGCCGGCGAAGACCTGGCTGATCTGTTCCATTTCGCCGATGTGGCAGGCGATGGCGGTGGCTTTGCCGCCGGCGGCGATGATCGCGTCGGCGACGTGTTGGCAGCCTTCAAGCTTGCGGCTGGAGACGATCACGTGGGCGCCTTGCTGGGCCAGCAGTTTGGCGATGGCTTCACCGATGCCACGGCTGGCGCCGGAGACGAAAGCGATCTTGCCGTCGAGGTCGAACAACTGAGTCTTGGACATGGGATTCCCTTATGAAAAGTCTTGTTATCGAGTCAAATGCCGTGTGCGGCCAATGCTGTTCAGTTGAAGTCGGTCAGTGCGCGTTATCGTTCACGATCATCGCGAGCAGGCTCGCTCCCACAGGGATCGCGTACGGTCACAGGCTGGATTTCTGAATGACCTGCAGGCTCATCTGCTCCAGCAGCTTGTTCATGTGAATGAACTGGGCGAAGCGTTTGTCCTGGGTCTGGCCGTGGTAGAAGCGGTAGTAGATCTGCTGCACGATGCCGGCCAGGCGGAACAGGCCGTAGGTGTAGTAGAAGTCGAAATTGTCGATCTGGATGCCCGAGCGTTGGGCGTAGTAATCGACGAACTCGCGGCGGGTCAACATGCCCGGCGCGTGGCTTGGCTGGCGGCGCATCATCTGCACCGGTGCCGGATCATCGGCTTCGATCCAGTAGGCGAGGGTGTTGCCCAGGTCCATCAGCGGATCGCCCAGGGTGGTCAGCTCCCAGTCGAGCACGCCGATGATCTGCATCGGGTTGGCCGGGTCGAGGATGACGTTGTCGAAGCGGTAGTCGTTGTGCACGATGCTGGAGGTCGGGTGGTCGGCCGGCATCTTGTCGTTGAGCCAGGCTTTCACCGTTTGCCATTGTGGCGCATCGGGGGTCAGGGCCTTCTCGTAGCGATCGCTCCAGCCTTTGATCTGGCGCGCCACGTAGCCTTCGGGTTTGCCGAGGTCACCCAGGCCGTAGGCGTTGTAGTCGACCTGGTGCAGTTCGACGAACTTGTCGATGAAGCTCTTGCACAGGGCTTCGGTTTTCGCCGAATCCAGCCCCAGCTCCGGCGGCAGGTCGGAGCGCAGGATGATGCCGTTGACCCGTTCCATCACGTAGAACTCGGCACCGATCACCGATTCGTCAGTGCAGTGCACGTAGGCTTTCGGGCAGTACGGAAATCCGTCGCGCAGTTGATTGAGGATGCGGAATTCACGGCCCATGTCGTGAGCCGACTTGGCCTTGTGGCCAAAGGGCGGGCGACGCAGGACGAATTCCTGTTCGGGGTATTCCAGCAAGTAGGTGAGGTTTGAAGCGCCGCCCGGAAACTGGCTGATCGTCGGCAAACCGCTGAGCCCCGGAATATGGGCCTTGAGGTATGGATCGATCAGGCTGGCATCGAGCTCTTCGCCGGTGCGGATACGGGTGGACTGGTCAGTAAGCGCCATGCTTATCCCTTCTGCTTATTCTGGAGGCCTGAAACTATTGGCTAATCTAATGCGCACACACCGCACCCACAACCGCGATCGGCTCTTATAGGTGAGCGTGTTGCCGGCCAATCATTGTTTTTGATACAGCTGTTTGAATTGCCATCAATGAACGACCCGGCTCATGGCTGGCGGCAAGTCGATCGGCGTCAGCACCGGTTGGCTGGAGAAAAACGCCACGAGGTTCTGGCCCACCAGTTCGACGGTGCCCTGGGTGGCTTCCGGGGACAGTCCGGCGACATGGGGCGTGAGGATCACGTTGCTCAGGGGCTTGAGCGCATCCGGCACCTTCGGTTCGGCGTCGAACACATCCAGCGCGGCGCCGGCGATCCGGCGTTGCTCCAGGGCGGTGATCAGGTCGGCGGTGGCAATCACGCTGGCCCGGGCGATGTTGACGATAAAGCCCTTGGGGCCCAAGGCGTCGAGCACCTGGCGATTGATCAGGTGCTTGGTGCCCAGGCCGCCGGGCGTGGCGATGATCAGGAAGTCCGAGGCGCGCGCCAGTTCGGTCGGGGTCGAGCAGAACGTGTAGGGCACATCGCTGCGACGTTGACGGTTGTGATAGCAGATGCTCATGTCGAAGCCGGCACCGGCACGTTTGGCGATGGCCATGCCGACCGCGCCGAGGCCGAGGATGCCCAGGCGTTTGCCGGCGAGGGAAGGGCGCATGATCTTCGGCCACTCGCCGCGCCGAACGGCGGCATCACAGCGGGGCACGTCGCGGACCAGCGACAGCAGCAGCGCCATGGCATGGTCGGCGACGGACGAGGCGTTGACCCCGGCACCATTGGTGACGGTGATGCCCCGGTCGGCGGCGGCCTGCAGGTCGACGTGTTCATAGCCGGCGCCGATCACGCAGATGATCTTGAGTTTGGGCAGCGCGGCGATTTCATCGGCATACAGCCCCAATGGTCCGCGGGTCAGGACGGCGTCGATCTGCCCGGCGTGGCGGGCGATGGCTTCGGCACGCTCGGCGGGCGTCGGGGCCAGGATCAGGTGGAAGCCCTGATGTTCGAGGATAGGCAGGTAATCATTGATGGTTTCAACCAGTACCAGAACGGTTACAGGCATGCTTGGCTCCCTGTGGGCATCGAAAAGTCGGCTCGAACGTCGCTTGAGATTGCTGATTTCAGGATAGCTTGGCAACCGCCGGCGATCGCGGCCTGCGCCATTTCATGCACAGCTGCGTGTGTAGGAACTGGCGAAGCCTGCGATGGTCGTTAACGATAACGCGTGTGAACCGGATAAACGCGGCGCGCTGGAGTCCATCGCCAGCAAGCTGGCTCCTACAGTTTCAGCGTGGGCGCGGTCCCTTGTGGGAGCTGGCTTGCCTGCGATGGTCGTTAACGATAACGCGGGTGAACTGGATGAACGCGGCGTACTTGAGTCAATCGCCAGCAGGAGGGTTCCTGCAGTTTCCCGGGATTGCGTGAAGAACTTTTTATTTCGAAGCCGCGAGTGCTGCCCGGGCAGCCTCGAGGATCTCATCCGAAAGTGGATCGCCGCGGGTCGCCCGGGACAACATCAGCGCGCCGAACATCAGCGAATACTGCACCAGCGCCTGCTGCCGTTTGTCGGCTTCGTCTTCGGTGTCGAGCAGTGAGCCCAGGGAGGCGAGCAGGTTGTTCAGGCCCTGCAGATAGGTTTGACGCAAACCGCTCTCGGCGGCCTCGTGGCACATGTCCCCGGCAAAGGCCACCACCGGGCAGCTGTCACCCGGATTGTCCCGGCTTTCGCTGGACAGGTACGTTCCGATCACGGCGCGACGTGCGGTGTCCTTGCTCTCCTGATCGGCCACCCGTGCCTGCCAGCGTTGCGCAGCCTGCTCGAAGGCCCGACCACTGGCTTCTTGCGCCAGGGCTTCGCGGGATTCGAAGTGGCCGTAGAAGCCGCCGTGGGTCAGGCCCGCGGCGGCCATTACATCGACCACGCTGATCCCGTGCAAACCGCGTTCGCGGAACAGCCGCGTGGCGGCGTCGACGATGGTTTCGCGGTTGAGGTCGGCTTGTTTGCGGGAAACACGGGGCATGGGTCACTCTCGGGTCTGGAGGTTGAACATCAGAGGGCGTATTGGGCAATTCCGTTGCCGAACGACCAGTTCTCTTTTTTGACTTCCACCAGATTGATGAATACATCCTCCAGGCGCACGGCCAGCTCTGTGTGGAGGCTTTCGGCGATGGTTTTGTAGAGGCGTTTTTTCTGCTCGACGGTTCGCCCCTCGCTCATGGTGATCTGGATCACCACCAACTGGTCCGTGCGGTCGATACCCAGGTAACCGGGATCAAAGATGAAATGCTGCTCATCGTGTTCGGCGAGTATCTGGAAATTATCATTCTCCGGCACGCCGATGGTGCTGTGCATGGCGGCGTAGATCAGTTGGCCGATGCGTTTGGCGTGGGTGGGGTCCTGATGTTTTTTGATGTCGACGCGAACCAGTGGCATGGGAAGACTCCAGGAGGAATGCAGGTTGTTTAAAAATACATGATGGTAGACCTTTATCAAGTGCGGACTGCTATTTGGCGATGAAGCACAGGTACCCGACAGATCCTTGTGGGAGCGAGCCTGCTCGCGATGGCTGCGGCACATCCGGCATATTCTTAGGCGGACCCACCGCTATCGCGAGCAGGCTCGCTCCCACAAGGGATTTTCGTCAATCTGGTACCACCGTTCCTCACCTAAGTCTTTGCTTCTGTTCACTAATCCTCCAGAATCGCGCCCCTGTTCCAGTCAGGGCGCTGCCTGTCGGGTATTCCGACGCGTTCTGACCGGGTGGCAAGTGACCGGAATGTGGAGATCCCACCGGATGAATGATCAGGCCAATAGCGTCAACAAACGCTATGTAGCAGCAACACCCGCAACGCTTTCGAGCTGGAATCGCCAGGACACCACGTGGATGCTGGGCCTGTTTGGCACGGCGATTGGTGCGGGCACCCTGTTTTTGCCGATCAATGCGGGCCTCGGCGGATTCTGGCCGCTGCTGATCCTGGCGTTGCTGGCGTTCCCGATGACGTTCTACGCGCACCGCGGGCTGACCCGTTTTGTGTTGTCCGGTCGCGAAGGCGCCGACATCACTGAAGTGGTGGAAGAGCATTTCGGCATCAAGGCCGGCGCGCTGATCACTTTGCTGTACTTCTTCGCCATATTCCCGATCCTGCTGATCTACAGCGTGGCCCTGACCAACACCGTGGGCAGCTTCCTCGAGCATCAACTGCACATCACGCCGCCGCCGCGCGCCGTGCTGTCGCTGGTGCTGATCCTCGGCCTGCTGGCGGTGGTGCGTTGCGGCGAGCAACTGATCGTCAAGGCCATGAGCCTGATGGTCTATCCGTTCATCGTCGCCCTGCTGTTCCTGGCGGTGTACCTGGTTCCGCACTGGAACGGCGGCATCCTGACCACCGCCAGCAGCGTGCCGGCACCGTCGGCGCTGTTGCACACCCTGTGGCTGGCGATTCCGGTGATGGTGTTCTCGTTCAACCATTCACCGATCATCTCGGCGTTCGCCGTGGACCAGAAGCGTCGCTACGGCGATCACGCCGAGGAGCGCAGCTCGCAGATCCTGTCCAGGGCGCACCTGTTGATGGTGGTGATGGTGCTGTTCTTCGTCTTCAGTTGCGTGCTGACCCTGTCGCCAGCGCAACTGGCTGAAGCCAAGGCGCAGAACCTGTCGATCCTGTCGTACCTGGCCAACCACTTCAGCAACCCGACCATCGCCTTCGCGGCGCCGTTGATTGCCTTCGTGGCCATCTCCAAGTCGTTCCTGGGGCACTACATCGGTGCCAGCGAAGGTCTCAAGGGGCTGATCGTCAAGAGCGGCAAGCGTCCGTCCGCCAAGGCCCTGGACCGCATGACCGCCGCGTTCATGCTGGTGGTGTGCTGGATCGTCGCCACGTTGAACCCGAGCATCCTGGGCATGATCGAAACCCTCGGTGGCCCGGTGATCGCGGCGATCCTGTTCCTGATGCCGATGTACGCCATTCGCAAGGTGCCGGCGATGGCACGCTATCGCGGTCAGGCGTCCAACGTCTTCGTGACGGCGGTGGGCCTGGTGGCGATTACTGCGTTGATTTATTCGTTGAGCGCGTAAGATCAAGAGATCGCAGCCTGCGGCAGCTCCTACGGGCTGCAATCTTTTGATTTTCAGCTACAGTGGCCGCTGCACGTGACACGTGCAGCGGTTTTTTTACGCCTGGAGACATTGGGTTGTCGAGCGCCTCATCCCAGCCGAAGGCGGTTAAACCCCTGAGCCAATACGGCAGGCCCAGGTACTAGGTGTTTCAAGTCATTCTTGGTCTAGATCAAGGTGATGGGTACAATCGCGCATCACAGCCGCCTTGCGCCCCAGGTATTGGCTGAAGACTTCCTGCGCAGCGGACTTGACCACCGCGATATCCATGGCATCGACGAACTCCTCTATTGCTGCGACTGCGTGGGCGAAGTGGTTGCTTTCAGTGCCGCCGGTGTGCACGGTTACCCAGGCCACGGTCGCCCGCACTTTATCGGCTGGCATCCCCATGTCGCGCTCGAACCATTGCTTGAACAGCGAGTGGATGAACTCCACTTCACCATGGGTGTAGACCTCGTGAACCAGGGTGGTCAACAGCCCCTGCAACAGGTCGCGGTTACGCAAGCGCTGCGCATCTGTCCAGTCTTTGAATTCCTGCGCCGAAGCCAGGCAGTTTTCTTTTAGCAGCCATTGATCATCGCCGCAGAGCGGCGTAGCCATGTTGTAGAAAAGCTCGGAATGCAGCGTGTTGCCTAGTGCGCCTAAGTCCTCATCCGTGATTCGTTGCAGGCTGCCGCAGACCCGGTAGAGCCGTTGCGCCGTTTCTCCCGTCGGTTCGGAGCGCGCCAGCAGGGTAATCCGGTTGGCCAGGCCGGACACACTGCCGGCCGAGTTGTTGGTTTTTGACCAACTGGCAAAGAATGTACGCAGATACCGTGCACCATGGGGGCGCGAGGTCAGTGTCCGAAAGGAATCTTCGATGTCCGTCAGTGCTGCTTCCTGGCTGCGAAACGAATCGATCAGGGCTTGCTTGAGAACACCGGCAGGCATCAGGTGGAGTACCGGTTCTATCACGTTCAATAACTGGCATTGGGTCGGCATGGTGCTCACGGTCATCTTGTCTTTCCTTGTTGGATGATGAATCACGTGATTTATAAGGTGAATTGACGAAAGGGGCCAATCTCCATTTCTTACCAAATGATGCCCAAGGATGAGGATGATCGACGGCCGTCGACTGCTCTGGCCAAAGCCGATGATTGATTCCACACGAGCCTATCGCAGCCATAAAAAAACGCCGCTCATCTCACGATGGGCGGCGTTTTTCATTGCGTTGCAGCGTTAGGCTTGAACGACCGGGATGTTGGCGTTCGCAGCAGCTTCACGGAACTCGGCGATCTGGTCGAAGGACAGGTAGCGGTAGACATCGGCCGCCATGCTGTCGATCTTGCCAGCGTATTCCATGTACTCCTCGACGGTCGGCAGGCGACCCAGGATGGAAGCCACGGACGCCAGCTCGGCCGAAGCCAGGTAGACGTTCGCGCCGTCACCCAGACGGTTCGGGAAGTTACGGGTCGAAGTCGACACAACGGTCGAGTTCGGCTCTACACGTGCCTGGTTACCCATGCATAGCGAGCAGCCCGGCATTTCCATGCGCGCGCCGGCCTTGCCGTAGATGCCGTAGTAGCCTTCTTCGGTCAGCTGGTGAGCGTCCATCTTGGTCGGCGGCGACAGCCACAGACGGGTTGGCAGCTGACCCTTGACCTGTTCCAGCAACTTGCCGGCAGCGCGGAAGTGACCGATGTTGGTCATGCACGAACCGATGAACACTTCGTCGATCTTCTCGCCAGCAACGCTGGAGAGCAGGCGAGCGTCGTCCGGGTCGTTCGGAGCGCACAGTACAGGCTCCTTGATGTCGGCCAGGTCGATCTCGATGACTTCGGCGTACTCGGCGTCCTTGTCCGCTTCCATCAGCTCAGGGTTGGCCAGCCAGGCTTCCATCGCCTGGGCACGACGCTCCAGGGTACGGGCATCGCCGTAGCCTTCGCCGATCATCCAGCGCAGCAGGGTGATGTTGGACTGCAGGTATTCAGCGATCGACTCTTTGGACAGCTGGATGGTGCAACCGGCAGCCGAACGTTCAGCCGAGGCGTCGGACAGTTCGAACGCTTGCTCGACGGTCAGCTTAGGCAGGCCTTCGATCTCCAGGATGCGACCGGAGAAGGCGTTCTTCTTGCCTTTCTTCTCTACGGTCAGCAGGCCAGCCTGGATCGCGTAGTAAGGAATGGCGTGAACCAAGTCACGCAGGGTGACACCTGGCTGCAGTTCGCCCTTGAAGCGAACCAGGACCGACTCAGGCATGTCCAGTGGCATGACGCCAGTGGCTGCGGCGAACGCGACCAGACCGGAACCGGCCGGGAACGAGATGCCGATCGGGAAACGGGTGTGGGAGTCACCACCGGTACCGACGGTGTCTGGCAGCAGCATGCGGTTCAGCCACGAGTGGATGATGCCGTCGCCCGGACGCAGGGAAACACCGCCGCGGGTCATGATGAAGTCAGGCAGGGTGTGGTGGGTGGTCACGTCGATCGGCTTTGGATAAGCCGCGGTGTGGCAGAAGGACTGCATCACCAGATCGGTCGAGAAGCCCAGGCACGCCAGGTCTTTCAGTTCGTCACGGGTCATTGGACCGGTGGTGTCCTGGGAACCCACGGTGGTCATCTTCGGTTCGCAGTAGGTGCCCGGACGCACGCCGGTCACGCCGCAAGCCTTGCCGACCATTTTCTGCGCCAGGGTGAAACCCTTGGTGCTTTGAGCCGGAGCTTCAGGCTTCTTGAACAGGGTCGAAGGTGGCAGGCCCAGCTCAGTGCGAGCCTTCTCGGTCAGGCCTCGGCCGATGATCAGCGGAATACGGCCGCCGGCACGAACTTCGTCCAACAGGACAGGGGTCTTCATTTCGAAGGTGGTCAGGACTTCGTCGGTGCCGTGTTTGCAGACTTTGCCAGCATGCGGGTACAGGTCGATCACGTCGCCCATGTTCATGTTGGAAACGTCGAATTCGATTGGCAGTGCGCCAGCATCTTCCATAGTGTTGTAGAAGATCGGAGCGATCTTGTTGCCGAAGCAGAAACCGCCGGCACGCTTGTTCGGCACGTAAGGAACGTCGTCGCCGAAGAACCACAGCACCGAGTTGGTCGCCGATTTACGCGAAGAACCGGTACCGACCACGTCGCCGACGTAGGCGATCGGGAAGCCGGCGTTGCGCATTTCTTCGATCTGCTTCATCGGACCGGTGACGCCTTGTGCGTCCGGCACGATGCCGTCGCGCGCCATTTTCAGCATGGCCAGGGCGTGCAGCGGGATGTCCGGGCGGGACCAGGCATCCGGAGCAGGGGACAGGTCGTCGGTGTTGGTTTCGCCGGAGACCTTGAACACGCGCAGGCTGATCTTGTCGGCCAGGGTAGGGCGCTTGACGAACCACTCGCCGTCAGCCCAGGACTGCAGCACGCCTTTGGCGTGAACGTTGCCGTTCTTGGCTTTTTCCGCGACGTCGTGGAAGGCATCGAACATCAGCAGGGTGTGCTTGAGTTCTTCGGCGGCTACTGGCGCCAGTTCGGCGTCGTCCAGCAGGTTCACCAGGGTCACGATGTTGTAGCCGCCCTGCATGGTGCCGAGCAGTTCAACAGCGCGCTTCTTGTCGATCAGGGGGGAGTTGGCTTCGCCTTTGGCGATGGCGGACAGGAAGCCGGCCTTGACATAGGCTGCTTCGTCCACTCCAGGCGGAACGCGATTGGTGATCAGGTCAACGAGGAATGCTTCTTCGCCAGCCGGGGGATTTTTCAGCAGCTCGACCAGGCCTGCAGTTTGTTCGGCGTTTAGCGGCTGGGGAACGATACCCAGTGCTGCGCGCTCTTCGATATGTTTGCGGTAGGCTTCAAGCACAGTTATTACCCTCATCAGTGGTCCCAAATGGGTGTCCGGGACGCTCATCCCGAAATTGCCGTACTCATGCGCTGCATGGCGTTGTGAGCCACTTAGCCAGAATTACCGACAATTCCTTACAGAAGCTGCTTTCAAAGTTTTACGCCTGCAGAACGGGAGCTGATGAGGGTTGGCGTTGGGCTTTTCCCCGCTGGAAAAACCCCTCGCCAACACCGCTCTGAAGGAACGACTGTGCTCGTGACGCTTTGAAAACAGCTTCTAACGGACATTGGCGCCTAAAAAGGCAGGCTGATTCTACGGCAAAAAAAAATTTAAGGTAAGTCAGCTTTTATTGGACTTTGGTGGCGGCCGCTAAACGCCGATTTAGCCATGGCCCTGAACTTTGAGGGGTGATCAATGGTGGACAAAGGTCTAACATGCCGGCCTGTTCTGCTTTTTCGCGTTTTGCCTACCTATGCCCAATCAGACCATCAAGACGCCGTGCGTCGGCCTTTGCTCCACTGTTTACGGTGACCTGGTGTGCCGTGGCTGCAAGCGTTTCCACCACGAAGTCATCCACTGGAACGGTTACAACGAGGAGGAAAAGCGCGCTGTATGGCTGCGTCTTGAGCAATTGCTGTCGCAAGTGATGGCCGCCAAGGTGGAAATTTTCGATCCGGCGCAGCTGCGAATGCAGCTGGAGCAACGCAAGATCCGTTTCGTGCCCCATCAGTCGGAATATTGCTGGGCCTACCAGTTGATCGCCCGGGGCGCGCGGGTGATCAACAACCTGGAAGCCTACGGGATGGTGTTGCTGCCGGAGTTTCGCGACTGGAACCTGCCGGAGTTGCGCGATGCCATTGATCGGGAATTTTTCCTGCTCTCCGAGGCGCATTACCAGCGCTACATTGCGCCGGGGTTCCTGAAAGACGCCTTTGGCGGCTGAAAAGATCGCAGCCTGCGGCAGCTCCTACATTGACGGTGTTTTTCTGTAGGAGCTGCCGCAGGCTGCGATCCTTTGATCTGCCCTCACTGCTTGCCGGCAATTTCCTCAAGATGATCCTCGATCTCCTGCGGCTTGAGCACCAATACGTCACTTTCAACCGAATCGAGCACCACTTCCGCCGTATTGCCGATCAACGCGCCTGACAACCCGCTACGCGCCACGGTGCCGATGACGGTCACGGCCGCCTGCAGCTTGTGCACCATGAACGGAATCAGCACGTCCGCCGGGCCTTCCTCGATGTGCAGGTGATCATCGTCGATGTCGAACTCGGCCTGGAACGACTGGCATTGCTCGCGGTAGCGCGCCTGGATGGTTTCGCTGAGCTGAAACGTCGGGTCGGCCGACGACAGCATCGGTGACGGGTGGGCGCTGATCACGTGCAAACGGGCCTTGGCCAGGGTTGCGATGTCATAGCCATGATCAATGATGGTGTTGTGCAGGTGGCGGTGTTCGAGGTCGGAGTTGCCGACGTCGACAGCCGCCAGGATCACTTTGTCTTTCCATGAGCCAGCGGTTTTCACCAGCAGTACCGGGGAAGGGCATTCGCGCAGCAATTTCCAGTCCTCGGGTGTCAGCAGGGCCTTTTTCAGGGCGCTGTCGGGAAAGTGCTGCTTCACCACAAGACCGCAGCCTTCGGCTTGCTGCACCTCGACGATGGTTTGATGCAGGCTGTGATTCCAGGCCTGCTCGGTGGTGACGCTGAAGCCATCCTCCGTCAAAGCGGCCTTGAGCACACTCAACAGGCTACTGTGATCATGCTTGGGGTCGCACACCAGCAGATGCAACTGTGCCTGGGTCACGCCGGCGATCAGCTTCGCCCGTTTGAGCGCGAGGCTTTCGGAGTGTTCGGGGTCGATGACCACCAGAATGCTGCGTACGGCTTGCATGAGCGCGATCTCCTGAAAATAAAAAAGGCACGGCGTTGCACAACTATAGTTGCTGCCTGCGATTCGGGGACTTGATGCATATCAACGGTTGGCGACTGGTGGTCTGCGGGCAGGCCGGTATAATCGGCGCCCTTCGTTTTGAACCTATTTGTCCGTGAGCCCCATGATCCTTCCCGAAATTCACGAGTTCCTTGGCTGCCGCACCCCCGACGGCTGGGTTCAAGCCGCGCTGGCCGATCAGGAAACCTTGCTGATCGACCACAAGAACTGCGAATTCAAGGCCGCCAGCACCGCGTTGAGCCTGATCGCCAAGTACCATTCCCACGTCGACCTGATCAACATGATGTCGCGCCTGGCCCGGGAAGAACTGGTGCACCATGAGCAGGTCATGCGCCTGATGAAGCGCCGCAAGATTGCCCTGCGCCAACTGTCCGCCGGGCGTTATGCGTCGGGCCTGCGCAAGGTGGTGCGCAGTCATGAGCCGGTGAAGCTGGTGGACACCTTGGTGGTGGGCGCCTTCATCGAGGCCCGCAGTTGCGAGCGTTTCGAAGCGCTGGTGCCGCATCTGGACGAAGAACTGGGCAAGTTCTATTTCGGCCTGCTCAAGAGCGAGGCCCGGCATTTCCAGGGTTACCTTAAACTGGCCTACCAGTATGGCGACGCCAGGGACATCGCCCAGGTGATCGACAGGGTCCGCGCCGCCGAACAGGAACTGATCGAATCCCCGGATGTGGAATTCCGTTTTCATAGCGGTGTACCGGTCGCGGCATAATCAACGCAAACCCGGGAAACTGTAGGAGCCAGCTTGCTGGCGATGGACTCGAGTGCGCCGCGTTCATCCAGTTCACCCGCGTTATCGTTAACGACCATCGCTGGCAAGCCAGCTCCCACAGGGGACGGTGACCTCCAAACCAGTGAATGTCCCCTCCAAAAAAACCGGCCTTTCTGGCTAATGCCGATCAGTTAAGGCCCGGACATTGTGGGAGCGAGCTTGCTCGCGATGGCAGACTGTCAGGCACCCCTTGTTTGACTGTCCAGCCGCCATCGCGAGCAAGCTCGCTCCCACAAGGTTTGCGGTGATCAAACGCTTAACTGACTGGCATTAGGCCTTTCTGGCCGGTTTTTTGTCAGGTCTTCAGCTTCAGAAATCCCACGTGGTGGTCAGCATCACGTTACGCGGTTCGCCGTAGTACGTGGTGTCGAAGTTGCCCAGGCCCGTCAGGTAGCGTTTGTCGAAGACGTTGTTGGCGTTGACGGTGAAGCTCAGGTTCTCGTTGAACTGGTAGCGGCTCATCAGGTCGACGAGGGTGTATCCGCCTTGCTTGATGCGGGTGTAGTCGCCCACGGTCGGGCTGTAGATCTTGCCGTAGAACGCGCTCTGCCAGCTGATGCCGCCTCCGATGGTCACCTTGTCCAATGCGCCGGGCAGGCGGTAGGTGGTGAACGTACGCACGACGTGTTCCGGTTTGCTGGTGGACAGCGGGAAGCCGAAGATGCGCTGTTCATCGGCGTCACGGGTGCGGGCGTAGGTGTAGCCGGCCGACACGTTCCAGCCTTCGGCCAATTCACCGGCCAATTCCAGCTCCACGCCTTTGGTGGTCGCGCCGTCAACGGCTTTGTAGATACCTTCGTTGGTCACCGGGTTGGTGCCGATCGATTCGGCGAGGTTGTCTTGCTCGATGCGGAAGAAGGCCAGGCTGGCATTCAGTCGCCCGTCGAAGTAGGCGGCTTTGAGGCCGGCTTCGTAGCTGTCGCCTTCGACCGGTGCCAGGGTCGAACCGTTGCTGTCCTTGTAGGTTTGCGGCTGGTAGATGCTGGTGTAGCTGGCGTAGGCCGAGTAGGTGTCGTCCAGGTCATAGACCACACCGGCATAAGGCGTGACCACGCCATGCTCCTTGTAGCTGGCATGGGTGTCATCGAGTCCCGCACCCGGATAGTACGAATAGTCTTCGTTGTACTTGAAGGTGCTCAAGCGGCTGCCGAGGATGATCGACAGGTCATCGGTCGCGTGCAGGCGCGTGGCCAGGTACAGGCCGTTCTGGCTTTGGGTGCGTTCGTACTTGCCGTTCTTCGGGAAGTCCTGTTCCGGCAGATCGCCATTCCAGTCGTAAATGCTCCCGGGGACCATGGCGAAGGCGCTGGTGTCGAAGGTCGCGCCGGTCTGGCGTGAGTGGGAGGCCATGAAGCCGGCCACCAGTTCATGCTCGCGGCCACCCAGGGAGAAGGGGCCGGTGACGTTCACGTCAGCGGTGTTTTGCACGCGGTGACCTTCCCAGCGACCCCAGTACAGGAACATGCCTTCGCCGGTGGCGCGGTCCGGGTTGCCGCCACTGGCCGAGGCCAGGCGAGTGTCGTGATCGGTGGTTTTCTGGTCGACGGTGGCCTTGAACGTCCAGTCATTGGCCAGGGCCTGTTCCAGGGAGGCGAAGTAGGTGATGTCGTCGAAGTCGCGACGACTCCAGTCGGCGCCCGGGTTGAAGTGACGCGGGAAGTCGGTACGGCCGCCGTCCGAGAAGTACACCGGGTTGCCGGTCCAGGACGAACCTCGCGGGGTGGCGCTGGACTTGTCGACGCCGAAGGTCAGCAGGGTGTCGGGTGTCAGGTCGGCTTCGAGGACGCCGTAGAACAGGTCCTTCTTCTGGCTGTAGTGATCCTGGTAGGAGTTCTTGTCGGAATAGGCGCCGACAAAGCGGCCACGCACGCTGCCGGAATCGTTCAGCGAACCGGAAATGTCGCCGACGCTGCGATAGGCATCCCACGAACCGACGGTGCCGCTGATCGACGCCTTGAATTCCTTGGTCGGCTTCTTGCGGATCAGGTTGACGGTGGCGGACGGGTCGCCCGAACCGGTCATCAGGCCGGTCGCACCCTTGACGATTTCGATGCGGTCCAGGCTGGAGGCGTCGTCGCCATTGCTGGGGTTTTCACCGTAGACGCCGTCATACGGAATGTTGATGCCGTCGTACTGGAAGTTGGTGATGGCAAAACCACGGGCGGAAAACTCGGTGCGGTCACTGTCGTACTTCTGCGTCGAAATGCCGGGGGTGTTGCGTAGCGCGTCGCCGATGGTCTGCACGCCGCGGTCGTCCATCTGCTGGCGGGTGATGACGGTCACCGATTGCGGCGTTTCGCGGATCGACAGGGGCAGGCCGGTGGCCGAAGACGTTGAGCCGGTGGTGTAGGAGTGGGTGCCTTCGGTGGTGGCGCCCAGCGCCTGGGCGGAAATGTTCGTTGCGCCCAGTTGCAGTACGCCGTCGTCTTTCGCCGGCTTCTTCTCGGCATCGGTTTCAGCGGCGTGGGCGGTGAGGCTCAGCAAGGCGGCGGGCAGGGCCAGGGCCAGAGGGCACAGGGCAAAACGGAAACGGGCGACAAGCGGGTGCGACATGGGGATCCCTTTGCATCGAATCGATCGGTAGTTGAAGTGCTTCTGAGGGGTTAACCGAACGAAACATGCAAAGGGGAACTGCCGCCTGAAAAAATTGATAATTATTCTCAGCGAGCCAGGCCGAGACGCTGATGCCACTGGGCGATGGATTCTTCAGGGTACAGATCGAACTGCTGATCCCCGGGCTGCACCTGGACCTCCACCCACGGCGCTTTCGAGCCGAGCATCAGGTGCGTGTGCTCCGGCGGCACCGGCAGCGGTGTGTCGATGGCGGAGGCGAACGGGTGAATCAATTCCGGCCACTGCGGGCTGAACAGCCACAGGCCCGAGCCGCAGACCGCACAGAAATGCCGCTCGGCGCTGCTGCTGTGGGCACGTTTGTCGCCGTCTTCCTTGAGCCGCGCATGGTAAATCGCGATGTGCTTGCGCCCGCGCACCTTGAGGCTGGCGGCATCGCCCCCGAGGTTGATCGCATAGCCGCCACCGCCCTGGGTCTTGCGGCAGATCGAGCAGTAGCAACGCTGGTACGGGTAGGGGTGGGCGCAGGTCAGGCTGAACAACACCGCGCCGCAATGGCAGGAACCTTCGAGTTGCATGGGAGCCTCCGGCTGTCTTGAGCGTACCCGGGACAGCCTAGACCCTTAGCGTGACTCGACAGGCACCAGAATCGCGTCGCCGGTCGCCACCAGTTTCAACTGATCGCCGGTTTGCGCGAACAACTCGGCGCGGACGAATACCTGTTTCTTGCCGGCCTTCACCACGTGCCCCCGGGCGATGAACACTTCACCCACCGCGGGCGAAAGGCAATTGACCGAGAAGTGCGAGGCCAGCACGTTGCCCGCCACGGTGCCGGCGGCAAAACCGCAGGCGGTATCGAGCATCGCGCCAATCAGGCCGGCATGCAGGAAGCCGGCGTATTGCGCCATGTCGGCTTCGCGAAAAGCCAGGGTGAGCTCGGCTTCGCCGCTTTGTGCGCGGGTCACTTCAATGCCCGCCCAGCGGTTGAAGGCCGAGGTCGAGTTGATCTGTTTGAGTGTGTCGAGCATGGTGGATCCCTCCGGTTGAGGCTTCAACATGCGCCGGGTGCGGGGGAGTGTCATCGTTGATCAGCCCGCGTGATAGCGCGGTGACTTTATGGTGAATATGCTGGCCCCATCGCGAGCAGGCTCGCTCCCACAGTGGATCTGTGTTCGACGCGCCCCCTGTGGGAGCGAGCCTGCTCGCGAAGAACGATAACGCGGTCCTACTGGACGCCCGGCAAAGGCCAAGTCAGCATGTCCCCCTCGAAACCGGGACACGACCTGATGCGACGATTACCTTCCCTGGCAGCCCTGCGAACCTTCGAATGCGCCGCCCGCCATGCCCATTTCGGCCGGGCGGCGGCCGAGTTGTGTGTCACCGACAGCGCGGTCAGCCACCAGATTCGCCAGCTCGAGGAGCAGCTCGGTGTGCCGCTGTTCGTGCGCGAAGGCCGGCAGATTCGCCCGACCCTGGCCGCCGGGCGCCTGATGCAGAGTTTGCAGCAGGCGTTCGAACTGATTGGCGACGCCTGCGATGAACTGCGCGATCCTTCATCGCTCGCGGTGCTGCGTCTGGCGGTGACCGCCGAGCTGGCGCAAAAGTGGCTGATGAGCCGTCTCACGGACTTCTATGCGCGCTATCCGCACATCACCCTGCATCTGTACGAACAGCCGATCGACGCCACGGCCCCGGGGGAAGACATCGACCTGGCGATCACCTACGGCACCGGCCCGGTGGACAGCAGCGCGTATTTCGTCCGGCCGCTGCCGGCGTTGCAGTTCTTCCCGGTGTGCAGCCCCGGCCTGTTCAACCAGGGCTCGTTGAAAACCCCGAAGGACCTGGTCCGTCACTGCCTGCTGCACGACGACCAGGACGGCAAGACCTGGACCGCGTGGCTCACCAGCCATGCCGGTGACCAGCGCCCCGACCGCCAGCTGTATTTCGCCCATGCGGGGCTTGCGCTGGAGGCGGCGGCGCAAGGGCAGGGCGTGGCCATGGGCGACAACCTGACGGCCCAGGAAGATTTGCTCAGCGGCCGCCTGGTACGGCCGTTTACCTCGAGCATGACTGCCCTGGGCCAATACGCGCTGGTGTGCGAGCGGGTGCGGCTGGAACGTCCGGCCGTGGCGCAGATGCTGGAATGGTTCAACGATCAGTTGCTCGATTGATGAGTTGAATTCAAGTATTCCGAAATAATCATCGTTGGCGAGCCAGTCGCCAACGCCCTTAGCCTGTGGTCATTCCAATCCCTGCTGAAGAGGTTTGACCATGGCCCGTTTGCTCGACACCACTCCCAAACAGGACGGTTTCCGTCTGCCCGGCGAATTCGAAGCCAAGTCCGGTTGCTGGCTCGGCTGGCCGGAGCGCACCGACGTCTGGCGCAACGGTGCCAAGCCGGCGCAGAAAGTCTGGGTGCAGATCGTCACCGCCATTTCCATGAGCGAACCGGTCACCGTGTGCGCCTCGGCGGCACAGTTCGCCACCGCGCGCCGCCAGTTGCCGCCGCAGGTGCGTGTGGTGGAAATGACCTGCAACGACACCTGGTTCCGCGACAGCGGCCCGTGCTTCGTGGTCAATGACCAGCGCGGCGAAGTGCGCGGTGTCGACTTCGAATTCAATGCCTACGGCGGCCTCGACGGCGGCCTGTACTACCCGTGGGACAAGGACGACCAGATCGCGAGCAAGATCCTCGAAATCGAACGCTTCGACCGCTATCGCGCCCCCTTGATTGCCGAACTGGGCGGCATCCAGAGCGACGGCCAGGGCAGCATCCTCACAACCGAGCAGTGTTTGCTCAATCGCAACCGCAACCAGCATCTGGGCAAGGACGAAGTCACCCGTCGCCTGACCGACTACCTCGGCGCCGAGCAGGTGATCTGGCTGCCGCGGGGCTGCAAGTTCGACGAAACCGATGGCCACGTCGACGACCTCGCCTGCTTCGTGCGCCCCGGTGAAGTGGTGCTGCAATGGACCGACAACCGCGACGACCCGCAGTGGGAAATCTATCAGGAAGCCTATGACATCCTGCGCAGCACCCGCGACAGTCGCGGCCGCGAGCTGATCGTGCACAAGCTGCCGCAGCCGGACGTGCTGGAATGGACGGCCGAAGAAGCCGAAGGGCTGGACCAGCAGGACAGCACCCATACCCGCCAGGCCGGGACGAAGATCTGCGCGTCGTACATCAACTACTACGCCGGCAATAGCGCCATCGTGGTACCGATGTTTGGTGATCGCAACGACAAGGTGGCGCTGGCGACCCTGGCCGAGCTGTTTCCGAAACACAACATCGTCGGCATCGAAAACTCCCGGGAAATCCTCCTCGGCGGCGGCAACGTCGCATGCATCACCATGCCGCAGTACGCTGGCAAAGGAGTGTGACCATGGGCCTGCACAAACTGACTCAAGCAATACTGCTGGTGCTTTCACCCCTGTGTGTGCAGGCCGCCGACACCGCCAGACCGGTGGTCAACCTGTACATCTGGGGCGAGTACCTGGCCCCGGATACCCTGAAAAACTTCGAGGAAAAAACCGGCATCCATGTGGTGGCCGATCATTTCGACTCCCTGGAAACCGTCGAGACCAAGCTGCTTACCGGCCGCAGTGGCTACGACCTGGTGTTGACGGCGGGGCAGCACCTGTCGCGCGCCATCGAGAGTGGCGCGGTGCAGACGGTGGACAAGCAGCAACTGCCGCATTTCGCCGGCGTCGGCGAGGAGTTCCGCCAGCACATGGCGGTGTTCGATCCGGGCAACCGCTATGCCGGGATCTACGCCTGGGGCACCACGGGCGTGGGCTATCAGGAACAGGCCGTGAAACAGCGCCTGCCCGACGCGCCGACCGACAGTTGGGCGATGCTGTTCGACCCGGCCGTGGTCTCGAAATTCGCCGATTGCGGGGTCAGCCTGCTCAACGATCCCAATGAAGTGTTTGCGGCGGTCATGAAGTACATGGGGCTGGACATCAATCGCCAGAACCTCGACGACCTGAAACTCGCCGAGCAGCAACTGGCGAAGATTCGGCCGTACATTCGCTACTTCGACAACGACCTGAACATCAGCGACCTGGCCAACGGCAACACCTGCGTGGCGATGTCGTGGAATGGCAACGTGGGCATCGCGGCGGGCCAGGCCGAGGCGGCGGGCAAACCGTTTTCGCTCAAGTACCGGATTCCGAAGGAGGGCACGTTGATCTGGTTCGATGCCATGGTCATTCCCAGGGATGCGCCGCATCCAAAGGCCGGTCTTGCCCTGATGGACTACCTGATGACCCCGGAAGTGATCGCGCCGATCACCGACACCATCCATTACGCCAATGCGATCACGGCGGCGGATGGCTTGATCGACCCGGCGATCCGCAATGATCCGGGGACGTATCCACCGGCCGCGGTGAAGGCTTCGCTGTACAGCAAGAATGACAATGGCAAAGCGTTCAACCGGGCATTGATCCGGGCGTTCAGCCGGTTGAAGTCGGGGTTGTAAGATAAACCCGATTTTTGTAGGAGCTGCCGAAGGCTGCGATCTTTTGATTTTGCTTTTAAAAATCAAAAGATCGCAGCCTTCGGCAGCTCCTACAGTGGTCTAGCGGGTGGGCACCCGCCATAGATACCAGGCCGCCACCGTCCGGTAAGGGCTCCACGCCGAGCCGATCTCGATCATCTGCTTGCGTGTCGGCTGCACCTCCAGTCCCTTGAGCCGTCGATAACCCTCGCGCACGCCAAAGTCATCGGCCGGCAAGATGTCCGGGCGTTCCAGGCTGTAGATCAGCAGCATTTCCACCGTCCAGCGCCCGACGCCGCGTAACGTGATCAACCGTTCGATCAACGCTTCATCGTCCATGGCCAGCGCCGTGGCGTAATCCGGCACCACACCGTCCAGCGATGCCTGGGCGATACCCTGGATGGTCGCGATCTTGCTCGCGGAAAACCCGCAACTGCGCAATCGGTCGAAATCCGTGGCGACGATCTGTTCAGGCCGGGGAAAGGCACCCGAACCGAACAGCGCCAGCAGCCGCCCGACAATCGCATCGCCGGCCTTGGCGTGCAGTTGCTGATAGGCAATCGCCCGCACTAGCGACTCATACGGATCACGCGCCGCATGCGGCTGGTGCAGGCACGGGCCGATGGCGTCGATGTGGCGGCGCCAGTCGTCATCGATGGCGGCCAGGAACTCACTGGCGGCCCGATAGCCGTCGGCCATGGGCTCAGGCGTTCCCGGACGGTTTCAACAGGGCGTTGATTTCGCCATAGGTGAAAGCCTTCAGGTTGTGGCTGTCGAACTTGCCGGTTTGCAGAAAGCTTTGGGCGATGCCGGCCATGGCGCCGTAGAGGAACTCGGCGATGCCGGAGCCGGCGCTCAGACGGCGTACGCCGAGCGCTTCAAGCGCTTCGGGCGATGGCAGGCCCGGGAACCCCAGTACATTCAATGGCAGCGAGGTGCCATGGCACAGCGCCTTGATCTCGTACTCGGCGGTAACGCCCGCCGCAAACAGGCCATTGGCACCGGCCGCCTGATACAGCGCGGCGCGCCTGAGGGTTTCGGCGACGCGGTCTTCGGCAGGCACCAGGCCGCGCAGGTAGACATCGGTGCGCGCATTGATGAACAGGTTCACGTTACGTCGATCGGCCACCTGGCGCGCGGTTTCAATCTTGCGTACCAGCAACTCCGGCGGCGAGGAACCGTCCTCGATATTGATCCCGACCGCGCCGGCGGCGATCACCGCGTCAACCACCTGTGCCACCCGTTCCAGGTCATCGGAGTAACCGGCTTCGATGTCCACGGTCAGCGGCACCGAAATGACCCGGGCAATCGACTCGACGGTCGAAACCAGGCGCTCAAGGGGCAGGGTGTTGCCGTCCGGATAGCCATGCACCCAGGCCACCGCGGCGCTGCTGGTGGCCACCGCCTTGTTGCCCAGTTGCTCCACCAGCCGCGCCCCGGCGGCATCGGCGACGTTGGTGAGGATCAGCAAACCTTCGTGATGCAGTTGATGCAGTTGATTGTCGAGCCTGTCCATCGAGTTTCCTTCCTTATGAAAAGCCTGTGGGGGGATCAGAGCGCCAACTGCTCCGTGAGCTGCACCGCAGCGTTTTCCAGCCTGAGCAGAAACGCCTTGCGCGGCTGGCCTCCAGCGTAGCCGGTCAGCGAGCCGTCGGCGCCGATCACGCGGTGGCATGGCACGACAATCGATAAGCGGTTATGCCCGTTGGCCAGGCCCACCGCCCGGCTGGCACCGGGCTTGCCCAACGTCGCTGCAATGGTGCCGTAGGTGGTGGTCTGGCCGTAGGGGATCTTCGCCAGTTCAGCCCAGACGCGGCGGGAGAACTCGCTGCCGGGCATGTGCAGGGCAACGCTGAACTCAGTCAGCGTCCCGGCGAAGTACGCCGACAATTGCGCTTCGATCTGCTGCAAATGCGTGTTGTGCCCCGGGGCCACGGCGTAACCGAATCGGTTTTGCAACGCTTCGACCGAAGGGCTCAGTGAGGCCTGATCGAGAAACTCCAGCAACACTAGCCCACGCCGTTCGGCCATGGCGATCATCGGCCCCAGCGGCGTGGTCAGGCGCGTGAACAGCAGCGGCTCGCTGTTGGCCGCGCGGCCCGGGGTGATGTGAAATGACTTTTGAAAGGCATCGCGAAAGCCGCTCAGGGACTCGTAGCCGGAATCGAAGGCGACGGCGTCGATGGAGTCGCCCTGTTTGATCCCGCCCAACGCCGTGCCCAGGCGCCGGGCGCGCAGCCACGCGTGGAAGGTCATGCCGAAATGCTGCTTGAACCAGCGGCGCAGTTTCAGCGGCTCGATGCCTGCGGCCAGTAGCTGGGCGTCGGTCCAGCGCTGTTCCGGGTCGGCCTCTACCGATTTGAACAGACTCTGCACCCAGTCCGGCGCGCTGGCGGCGGTGTCCAGCGGTTTGCAGCGCAGGCAGGCGCGGTAGCCCGCCGCCAGGCATTGCTGCGCGTTGGCAAAGAACTCGACATTCTCAGGCTTCGGGCTGCGGGCGGTGCAGCCGGGGCGGCAGAAGATGCCGGTGGTCTTGACCGCCGTGAAGAACACGCCCTCGTAGGAGGTGTCTCGTTCGAGCATGGCGCGAACCATCTCGGCGCGGGGCGGGAGCAGCGTTTTTTGTAGGTTCATGGGCGCAGCATAGAGGGCGTCATGGGTGGCCTCCACCGGAAAATCGACAGCGAATTCCAGTTGTTTCCAATCAGGTGTGGGATGGCTCGCGATCGGCCAGTTCTTCCAGCAGATCGGCCGAAGGCACAAAGAACAAGCCGCCCGTGACTGCCGTGCTGAAATCCAGCAGGCGATCGTAATTGCCAGGCGGCTTGCCGACAAACATGTTCTCGAGCATTTGTTCCATAGGCTCGGGCGAACGGGCATAGCCGATGAAATACGTGCCGAACTCACCGGCACCGGGCCGGCCAAACGGCATGTTGTCGCGCAGGATTTTCACTTCCTGCCCGTCCTTGGTGATCGTCGTCAAGGCGCTGTGGGAGCAACTGGGTTTGACCGAGTCATCCAGTTCGATATCGGACAATTTCGTGCGCCCGATCACCCGTTCCTGAGCTTCGACGGAGAGCGCGTTCCAGTCCGTCATGTTGTGCAGGTATTTCTGCACCAGCACATAGCTGCCTGCGGCAAACAGCGGGTCTTCATCGCCGACCATCGTGAAGTGGGCAGCCTTGCGACCGACCGGGTTTTCGGTGCCATCGACAAAGCCGATGATGCTGCGCATATCGAAATAGCGAAAGCCCTGAACTTCATCGACGACCGTGACCGCGTCTCCAAGGGACGAGAGCAGTTGCGTGGCCAGTTCGAAGCACAGGTCCATCTGCTCGGCACGAATGTGCAGCAAGATGTCGCCCGGTGTTGCCAGCGCTCGACGTCCTTCGGCGCCGAACTCGCGAAACCCGTGCAGCGAAGCCGGGCGCGGGCTGCCGAACAAGGTGTTCCAGGCACTGGAGCCAAAGCCACAGATGCACGACAAATTGCCGGAGGGAACACGTTTGCCGACCGACCGCGTGAGGGCCGCGATGTCTGCACACCAGGCCCGCACTTTAGCGGCCGCATCGGCGCCGGGTGCCAATGTGGCGACGATGAAAATCGCGCTGCCGGTGATGGGGCTGCATACCGCTTGAGGTTCTGGTGTTGGGTGATCCATTGGCATTGCACTCCATGAGCAGGGGGGGATGTTCAGGCGCGTCGCGCCATGAGCAACACCGAAGCCGCCGCCGACAGCAACCCGGCGCAGCAGCGGTTGAACAGGCGCTTGCCGGATGGCCTGGCGAACCAGCGGCGCATATGCAGGCCCATGTAGGCATAGGCGCCGATGGCGATCCATTCCAGCACCAGGAACAGCGCGCCCAATACGACGAACTGCGGCGCAATGGCCTGGGTCGAGTCGACGAATTGCGGCAGGAAAGCGGTGAAGATCAGGATCGCCTTGGGGTTGCCGGCCGCCACCAGGAACTCCTGCCGGGCCAGTGCCAAGGTGCCCGCTGGCGCGCTGGTGACCAGGTTCTCGACAGCGGGATCGGCGCGCCACAATTGCCAGGCGAGGTAGAACAGATACGCCGCACCCAGGATCTTGATGGCGTAGAACAACAGCTCTGAGGTTTGCAGCACCACCGCCAGCCCCGCCGAGGCCAGGGCAATCATCCCGGCGAACGCCAGCAACCGGCCGATGCCGGCCACGCACGCGGTGCGGTAGCCATAGCGGGTCGAATTGCTGACCGACAGCAGGTTGTTGGGGCCGGGTGCCATGTTGAGGGCAAAGCAGGCCGGCAGAAACAGGGTGAGGGTGGCGAGGTCCATGGTCGGCTCCTGAAGCAAGAGCGCTATTTTTATCACAGCCCTGCGGTGGTCAGACCCATACAGTGATGGGCGTAAACCACCGTATCAGGGCTCATTTGGCGAATTTTTTCGCCCCGGCGACGCACAGGATCACCGCGACGGTCACACCCAGCATGCCAACGCTGACCTGTTCATGCAGCAGGGTCGCCGCCAGGGTCAACCCGAAAAACGGCTGCAGCAACTGCAACTGCCCAACCGCGGCGATGCCTCCTTGGGCCAGGCCGCGATACCAGAACACGAAACCGATCAGCATGCTGAACAGCGAGACGTACGCCAGGCTGAACCAGGCTGGCGTGCTGATGCCGCTGAACGAAGCCGGCATGCGCATCCAGCTCAGCAGCGCCACGACCGGCAGCGACAGCACTAGCGCCCAGGAAATCACCTGCCAGCCACCGAGGGTGCGCGACAGCTTCGCGCCTTCGGCATAACCCAGGCCACAGGCAAGGATCGCCAGCAGCATCAGGATGTCGCCCTGCGGGGAGGCGCTCAGCCCCTGGGACAGGGCAAAGCCGACCACCAACAGGCTGCCCAGCACCGAGAAAATCCAGAACGCCGCCCGTGGCCGTTCGCCGCCGCGCAGCACGCCAAATACCGCCGTCGCCAGGGGCAACAGGCCGACGAAGACAATGGAGTGCGCGGACGTCACGTATTGCAGCGCCAGGGCTGTCAGCAGGGGGAATCCGATGACCACGCCGAGGGCGACTATGATCAGCGGGACCAGTTGCTGGCGCGCCGGGCGTTTTTCCTTGAATAACCCCAGCAGGCACAGCGCCAGGATCGCAGCGATGGTCGCCCGCGCAACCGTCAGGAATACCGGGTCGAATTCCAGCACCGCCACCCTTGTCGCCGGCAATGAGCCGCTGAAGATCACCACGCCGATCAGGCCGTTGATCCAGCCGCTGGTGCTGTTTTCCAGCGTCCGGTGTTGCAGGTTCGAAGTCCGTTCCATTTGGCTCACGCTCATTGTCTGATTGCACGAAACCCATCGTATGAGCGAGTATCGGTACAATCAAAAAATTGTCATGGATACATCTCGACATGCCTCGATCCCGCTATAAAACGCTGGTGGATGCCTTTGCCGCCGACATCCGTTCCGGGTGTTTGCCGCCGGGCACGCGCCTGCCGACACACCGGCAACTGGCAACCGAGCACGGTCTGGCGCTGGTCACCGCCAGCCGGGTCTATGCCGAGCTGGAGGGCATGGGCCTGGTCAGTGGCGAAACCGGTCGCGGGACCTTTGTCAGGGAGACCTCGCTGCCGCCGGGGCAGGGTATTTCGCAGCACGTGGTGGCGGCGGGGATGATTGACCTCAATTTCAACTACCCGTCATTGCCCGGCCAGGCCGACCTGCTGCGCCATGCCTTGCGTCAACTGGCGCTGTCCGGTGACCTGGAGGCGCTCCTGCGTTACCAGCCCCACGCAGGGCGCCTGCATGAACGGGCCTCGGTCGCGCGTCATCTGGTCGAGCGCGGGCTGAACGTGCCGGCCGAGCAGGTGTTGATCGTCAGCGGTGCCCAGCATGGCCTGGCGGTGACGATGATGACGCTGCTCAAGCCCGGCGATGTCATCGCCGCCGATGCGCTGACCTACCCCGGGTTCAAGACGCTGGCCGAAACCCTGCATCTGGAAGTCTTGCCCATTCCGGTCACGGATTCCGGGCCTGATCTGCCCGCGCTGGCAAGACTCTGCCGCAGCCGATCGGTGCGCGCCGTTTATTCGATGCCGACCTTGCATAACCCGCTGGGCTGGGTGATGGACGCCGATCAACGCGAGCAACTGGTGGCGATAGCGCGCCAGCATGACCTGACGATCATCGAGGACGCCGCCTACGCCTTCCTGGCCGAAAACGTACCGCCACCCCTGGCCGAGCTGGCGCCGGAGCGAACGGTGTACGTGTCCGGTCTGTCGAAGAACATCGCCACTGGCTTGCGCGTCGGCTTTATCGCCGCACCCGTGCAATGGATCGCCGCGTTCGAGCGCACCATCATGGCGACCACCTGGAACACCCCCGGCGTGATGACGGCCATCGCCACGGCCTGGCTCGACGATGGCACCGTCCTCCAGCTGGAAGCGCAAAAACGTTCGGACGCCCGGGCCAGGCAAGCCCTGGCCCGCGAAGTGTTGGCGGGACTCAGGACCATCAGTCACCCCAATTCCTACTTCATCTGGTTGCCGTTGGCGGAAGACGCCCGGGCCGACCAGATCGCCATGGCGCTGATGCGTGAGCAAGTGTCGGTGTCGCCGGCCGAGCCCTTTGCGATTTCAGCCCATGTGCCCCACGCGATACGCCTGGCGTTGGGCTCGGTGGACATGGAGTCGCTGCGCATTGCCCTGACCAAGGTGAAAAGCGTCGTCGGTTATTACTCATAGCGCTGCAGGGCAGTTTTGTTCAATACGCGAATCGTTTGGCTCTTTACCTTGAGGGCCTTGTTCAACTCGATGGAAGAAGGTGTGCAATGAATCTGATGATGTCCATGGCGGCGTTTGCGCTGGTCGCGTCCATCACGCCGGGGCCGGTCAATATTGTGGCGTTGAGCGCCGGCGCGCGGTTTGGCTTCCGGGCCAGCCAGCGTCACGTGGCCGGGGCCACGCTGGGGTTTGTCCTGCTGTTGGTGCTGATGGGGCTGGGCCTGCATGAGTTGTTGCAACAGTGGCCGGCGTTGACGCAGTGGGTGCAATGGGCCGGCGTAGCCTTTCTGTTGTACATGGCCTTCAAGCTGACGGCCGACAATGGGCAGGTGCAAACCAGTGAATCGGCGCAGGCTCCGTCGATGTTGTATGGCGCCATCATGCAATGGCTCAACCCCAAGGCCTGGCTGGCCTGCGTGGCCGGCATGGGCGCGTTTGTCGCCGATGGCGAGGCACGTCTGGTCTGGCAGTTTGCCGCGATTTATTTGGTGATCTGTTATGTGTCGGTGGGTTGCTGGGCCTATGCCGGGACGTTTTTGCGCGGCTTTCTGAACAACCCGGTGGGGATGCGGTTGTTCAATCGGGTCATGGCGGCGTTGTTGGTGGTGAGTGCGGTGTATCTGGTGTTGCCGTAGCGAAAAAGCTTGCAACACAGCTTATGTGGCGAGGGAGCTTGCTCCCGCTGGGCTGCGTAGCGGCCCCCGCTTTTCTTCAGACAAATCTTGCATGCAGGTTTTGCGACGGCTTCGCCGCCGAGCGGGAGCAAGCTCCCTCGCCACAGATTTAACCGAACCACAGATCTAGGTAAACCTCGGGTATTACCCCCGATACTGCCCCGGTGTCGCCGCCAAATGCTGTTTGAACGCCCGTTGAAAATGCGCCTGATCGGCAAACCCCGCTTCCAGTGCCACGTCCGCAATCAGCTTGCCGCTGCGCAATTGATCCTGGGCAAACTGGATGCGCCGGTTCACCAGAAACGCGTGGGGCGTCATGCCGTAATGCTGTTTGAAGGCGCGGATCAGGTAGGACGGCGACAGTTGCGCGGCCTCGCAAATGACTTCGAGCCTGAGGGTTTGGGTGCAGTGGTCGCGGATGTAATCGGCGGCACGCTCGAGCTTGAAATTGGGTTCGCGCAGCGGTTGATCGACCGGGTTGAGTCGTAGCTGAACGTCAGTGAAATACTCCACGGCCACGCTGTGTTTGCGCAGCACATCCTGCTGGGGATCGACCAACACTTCATACAACTGCGCGAGGCCGGCAAACAGATGGACATCCCGCGTATGGGTCGCTGAAAAACAGCGAAACGCCGCGTCATCGCTGAACCCGAGCTGGTGCTGCAAATCGGTCAGCCACGGCGTATCGACGTACAGCATCAGGTACGACCAGGGCTGGTCTTCGATCGGGTTGCAGGCGTGGACGTCGCCGGGGTTCATCAGCACCACCGTGCCGGCGCTGACCTCGAAGGCTGACTGCTCATGGAGATAAGTGCTGCGCCCGGCGGTGATCGCCCCGATGGAAAAGTGTTCGTGGGCGTGCCGGGTGTAGCAGACCTCGCGCCCGTCGGCGATGGCGCGGGCTTCGATGAAGGGCAGGGCGTCATCGCGCCAGAAGCGCGGGGCCTTGTCGGCGTTCTTGGCAACGGCGTGCTTCATGCTCACTCCTCGGCAGGTCAGCGCCCGAGTGTATTAGCTCTCGCCGTCAAAGGCTCGTTGCAGTGTGGCGATATCGAGTTTTTTCATTTGCATCATCGCCTGCATGGCCCGCTGGGACTTTTTCGTGTCGGGGTCTTTGATCATGTCCATCATCGCGACGGGGACGATCTGCCACGACAGCCCGAACTTGTCCCTGAGCCAGCCACATTGCTGGGCCTCGGGTGCGCCACCGGCCGACAGGTTGCCCCAGTAATGGTCGACTTCTTCCTGGCTCAGGCAATTGACCTGAAACGAAACCGCCTCAGTGAACTTGAACAGGGGGCCGCCGTTGAGGCCGGTGAAACTCTGGCCGTCGAGCTCGAAACTGACGGTCATGACCGAGCCTTCGGGCCGGCCGTGGAACTCGAAACCGGCGTGGCCGTAATGGGTGACGGCGGTGATTTTCGAATGGTCGAAGATCGAACAATAGAATTTCGCCGCTTCTTCGGCCTGATCGTCGAACCACAGGCAGGGCGTGAGTTTTTGTACGCGTTGCATGGCGGACACTCCTCGGCAGGTTATGCATGCAGGAATACAGCGTAGCCAGCCTGAGTGGGGTCGGCAGTACCGTAGATCGCCAAACAGCCGTTTCAGGGCGCGGTCAGAACGCCCACCGGGTGGTCAGTTGCACGGTGCGCGGTTCGCCATAGAACCCGGTGCCGAAGTTGCCCAGCCCGGTGTAGTAGGTTTTATCGAACAGGTTCTTCACGTTCAGCGTAGTGCTCAGGTGCTCGTTGAAGCGATAGCGCGCCATCCCGTCCACCAGGGCGTAACCCGGTTGGGTGATCGTCGTGTACTGACCGAAGTTCACCGTATCGGTGGGGTCGGGACGGAACACCTTGCCGAAGAATTCGCTTTGCCAGTTCACGCCGGCGCCGACGGTGAGCCCGTCCCACGCGCCTGGCAGGCGGTAGGTGCTGAAGACCCGCACCAGCTGTTCCGGTGCAGTGGTTTGCAGCACCGAACCGTAGACGTAATCGCCCTTGGCATCGCGGGTGTGGTTGTAGGTGTAGCCGGCCGACAGGTTCCAGCCGTCGCGCAACTCGCCGGCCAGTTCGAACTCGAAGCCTTGGGTGGTGGCGCCCTGGACGGCGCGGTACACCGACTCGGTATCAACGCCGCTGACATATTCGGCGATGTTGTCCTGTTCGATGCGGTACAGGGCGAAGCTGGTGTTCAGGCGTCCGCCAAAGTATTCGGCCTTGATGCCCGCTTCAAGACTTTTGCCCTGTACCGGATCGAGCAGTTGCCGGTTGGCATCCTTGCTCATTTGCGGCTGATAGATGCTGGTGTAGCTGGTGTACACCGACCAGGTGTCGTCGAGATCATAGACAAGCCCGGCGTAAGGCGTGACGACACCGCTCTGGCGATAGCTGTCGCGCAGGTCGGCGCTGTGCGGGTCACTGTAGTCCAGGTCGTCGTGTCCGCTGAAGTTGCTGACGCGCGCGCCGAGGATCAGCGCCAGGTCGTCGACGGGTTTGAGCCGGGCGGCCAGGTAGGCGCCGGTCTGGCGCTGGACGATGTCGTCGCTGCCCACCCGCGGGATCTCGGGTTTGGCAAACTCGCCGCGCCAGTCGAAGATGCTGCCGTCCAGAGGCGGGTACACCGAGCCGTACACCGGGATGTCCTGGCGCGTGTTCATCGACATGAACCCGGCGATCAGTTCGTGCTCGCGACCTGCCAGGGTGAACGGACCGCTCAGGTTGACGTCGACGTTGTCCTGCACCTGGTCGCCCTTGAACTTGCCCATGTACATGAACATGCCGTCACCGCTGACCGGGTCCGGGTTGCCGCCACTGGCGGAGGCGAGGAAGGTATCGTGCTGGCGGTGCTTGCGGTCGTAACTGACCTTGAATGCCCAGTCGTTGGCCAGTTGTTGCTGCACGGTGGCGAACAGCGTCTGGTTGGTGAAATCGCGACGGCTCCAGTCGGTGGCCGGGTTGAAGGAACGGGAGAAATCGCTGCGCGAACCGTCGCTGTAGTACATCGGAAAACCGGTCCAGCTGGCGCCCCGGGAGCGGGTGTCTTGCTGGTCGATACCGAGGGTGACGAGGGTGTCCGGGGTCAAGTCGGCTTCGACAATGCCGTAGGCGATGTCCCTGGTGTTGCGGTAGTGATCGATGTAGGCGCTGCGCTCCTGATAGACCCCGACCAGGCGCCCGCGGACATTGGCGCTGGCGCTCAACGGTCCGGAGATATCGCCTTCGCTGCGATAGTTGTCCCAGGAGCCGACGGTGCCGCTGACCGAGGCTTTGAATGCCGGGGTCGGGCGCTTGCGAATCAGGTTGACGGTCGCCGAGGGATCGCCCGCGCCGGTCATCAGGCCGGTCGCGCCCTTGATGATTTCGACGCGGTCATAGGGGGCCATGTCGGTGCTGGTGGTGCCGTAGTCGTAGACACCGTCGTAGTCGGTATTGACGCCGTCGTACTGGAAGTTGGTGATCGGCAGGCCACGGCTGGAAAACTCCCAGCGCTCGCTGTCGTAGTTTTGCACGCTGATGCCGGGCGCGCGGCGCAGGGCGTCGACGATGCTGGTGGCGCCCTGGTCGTCCATGAGTTGGCGGGTGATGACGGTGACCGATTGCGGCGTCTCGCGCAGCGACAGCGGCAGGCCGGTGGCTGAAGACGTCGAGCCGACGGTGTAGGCGTGGGAGTCTTCGCTGATCGTCCCGGGGGCCTGCCCGGAAATGTTGGTCGCCCCCAGTTCCAGCGCATCTTGTGCCACGGGGGCGGCGTGCAGCACATACCCGCCGCTCCCCTGGCGTTGCGCTTGCAAGCCGCTGCCTTGCAGCAGTCGTTGCAACGCTTGCTGCTGACTGTAGACACCGTTGAGGCCAGGGCTGCGTTTGCCGGCAGCGAGTTCATTGTGTCCGGCGAGGAAAATTCCGGCCTGTTCGGCAAAACGGTTGAGCACGCTCACCAGCGATCCGCCGGCGATTGCGTAATGGCGTGTCTGGCTGCCGGGTTGTTCGCTCTCGAGGAGAGGGGCGGCTTGACTGCGGGACACGTCCAGGCCCGGCAGGACCACCGCCAGCGCCAGCACCAGCGGATGCAAGGCGAAGCGCTGGCGGGTAAGGGTGGCGCGCGGCATGGAGTTCCCGGAAGTCGGATCAATCTGCATTCGAAGTGCTTGAAGGATTAACCGAACGAAAAAGGCAAAAGGGAACCGACGCGCCGGAAAAAAACCTCATCAGGTTTTCGGGCCTACGTTGACCCACCACTCCAGCGGCTTCTGCACCCGGACCGGCAATGCCGCTTCCAGCAGGCGCAAGGCCTGGTCGGTGTCCTTGAGCGGGAACGCACCCATGACCGGCAGGCCGGCCACCGCCGGGTCACATCCCAGATGCCCGGGGCGATAGCGGCTCAGTTCTTCGAGCAACTGCCCCAGCGGCAGGTTGTCCGCCAGCAACAGGCCGCGGCGCCAGGCTTCGCGGCCGGCCGACGCCGCGGTCGGTGTCGGCGTGTGGTCTTGTGTAAAACACAACTGCTGTCCGGCCTTGACCACCTGCACCTGACCCTGGGTGGTGCGGACTTCAACTGCGCCTTCGTAGACATTCAACAGCGTTTGCCGGTCTTCCTGGCGCACGCTGAAACGCGTACCCAGCGCGCGCAGGCGGCCCTCGACGGTTTGCACCACCAGTGGGCGATTCGTGTCGCGGGCGGTGTCGATCAACACCTCTCCGGCCTGCAACAGCAACAACCGTTGTTCGGTGTCGAAACGTACGTTCAGTGCACTGAGGGCGTTGAGCCAGATCCGGCTGCCATCGCTGAGCCGCGCTTCCCGGTTTTCGCCGGTGCCGGTGGAGAGGTCGGCGGTCCAGCGGGCCAGGGTCAGCGGCAGGGCGCTTTGCCGCCACGCGCTCCAGCCGAGCCAACTGCCCGACACCAGGACCAGCAGGCTCTTGACCGTCTGGCGGCGGCTGATGGAAGCGCGCCCGCTGTTGCGTAATACGTGGCCGGCCGCTTGCTGATGATTGTCCTGTAGCGCGGCAAAGCGCTGGCTCACACGCTCGACATAGTGCCACGCGGCCTGATGCTCGCCGCTTTGCGCCAGCCAGGCTTGCCAATGCTCGCGTTCCTGCTCGCTGGCGTGCTGGTCGTTGAGTTGCACGTACCAGCTGGCCGCCTGTTCGAGGCTGGCGTGGCTGATGGCGTGGGTGGCGGCGCGGGTCATTGAATCAGCAGGCCGTCGAGTTCGGCTTCGAGCATTGCGCAATGCATCAGCGCCTGGGCCAGGTACTTTTTCACCATGCGCTCGCTCACGCCGATTTCTTCGGCAATGTTTCGGTAGGGCAGTCCATGCACCTGCGCCAGAACGAACGCATCACGCACCCGCTGGGGCAAGCGCTGCAGCATGGCATCCACTTCGTACAGGGTTTCGACGATGATCGCCCGTTGCTCTGGCGATGGCTGGACGGCCTGGGGCTGCGCGGCCAGGGTCTCGAGCCAGGCCTGTTCCAGCTGGCGACGACGCCAGTGGTCAATGCACAGGCCGCGGGCGATGGTCGCCAGGTAAGAGCGTTCGTGGGTTTCCCCGTCAAACACCTGAGGACGCTTGAGCACCCGAATGAAGGTGTCATGGGCCAGGTCGGCGGCATCGAACGCATTGTTCAAGCGTCGGCGCAGCAACTCGTGCAGCCAGTGGTGGTGGCTGGCGTAGAGGTTCTGGACGCTGGAGGAGTCGGCAACCGTCATCGTGAGCACATGTCCATGGGCGATCCAAATGCTTATGTAAATAAGAATTGATCGCGATTAAAGCAAAAGGCCTATGACTGTGCAAATGATATTGGTTTGCTTTTACAGGGTTCGAATGAATTTGCAGTCTTTATGACACCTGTGTGGGTCATAAGGACTACTGCTGCTATGAGTCAAATTGACTGCGACTCCCTGAGGTCATTGATTTACCGGGAGTTACTTCATTGGCACGAAACATGAAGCAGGCCACGTACAACTGAACGCCTTCAGGAGTACGCAAAATGTCCGACTTCTTCAGCAACCCTCAGAACGTTCTTCAATTGTCTAGTCGTGGGCTCGGCTTTGGCCTGGCGATGCTGCTGGCCGGCATCTACGGTGCCTATCTCTACGACGGTCAGTTGTCGATCGTCGTGCTGGTGAGCCTGCACGCCATGACCATTCTCGGCCCGACCCTGTTGAAAATCGGTTATGTCATGCGCCTGCTTTCCCAATATCGCCTGAGCCGAGGCTTGGTCCGGGTGGTGGTTTGATGCGTAAGCTTGGCGCTGCAGCGCTTTTCAGTGTTGGTTTTCGGCCGTTCTTCCTGGCCGGGGCCGGTTTCGCCACCCTCGCCGTCGCGGTCTGGGCACTGTGGCTGTACGGCCGTTTGCCCCAGGCGCAGCCCGTGGGCGGCATGTTGGCCTGGCATCGACATGAAATGCCCTTCGGATTTGCCGCGGCCATCATTGCCGGGTTCCTCCTGACCGCAGTGCCGAACTGGACAGGTCGACCGGGGCTCAAGGGCTGGCCGCTGATCGGCCTGGTACTGGTGTGGCTGCTGGCGCGACTGGCCTGGTGCCTGCCGATGCCTGCATCCCTGCTTCTGGCCTTGCAGGTGCCTTTTCTGCCGCTGCTGGCGTGGGCGTTGGGGCGCGACCTGCTGACTGCGGGCAAGCGCGAGAATTATCCGATTCTGTTGATGGTGTCGCTGCTGGCCGGGTGTCAGGCGTTGACGCTGCTGGGGTTTGCCGTTGATGACGGCAACCTGCAGCGCCATGGCGTGCTGGCCGCCCTGTGGCTGGTGGGTGCGCTGATGAGTGTGATTGGCGGGCGGGTGATCCCGTTCTTTATCCAGCGCGGCTTGAACCGCCCGGCAACGGCTGCGGCCCTTCCGTTGCCGGGCAAGGTGCTGCTGGTCAGCGCCATGCTGGCGGCGCTGTCCTTTGCCGCCGGTTTGAATGACGTACCCCGTATGTGGCTGGCGCCGCTGTTTGCGTTGATCAGTGCTTTGCATCTACTGCGCCTGTGGCGCTGGCATGACCGCGGCCTGTGGCGCGTGCCGCTGCTGTGGTCGTTGTACCTGGCTTACGCCTGGCTCGCCGTGGCGACGCTGGCCATGGCGCTGTGGCACCTGGGCTGGCTGGCGCAACAAAGCCTGGCCACCCATGCGCTGGCCGTCGGCGCTATCGGCGGGTTGATTCTGGCGATGATCGCGCGGGTCAGCCTGGGGCATACCGGGCGTTTGCTGCAGCCGTCCGGGGCGGTCGTCGCGGGGTTTGTCCTGGTGTTGCTGGCGGGGGCGTGCCGGGTAGGGCTGGTGCCTTTTTCCGGTCTTGGATTGGCGCTGTCGGCGCTGCTGTGGTGTAGCGCTTTTGGCGTTTTTGTCTGGCGCTACACCGGGATTCTATTGGGGCCAAGGCTCTAGCGAAGGGTTCCAGGGCCGCCCATCGAGGCGGCCTTTGCATGACCGGTGGTCGATGCACCGAGGTCTGGCGGCAAATCTGCGCTTAGCTGAAGGGATAACCCGAGGCGCGCGCAGGTTGTACAAGGCTGCAGCGACGCCCCTTCAGATCACCGTGAGTCTGAGGAACCGCGCCATGCTCACCCTGAACATCAATGGCCAGGATCAGGAGCTGGATGTCCCCGCCGACATGCCGTTGCTCTGGGTCTTGCGCGATGTCGCCCACCTCACCGGCACCAAGTTCGGTTGTGGCATGGCCCAATGTGGAGCCTGCACGGTGCATGTCGACGGCGCGCCGCTACGCGCCTGCATCACACCGGCCACCGCCGTCGCCCATGGACAAAAGATTCTAACCATCGAGGGCCTGTCGGCGGACGGTTCGCACCCGGTGCAACAGGCCTGGGCGGAGCTCGACGTGGTCCAGTGCGGTTACTGTCAGTCCGGGCAGATCATGTCGGCGGCGGCGCTGCTGGCGAAAATTCCCAAACCGACCGACAGCGACATCGATCAGGCGTTGTCCGGCAACATCTGCCGCTGCGGCACTTACCCGCGGATTCGCGCGGCGGTCAAGCGCGCCGCCGAGCTGGGTTGAGGTGGCCATGAACAGCATCAACGCATTATCGCGGCGTGGTTTTCTCAAGGGCAGTGCTGTGCTGGGCGGCGGACTGGTGGTGGCGTTTGTCATGCCCGGCACCCATCGGTTCGCCATGGGTGCGGAAAATCAGGGCAAGGTGTTTGCGCCCAACGCTTTCCTGCGCATTGGCAATGACAACAGCGTCACCGTGTTGCTCGGCCATTCGGAAATGGGCCAGGGCATCTGGACCGGCCTGACCATGCTGATTGCCGAGGAACTGGACGCCGACTGGTCGAAGATCCGCGTCGAGCATTCCCCGGCATCGGCCGCCGACTACGGCATGCCCGGATTTGGCGGAATGCAGATTACCGGCGGCTCGACCTCGACCTGGATGGAATTCGATCGCTATCGTCAGGCCGGCGCGGCGGCGCGCTTGATGTTGATCGATGCCGCGGCCAAGCGTTTCAACGTTGCTCCCTCCGAAATTCATACAGAGTCGGGCGTGGTGGTTGCCGGTGAGCATCGCGCCACCTACGGCGAGTTGGCCGATGACGCCGGACAGCTGCCACCGCCGGACCCGGCCTCGATCAAACTCAAGGACGCGAAAGACTGGCGGCTGATCGGTAAACCCACAAAACGTCTGGACACACCGGAGAAAATCACCGGCCGGGCGAAATTCGGCATGGACGTGCAGTTCGAGGGGCTGATGACGGCGATGGTCGCCCGTTCGCCCACCTTCGGCGGCAGCGTCAAATCCTTTGAAGGCGCCGAGGCGCTGGCGATTCCCGGCGTGCACAAAGTGGTGCAAGTGCCGACGGGCATTGCGGTGATTGCCGATCATTACTGGGCGGCGAAGCTGGGGCGCGATGCGCTGAAAGTCGAGTGGAACCCGGGGCCAAACGCGGGGCTCAATAGCCAGGCGCTGCTGGAAAGCTTCCGCAAACTCGCCACCACCCCTGGCCTGAACGCCGGTCAGGCAGGCGATACCCCGGCTGCGCTGACGAAAGCGGCCAAGACCATCGACGCCGAATACAGCGTGCCCTATCTGGCCCACGCGCCGATGGAACCGCTCAACTGCACCGTGAGCATCAGCAAGGACAAGTGCGAAATCTGGACCGGCACCCAGTTTCAGACCCTGGACCAGATGGTCGCCGGGCAAATCACCGGGCTCAAACCCCAACAGGTCGAGATCCATACCGAGTTTCTCGGCGGCGGCTTCGGGCGCCGCGCCAATCCGACCTCGGACTTCGTCAGCGAAGCGGTGCATGTCGCCAAGGCCGCCGGGATGCCGGTGAAAACCGTATGGGCGCGGGAGGACGACATCCGTGGCGGCTATTATCGCTCGGCGTTCCTGCACCATGCGCGTATCGGGCTGGGTGCTGACGGCCTGCCGCTGGCCTGGAAGCATGTGATGGTCGGGCAGTCGATCATGGCCGGGACCTCGCTTGAAGCGAGCATGGTCAAGGACGGGATCGACAAGACCTCGGTCGAAGGCGTGGCCGATAGCCCTTACTTCGAAGGACTGGCCAATCACCAGATCGAACTGCACTCGCCGCAAACCGGGATCAGCGTGTTGTGGCTGCGTTCGGTGGGACACACCCACACCGCGTTTGTCATGGAGTCGCTGATCGATGAGCTGGCGACGGCGGCCGGCAAGGATCCGGTGGAGTACCGGCGCACCTTGCTCAAGGACCATCCGCGCCACCTCGGTGTGTTGAACCTGGCGGTGGAGAAGGCCAACTGGAAGGCGCCGCTGCCGGACGGCCATGCCTTGGGTGTGGCGGTGCATGAATCCTTCGGCAGTTACGTGGCCCAGGTGGCCGAGGTGTCCCAGGACAACCTCGCCATCCGCGTGCACCGGGTGGTGTGTGCGGTGGATTGCGGCATTGCGGTCAACCCGCAGAGCATCGCCGCGCAGATGGAGTCGTGCATCACCTTTGGCCTGAGCTTCGCCTTGCACAGCAAGCTGACGCTCAAGGACGGGCAGGTGGTGCAGTCCAACTATCACGACTATCAGGTGCTGCGGCTCAACGAAATGCCGGTGGTCGAAGTGCATATCGTGCCCAGCAATGAGAAACCCGGCGGTATCGGCGAAACCGGTGTGCCACCCACGGCGCCGGCGGTGGCCAACGCGGTGTTTGCCCTGACCGGGCAGCGCCTGCGCGAGCTGCCCTTGCAGCTGTCGGGGGTGTGAGATGAAACGTCATCACTGGTTGCTTGGGGCGGTGATCCTGGTCTGTCTCATCGCCTATGCATCGCACGTGTTCGCCGATGACCGCGAGGCCTTGCAGGCGTTCGACACCGTGCAGAAGGTCTTCCAGAGCCCGCGTTGCCAGAACTGCCACATTCCCGGGGATTCGCCGCTGCAATTCGATGCCGGCGTGCCCCATGCGATGAATGTCGTGCGTGGCATGGACGGCAAGGGCGCGGCCGCGTTGCCCTGTGCAACCTGCCATGCGCAAAGCAATCCACCGGCCAGTTATGGTCCTCATGCGCCGCCCGGGGCGCCACACTGGAGCCTGCCGCCGGCAGCGCAGCGGATGGCCTGGATCGGCCTGCCGGCCGACCGGCTGTGCGCGATGATCAAGGATCGCGCCAGCAACGGCGACCGGGATTTCGCCGCGCTGATCAAGCACGTCAGCGACGACAAGCTGGTGCTGTGGGGCTGGAACCCGGGCGGCAATCGCGCGCCGGTGCCGGTGCCGCACGACATCTTCGTCAGCCAATTCAAACGCTGGGCCGACGCAGGAGGGCCGTGCCCGGTGGCGGGTAGCTGACCAACGGCACGCTTGCAGGGAGTCAATGCGGGTATGGGCGACTCTAAAGTGCATACCTGCAATGGGAGTGAACGATGTTGATCTCAGGCAAAACGGGCAAATCGGGTCGATCCGCGAGCCCGTTGCTCACGCCACAGCAAGAACGGGAGCGGCTGCGTGAAATGGCGCGCCAGGCCGAGCGAGAGCTGGCGGGCGTGCAAATGGCAAGCATGGATGAGCTGACGCTGCTGTCCAATCGCCATGGCTTCACCGCGCTGGCCCGACTCGGGCTGGAGGCTTGCCGGGCGCTGGAGACGCCAGCGACGCTGCTGTACTTCTCCCTCGATGAGTTCAAGCGCATCAGCTATCTGTATGGCCGGGCCAAAGGTGACGATGCGCTCAAGACCTTCGCCGATGTCCTGCGTATCGGTTTTCGTGAAAACGATGTGGTTGGCCGGCTTGAGGGCGACCGCTTCGTGGCGTTGCTGACAGGGTCTGGCAGCGTTGAAATTGCAGCGATCAAGGCACGACTCAATGAGATACTCGATGAGCGCAACGCTGCGGCGCATCGCAGTTATGACATTCGTTTCAGTGTTGTGCAGGTTGAATATGACCCGGTTGTTCATGGTTCGATTGAGGAGCTGCTGGGGGAGGCTGAGCGTGTGATGAGCCGTTAGTATGAGGCTGGCTGGGCGGGCCCAATCGCGAGCAGGCTCGCTCCCACATTGACCGGCGTTGGCCACCCACTAACCCCTGTGGGAGCGAGCCTGCTCGCGAAGGCGTCCTGACAGACACCACCTATTTGGCAAACAACTGCCCAATATCCTTGAACGCCTTGAATTCCAGCGCATTCCCGCAAGGATCGAACAGAAACATTGTCGCCTGTTCCCCCACCAGCCCCTGAAAACGAATCCCCGGCTCAATCACGAAGCGAGTTCCCAGCGACTTCAGCCGCTCGGCCAGCGCTTCCCACTCCGCCATCCCGAGCACCACGCCAAAATGCGGCACTGGCACATCGTGGCCATCGACGGCATTGGTGTGGGCTGCTTCTTGCGAAGGGTTTTTCGGCGCCAGGTGAATCACCAATTGATGGCCGAAAAAATTGAAATCGACCCAGTGGTCGCTCGACCGACCTTCTTCCAGGCCAAACACCGCACCATAAAAGTGCCGGGCGGCGGGCAAGTCGTAGACCGGAATGGCCAGGTGAAAAGGGGACAGTTGCATCGGGCGAACCTCGGTGGTGAGTGGGCGTGTGTTGAGTTTAGATCTGTGCTTTTTGATTGAAAGACGATAATTTTTGCGTCGAGCTCAAATTATTTCGATCAATCGAGGCCGCCATGTTGCGAGAACTGAAAACCTTTGTCGCGGTGGCGCGTCACGGCACGTTCGCCGCGGCCGGCATGCATATCGGTCTGACGCAGTCGGCCGTGAGCGCGCAGATTCGCAACCTGGAACAGGCCCTGGGCATCCGTCTGTTCGACCGCACCGGGCGTCAGGCGCTGCTCAATGCGGCGGGGCAGCGTGCGTTGCCGATGGCCAGGGAAATGCTCGAAACCTTCAACCGCATGGCGGTCAGTGACGATGTCAGCGAGTACCGTGGTGAGTTGAAAATCGGCGCGGTGGCGACCGCCCAGACCGGGCTGCTGCCTCAGGCGCTGCTGCGATTGCGCGAGCAGGCGCCCTTGCTGGAGCCCAAGCTGGTGCCCGGTGTGTCACTGAACCTGTTGAGTCAGGTGGACACCGGAGAAGTGGACCTGGCGATCCTGATCAAGCCGCCATTCGAGTTGCCCAAGGAGTTGTCCGCGCAGGTGATACGCCGGGAGCCGTTCGTGCTGATCGTCCCGGCGGACCTGGACGGCGATGATCCGTTGCAACTGCTCGCCGAGCACCCGCATGTGCGCTACGACCGCAATTCGTTTGGCGGGCGACTGGTGACGCGGTTTTTGCGCGAACAGCAGATCGAGGTGCACGGGGCACTGGAGCTGGATGAGCTGGAGGCCATTGTCAAAATGGTCGAGTGTGGGTTGGGGATTTCCCTGTTGCCGGAGGCCGGGTTGTGGCTTGAGCATGGGGCCGGGGTGCGAGTCATCCCCTTGGGCGAGTTGACGTTTTATCGGGAGATTGTGTTGTTGCAGCGGTACAGCCAGCGAATGCAGCCGATTCAGCAGTTGTTCGCCAAATGTCTGGCATAGCACAGACCTTGTGGGAGCGAGCCTGCTCGCGAAAGCGGTGTATCAGCCAGAAGAGGTGTTGAATGTGATTGCCTCTTCGCGAGCAGGCTCGCTCCCACAGGGGGGCTGCATCGGCCGGGGAAATCGCAGGCATAAAAAACCCGCCAATCAAGGCGGGTTTTTTATTGGCTGACCGAAGATTACTCTTCGAGGCTGCCCATGGCCGTGGTGTTGAAGCCACCGTCCACGTACATGATTTCACCGCTGATGCCGGACGCCAGGTCCGAGCACAGGAAGGCGCCGGCGTTGCCGACTTCTTCGATGGTGACGTTGCGGCGCAGCGGAGTCTGCGCTTCGTTGGCGGCCAGCATCTTGCGGAAGTTCTTGATGCCGGAAGCGGCGAGGGTGCGGATCGGGCCGGCCGATACGCAGTTGACGCGGGTGCCGTCCGGGCCCAGGGAACCGGCCAGGTAACGTACGCCGGCTTCCAGGGAAGCCTTGGCCATGCCCATCACGTTGTAGTTCGGCATGGTGCGCTCGGCGCCCAGGTACGACAGTGTCAGCAGGCTGCCGTTGCGGCCTTTCATCATTTCGCGGCCGGCCTTGGCCAGGGCCACGAAGCTGTAGGCGCTGATGTCGTGAGCGATGCGGAAACCTTCACGGGTGGTGGCTTCGGTGAAGTCGCCGTCCAGTTGGTCGCCCGGGGCGAAGCCGACGGAGTGCACGATGCAGTCCAGGCCGTCCCACTTTTTGCCCAGCTCAACGAAGACCTTGGCGATTTCTTCATCGCTGGCCACGTCGCACGGGAAGCACAGGTCAGGGTTGGAACCCCAGCTCTGTGCGAACTCTTCGACACGACCCTTGAGTTTGTCGTTCTGATAAGTGAAGGCAAGCTCAGCGCCCTCGCGATGCATGGCGGCAGCAATGCCGGATGCGATGGACAGCTTGCTGGCGACACCGACGATCAGTACGCGCTTACCGGCGAGAAAACCCATGTGTTGCTCCTCTTTCAGGTTATTGCGCAGTGGCCGGAGCCAAAAAAGCGGCTTCCAGCAACTGCTGTGTATACGGATGTTGGGGGGCGGCAAAAATGCTTTGCGCGTCTCCCTGTTCGACCACTTGGCCATGCTTGACCACCATCAACTGGTGGCTGAGCGCTTTCACCACAGCCAGGTCATGGCTGATAAACAGATACGTCAGGTTGTACTTGGTTTGCAGCGAACGCAAAAGCTCCACTACCTGGCGTTGTACCGTGCGGTCGAGGGCCGAAGTCGGCTCGTCCAGCAAAATCAACGCCGGTTTTAACACCAATGCCCGGGCAATGGCGATTCTCTGCCGTTGCCCGCCGGAAAATTCGTGGGGGTAGCGGTGCCGGGTTTCCGGATCCAGGCCTACCTCCTTGAGTGCTGCAATGATCGCTTGTTCCTGTTCCGCCTCGGTGCCCATCTTGTGGATCCGCAGGCCTTCGCCAACGATGTCGTTCACGCACATCCGTGGGCTCAGGCTGCCGTACGGGTCCTGAAACACCACTTGCATCTCCCGCCGCAGCGGCCGGACCTGTTGCTGTGTCAGGCTGTCCAGCGGCTGGCCTTCAAAGCGAATGGCGCCTTTGCTGGCGATCAACCGCAAAATCGCCAGGCCCAGGGTCGACTTGCCGGAACCGCTTTCACCCACTATCCCCAGGGTCTGGCCCTGGGGCAGGCTGAAGTTGATGCCGTCGACCGCCTTGACGTAATCCACCGTGCGCTTGAGCAAGCCTTTCTTGATCGGAAACCAGACTTTCAGGTCCTCGACCGCCAGCAGGGGCGGGCCGATCACGTTGCTTGCAGGCTTGCCGCCGGGCTCCGCTGCCAGCAGTTCCCGAGTGTACGGATGCTGCGGTGCGTGGAACAATTCTTCGCACGATGCCTGTTCGACGATGCAACCTTGCTGCATGACACATACGCGATGCGCAATTCTTCGCACAAGGTTCAAATCATGGCTGATCAGCAGCAGCGCCATGCCCAGTCGGGCCTGCAATTGCTTGAGCAATTCGAGGATTTTCAGCTGAACGGTCACGTCCAGCGCGGTGGTCGGCTCGTCGGCGATCAGCAGTTCCGGTTCGTTGGCCAGGGCCATGGCGATCATCACCCGCTGACGCTGGCCGCCGGACAATTCGTGGGGCAGGGCCTTGAGGCGCTTGTGCGGCTCGGGGATGCCGACCATCTCCAGCAGTTCCAGGGTGCGTTTGGTCGCGACCTTGCCGCTCAGGCCCTTGTGGATGCCCAGCACCTCGTTGATCTGCTTTTCGATCGAGTGCAGAGGGTTGAGCGAGGTCATCGGCTCCTGGAAGATCATCGCAATCCGGTTGCCACGAATGTGGCGGATGGTTTTTTCTTTCAGGTCCAGCAGGTTCTGCCCGGAATATTCGATGGTGCCGGAGGGATGGCGGGCGAGCGGGTAGGGCAGCAGGCGCAGGATCGAATGCGCGGTCACCGATTTACCGGAACCGCTCTCACCGACCAGGGCCAGGGTTTCGCCGCGCTTGATGTCGAAGCTGACGCCTTCGACGGCCCGCTGACAACGATTGCCGACGACAAATTCGACGGACAGGTTGCGCACTTCGATCAGATTGTCCTGATTCATTTCACTTCCTCGGGTCGAAGGCATCGCGAGCGGATTCGCCGATGAACACCAGCAGGCTCAACATCAGGGCCAGCACCGCAAAGGCGCTGATGCCCAGCCACGGCGCTTGCAGGTTGGACTTGCCCTGGGCCACCAGTTCACCCAGCGACGGGCTGCCCGCCGGCAGACCGAAACCGAGGAAGTCCAGGGCGGTCAGTGTGCCGATGGCGCCGGTGAGGATGAACGGCATGAAGGTCATGGTCGAGACCATCGCGTTGGGCAGGATATGGCGGAACATGATCGCGCCGTTCTGCATGCCCAGGGCGCGGGCGGCGCGCACGTATTCCAGGTTGCGCCCGCGCAGGAACTCGGCGCGCACCACGTCCACCAGGCTCATCCACGAGAACAGCAGCATGATCCCCAGCAGCCACCAGAAGTTGGGTTGCACGAAGCTGGCGAGGATGATCAGCAGGTACAGCACCGGCAGCCCGGACCAGATCTCCAGGAAGCGCTGCCCGGCCAGGTCCACCCAGCCGCCGTAGAAACCCTGCAAGGCCCCGGCGATCACGCCGATGATCGAGCTGAGCACGGTCAGGGTCAGGGCGAACAACACCGAAATGCGGAAACCGTAGATCACCCGGGCCAGTACGTCGCGGCCCTGGTCGTCGGTGCCCAGCAGGTTGTCTGTCGAGGGCGGAGCCGGGGCCGGAACTTTCAGGTCGTAGTTGATGCTCTGGTAGCTGTAGGGAATCGGCGCCCACAGCACCCAGGCGTCCCTGGCCTTGAGCAGTTCGCGGATGTACGGGCTCTTGTAGTTGGCTTCCAGCGGGAATTCGCCGCCGAAGGTGGTTTCCGGGTAGCGCTTGAGCGCCGGGAAGTACCAGTTGTTGTCGTAATGCACCACCAGCGGCTTGTCGTTGGCGATCAGCTCGGCGCCCAGGCTGGCGCCGAACAGGATCAGGAACAGCCACAGCGACCACCAGCCACGCTTGTTGGCCTTGAACAGTTCGAAGCGCCGACGATTGAGAGGGGACAGGTTCATCTCAATGCTCCCGGCTTTCGAAGTCGATGCGCGGATCGACAAAGGTGTAGGTGAGATCGCCGATCAGTTTCACCACCAGCCCCAGCAACGTGAAGATGAACAGCGTGCCGAACACCACCGGGTAATCACGGTTGATCGCTGCCTCGAAACTCATCAGGCCCAGGCCGTCGAGGGAGAAGATCACCTCCACCAGCAGCGAGCCGGTGAAGAAGATACCGATGAAGGCTGAAGGGAAACCGGCGATCACCAGCAGCATGGCGTTGCGGAACACGTGGCCGTACAGCACGCGGTGGTTGGTCAGGCCCTTGGCCCTGGCGGTGATCACGTACTGCTTGTTGATCTCGTCGAGGAAGCTGTTTTTGGTCAGCAGGGTCATGGTCGCGAAGTTGCCGATCACCAGCGCGGTCACCGGCAGCGCCAGGTGCCAGAAGTAGTCGAGGATCTTGCCGCCCATGCTCAGTTCATCGAAGTTGTTCGAAGTCAGCCCGCGCAACGGGAACCAGTCCAGATAACTGCCGCCGGCGAACACCACGATCAACAGGATGGCGAACAGGAACGCCGGGATCGCGTAGCCGACGATGATCGCCGAACTGGTCCAGACGTCGAAATGGCTGCCGTGTCGCGTGGCCTTGGCGATCCCCAGCGGGATCGACACCAGGTACATGATCAGGGTGCTCCACAGCCCGAGGGAGATCGAGACCGGCATCTTTTCCTTGATCAGGTCGATGACCTTGGCGTCGCGAAAGAAGCTGTCGCCGAAATCCAGCGACGCATAGTTCTTGACCATGATCCACAAGCGTTCCGGCGCCGATTTGTCGAAGCCGTACATGTGCTCGATTTCCTTGATCAGCGCCGGGTCCAGGCCCTGGGCGCCGCGATAGGCCGAGCCTGCCACCGAGACTTCGGCACCGCCGCCGGCGATGCGGCTGGTGGCGCCTTCGAAGCCTTCGAGCTTGGCGATCATCTGTTCCACCGGCCCGCCCGGGGCGGCCTGGATAATCACGAAATTGATCAGCAAGATGCCGAACAGGGTCGGAATGATCAGCAACAGTCGACGAAAAATGTACGCCAGCATCTGATTACTCCGTGCCCGCAGGATCGGCCTGCAGTATGGTTTCGACTTCTATCGCCGGCTTGATGTCGGGCTTGACCCACCAGGTGGACGTGCCGATGTCGTACTTGGGCGAGACCTTCGGGTGGCCGAGGTGGTTCCAGTACGCCACGCGCCAGGTCTTGATGTGCCAGTTGGGTATTACGTAATAGCCCCATTGCAGAACGCGGTCCAGCGCGCGGGCATGGGCCACCAGGCTTTTGCGCGAATCGGCGTTGATCAGTTGCTCGACCAGTTGATCGACCACCGGATCCTTGAGCCCCATGGAATTGCGACTGCCGGGTTTGTCGGCGGCGGCCGACATCCAGAATTCCCGTTGTTCGTTACCCGGTGAGTTGGACTGCGGGAAGCTGCCGACGATCATGTCGAAGTCCCGGGAGCGCACGCGGTTGATGTACTGCGAGACATCGACCCGGCGGATCACCAGGTCGATGCCCAGGTCGCTCAGGTTGCGCTTGAACGGCAACAGCACTCGTTCGAATTCGGTCTGGGCCAACAGGAACTCGATGACCACCGGCTTGCCGGTGGCGTCGACCATTTTGTCATCGACGATGCGCCAGCCGGCTTCCTGCAGCAGTTGATAGGCTTGCCGTTGCTGGGCGCGGATCATGCCACTGCCGTCGGTGGTCGGGTTCTGGAAGGCTTCGCTGAACACTTGCGGTGGCAGCTTGGCGCGGAACGGCTCGAGGAGCGCCACCTGATCGGTGTCAGGCAGGCCGGTGGCGGCCATTTCCGAGTTCTCGAAGTAACTGCGGGTACGCACATAGGCCCCGTTGAACAGTTGCTTGTTGGTCCATTCGAAATCCAGCAACAGCGACAGGGCCTGGCGGACGCGCACATCCTGGAACACCGGGCGGCGCAGATTGAACACGAAGCCTTGCATGCCGGTCGGGTTGCCGTTGGGAATCTGCTCCTTGACCAATCGGCCCTCGGTGACCGCCGGGATGTTGTAGGCATTGGCCCAGTTCTTCGCGGTCATTTCCAGCCAGTAGTCGAACTGCCCGGCCTTGAGTGCTTCCAGGGCCACGGTGTTGTCGCGGTAGTAATCGGTGGTCATCACGTCGAAGTTATAGAAGCCCCGATTGACCGGCAGGTCTTTGCCCCAGTAGTCCTTGACCCGCTCGTAGCGCACCGAGCGCCCGGCCTTCACTTCGCCGACCTTGTAGGGGCCGCTGCCCAACGGGATCTCCAGGTTGCCCTTGTTGAAGTCGCGGTCGGCCCACCAATGCTTGGGCAGCACCGGCAACTGGCCGAGGATCAGCGGCAGCTCGCGGTTGTTGGTGTGCTTGAACTTGAACAGCACGGTCAGCGGGTCTTCGGCGATCACTTCGGCCACGTCGTTGTAGTAACCGCGGTACATCGGTGCGCCGTCCTTGGTCAGCATCTGGAAGCTGAACACCACGTCTTCGGCGCGTACCGGATGGCCGTCATGGAAGCGAGCTTCGGGGCGCAGGTAGAAGCGCACCCAGCCGTTGTCCGGGGCTTTCTCGATCAGTCGGGCGATCAGGCCGTACTCGGTGAACGGCTCGTCCAGGCCTTGCTTGGCCAGGGTGTCGTAGATGATGCCGATATCATCCGCCGGCACGCCTTTGCTGATGAACGGGTTGAGGCTGTCGAAGCCACCGAACCCGGCCTGGCGGAAGATCCCGCCCTTGGGCGCGTCGGGATTGACGTAGTCGAAGTACTTGAAGTCGGCCGGGTATTTCGGCGGCTCGTTGTACAGGGTCACGGCGTGTTGCGGGGCGGCGCAGGCCAGCCCGGCGAACAACAGGCCGCTGGCCTGCAGGAGCAGGGTGCGGATGGGCTTCATTGATCTTTCTCCGAAGATTTCAGCCACCACGCATTCAGGCCCAGGGTGTAAGGCGGCGTGGTGACAAAGGCGAGCCGGTTGCGGTACGCCAGACGGTGATAATTGAGGTACCAGTTGGGAACGATGTAGTGCTGCCACAGCAGCACGCGGTCCAGGGCCTTGCCGGCGGCGACTTGCTGGTCTCGGGTCTGGGCGGCCAGCAACTGTTCGAGCAGATGGTCGACCACCGGGTTGGCAATGCCGGCGTAGTTCTTGCTGCCCTTGACCCCGGCCTGGCTGGAATGAAAGTACTGCCATTGTTCCAGGCCCGGGCTGAGGGTCTGGTTGAGGGTCATCAGGATCATGTCGAAATCGAACTGGTCGAGGCGCTGCTTGTATTGCGCGCGATCGACCGTGCGCAGCCGCGCATCGATGCCGATGCTGGCGAGGTTCTCGACGTAGGGCTGGAGGATGCGTTCCAGGTTCGGGTTGACCAGCAACAGCTCCAGGCGCAAGGGTTGGCCTGCGGCGTTTTGCAGGTGCTGGCCATTGAGCTTCCAGCCGGCTTCGGCGAGCAGGCCGAGGGCTTTGCGCAAGGTCTCCCGGGGGATAGCTCGGCCATCGGTCTGCGGCAGGCTGAACGGTTCGGTAAAGAGCCTGGCCGGCAGCTGGTCACGATAGGGCTTGAGCAACAGCCATTCATGCCCGACCGGCAAGCCGCTGGCCGAGAACTCGCTGTTGGGGTAATAGCTCATGGCGCGTTTGTAGGCACCGCTGAACAGCGCGCGGTTGGTCCATTCAAAGTTGAACATCAGCCCCAGTGCTTCACGGACCCTGGCGTCCGAGAAAGTCGGCCGGCGGCCGTTCATGAACAGGCCCTGGGTCTGGGTCGGGATCTGGTGGGGGATCTGTGCCCTGATCACGTCACCGCGGCGCAGGGCGGGAAAGTTGTAGCCGGTGTCCCAGTTCTTCGCCTGATGCTCGATATAGATGTCGAATTCACCGGCCTTGAACGCCTCGAACGCGACGTCGCTGTCGCGGTAGAACTCGACTTCCATGCGGTCGACGTTGTACTTGCCGCGATTGACCGACAGGTCCTTGCCCCAGTAATCCTTGACCCGTTCGAAGACGATCTGCCGTCCTGGCGTGACCGACGTGATGCGATACGGTCCGCTGCCCAGCGGCGGTTCGAATGTGGTGGCCTTGAAGTCACGGCCTTTCCAGTAGTGCTGTGGCAACACCGGCATTTCGCCCAGGCGCAGGATCAGCAGCGGATTGCCGGCGCGCTTGAACACGAAACGGATGCGCTGTGGGTTGAGGATGTCGACCCGCAGCACCTCCTGAAGGTTGGTGCGGTACAGCGGATGCCCTTCCTTGAGCAGCGTGCGGTAGGAGAACGCAACGTCGAAGGCGGTAATCGGCGTACCGTCATGGAAGCGTGCTTCAGGACGCAGGTTGAACACCACCCAACTGCGGTCCTCGCTGTACTCCACCGTCTGGGCGATCAGGCCATAGCTGGACGCGGGCTCGTCACCCGAAGGCGCGTACTGCCCGGTGCCGACCATCAGCGGTTCGTTGAGTTCGTTGATACCGTATTGCAGGAAGTTCGGTGTGGTGACCGGGCTGGTGCCCTTGAAGGTGTACGGGTTGAGCGTATCGAAGGTGCCAAACGCCATCACCCGCAACGTACCGCCCTTGGGCGCTTGCGGGTTGACCCAGTCGAAGTGGGTAAATCGGGCCGGGTACTTGAGCGTGCCGAACTGCGCATAACCATGGCTTTCGCTGATCGTCGCGCTTGCGGTGGAGCTCAAGGCCAGGCTGATCAGGAGCAGGGGCAGGGGACGCTTCAAATAGGAGATCCGATCCAGGCGGCTTGGGCTTTGTGGACCGTACAGTAACAGCTTGTATGGACAGGAAAAAGACGGGGGTATCGGTCGAGCCACAATCCCTGTGGGAGCGAGCTTGCTCGCGATGAGGGCTTATCAGTTTGCATTGATGTCGACTGACACACCGTCATCGCGAGCAAGCTCGCTCCCACAGGTTTTTGCACTGCCCACAAAAACTGAGCAGGCATAAAAAAGCCCCTGAAATCAGGGGCTCTTTTTAATGCGGATTGGCCACCGTCAACATCTGGCCGGGTTTCAGCGCCTGGCCGACACGAGGATTCCAGCGCTTGAGGTGCTGCATCTCGACGTTGAAGCGCTTGGCCACGATGGCCAGCGAATCGCCTCGCTGGACCTTGTACTTGGTCTGCTGCTTTTTGGAGTTGGCGGCAATCACGGTGTTGACGCGCCCGGAGCTGCGTTTGCTGTTGTCCTGCATGACCAGGGTCTGGCCGGGCTTGAGATTCTTGCCGGTCAGTTTGTTCCAGCGTTGCAGGTCCTTCACGTCAACGTTGTTGGCCTTGGCGATGGAGCCGAGGTTGTCACCCCGTTTGACCCGGTAGGAGCGCCTGGCGCTGGCGACCTGGGTGTCGTCGGCGCCTTCGAAGACCGGCTTGAGCGACTTCTTGCTGATCAGCTCTTCAGGGCGCATGGTCTGCAGGCTGCTGGTCAGCAGTTGCGCCTTGGAGGTCGGCACCAGCAGGTGCTGCGGGCCGTCGATGGTGGTGCGCTGTTTGAAGGCCGGGTTGAGCTGGAACAGTTCATCTTCGTCGATGTTGGCCACTTCAGCGACCTTGGACAGGTCCATGCGCTGGTTGATTTCGACGACCTGGAAATAGGGTTGGTTGGCGATCGGGTTGAGGTTCACGCCGTAGGCTTCCGGCGCCATCACCACTTGCGACAGTGCCAGCAACTTCGGCACATAGGCCTGGGTTTCGGAGGGCAGCGGCAGGTTCCAGTAGTCGGTCGGCAGGCCGAGACGCTCGTTGCGCTCGATGGCCCGGCTGACGGTGCCTTCGCCGGCGTTGTAGGCCGCCAGGGCCAGCATCCAGTCGCCGTTGAACATGTCGTGCAGGCGGGTCAGGTAATCCAGCGCGGCGGTGGTCGACGCGGTGATGTCGCGACGGCCATCATAGAAACGGGTCTGGCGCAGGTTGAAGTAACGCCCGGTGGAGGGGATGAACTGCCAAAGACCCACCGCGTTGGCCCGGGAGTAGGCCATCGGGTTGTAGGCACTTTCAATCACTGGCAGCAGGGCCAGTTCCAGCGGCATGTTGCGTTCTTCAAGGCGCTCGACAATGTAGTGAATGTAGAGGCTGCCACGTTCGCCGGCGTTTTCGAGGAAAGATGGATTGCTGGCGAACCACAGGCGCTGCTGCTCGATGCGTGGGTTGACACCCAGCCCGTCCTGCAACTGGAAGCCCTGGCGCATACGCTCCCAGACGTCCTGTGGAATTTGCGGGCTGGGCTTTTCGCTGAGCCAGATCGGCTTCTGCTTGGCACGCGCGGCGATGTTCTGCGTGTGCGCTGCATCGGTCTGCGGCGCATGGCTGGAACAGCCCGCCAGGGTGGCGGACACAGCCACCGCAATGGCTTGAGCCAGGCGGGTCAATGCGTCGGAACTGATGGCTTTGCGAATAGGTGACGACATTGGCTGGAAGTAAGTTCCGGGCAAAAATGTCGGGCGATTCTAGAAAGCGCACCCTGCGCGGTCAACCTTTCAGAATTGTTACAGCCTTGGCGGACCCCTTTAGAACGTGTCTTTCCAAGCGCGAAGCGCAGCAAAAACCATATCGGGCGCCGAGTTATCGGTGCCGGTCCGTTCGTCCGCTTTTTCTTTAACGGATGTTTCACGGGCGCGCAAGAACGGGTTTGTGAGCTTTTCCAGTGCCAGTGTCGACGGCAGCGTCATGATCCCGGACTCCCGTTGGCGGGCGACTTTGGCCAGGCGTTCGGCCGTGTCCGGATTGTTCGGTTCGACGGCGGCGGCGAACTTCAGATTGCTCAGGGTGTATTCGTGGGTGCAGTAGACCAGCGTGTCTTCCGGCAGCGTAGCGAGGCGAGTCAGCGAGCTGTACATTTGCTGTGGCGTGCCTTCGAACAGTCGCCCGCAACCAGCGGCAAACAGGGTGTCGCCGCAGAACAGCAAACCGTGATGGTAATAGGCGATATGCCCCAGGGTGTGGCCGGGGACCGCCAAGACGTCGAAGTCCCAACCGAGCACACTGACCTTGTCGTTGTCCTTGAGTGCAACGTCCCGTGCCGGGATCGTTTCGCTGGCCGGACCATAGACTGTCGCGTTTGTCGCTTTCTTCAGCAGTTCGACCCCGCCGACGTGGTCATGATGGTGGTGAGTGATCAGAATATCACTCAGTACCCAGCCCGGATTAGCCGCGAGCCAGGCGTGTACCGGGGCGGCATCACCCGGGTCGACGACCGCGCAGCGTTTGCTGCCGTGGTCTTGTAACAACCAGATGTAGTTGTCGGTGAAGGCGGGCAGGGCTGTGATCTGTATCATCGTCGGATTCGCCAAGCGGAAAACAATGGCGCATCTTAGAACTTCCTGGCGCGTTGGAGAATGCAATGACTGATAAAGCGTTCGCACAGGCTGATCCTGACTGGCTGGCGTTGATCAGCGCGGCCCGCGAGTGGCTGGAAGGTCCGATCGGGCAATTCCTGCTGGACGAAGAGCGTCGCATGCTCGAAGACGAGCTCGGGCGGTTCTTTGGTGGCTATCTGGTGCATTACGGTCCCTCGGCCCAGACCCCGCCGTCAGCGCCGCAGGTGCAGCGTAACGTACGTCTTGGCGCACCGTTGCCGGGGGTCGAGATCGTCTGTGAGGAACAGGCTTGGCCGCTGAGCGAGCACGCCGCCGATGTGGTAGTGCTGCAGCACGGCCTGGATTTCTGCCTGTCGCCCCACGGTTTGCTGCGCGAGGCGGCGAGCAGCGTGCGGCCCGGCGGGCATTTGCTGATCATCGGCATCAATCCCTGGAGCAGTTGGGGCCTGCGGCATGTGTTTGCCCAGGATGCGCTGCGCAAGGCGCGCTGCATTTCGCCGTCACGGGTCGCGGACTGGCTGAACCTGCTGGGCTTCGCGCTGGAGAAACGCCGCTTCGGGTGCTATCGTCCGCCGCTTGCGTCACCGGCGTGGCAGACCCGCCTGGCGGGTTGGGAGCGCAAGGCCGGTGACTGGCAACTGTCGGGCGGCGGCTTCTATTTATTGGTGGCGCGCAAGATCGTGGTGGGCCTGCGGCCGGTCCGTCAGGAGCGGCGCGAGCCGATGGGCAAGCTGATTCCCTTGCCGATGGCCAAGGTCAACCGTCGCAACATCGAACCGTAATACACACTTTTTCATTTGCGGCCGGGCCTGTCCCGGCTTCGGGCGTCGTCGATCTGCGATCGACGGGCCAGCGCATTTTCTGGATAGATTGGCATGAGCGATAGCGTAGAACTGTTCACCGACGGCGCCTGCAAGGGCAACCCTGGCCCAGGCGGCTGGGGCGCACTGCTGGTGTGCAAGGGCGTTGAAAAGGAACTCTGGGGCGGCGAAGCCAATACCACCAACAACCGCATGGAACTGATGGGCGCGATCCGTGGCCTGGAAGAGCTCAAGCGTCCCTGTGAGGTGCTGCTGGTGACCGACTCCCAGTATGTGATGAAAGGCATCAACGAGTGGATGGACAACTGGAAGAAGCGCGGCTGGAAAACCGCGGCGAAGGAGCCGGTGAAAAACGCCGACCTGTGGAAATTGCTCGACGAGCAGGTCAACCGCCACAAGGTCACCTGGAAATGGGTGCGCGGGCACATTGGCCATCACGGCAACGAACGCGCCGACCAGTTGGCCAACCGTGGCGTCGATGAAGTGCGCGGGTACAAGCAGGACTGATCGCGATGCCCACTGTAGGAGCTGCCGCAGGCTGCGATCTTTTGCTTTTGATCTTGAAAATCAAAGTCAAAAGATCGCAGCCTTCGGCAGCTCCTACGGGGACCGTGTTAATATCGCGACTTTTGCCCGAATACCGATTGAGAGCTGAGCACTGATGGCCACCAGATCCGTTGTACTCGACACCGAAACCACCGGCATGCCGGTGACCGACGGCCACCGGATTATCGAAATCGGTTGTGTCGAGTTGATCGGCCGACGCCTGACGGGCCGGCACTTTCACGTCTACCTGCAGCCCGATCGCGAAAGTGACGAGGGCGCCATCGGCGTCCACGGCATCACCAACGAATTCCTCGTCGGCAAGCCGCGTTTTGCCGAGGTGGCCGAAGAGTTCTTCGAGTTCATCAAGGGCGCGCAGCTGATCATCCATAACGCGGCGTTCGACGTTGGCTTCATCAACAACGAATTCGCCCTGATGGGGCAGCAGGATCGCGCGGACATCACGCAGCACTGCTCGATCCTCGACACCCTGATGATGGCCCGGGAACGTCACCCGGGGCAGCGCAACAGCCTCGACGCCTTGTGCAAACGCTATGGCGTCGACAACTCCGGCCGTGAACTGCACGGTGCCTTGCTCGACTCCGAGATTCTCGCCGACGTCTACCTGACCATGACCGGCGGGCAGACCAGCCTGTCCCTGGCCGGTAACGCCTCCGATGGCAATGGCTCCGGTGAGGGAGCGGACAATTCGGCCACCGAGATCCGTCGTTTGCCGGCGGATCGCCAGCCGACGCGCATCATCCGCGCCAGCGAAGACGACCTGGCCCGCCACGCGGCGCGCCTGGAAATCATCGGCAAATCCGCTGGGGCTCCGGCGTTGTGGGTGCAGTTGGCAGAGGCTGAAGCGCAGCAGGCGTAGGGGCATGGAAAAAAGATCGCAGCCTTCGGCAGCGCCTACAGAGAAACGCGTCCCCTGTAGGAGCTGCCGAAGGCTGCGATCTTTTGATGTTCGAATAACCGCACCGCTCGCCACTTGCGCTGCAACACTCTACCCTGAGGTGATTGGCAGGCTCTGGTCTGCCGCCTCAGGACACTGAGCCTCATGTATAAAGATTTGAAATTCCCGGTCCTGATTGTCCATCGCGACATCAAGGCCGACAGCGTCGCCGGCGACCGCGTGCGGGGGATTGCCCGGGAGCTGGAGCAGGAAGGCTTCAGCGTCGTTTCGGCGGTGGACTACACCGAAGGACGACTGGTGGCGTCGACCTACCATGGCCTGTCCTGCATGTTGATAGCGTCTGAGGACGCCAGCACCCATTCGCATTTGTTGCAAAACATGGCCGAACTGATCGGTCTGGCGCGAGTGCGTGCGCCGGATCTGCCGATCTTCGCCCTGGGCGAAAAAGTGACCCTGGAAAACGCGCCCGCCGATGCCATGGCCGAGCTCAACCAGTTGCGCGGCATTCTTTACCTGTTTGAAGACACCGTGCCCTTTCTTGCCCGGCAGGTGGCCCGCGCTGCGCGCAAATACCTGGATGGCCTGTTGCCGCCGTTCTTCAAGGCCCTGGTGCAGCACACCGCGGATTCCAATTACTCGTGGCACACCCCCGGTCACGGCGGTGGCGTGGCGTATCACAAAAGTCCGGTAGGGCAGGCGTTCCACCAGTTTTTCGGGGAAAACACCCTGCGCTCGGATCTTTCGGTGTCGGTGCCGGAACTCGGTTCCTTGCTCGATCACACTGGCCCCTTGGCTGAAGCCGAGGCCCGCGCAGCCCGCAACTTTGGTGCCGATCACACCTTTTTCGTGATCAATGGCACATCCACCGCCAACAAGATTGTCTGGCATTCGGTGGTCGCTCGCGATGACCTGGTGCTGGTGGACCGTAATTGCCACAAGTCGGTGCTGCACTCGATCATCATGACCGGCGCGATCCCGCTGTACTTGTGTCCGGAGCGTAATGAACTGGGGATCATCGGCCCGATTCCCCTGAGCGAATTCAGCCGCGAATCGATCCAGGCCAAGATCGACGCCAGCCCGCTGACCAAGGGGCGGTCACCGAAGGTCAAGCTCGCCGTAGTGACCAATTCGACCTATGACGGCCTCTGCTACAACGCCGAGCTGATCCGGCAGCAACTGGGCAACAGCGTCGAAGTATTGCACTTCGACGAGGCCTGGTACGCCTATGCGGCGTTCCATGAGTTTTTTGCCGGGCGCTACGGCATGGGCACGTCCCGTGATGAAGACAGTCCGTTGGTGTTCACCACCCATTCCACCCACAAGTTGCTGGCGGCCTTCAGTCAGGCGTCGATGATTCATGTGCGCGATGGCGGCGCGCGGCAACTGGACCGGGATCGCTTCAACGAAGCGTTCATGATGCACATCTCGACCTCGCCGCAGTACGGCATCATCGCCTCGCTGGATGTGGCTTCGGCGATGATGGAAGGGCCGGCCGGGCGTTCGCTGCTGCAGGAAATGTTCGACGAAGCCCTGAGTTTTCGCCGGGCGCTGGCTAACTTGCGTCAGCACATTGCCGCTGATGACTGGTGGTTTTCGATCTGGCAACCGCCGTCGGCGGAAGGCATCGAGCGGGTCGTCACCGAGGACTGGTTGCTGCAGCCGGAGGCCGACTGGCACGGCTTTGGCGGCGTGACCGAGGATTATGTGCTGCTCGACCCGATCAAGGTCACGCTGGTGATGCCGGGGCTGACGGCCGGTGGCGCCCTCAGCGAGCGCGGGATTCCGGCGGCGGTGGTCAGCAAGTTCCTTTGGGAGCGTGGCCTGGTGGTTGAGAAGACCGGGCTTTATTCGTTCCTGGTGTTGTTCTCCATGGGCATTACCAAGGGCAAGTGGAGCACGCTGCTCACCGAATTGCTGGAGTTCAAGCGTAGCTATGACGCCAACGTTAGCCTGGCCAGTTGCCTGCCTTGCGTGGCGCAGGAGAATGTCGCGCGGTATCAGGGCATGGGCCTGCGTGATCTGTGCGATCAGTTGCATGCCTGTTATCGCAGCAATGCCACCGCCAGGCACCTCAAGCGCATGTACACCGTACTGCCGGAAGTCGCGATGAAGCCGGCGGACGCCTATGATCAATTGGTGCGCGGTGAAGTCGAGGCCGTATCGATCGATGCGCTGGACGGACGGATCGCCGCGGTGATGCTGGTGCCGTATCCACCCGGCATTCCGTTGATCATGCCGGGTGAGCGCTTTACCGAATCGACGCGCTCGATCATCGATTACCTGGCGTTTGCCCGCACGTTCGATAGCAGTTTCCCGGGGTTCGTTGCTGATGTGCACGGATTGCAACACGAAGATCAGGGCAGTGGGCGGTGCTACACCGTCGATTGCATCAAGGAGTGAGGACCTTTCCCAGTATGCAGCCGGTTATAAATCCGAATTACCCAGGGTTGTCGGTACGGGTTGCCGATGAAGGTTTTGCCGCCTACATCTGGGGCAGTGATTTCAGTTTTGAAGTCGCGGCCTATGGTGCGGCCGAAATCGGCAAACCGGTCGCACAGTGGCCGGTGACGCCGATCACGCCTTACCGCAAGTGCTACGGCATCGACCCGGAGGAGTTCAGCAGCTTTCGCGATGCCGCCGACAGCGCGATTTTCATGGCCTATCTGGATGACCAGCCCGTGGGGCACCTGGTGGTCAGCACCAACTGGAACGGCTTTGCCCATATCGACGAACTGGCGGTGCATGCGCCGGCCCGGCGGCACGGCGTGGCCAAGGCCCTGCTGGATGTGGCGCAGTTCTGGAGCCGCAAGAAGAAACTTCCGGGCATCATGCTCGAAACCCAGAACAACAACCTGGGGGCCTGCCGGCTCTACGAACGCTGCGGTTACGTGATCGGCGGGGTCGATCACCTGCGCTATCGCGGCATCGATCCGAACACCGCCGAAGTGGCGCTGTTCTGGTATCGAATATTCGAAAACCCGCTGGAAAACCCGCTCAGTTCGTCAGCATCGCCGCGGCTTGTTCCGTGACGATGGCCAACAGGGCCTGAACCGCCGGAGATACTTCGGCGTTTTTCAGGGACAGGGCGTAGAGACTGACCGGGATAGCGGGTGCCAACGGGCAACTGTCCAGTCCCGAGGCTTTGGCACCGAGGGCGGTAAAGGGGTCGACGATGGCCAGGCCTTCGCCAGCCTCGACCATGCTGCGCATCATCTGGTGCGTCTGCACCCGGGTCTGAATCACCGGTGCAGGGCGCAAGCTGTGCAGTTTGTTTTCCAGTGCCGGGCTCAGCGGGTCGTGCCCCTCCAGGCCGATCATCGATTGACCGGCCAGGTCCTGCAGTGAAATGTATTTCTGTTTCGGTTGCAGCCAGCCATGGGGGGCGAGCAACTGAAGTTTGCCCTGGGCAATCACCTGGCAATCGAGGTCGGCGTGATCCGGGTCGTGCAGGCTCAGGCCCAGATCGCTTTCACGCAGCAGCAGGCTTCTGACGATGTCGCGGGTCGGCTGGCTCAGCAGTGTGCAAGGCGCGTCGGGCAGGCGTCGGCGCAGGGCCGCGATGCTGTGAGGCAACAATTGGTTGGCCAGGGGCGGGGTGCAGATGATGCGCAAAGGCGGCGCCAGGTATTGCCTGAGGCTGTTGGCCAGACGCTGCACCGGTTCGAGCGCGTCGTAGACCCGGGCGATTTCCACCTGCAGTTGCTGCGCTTCGCGGGTGGCCTGCAATCGTCCGCGCACGCTGGCGAACAGCATGAATCCCAACTGATCCTCGGCGTCGCGCAGCAAGCGCTCGACTTCGGCCACTGGCAACTGCAGCCATTCGGCGGCGGTGCCCAGGTGACCGGTCTGCAGGAGCGCCTGGATCACTTCGATATGGCGTAAGCGCATGCGTGAAGTCCATGTTCAGCAAGTGGAGGAGTCAGTGGCTGAATCCTACCCCAAGTCCGCGCATATGACTTCTGCTCATAACAACGGGTTATGAAGCGCTGGCGGTTTGCGGTTCGCGGGTAATGGTCACGCCGGTTTGTACCAGCATGAACTCATTGTCGTCGACCTTGTTGACACGGTCGCCAATGGCCAGCTTATAGGTAGTGACAGGCCCTGAGCCGTCTACCGCCGGGGTGGATTCCTGGAACTCGTGCACCGAATAAATACGGCCTTCCGCGTCTCTTGCATGGAACTGACCGACGAGTACTGCTGCCATCTGCTTAGAACCTCTGGAGATAAATCACTCAATTTGCGGCTCTGTAGACCGTGTCTGGGTGAGGTAAGTTTTCCTACAGGAAAAAAATAGTCAGGGACGGCGTTTTCAGTCGCCCACTGCTTGAATCGTCATCTATAACTACAAGCTCTTCCTATCGGACAGTCGAGACATTCCCATGAGCAACGTCTATTCGGTCGCCGTCGTGGTCGGCAGCTTGAGAAAGGAATCGATCAACCGCAAGGTCGCACGGGCCCTGGCTGAACTGGCACCGGCCAATCTCAAGCTGAACATCGTCGAAATTGGCGACCTGCCGCTCTACAACGAAGACATCGATGGTGCTTCACCGCCGGCAGCCTACAGCACTTTCCGGCAACAGGTGAGCACATCCGACGCGGTGCTGTTCGTGACCCCGGAATACAACCGCTCGGTGCCGGCACCGTTGAAAAACGCGATTGACGTGGGTTCGCGCCCCTATGGGAAAAGTGCCTGGAACGGCAAGCCGGGCGCGATTATCAGCGTTTCGCCGGGGGCCGTCGGCGGGTTTGGTGCCAACCACAACCTGCGTCAATCCATGGTGTTTCTCAATGTGCCGCTGATGCAGCAACCTGAGGCCTATCTGGGGAACGCCGGTTCGGCGTTCGACGAGGCGGGCAAGCTGTCCGAGTCGGTCAAGCCGTTTCTGCAAAGTTTCATCAATGCCTATGGGCAATGGGTCGAGCAGCACAAGAAAGTCTGATGTTCGTTTGCCAGCGCTCAGTCCTGCGAAGCGCTGGCCAATCGCCTGCAAACCAATGCTTCCATTTCCGACAGCCAGGCGGCGGTTTGTTCCGCCGCCGGCTGTGCCGTGATGCAGTAGCGACGACCGCCCCAGGCCATGATGACCCAGGCTTCTATAATCGGCTCTGACGGCTGCATCGGTAAATCGCCGCAGGCCGCAAAGGCTTCCCGCCATTTTTGCGACAGTTCCTGGTACACCCTTCGGTGATGCTTGGGTTCCGCGATCTGATGCTCGATGAGCGATACGGCATGGTTGAACAGGGGTTGGCGGGGATCGTCAGGGTCGCAGGTCAGGCGCACCAGTCGCTTGATGCGCGTCAGCCAGTCCAGGTCGTTTGCCTGGATGACGTCTTGATCCAGTTGAGCCAGCAGTACATCCAGGCGATGCCGGATGTAACCCGACAGCAGGGCTTTTTTGCTCGGGAAATAGTCATACAGCGTGCCAACCGCCACGCCGGCTTCGAGTGCCACGTCCCGGGTGGTCAGTCTTGACCAGCCGTTGCGCTGCCAAATCCGAACAAAGGCCTCGTAAATCGCCTCGACGGTGAAGATCGCCCGAGCCTGGCTGGGGCGTTTCAGCGGCTTGGCGCGGGAATTGAGGGTGGGGGAGCCGCCCCTGGTGTTTCCGAACCCACGCTTCATCGGCAGTCATTACCCTTGTGTGACCCGCCACCGTGTCGCAGCAGGAGACCGAACATGCAGGATTTCACTACGGTAACACGCCTGATTACCCGCAAAAATGCCCTGGACCAGAGCCGCATAGTGCAGGAGCGACGTAGCCTGGTTCCGGCAGCCGGCGAGGTGATCCTGAAGATTGATCGTTGCGCACTGACCACCAACAACATTACGTACGCGGCGTATGGCAATTCAATGAACTACTGGGGTTTCTTTCCTGCAGATGAGGAGGGTTGGGGCCACATTCCGGCCTGGGGGTTCGCGGACGTCATCGCGTCGACTGTGACCGGCATCGAAGTGGGCGAGCGCTTCTACGGTTACTTTCCGCTGGCCAGCCACCTGTGGATGCGTCCGGAACGGGTCACCGAGCGTGGCTTCTACGATGGGGCTGAACACCGGTTGGGGCTGACATCGGCGTACAACCAGTACACCCGTTGCAGCTGGGATCCGTACTACTGCCCGGAAACCGAAAACCTGCAGATATTGCTCAAGCCACTGTTCCTGACCTCTTCAATGCTGGCGGACTTCCTCCAGGACAACCAGTTCTTTGGCGCAACCCGGCTGGTGTTTTCCAGTGCGTCGAGTAAAACCGCCTACGGCACGGCGGTCTGCCTGGAGAGTCATCCGCAACTGGAACGGATTGCCCTGACCTCGGTCGCCAACAAAACCTTTGTCGAAACCCTCGGTTGTTATGAGCGGGTAGTGTCCTATGAAGAGCTGACGAGTCTTGGGAATGATCGTCCTGCGCTGTATGTGGATTTTTCGGGTGACCTCCCGTTGCGGGATCAAGTGCACCAGCACTTTGCCGGGCAACTGGTCTACAGCTGCTTCGCCGGCTCTGCGCAAAGTACCGATGAGGCACGGTTGACGGCTATCGAAGGGCCACAACCGGTGTTCTTTTTTGCGCCGATCCAGATCCGCAAGCGCAATGCCGAATGGGGGCCTGAAGGGGTCAGCCAGCATATCGGCGAGGGGTTGCTGCGGTTTGTTCGGCTGGTGACGGAAAGTGAAAAACCATTGCTGAAGGTCATTGAAAGTCGAGGTTACGAGGCAGCGCAACGCGTCATTTCCCGCTTGTTCCATGGCCAGGTCCCACCTGTCGAGGGGCATGTGATCCGGTTGTGAAGTGATTCGCGGTTGTCCGTTCAGACCAGGCTGGCCCCTTCGCGAGCAGGCTCGCTCCCACAGGGATCTTCAGTGACCCAATGTGGGAGCGAGCCTGCTCGCGATGGGGCCATTCCAGACACAGAAAACATCAGGCATTGCCCGGCACATTCGGCCAAAGATCCGCCACCAGAAACAAGCGCTCGGCCTCTTCCCAGTCACCGTTGGCATTTTCCGTCAGGCGTACCAGCAGTTGTGCCGGCGCCAGCAGGTCCAGGTCATTGAGCCATGCCCGCATCTGTTCAGGGGTCCAGGTGTGCTCCGCCGAATAATGCGCCGGTGCCAGCCAGGCATGGCGGGGCAGGGGTTGCCAGCGACCGGGCGCGCTCTGGGCAACCAGCGCCTGCCAATCCTTTTGATGCAGCCAGCGACCGCGCAAATGCTGCGGATGGGCACCCGCCGGCGGGGCGGCCTGTCCGGGCCAGGGGTAGAGCAAATAACCCCCCAGCCACAAATGGGCGCTGAAGGCCTGGATATCCAGTGCCGCCAGTACTTCACGGCTCTCGGGGCGCGCGGAGATCGGTAACTGATGCTGGCTCAGGTGCGCCAGTTTGCGGTCGAGCCGATCGTGGCAGCCCGGCCCCAGCCACTGGGCGGTGTCGTGCCCGTCGCCGGATTGCGGGCCGAGGTAGAGCTTGATCGCCAGTTCCAGGTGATGCACACCGTCGCGGTCGCGCAGCAGCATGTCCAGTTCACCCAGGGTGTGCCCTTCGCGGCGAATCGGCATGTTGGCGGCAATCAGCTCAATGCCCGGCGCATGCTGCACGGCAAACTGCCAGAGGCGTTCGTAATACAGACCCAGGCGGCGGGTCCGGGCCTGGGCCAGCCAGTGCAGCAAGCCATAACTGTCCCGGTCCAGCTGCCGCAGCCACTGCTCCAGCCGGTCCGGTGCCTGTACCCAGTCGCTGCCGGCCAACGGGTGACGTTGCGGCCACGGGGTATCGTCCAGCATGGGCGGGGCGAGGATGACCCACGCCAGGTCACGCACTTCGGGATGGCGTAACTGATGGGGCAGGTGGAGCAAGTCCGGAAATAGCATCATCTTGCGAGCATAGCCCGAAACCCGGGCACACCCTTGAAGCTGAAAGGATTTTGTCTACGGGCGGCTTTCGCCCATAATCGTGGTTTTCGCCGCCACACAGATCCCCGCAGGAGCCCCATGGAGCAATTTCGCAATATCGGCATCATCGGTCGCCTGGGCAGTTCCCAGGTGCTGGATACCGTCCGCCGACTGAAACGGTTTCTGCTCGATCGTCACCTGCACGTGATCCTCGAAGACACCATCGCCGAAGTGCTGCCAGGGCACGGCCTGCAAACCTCGTCGCGCAAGATGCTCGGCGAAGTCTGCGACATGGTCATCGTGGTCGGTGGTGACGGCAGCCTGCTCGGCGCTGCCCGGGCGCTGGCCAAGCACAATATTCCGGTGCTCGGCATCAACCGGGGCAGCCTGGGGTTCCTCACCGACATCCGCCCCGACGAGCTGGAAACCAAGGTCGCCGAAGTGCTGGACGGCCACTATCTGGTGGAAAACCGCTTCCTGCTGCAGGCCGAGGTCCGCCGCCACGGTGAGGCCATTGGTCAGGGCGATGCCCTGAACGACGTCGTGCTGCACCCTGGCAAATCCACGCGAATGATCGAATTCGAGCTGTACATCGACGGCCAGTTCGTCTGCAGCCAGAAGGCCGACGGCCTGATCGTCGCCACGCCGACCGGTTCCACGGCCTACGCGTTGTCTGCCGGCGGGCCGATCATGCACCCCAAGCTCGACGCTATTGTTATTGTGCCGATGTACCCCCATACCTTGTCGGGTAGACCGATCGTGGTCGATGGCAACAGTGAGCTGAAAATCGTCGTGTCCAAGGATATGCAGATTTACCCGCAAGTCTCGTGCGACGGGCAGAACCACTTCACCTGCGCGCCCGGCGACACCATTACCGTCAGCAAAAAAGCCCAGAAACTGCGGTTGATTCACCCGCTCGACCACAACTACTACGAAGTCTGCCGGACCAAGCTCGGCTGGGGCAGCAAGCTGGGGGGTGGAGGCGACTGATGCTCGATCCCGCGCGTAGCTACGACCTGATCGGTGACGTGCACGGTTGCGCTCTGACCCTGGAGCACTTGCTCGACCGACTCGGTTATCACAAACAGGGTGGCGTCTGGCGGCACGCGTCGCGCATGGCGGTGTTCGTCGGCGATATCATCGACCGCGGCCCGCGGATTCGCGAGGCGCTGCACATCGTCCACGACATGGTCGAGGCCGGTCAGGCGCTGTGCATCATGGGCAACCATGAGTTCAATGCGCTGGGCTGGAGCACGCCGGCGCTGCCCGGCAGCGGCAAACAGTTCGTGCGCGAGCACACGCCGCGCCATGCCCGCCTGCTGCACGAAACCCTGACCCAGTTCGAAGGCCATCCGGCTGACTGGCACGACTTCCAGCAATGGTTCTATGAGCTGCCGCTGTTCGTCGATGCCGGGCGTTTTCGCGTGGTCCACGCCTGCTGGGATGCCGGGCTGATCGAGCCGCTGCGGGCGTTGTTCCCCAACGGTTGCATCGACGAGCATTTTCTCCAGGCGTCGGCGGAGTCGGGTTCGTTTGCCTGCACCGTGTTCGATCGCCTGTTGCGCGGCACCGACATGCGCTTGCCCCATGGCCTGACCATGACCAGCGGCGACGGCCTGGTGCGTTCGTTCTTCCGCACCAAGTTCTGGGAAGACGATCCGAAAACCTACGGCGACATCGTGTTCCAGCCGGACGCGCTGCCTGAGCCCGTGGCCCGGACGCCGCTGACGTCCACTGAAAAGAACAGCTTGCTGCGCTATGGCATCGACGAGCCGTTGTTGTTCGTCGGCCATTACTGGCGCAGTGGCAAGCCGGCACCCATCCGCCCGAACCTGGCCTGCCTGGATTACAGCGCAGTGCTCTACGGCAAACTGGTGGCCTACCGACTGGATCAGGAAACCCGCCTAGATCCGGATAAATTCGTCTGGGTCGATGTCGAGCGGCCGGAGGTGCTGCAATGAGTGCTGTAGCGGTTTTGCGTCTGCCCCTGGCGGTGGACTTGAGCGGGTTCGTCACCTTGCTCAAACGCATGCAAGTGCCCCATCGGGTCAGCGAAGAAGCGGGCGAGCAAGTGCTGTGGGTGCCGGACAACATCAGTGAAGATGTGCGCGCACTGTACGAACGGTTTCCGGCGGGCGATCCCGACCAGCAACTGGACATTCCGGTGGCGCAGACCATCAAGCGTCCGGGCTTTGTCGAACAGTTGAAATACGCCAGGGCCACTGCACTGGTATTGCTGCTGAGCCTCATCGTCGGTGCGGTCACCTTGCTCGGTGACAACCTGGAAACGATGCGCTGGCTGACCTTCCTGGAATTTCGCGTAGTCGGCGAATACATCCACTTCACACCGCTGGCCGACAGCCTGGCGGCGGGGCAGTGGTGGCGCCTGTTCACGCCGATGCTGATCCACTTCGGCATCCTGCACCTGGCGATGAACGGCATGTGGTACTGGGAGTTGGGGCGGCGCATCGAGTCGCGCCAGGGCAGCATCAACCTGATCGGCCTGACCCTGCTGTTCAGCCTGGTGTCCAACTACGCCCAGTACTACTTCAGTGGCCCGACCTTGTTCGGTGGCCTGTCCGGCGTACTGTACGGCCTGCTCGGGCATTGCTGGATCTTCCAGCTGCTGGCGCCGAACCCGGCTTATCGCCTGCCGCGCGGCGTGCTGGTGATGATGCTGGTGTGGTTGCTGCTGTGCCTGTCCGGGCTGGTCTCGATGATCGGCTTCGGCGAAATCGCCAATGCGGCCCACGTCAGCGGGTTACTCATCGGATGCTTCACCGGTTTGTTGGGCGGTTTGTATAACCGCCGTAAACTGGCCGCCTAATTCAAGAACATGCAATAAAGAGACGGAGACCCAATGTCCTCTTTTAACGAAATGATCCAGAACATCACCCCCGATATCTACGAGAGCCTGAAACTGGCCGTGGAAATCGGCAAATGGTCCGACGGTGGCAAGCTCACCGCCGAACAACGCGAGCTGTCGCTGCAGGCGATGATCGCCTGGGAAATCCAGAATCTGCCCGAAGACCAGCGTACCGGCTACATGGGGCCGCAGGAATGCGCCTCTAAGTCGATCGAAGTGCCGAATATTCTGTTCAAGTCGGATGCCATCCATTGATCGAGATTGGCCGCGGTGCAATCAGCAAAATGTCGGCGCGCCTTGACGGGCCGAACGTGCAATACGCTTTCCGTCTGGGCGAAACCGAGGTTCCGGTCAATCCGTTGATCGGCACCACGGTGCGCCTGGAGTACCTGGGGGCGATCCACTGCACCCATTGCGGACGCAAGACCAAAACCAGTTTCAGCCAGGGTTACTGCTACCCGTGCATGACCAAACTGGCCCAGTGCGACGTGTGCATCATGAGTCCGGAGCGCTGCCACTTCGACGCCGGTACCTGCCGGGAGCCGGAGTGGGGCGAGAAGTTCTGCATGACGGACCACGTGGTGTACCTGGCCAACTCGTCGGGGGTGAAAGTCGGGATTACCCGCGCCACCCAGTTGCCGACCCGCTGGCTCGACCAGGGTGCGAGCCAGGCCTTGCCGATCGTGCGCGTCTCGACCCGGCAACAGTCGGGTTTCGTCGAGGATCTGTTTCGCAGCCAGGTGGCGGACAAGACCAACTGGCGTGCTTTACTCAAGGGCGACGCGGCGGCGGTGAACCTGGCCGAGGTTCGCGATCAACTGTTCGACAGCTGCGCCGAAGGCTTGCAAGGGTTGCAGGAACGTTTCGGCTTGCAGGCGATCCAGACGGTTACCGGCGTCGAACCGCTGGAAATCCGCTACCCGGTCGAGCAATACCCGGCGAAGATTGTCAGCTTCAACCTGGACAAGAACCCGATTGCCGAAGGCACGCTGATGGGGGTCAAGGGCCAATACCTGATCTTCGACACCGGCGTGATCAACATTCGTAAATACACGGCTTACCAGCTCGCCGTGCATCAGTAAGGACTCCAGCATGCGCACCGAACAACCGAAGATGATCTACCTCAAGGACTATCAGGCGCCCGAGTACCTGATCGACGAAACACACCTGACCTTCGAGTTGTACGAGGACCACAGCCTGGTCCATGCGCAACTGGTGATGCGCCGCAACCCCGAGCGTGGCCCGGGGCTGCCGCCGCTGGTGCTGGATGGCCAGCAGCTGGAACTGCTGTCGGTCACCCTGGCCGACCAGGCGCTTACTGCAGCACAGTATCAGCTGACCGAGAATCACCTGACCCTGCACCCGACCAGCGCGACCTTCACGGTCGATACCAGCGTCAGGATCCATCCGGAAACCAACACCGCGCTGGAAGGCCTGTACAAGTCCGGCACGATGTTCTGCACCCAGTGCGAGGCCGAAGGCTTCCGCAAGATCACCTATTACCTCGACCGCCCGGACGTGATGAGCACCTTCACCACCACGGTCGTCGCCGAGCAGCACAGCTATCCGGTGCTGCTGTCCAACGGCAACCCGATCGCTTCCGGCCCCGGCGAAGACGGCCGGCACTGGGCGACCTGGGAAGACCCGTTCAAGAAACCGGCGTACCTGTTTGCGCTGGTGGCCGGTGACCTGTGGTGCGTCGAGGACAGCTTCACCACCATGAGCGAGCGCAACGTAGCGCTGCGCATTTACGTCGAGCCGGAAAATATCGACAAGTGCCAGCACGCCATGAATAGCCTGAAGAAGTCCATGCGCTGGGACGAAGAGGTCTACGGTCGCGAGTACGATCTGGACATCTTCATGATCGTCGCCGTGAATGACTTCAACATGGGCGCCATGGAGAACAAGGGCCTCAACATCTTCAACTCCAGCGCCGTGCTGGCCAAGGCCGAAACCGCCACCGACGCCGCGCACCAGCGGGTCGAGGCGATCGTCGCCCACGAATACTTCCACAACTGGTCGGGCAACCGCGTGACCTGCCGCGACTGGTTCCAGTTGTCGCTCAAGGAAGGCTTCACCGTGTTCCGCGATGCCGGTTTCTCTTCGGACATGAACTCGGCCACGGTCAAGCGCATCCAGGACGTGGCGTACCTGCGCACCCACCAGTTCGCCGAAGACGCCGGCCCCATGGCCCACGCCGTGCGCCCGGACAGCTTCATCGAGATTTCCAACTTCTACACCCTGACCGTGTACGAAAAGGGCTCGGAAGTGGTCGGCATGATCCACACCTTGCTCGGCGCCGAAGGCTTCCGCAAAGGCAGCGACCTGTACTTCGAACGCCATGACGGCCAGGCCGTAACCTGCGATGACTTCATCAAGGCCATGGAAGATGCCAATGGCGTCGACCTGACCCAGTTCAAGCGCTGGTACAGCCAGGCCGGAACACCGCGTCTGGCGGTGAGCGAGTCCTTTGATGCGGCGGCGAAAACCTACAGCCTGACCTTCCGCCAGAGCTGCCCGGAAACCCCGGACAAGGTACAAAAACTGCCGTTCGTGATCCCGGTCGAGCTGGGGCTGCTGGATGCCAAAGGGGCAGCGATTGCCCTGCGTCTGTCCGGTGAAGCCACCGCACAAGGCACTTCCCGAGTGATCTCGGTGACCGAAGCCGAACAGACCTTCACCTTCGTCGACATCGCCGAACAGCCGCTGCCATCGTTGCTGCGCGGTTTCTCGGCGCCAGTGAAACTGAGCTTCCCGTACAACCGCGACCAGTTGATGTTCCTGATGCAGCACGACAGCGACGGCTTCAACCGCTGGGATGCCGGTCAGCAGCTGTCGGTGCAGGTGCTGCAGGAATTGATCGCCCAGCAGCAGAAGGGCGAAGCGCTGGTGCTCGATCAGCGTCTGGTGTCGGCGCTGCGCACGGTGCTCTCGGACGCGTCGCTGGATCAGGCCATGGTCGCCGAAATGCTCTCGCTGCCAAGCGAAGCGTACCTGACCGAAATCAGCGAAGTGGCGGATGTCGAAGCGATTCACAGCGCCCGCGAGTTTGCCCGCAAGCAACTGGCTGACGCGTTGTTCGAAGGCTTGTGGCTGCGTTACCAGGCCAACCGCGAGCTTTCCAGGCAAACGCCGTACGTGGCCGAGGCCGAACATTTCGCCCGTCGCGCCTTGCAGAACATCGCGCTGTCGTACCTGATGCTCAGCGGTAAGCCGGAAGTTCTGGCGGCGACCCTGGAGCAGTTCGACGCGTGCGACAACATGACCGAGCGCCTGACTGCACTCGCCGTGTTGGTCAATTCGCCGTTCGAGGCCGAGAAGGCCAAGGCCCTGGCCAGTTTCGCCGAGCACTTCAAGGATAACCCGCTGGTCATGGACCAGTGGTTCAGTGTCCAGGCCGGCAGCGTGCTGCCGGGTGGACTTGCGCGGGTCAAGGCGTTGATGCAGCACCCGGCGTTCAACATCAAGAACCCGAACAAGGTGCGGGCGTTGATCGGCGCGTTTGCCGGGCAGAACCTGATCAACTTCCATGCGGCGGATGGTTCCGGGTATCGCTTCCTGGCGGATCTGGTGATTGAGCTGAACGGTTTCAATCCGCAGATTGCTTCTCGTCAGTTGGCGCCTTTGACTCGCTGGCGCAAGTATGACAGTGCTCGGCAGGCTTTGATGAAGGGGGAGCTGGAGCGGATTCGGGCTTCGGGGCAGTTGTCCAGTGATGTATTTGAGGTGGTCAGCAAGAGTTTGGCTTGAGTCTGCTGTTGACCTTGGCGGCCTTCGGGCCGACCAGGTTCTTGGGTGATTGAGTACATATCCGTTTTTTGGGTAACGGCGGCTGGCGGTTTCGCCCTTACGGCGACTCCCTTTTTTACAAGCGCCTAAAAAAGGAAGCAAAAAACGCTCGCCCCGAACGTACG
>NZ_JBYSVW010000024.1:0-73806 GCF_058986625.1 Pseudomonas sp. GW821-FHT07G06
GCTGGCGTTGCGCATGACTCGTACGTTGCGCGCCTAAGCACCACCACCCTTGTGGGAGCGAGCCTGCTCGCGAAGGCGGCATCAGCCACACCCGAGATGTTCCTGCCAACCGACCAGTGTTAGGCTCTTGCGCGAATCCTGCATTCCGTGAAGGAAGACCCATGTTGAAGATTCTCGCGCTGCTCACGCTGTTGGCATCCACTGCCGTCCACGCCCAAACCCCGCTGCAAACCGACCTGCCACTCAAGTACCTGGCGCAGGCCACCCCCGATTCGAACCATCAGCCTCTGGTGATTTTCCTTCACGGTTACGGCAGTAACGAGCAGGACCTGTTCGGCATCAAGGACGACTTGCCCGCGCCCTATACCTACCTGTCGGTGCGGGCACCTTTGGTGATGGAGGCGGGCAGCTATCAGTGGTTCCGCAAGAAGGGCGAAGGGGCCTACAACGGTGAGACCGATGATCTGAAGTCCAGTGGCCAGGTGCTGCTGGACTTCATCGCACAGGCCGCGAAGAAATATCACACCGAGCCCGAGAAGGTGTTCCTGGTGGGGTTCAGCCAGGGCGCGATCATGTCTTACGAAGTGGGCTTGCGGCACCCCGAAGCGCTCGGCGGGATCGCGGCGTTGAGCGGGCGGATACTGCCGGTGCTCAAGGCCGAGCTCAAACCGGATGAAAAGCGCCAGTCGCTGGCGATTTTCATTGGTCATGGCGAGCAGGACAAACGCCTTCCCTACAGCGACGGTACCGAGGCCAACAGCCTGTTGCAGAGCGTGTCACTCGAACCCGAGTTTCACGGCTACCCCGGTGTCGGCCACAACATCAGTGCCGAAGAGATCCAGGACCTGAGCGCCTGGTTGCAGCGTCTTAACCCCTGAGCCTTATTTTCCGCTGACGATCTGTTTGATCAGGGTTTCATGGGCCGCCATGTCGCCAGGGCGGGAAATCACCTGGATCACCGCCATGCGGGTACCGGAGGCGGCCATCAGCGTGGTGGTGAGGGTCATGCCACCGCCTTGCGTGGCAGTGCCGTCGATCTGGCGCAGGCCCAGCCCGGACTTCTGGGTCAGGGTTTTCTCGCTGAGCTTGTTGTAGTCGGGCAGGGACTTGTGTTGCGCCGCCTCGAAGTCGGCCACGGTGCCGTCGAGGAACCCGCCATCGTTGTCCTTGACGCTGATGCCGTTGGGCAGGGTGTTTTCAGCGGCGATCACCACGGTCTTGGTGGTCGCATTGCTGTACAGGGTGCCACTGGCACCGTCCGGGCTGGCCGGCAGCGGGTTGGCGCTGAAACCCTTGGGCAGGTTGAAGGTGAATTTGCTGCCGAGCATCGAGACTTTCTGCGCTGGCGCATCGCCGGAAGTGGCCTTGGCGGCCTGCGCATTCAAAGCCCCCAGGCCGGTAGCGGCTGCCAACAGCAGGACAAGGGCTTTTTTACTCAACAAAGACATCGGAATCTCCAGGGATGGGCGCGCGGTGGGGCGCGATCATCCCACGGAGGTTGTGCTGCATTCCAGCGTGCCCTAACGAGCGGTCATGTGAGCACTTGTGGCGAGGGGGCTTGCCCCCGTTGGGTTGCGTAGCGACCCCAGAGTCTCGGCAACTTTCGAAAATTTTGGGAGCGCTTCGCACTCCAACGGGGGCAAGCCCCCTCGCCACATTGATCACTTATTTCATCACCCTTGAAGGCTGGAGCTGGCCTCAGTCGGTCAGGGGTTGGAACTGAGGCTGATGTTGAAGCAAACCCGTTCGATTGACGTACGGGGTCGTTGTGCTACTCGTGCGAAACCATCGAACGGGTTGCGGTTGCTTTTTCGGGCGCCTGTGCGGTGGCAATCACCGCGCCAGCGATGATCAGCAGCGCCGGCACGATCAGGATCGGGGTGGCATGGCCATGGCCGACGACGATCAGCAGCAGGGTCGAGATCAAGGGCGCCAGATAGGACAGCGCCCCCAACGTCGCCAGGTTGCCGTGTTTGGTGGCGTGGTCCCAGGCAAAGAACGCCAGACCGGCCGGCCCCAGGCCGAGGACGACTATCGCCGCCCATTGATTGAAGTCAGGCCATACGGTGGTTTCGAAGGCCAGGTGGCAGACCAGTCCGGCAGCGGCCGACATGCCGCAGATTCCACCGATGATGCTGCTGGGCACTGCGCTGAAACGACGGTTGAACACCGAGTAGCCGGCCCAGATCAGCGCGCAGCCGAGTGCCGCCAGGTACCCGGCGACGGGCATGGTCGCCGCCGTGTGGGTGGCGCGTTGCTGCATGATGAACGCCGTGCCGGCCAGGCCCAGCACCGCACCGAGTACCTGGCGCTTGTGCAGTTTTTCTCCGGCGGCGAAGGCCGAGAGCAGCACCAGCATTAACGGCCACAGGTAATTGATCAGGCTGGCTTCGGCGGCAGGCGCGACCTTGAGCGCGAAGAAGTACAGCGCGTGATAAACGAAAATCCCGACGAAACCGGTGGCCCAGACAGCCCAGGGCTGGCGCCAGCTGCTGAACCCGTTCATGCCGTGGCGGCCGAGGGTGATCAGGCTGGCGGCAAACGCCACGCCGAAACTCAAGGTCAGCAGTTCAAAGGGCGGGATGCCTTCGGTGAGGGTGGTCAACAACGCCAGGCAGGACCAGAGGAAGATCGCAATCACGCCCACGGCGGTCGCCGATCGGGCAGTGCGCAAGCGAGATGCAGTCATGTCTGTTCCTTCAGCGCGTAGAGGCGGGCAACATCCTGGCCCGATGACATCATGCAGCTTAGCGCTTGATGGCCGTTCCTCCAGTGTCCGTCGTCGGACCGACCGGCCGCGCCAGCAAGCGTTTGGTCACCCCCAGCATGGCCACCGACACCGCAACGCCCAGGACAAAGGCGTTCATCCCCATCGACGGCAGGGCCAGGGCCAATACCAGGCAAAACGCGGCGAACGAATACATGCCGGTGGCGGTGGCGCGCAGCAACGCGGCGGTAAAGGCCGGGCCACGGGTTTGCTGGGAGAACACCGCCATCACGCTGCCCAATACCGGGAACACCGCCAGCAGACCGCTCCAGCGGTCGCCGACCGTGCTGGCCAGCAGCGTCACGACCAGGGTGAGCAATGCACCGGCCACCATGCGCAGCACAAGCTTGTCGGATTTCGGCCCCGGGCCACTGAGCACCGGTTGCACGGCGGGGAACAGATAAGGCGCGGCGAGCAGCGCGGTCGCGGCGGCGCACAACGAAAACACCAGGGATCCCGGGATCAGCGACAGGACAACCGCCACCAACGCCCAGACCGACAGCGAGATCAGCAGCGCCAGTGGCCATCCAGCCCGTTGTGCGACCCGGGCGTAGGTCACGCAAAACGCAATCATCGCGAACATGGCCGACAGCGCCGCCGTGGCCGATTGCGCAGCGAACGCCTGGCCTTGCTCAAGGGCAAGGAACAACAGGATCGGGCCGACCACCACCGGCAACCCCGAAAACCAACCGGCCACACTCGGTCCCCAGCGTTTGCCAGCCAGGGAAATCAGCAGCAGGAAGCCTGGAATCACCAGAAGTTTGAGGATCAACACGCGCACGTCTCCGACCTGTGTGAGGTGGCAACGGTAACATTGCAGCGGGTAGATTGCTTTATGCGTATGCGGATTTTGTATACAAAAATAGAGCCTTTCGGAAATTCTAAGGAGGGCTCTTTTGTGCAGACGTTTTATCAACGCATCCCACGAGGAGGCCAGCTCACCTTGAAACGCCAACGATCACCCTTGCGCCATGGTCTGTGGCTGCTTGTCTTGCTGAGCTGGCAGGCCCTGGCCAATTGGCAGGATGCGTTGCCCGGTGCGCAACTGCTCGGCAGTGGCGAGTTTCGCAAGTACGGCTTCGATGTCTACAGCGCGCGGCTCTGGAGTACCTCGCGGCCTTTGGCGAGCGATCAGCCGTTCGCCCTGGAGCTGATCTACCAGCGCAGCATTTCCCGTGATGATCTGGTGAGCGCCAGCGTCAGGGAAATCAAGCGACTGGCCGGTACCGCTGTCAGTGACGGGCAACTGGCGTCCTGGCAGGCGCAGATGCAGCAGTCGTTCGTCGATGTGCAGGCCGGTACGCGGCTGACCGGCGTCTATCTGCCGGGGCAGGGCGCACGGTTTTTTCTTGGCCAGCAGTTGCTGCGTGATGTGAAGGACCTGCAATTCGCCCAGGCATTTTTTGCCATCTGGCTCGATCCGCGCACCAGCAACCCCGAGCTGCGCCAGCAGTTGCTGGGCATGGCTCCGTAGACTTTGCTTTGTGGTCATCAGTGGGGCGGACAGTGGGTTGATTCTGCAGTTCTTGGGGTGACTCGTCGGGCCCCTTCGCGAGCAGGCTCGCTCCCACAGGGGATTCGTGTTCACTGAACATTTACTGTGGGAGCGAGCCTGCTCGCGAAGAACGATAACGCGGTCCAACTGAAAAAACGCAGGCAAAAAAGAACCCGGTGCGACTTGCATCGCACCGGGTGTTTGTCCAGACGGCAACGGATCTTCGTGGGTCCCCGCGCCGTCTGTTGAACGCTTTAAGCCCGTTCGAGCGCCAGGGCCACGCCCTGACCGCCACCGATGCACAAGGTGGCGAGGCCTTTTTTGGCATCACGCTTGAGCATTTCATGCAGCAGGGTCACCAGCACGCGGCAACCCGAAGCACCGATCGGGTGGCCCAGGGCGATGGCGCCGCCGTTGACGTTGACCTTGTTCAAGTCCCATTCCAGGTCCTTGGCCACCGCCAGCGATTGCGCGGCGAAGGCTTCGTTGGCTTCGATCAGGTCCAACTGGTCGATGTTCCAGCCGGCCTTGTCCAGGCAACGACGGGTGGCCGACACCGGGCCGATGCCCATGATCGCCGGGTCAACGCCCGCGTTGGCGTAGGCCGCGATTTTTGCCAGTACCGGCAGGCCCAGGGCCTTGGCCTTTTCGGCGCTCATCAGGATCACGGCGGCGGCACCGTCGTTCAGCGACGAAGCGTTGCCGGCGGTCACCGAACCGTCCTTCTTGAAGGCCGCCTTGAGTTTGCCCAGGGATTCGGCAGTGGTGCCGGCCCGTGGCTGCTCGTCGGTGGCGAAGGACAGCGGATCGCCCTTGCGCTGCGGGATCAGGATCGGGGTGATTTCATCGACGAAGCGCCCGGCTTCGATGGCGGCGATGGCTTTGTGCTGCGAGGCGGCGGCGAACGCGTCCTGCTGCTCGCGAGTCAGGCTGTACTTCTCGGCCAGGTTCTCGGCGGTGATGCCCATGTGGTAGTCGTTGAACGCGTCCCACAGGCCATCGCTGATCATGGTGTCGACGATCTGTGCATGGCCCATGCGCAGGCCGGTGCGCGCGCCGGGCATGACGTAGTTGGCCAGGCTCATGTTTTCCTGGCCGCCGGCGATGATCACCTCGGCATCGCCGCAGCGAATCGCCTGGGCACCCAGGTGCAGGGCCTTGAGGCCCGAACCGCAGACCTTGTTCAGGGTCATGGCCGGAACGGCGAAGGGCAGGCCGGCCTTGATCGCGGCCTGGCGCGCAGGGTTCTGCCCGGCGCCGGCGGTCAGCACCTGGCCCATGATCACTTCATCGACTTCGGCCGGGTCCAGGCCGGTCTGCGCCAGCAACTGGCGGATCACCGCAGCGCCCAGGTCAACGGCAGAAACATTGGCCAGGGAACCCTGGAAACTGCCGATCGCGGTGCGCGTGGCGGCAACAATGACGACTTCTTGCATGGAATGATTCCTCACTGGGCAGCGAACTGCATTTCCGGAACGTGGTCCGGGACGATCAGTTTACCAGCGGTCTTGGCGACGATTTCCTCGACACTGACGCCAGGTGCGCGTTCCTTGAGGACAAATGCGCCATTTTCGATTTCCAGGTAGGCCAGGTCGGTCAGCACGCGCTTGATGCAACCGGCGCCGGTCAGCGGCAGGCTGCATTGGGACAGCAGCTTCGACTCACCGTCCTTGGAGGCGTGGGTCATGATGACGATGATGTTGTCTGCGCCGGCCACCAGGTCCATCGCGCCGCCCATGCCCTTGACCAGCTTGCCGGGGATCATCCACGAGGCGATGTTGCCTTGCACGTCCACTTCGAAGGCGCCCAGCACGGTCAGGTCGACATGGCCTCCGCGGATCATCGCGAAGGACTCGGCCGAGGAGAAGATCGAAGCGCCGATGCGCGCGGTCACCGTTTGTTTACCGGCGTTGATCATGTCGGCATCGATGGTTTCTTCAGTAGGAAACGGACCCATGCCCAGCAGGCCGTTTTCCGACTGCAGCATGACTTCCATGCCTTCGGGGATGTAGTTGGCGACCAGGGTCGGAATGCCGATGCCCAGGTTCACGTAGAAGCCGTCCTGCATTTCGCGGGCGACGCGTTGAGCCATTTGTTCGCGGGAAAGTGCCATTGTCGTTATTCCTTCATTCGGTCCGGGGGCAGGGGATCACTTACGCACGGTGCGCTGTTCGATGCGCTTCTCGAACGTGCCGCAGATGATCCGGTCGACGTAGATGCCTGGGGTGTGGATCTGCGCCGGGTCCAGCTCGCCGGGTTCGACGATTTCTTCGACTTCGACCACGGTGATCTTGCCGGCAGTGGCCGCCAGCGGGTTGAAGTTCTGGGCGGTGTGGCGATAGATCACGTTACCGAAATGGTCGGCTTTCCAGCCTTTGACGATGGCGAAGTCGCCGGTGATGGACTCTTCCATCAGGTACTTGCGGCCATGGAATTCGCGCACTTCCTTGCCTTCGGCAACCGGAGTGCCAACGCCGGTGGCGGTGAAAAAGGCCGGAATGCCGGCGCCGCCCGCGCGCATTTTCTCGGCGAGGGTGCCTTGCGGGGTCAGGATGACTTCGATTTCGCCCTTGAGCAGTTGCTCTTCGAACAGCTTGTTTTCGCCGACGTAGGACGCCACCACTTTGCTGATCTGGCGGTCGGTCAGCAGTACGCCGAGGCCGAAACCGTCGACGCCGCAGTTGTTGGAAACCACGGTGAGGTCGCGAGTGCCCTTGCGCTTGATCTCGGCGATCAGGTTTTCCGGGATCCCGCACAGGCCGAAGCCGCCAGCGATCACGGTCATGCCGTCTTCAAGACCTGCCAGAGCTTCCTCGTAGGAACTCACGCGCTTGTCGAAACCTGCCATATGCACCTCTTTTATTCTTTGTGGGCGGCTGGCTAGCCGAATGGGAAGGAGTGTCTCGCCGAAGTATTCATTTGTTAAGTTGATTTTTAAGGTTGATTAATAGATAAAACTCAACAATGTGTAGGGGCTGCCGAAGGCTGCGATCTTTTGATCCTGTTTTTGGGTGCAAGATCAAAATCAAAAGATCGCAGCCTTCGGCAGCTCCTACAAGACCCTGGAGAGACCGAGTATGACCGTCAAGCAGATCCGTGCCTTTCTGGCCGTGGCCCAGAGCCTGAGCTTTGCCGTGGCCTGTGAACGCCTGCACCTGTCGCAATCGGCCCTGAGCCTGACCATCAAGGCGCTGGAGGAGGGCCTCGGCGGGCGCCTGTTCACCCGCAACACACGCAACGTGGCGCTCACCGCCGAAGGCGAATCCCTGGTGCCGCTGGCGCGCCGGTTGATCGCCGACTGGGACAACGTCGAGGACGAGCTGCGTCAACGCTTCACCCTGCAGCGCGGTCGCGTGACCCTGGCAGCCATGCCATCGTTCGCCGGCAACCTGCTGCCGCCGATCCTCAAGACCTTCCGCGCCCGTTATCCGAACGTCAACGTGACGGTCAATGACGTGATCAACGAGCAGGTGCTGGAAATGGTCCGTGACCGCCAGGTGGAACTGGGGGTGGCGTTCGAGCCGACCCAGAGTTCGCCGCTGCAATTCACGCCGTTGTACATCGATCGATTCGTCGCGGTGGTGCCCCTGGACTCGGCACTGGCCGAACTCGATGACATCGATTGGCAGACCCTGCTCAAGGAGCCGTTCATTACCTTGCAGCGACCCTCCACCGTGCGGGTCATGCTTGAAGAGCACCTGCAGGCCCGCGGCATGAAGCTGTCGGTGGAGTTTGAAAGCCATCAATTGGCAACGGTCGGGCGCATGGTCGCCAGCGGCCTGGGCGTGAGCGCGGTGCCGGCCTTGTGTGCCGGGCAGATGCGTGAGCTGGGCGCGCGCTGCATCACCTTGCGCGATCCGGTGGTGGAGCGGGCGCTTGGCGTATTGACGTTGCCGGGAGGCGAACTGTCGGCGGCGGCGCAGGCGCTGTTTGATGTACTGAAAGAAGAAAACCTGGGGCAACGGCTGTCTCTCTGAAACCCTACGTCATCCCTGTAGGAGCTGCCGCAGGCTGCGATCTTTTGATCTTGTTTTTAAGAAGCAACGTCAAAAGATCGCAGCCTGCGGCAGCTCCTACAGGGGGTGGTGTTTGGTCAGTTGTTGAGGCGTTGGGCCAATAGGGGTAAGAGCTGCTCGCATGACCCTTCGATCTTCATATCCAGAATGTCGTCCGCCCGGGTCTTGCCCAGGTTGATCGCGATCAACGGCTTGCCTTGGTCCACCACCGCCCGGCACAAGCGAAACGCCGAATAGGCCATCAACGAAGACCCGATCACCAACAACCCGGCAGCCTGTTCAACGGCCGCCATCGCCCTGGTCGCCGTGGCCTGCGCGACGTTTTCACCAAAAAACACCACATCCGGCTTCATCCGTTCCCCGGTGCAATGCGGGCAATGCGGGACCTGGAAACGTGCCTCGAAGGCCGGGTCGAGCAGGGTGTCGCCGTCCGGCGCCTGCACCGCGTCGACGCCGGCCAGGTACGGGTTGCGGGTTTCCATCAAGCGCTGGATCGAATCGCGCTCGCAGAGCCTCCTGCAATCGAGGCACAACACCCGGTGCAAACTGCCGTGGAGTTCGATCACGTCATGGCTGCCGGCCTGGTCGTGCAGGGTGTCGACGTTCTGGGTGATCAACCCGCTGATCTGTCGCGTGCCCTGCAGCCGGGCCAGGGTGTCGTGGGCCACGTTCGGCCGCGCCAGGCGCACCCGTGGCCAGCCGACCATCGCCCGCGCCCAATAGCGTCGCCGGGACTCCGGGGCGGAGAGAAACTCCTGGTACATCATCGGCTGCCGGCCCCGCCGCACGCCTTGGTTGTCGCGGTAATCGGGGATGCCCGACGGTGTGCTGATGCCGGCACCGGTCAGCACTGCAAACGGCGCGTCGGCCATGCGTTGATGGAGGCGGTCGAGTTGTTCGTGGATCAGGCTGTCGAGCATGTTCGGCACTCCGGGGGCGCAGATTGGCATGGCCTTTTGTAGGAGCTGCCGCAGGCTGCGATCTCTTGATCTTGTTTTTCAAGAGCAAAGTCAAAAGATCGCAGCCTTCGGCAGCTCCTACAACCCTCGGGGGTTATTTACGTGCCTCCAGAATCAGGTTGAACGGTGTTTCCGTGGCCCGACGGAAACGGCTGAACCCGGCCTCGCTGAACACCTTGCGCAACCGCGCTTCACCGGCCTGGGCGCCGAGGCCGAGGCCGACTTCCTGGGACAGCGAGTTCGGCGTGCAAATGAAGGTCGAGGCGGCGTAGAACAGGCGTCCGACCGGGTTGACGTTGTCGTCGAGCAAGTCATTGGCGTAGGGCTCGACCAGCAGCACGGTGCCGTCGTCTTTCAGCGATTCATAAGCATGTCTGGCCGCGCCCACCGGGTCGCCCATGTCGTGCAGGCAGTCGAAGTAGCAGACCAGGTCATAGTCGCTGCCGGGGTAGCTTTTCGCCGTGCCCTGGAAGAACCGGGCCCGACTGGACACACCGCCTTCTTCGGCCCTTTGAGTGGCGACGGTGACGGATGGCGCGTGATAGTCGAAGCCGACGAAGCGCGAATCCGGAAATGCCTGGGCCATGATCACCGTCGAGGCGCCGTGACCGCAGCCGATGTCCGCCACTTTGGCCCCGGCTTCCAGTTTGGCCACCACGCCGTCGAGGGCCGGCAACCATTCGGCAATCAAATGGGCTTTGTAGCCGGGGCGGAAGAAACGTTCGGTGCCGCTGAACATGCACGGGTGATGCTCGCCCCAGGGCAGGGCACCGTTGCCGCGCATGGCGTTGACCAGCTTGTCCTTGTCGTGGAAAAACGACGCGACCACGCCTATGCCCCCGGCGATGTAGACCGGAGAGTCTTCGATGGCCAGGGCCAGGGCTTGCTCCTCCGGAAGGCGGAACTGGCCGTCGCGGTGTTCCATGTAGCCGGAGGCGGCGTGGGCGCTGAGCCATTCGCGCAGCAGTCGGGTATTGCAGCCGGTTTTCTCGGCGAGGATTTCGGGGGTGATGGGCTGGCTGTCGGCCATCGCCCGGTACAGACCGAGCTCTTCGCCGAGGATGACGTTGGCGAGCATCGCCGCGCCGCCCATGTCATTCACCAGTTTGCCCATGAAGTCGTTGAGTCTGGCCTCGTCCATCACGTGTGCTCCTTTGGCAGGATCACGGTCCAGAGGCATTGTCTGGCGAGGCATGCGCCGCTGGGCGGTGGTCGTGGGGGTGTGCAGGGCACCAAGCGGGTCCTGCGTGCAGTAAGTTTAGTTCGGGCCTTGTACCGCGCGGCCTGGCGCGACGAAAGCAACATGTTCCTGACCGACACTGGACCCTGTGGGAGCGGGCCTGCTCGCGAACGCGGTGGCTCAGGCAAAGGCTTTTCGCCTGTAAAAACGCTTTCGCGAGCAGGCTCGCTCCCACAGGAGGGCGTGATGTATCTCACTGTATCCAACCTGTCTTTCGATACAGTCCCGCGCAACTTCAGGGCCCAGCCGAACACAGTCCCGATACACCCCTTCGATTAACTGTGCCTCAAGGCGGGCACCGGCCCGCGCCCTTGGACACAGGCGAGATCGATACCATGCAGACATCCATTCCCCCCGTAGCCAAGGCCAGCGCAGGGCTTGGCCTGCGTCGCGGTTTACTCAAAGACCTTCAGGCCGCACCGGCAGGCAACTTTGACTTTCTGGAAGTCGCGCCGGAAAACTGGATCGGCATCGGCGGCGCCCATGGCGCGGCGCTGCGGGCACTGGCCGAGCGTTATCCGTTGTCCTGTCACGGACTGTCCCTGTCCCTGGGTGGGCCGTCGCCGCTGGACGTCGGTTTTCTGCAGGAAGTCCGGGGTTTTCTCGATCACTACAACGTGCCGCTGTACAGCGAGCACCTGAGTTACTGCAGCGATGACGGTCACCTGTACGACCTGTTGCCGCTGCCGTTCACCGAAGAAGCGGTGCACCACGTCGCCGCGCGTATCCGCCAGGCCCAGGACATCCTCGGTCGGCGCCTGGCGGTGGAAAACGTCTCTTACTACGCCGCTCCCCGACAGGACATGGACGAGGTGACGTTCACCAATGCCGTGCTGCGTGAGGCCGATTGCGACCTGTTGCTGGACGTCAACAACGTGTACGTCAACTCGATCAACCACGGTTTCGATCCCCAGGCGTTTCTCGCCGGCATCGACCCGGGACGGGTGGTGGCCATGCATATCGCCGGGCATTTCGATGAGTCCGATACCTTGAAAATCGATACCCATGGCGCTTCGGTGAAACCGGCTGTGTGGTCGTTGCTGGCCCAGGCCTACGCCCGGTTCGGTGCGCAACCGACCTTGCTGGAGCGCGATTTCAATTTTCCGGCATTTGCCGAACTGGTGGCGGAATTGCAGACCATTCGCCGCCTGCAGCAGGAGGGCATGAACCGTGGATAAGTCGAGTCTTGTGCAGCAACAAACCACCATGGGCCTGTACCTGCGCGACCCTGAGCACAACGCGCCACCCACCGAAATGGACCCGGCGCGAGCACAGGTTTACCGCGATCTGGTGTTCGCCAACTTGTCTTCGCTGCTCAGTGGCACCTTTCCGGTGTTGGTGAAGATTCTCGGGGATGAGGATTGGCGTTCGCTGGTGCGGATTTTTCTGCGGGACTATCGCGCCCGCACGCCGAAATTCGGTGAAATCGCTCAGGAGTTTGTCGAGTTTCTTGCCACTGAACCTCAGGCGTTGGCCGATGGGCCGTGGCCGCCGTTCATGGTGGAGCTGGCGCATTACGAGTGGGTGGAAATGGCGCTGCAACAGTCCGACGCAGAGCCTGTGGCTGCCGGTGATGCGGCGTTGCTGCTGGATCGGGCCTTGCAGGTGTCGCCGCTGGCCTGGCCGTTGGCGTATGCCTGGCCGGTGCAACGGGTGGGGCCGGATTATCAGCCGGACGTCTTGCCGGTTCAGCCGACGTTGTTGCTCGTGCGTCGCGCCGAGGACTGGGGTGTGAAGTTTTCCGAGCTGAGTCCGTTGGCGTGGCGGTTGTTGCAGCGCATTGACGAGTTTCCCGAGTTGACCGGGCGTGAGCAGTTGCAGGGGGTGGCGGTGGAGGCGGGGGCGGTGGGGGCTTCGGGGTTGCTGGAGGGTGGGTTGGTGTTGTTGCGGCAGCTACATGGGGAGGGGGTTGTGGGGGTTGTCGATTGAGTACATATCCATTTGCTGGGTAACGACGACTTATGGTTTCGCCCTTACGTCCGGCCCCTCGCCAAGGCTCGGGGTTCCTTCGCTCCGGTATTCATCCGGGGGCGGGTGGATCAAGATCAAGAGCGGCAGGCGAGCTAACGCTCGGCCTGTAGGCGCTGCCGAAGGCTGCGATCTTTTGATCTTGATCTTTTGCTCTGTCGACATCGTCAAAAATCAAAATCAAAAGATCGCAGCCTGCGGCAGCTCCTACAGGGAAACACTCTCCCATCAGAACCAGCTCGGCCGGTATGGATGGCCGATGGCGGCGGGCAGCGAGCTTGCTCCGGGCGGCGTTCCGACGAAAAACCTGAGAGCACCGCGGGGTGTCAGGCTCCCCGCATCATCGTTGACCTCCATCGCGAGCAAGCTCGCTCCTACAGGCCGGGCGGCGTTCCGTTTTTCCAAGTAACCCGCCGTAACGGAGGAACTATTAGTAGTAGCCGTTACCGCAAAAACGGATATGCACACGGAAAAAACCACGACTGTCAGCGAATAAAGTGAATCTTCCCGCTGTCATCATTGCCCATGTAAATGCCATAAACCCCGGCCTGCCGCTCCTCGATATAACGCTCGAGAATCTGCCGGATCGCCGGGTAATAGATGCTGTCCCAAGGAATCTCCTCAGGCGCGAAGAACCTGTAGTCGAGGGTTTCCGGCCCGTATTGCCCGGTGATCTCCAGCGCGGTGGCGCGGAAGATGATGTACACCTCGCTGATCTGCGGCACGCTGAATATCGAGTAGGGCGAGACGATTTCCGCACGCACGCCACTTTCTTCCCAGACCTCGCGCAAGGCCGCCTGTTCGGTGGTCTCGCCGCTTTCCATGAAGCCCGCAGGCAGGGTCCAGGTGCCGGGGCGCGGCGGGATGGCGCGCTGGCACAGGAGGTACTTGCCGTCCTGCTCGATGATGCAGCCGGCGATGATTTTCGGATTGATGTAGTGGATGTAGCCGCAACCGCGGCACATCAGGCGCTCGTGCGTATCGCCCGGCGGCAGCTGCTGACCGAGATCAGCGCTGCCGCACTTGGGGCAAAAGCTCGGGCTGAACATCTCAGCGACCTATGCGCGGTTCTTTCAGCGCGATGGGCAGGGTGATCGCCGGGACGTCGCCGGTTTCTTCCTGCTTGCGCTTGAGGTAGTCCAGGGCCACGGCCGCGGCCGCGCGCACGTGGTCGACGCAAGCCTGGTGGGCGGCCAGTGGATCGCCGCCCTTGATCGCCTCGACCATGCGTTCCATTTCCTGGTTGCTGGCGCCGCGACGGTTTTCCTGGGACACCGAGGTCGCGCGCAGGTAGCTGATGCGTGCCTGCAACTGGCGCAGCTGAGTGGCCGCGACATGGTTGCCCGAGCCTTCGAGCAGCACGTCGTAGAAGCCCTGCACCGAGTCGATGACCTGTTGCAGCTCGCCGTCCTTGAGCGCCTTGCGGTTTTCCTCTAGGGCTTTTTCCAGGGCCTTGATGTCCTTGGCCTTGGCGCGCAGGGTGAACAGTTGCACGATCAGCCCTTCGAGTACGCAGCGCAGTTCGTAGATGTCCACGGCATCGGCCAGGGTAATGATCGCGACACGCGGGCCCTTGGCATCGGCGAATTCCACCAGGCCTTCGGATTCCAGGTGACGCAAGGCTTCGCGCACGGAAGTACGACTGACGCCCAGGCGATCGCACAGATCGCGTTCGACCAGACGGTCTCCCGGCAGGAGCTGGAAGTTCATGATGGCGCTTCGCAGTTTATCCAGCACGATTTCGCGCAGGGTGACGGGGTTGCGATTGACCTTGAAGCTGTCGTCGAGTGGCAGGCGTTTCATGGGGTCCGCTCTGATTGTGGCTGTCCATGCAAAAAGAGCACTTCGATTACGGGAATCCCTGTGCTCGGTCGGATCAAACAGCCAAGGGTTAACTGGAGGCCTCGGCATCGGCTTCGGCGAAGGCTTCACGGGCGAGCCGGAAACTGTCTACGGCAGCGGGGACACCGCAATAAATGCCGACCTGAAGCAATATTTCGCGTATTTGCTCACGACTCAGGCCGTTACGCAAGGCGCCGCGCACATGCAGCTTGAGTTCATGGGGCCGGTTGAGGGCCGAGATCATCGCCAGGTTAATCATGCTGCGTTCCTTGAGGGACAAACCCTCACGGCCCCAGACATGACCCCAGCAGTACTCGGTGACCATCTCCTGCAAGGGGCGGGTGAAGTCGTCGGCGTTCTCGATGGAGCGCTTGACGTAGGCTTCGCCCAACACCTGGGTGCGGATCTTCAGGCCTTTTTCGTATTTTTCGTTGTTCATTTGCGTAGCTCCCGCGGGCTCAAAGGCCGCCCATCAAGGTGTATTTGAGTTCCAGGTAATCCTCGATGCCGTACTTCGAGCCTTCACGGCCCAGCCCCGAGGACTTGATGCCGCCAAACGGCGCGACTTCGGTGGAAATCAGCCCTTCGTTGATCCCGACCATGCCGTACTCCAGCGCCTCGCTCATGCGCCAAGCGCGGCCCAGGTCGCGGGTGTAGCAGTAGGCGGCGAGGCCGAATTCGGTGTCGTTGGCCATCTCGATGGCCTGGGCCTCGGTGTCGAAACGGAACACCGCCGCCAGCGGACCGAAGGTTTCATCGCGGGCGACTTTCATCTGTGGGGTGACGCCTGTGACCACGGTCGGCTGGAAGAAGCCGTTGCCCAGCGCATGGCGTTCGCCGCCGCACAGCAATCGTGCACCCTGGGCCAGGGCGTCTTGCACGTGCTCTTCGACCTTGGCCACGGCACGCTCGTTGATCAGCGGGCCCTGGGTGACGCCTTCTTCGAAACCGCTGCCGACCTTGAGCTGCGAAACCCGTTCGGCAAGGCGTGCGACAAAGGCATCGTGGATGCCGGCCTGCACCAGGAAGCGATTGACGCAGACGCAGGTCTGCCCGGCGTTGCGGAATTTGGCGATCAACGCACCGTCGACGGCTCGCTCCAGATCGGCGTCGTCGAAGACAATGAACGGCGCGTTGCCGCCCAGCTCCAGCGAGACTTTTTTAAGCGTCGGCGCGCACTGGGCCATCAACAGTTTGCCGATGGCGGTGGAGCCGGTGAACGACAGTTTGCGCACCAGAGGGCTGCTGGTCAGCTCGCCACCGATGGCGATGGCGTCGCCGGTGATCACGTTGAAAATACCCGCTGGAATGCCGGCCTGTTCCGCCAGCGCAGCCATGGCCAGTGCCGAGAACGGCGTTTCCGGAGCCGGTTTGACGATGCACGGACAACCGGCGGCCAGCGCCGGGCCGGCCTTGCGGGTGATCATCGCCGCCGGGAAATTCCACGGCGTGATGGCCGCGACCACACCAATCGGCTCCTTGCTGACCACGATGCGCGCATCGCCCTTGTGGCTGGGAATGGTGTCGCCGTAGATGCGCTTGGCTTCCTCGGCGAACCACTCGATGAAGCTCGCGGCGTAGAGGATTTCGCCCTTGGCTTCGGCCAGTGGCTTGCCTTGTTCGAGGGTGAGAATTTCCGCCAGGGCGTCGGCATTTTCCAGCATCAGGGCATGCCAGCGCTTGAGCGCATTGCTGCGCTCTTTGGCGGTCAGCGCGCGCCAGGCCGGCCAGGCCTTGTTGGCGGCCTCGATGGCCAGGCGCGCATGCCCGGCGCCGAGGTTCGGCACCCGACCGATCAACTCGCCGGTGGCCGGGTTGAAGATGTCCTGTTGCGCACCATCGGGCGCCTCCAGCCATTGGCCATTGATGTAGGCCTGCTGGCGGAACAGTAACGAGGCTGCTGGGCTCATGCCGGCTCCTGACAAAAAAAGAATATGCACCGCGGTACCTGTGGGAGCGAGCTTGCTCGCGATAGCGGACTGACATTCAACATCTATGTCACTGATACACCGTCATCGCGAGCAAGCTCGCTCCCACAGGGTTTTGTGGTGAATCATCAAGCCAGGGCAGGCAGCGGGCCCAGCTTGCCTTTGTGGTAGATCATCGGCGTCACCGGTTGCTCGGGCAGGATCAGGTTCTTCACCGCGCCGACGATGATCGCGTGATCACCGCCGTCGTATTCGCGCCACAGTTCGCACTCGATGATCGCCGTCGCCTTGGCCAGGATCGGGTTGCCCCGTTCGCTCAGGTGCCACTCGATGCCTTTGGCCTTGTCCTTGCCTTTGCCGGCGAAGGCATAGGCTTCGGCGGTCTGCTCGGCGGACAGCAAATGAATCGCGAACTGCTTGCTGTCGCGCAGCACCGGGTAGGTGTCGGAGCCGTAGTTGGGGCAGAACAGCACCAGTGCCGGGTCGATCGACAACGCACTGAAGGCGCTGGCGGTGATGCCGACGATGCCGCCGTCCGGGTCCAGGGTGGTGACCACCGTGACTCCGGACGGGAACGAGCTCATCACGTCTTTGTAAATGCCGGGTTCGATCATTTTCCAGGACTCCTAGCGCATCACGAAGGGATCAGGCATCGGTGCCTGGGACAGGTTGATCCACACGGTTTTCAGCTCGGTGTAGGCCAGCACCGAATCGATGCCGCTTTCGCGTCCATAGCCGCTGTTCTTGAATCCGCCGATCGGCGCCATGGCCGAGACCGCGCGGTAGGTGTTGACCCAGATGATCCCCGAACGCACGTCCCGGGCCAGGCGGTGGGCACGGCCCAGGTCGCGGGTCCAGATGCCGGCGGCGAGGCCGAACTGCGAGTCGTTGGCGATCGCCAGGGCTTCGGCTTCGTCCTTGAAACGGATGACCGAAGCCACCGGGCCAAAGACTTCTTCCTGCATGATCTTCATCGAGTTGCGGTCGCACTCGAACAGCGTCGGTTCGTAGAACCAGCCGTCGCCCAGATTCTGCGGACGCTTGCCGCCCAGGCGCAGGCGCGCACCTTCGGCAATGGCATCGGCCACCAGGCCTTCGACCACCGCCAGTTGCTGCGCGGTGGCCATCGGGCCCATTTCGCTGCTGTCTTCCTGGGGGTTGCCGATGCGGATGCGCTGGGCGCGTTCCACCAGGCGAGCGACGAACTCGTCGTAGATTTCATCCTGCACCAGCAGGCGCGAACCGGAGACGCAGCTCTGCCCGGAAGCGGCATAGATCCCGGCGATGGCGCCGTTGATCGCGCTGTCGAGGTCGGCGTCGGCGAAGATGATATTCGGCGATTTGCCGCCCAGTTCCAGCGACAGTTTGGCGAAGTTCTCCGCGCTGCTGCGCACCACATGCCGCGCCGTGGCCGCGCCGCCGGTGAAGGCGATCTTGCGGATCAGCGGATGGCGGGTGAGGGCGGCGCCGGTGCTTGGGCCATAACCGGTGACGACGTTGACCACCCCCGGCGGAATCCCGGCTTCCAGGGCCAGGCGCGCCAGTTCGAGGATAGTCGCCGAGGCGTGCTCCGACGGCTTGATCACGATGGTGTTGCCCGCGGCGAGGGCCGGAGCGAGCTTGATCGCGGTCAGGTACAGCGGGCTGTTCCACGGGATGATCGCGGCAACCACACCCATGGCTTCGTGCACGGTGTAGGCAAACAGGTCCGGCTTGTCCAGCGGCAGGGTGCCGCCTTCGAGCTTGTCCGCCAGGCCTGCGGTGTAGTGGAAGAACTCCGGCAGATAACCCACCTGGCCACGGGTTTCGCGGATCAGCTTGCCGTTGTCGCGGCTTTCCAGCTGCGCCAGTTGTTCCTTGTTCTCGGCGATCAGGTCGCCCAGGCGTCGCAGCAGTTTGCCGCGAGCGGTGGCGGTCAAACCGCGCCAGGCCGGGCTGTCGAAAGCGGTCTGCGCTGCCTGCACGGCGCGCTCGACATCGGCTTCGTCGGCATCGGGCAATTCGGCCCAAGGTTCGGCCAGTGCCGGGTTGAGGCTTTCGAAGGTCTTGCCGGACAGGGCATCGACCCATTCACCGCCGATGCACATCTGGAAGCGTGCGAGTGTCATGCAACGATCCCCTTGATCTGGTTTTGTTGGGAGTGCGCGGCCTGCAGAAACTCCAGCAACAGCTGGTTGACCAGGCGCGGCGATTCTACGGGCATCATATGCCGTTGCTCGGCGAGGACGGCAACGGTCGCACCGGGAATGCGTTCGGCCAGTTGCCGGGCCATTTCCGGGGTCGAGCCGGGGTCCAGTTCGCCGGTGGCGATCAGCGTCGGCACGCGGATGCTGCCCAGGTCGTCGGCGCGGTACATGTCCTGGGTGGCGAACAGTTCATAGGTGGTCAGGTAACCCTGAGGGTCATTGCCGGCCAGGGTCTGGCGGATCGCGGCGATCTGCGCCGGGTTCGCGGCCTGGTATTCGCGGCTGAACCAGCGCGACAGCGCCGCTTCGGCGTTGGCGTCCGGCCCGTGTTCGGCAGCCTGGCTGGTGCGGGCGATGACCCCCGCGCGCTGTTCGGCGCTGCGGTTGAACACGCTGTTGAGCACCACCAGGCCTTCCAGGCGTTGCGCGTAGTGCAGGGCAAACGCCCGCGCCACCAGCCCGCCCATGGAAAAGCCGATCACCGTTGCCTTGGGCAATTGCAGGTGGTCGAGCAGCTCCAGCAACTGGTCGGCATAGCCGAGCAGCGGTGTGCCACTCTCTGGCCGCGGACTGGCGCCATGGCCGAGCATGTCGTAGGCGATGACGCGGTACTTCGTGGCCAGGCCAACGATCTGGCCGCCCCACATTTCTTTGTTCAGGCCCACGCCGTGGATCAAGACCACGGGCTGGCCTTGGCCGGTCGCCAGGTAACTGGTGCCAGCCGGGGTGAGTTCAGCGGTGAGCCGAATCATGGAGCGCTCCTGCAATGCCTTCTTGTTGTCGTTCTACCGGCCGGTTACTGGGCTTTTTCGGCGGCCAGTTCTTCCAGGTCGATGTAGCGGTTGCCGATGCGCGGGTGCAGGCGGCCGCCGTCGGCGCAACCCAGGACCACGACGATTTCGTCGGCACGCGGGGCGTCTTCGATCTGCATTTCCAGGGTGATGTAGTGCGAACGCAGGCCTTCGTCGTCCTTGTGCATCATCGGGATCTGGATCGAAGTGCCCGGGCCGCCGCGCTTGTTGGTGAAGCTCAGGTAGCTCTTGGCCTTGACCGCTTCGCGGTAGTGGTTGCCGAAGCGCAGGGTGTGGATCACCGCCGAAGCGTGCTCGATTTCGCCATCGGCACCGACCACCGCAGCCTTGCCATAAGCCTCGATCTTCTCGGCGCCGCCGATGATGCCCACCAGACGCTCGACCATCAGTGCGCCGAGGTCGGAGCAGTTGGCGCGGATCTGTGGTTTCAGGTCTTCGACGAAACCGTTGCCCAGCCAGGGGTTTTTCATCACCACGGCCAGACCGACCATGGTCACGGGCTTATCGGTGGCTTTGCCGCCTTCAATAAAGGTTTCTTCGACATAGCTGACGATCTTGCGGATTTCGAAACTCATGAGCTGCTCCGTAGAGGTTTTGGGTGTCTGTGCGTCTGATGGTATACCATAATACCGGAAGCACAAGTCCCCGAACGGAGTTTCTGGCTGGATGGCGTGCAAAAGTGTGCGCCACCGGTCGCAGCGGACAAACGGCAGGTGCGGGTTTACGTCGCGTGGGGGGAGTTGTTCAGGAGGGGACGAATACTTTATCTGTGGCGAGGGAGCTTGCTCCCGCGGGGCCCTCCAGTGCGAAGCTGCCAAAAAAGGTTCTTCACGGAGAAAACAGATCTGTAGGAGCTGCCGAAGGCTGCGATCTTTTGATCTTGATTTTGCTTTTGCGATCTGGAGATTGCTGAAGATCAAGATCAAAAGATCGCAGCCTTCGGCAGCTCCTACAGGGGAACGCGTGCACCACCAAACAACGAGGCCGAGCGTTAGCTCGCCTCGCGGTGAACGTCAGGGGCAAGAACCCTTGGTTACTTGGTCCCCAGCACATCACGGATGTTGTCCACCACATTGCTGTCCTTGATCACATCATTCAGCCAGCCCTCGAGCGGCATGTTGCCCCATTTGATCGCGCGTTCGATCAGGTAGGGGACAGGGCTCTGGGGTTCGGTCTGCTTGAAGAATTGCGCGATACCCGCCAGCAGGGTGAACGCCTCGTCGCGGGTCTGTGGCGTGGTGCGCAGCGGCGTGACTGGAAGGTCTTGTTGGGTCTGGGTCATTGCAGCACCTGTGGGTTGTACTCCAGCGCTTTCGGAAACGGCCGGGGTGGGCGCGGCAGGGGCCGGGTTCAGTTCGATGCCGCGATCCTTGAGCAGTTTCTCGGCCAGTTGGCCGGCGCGGGACAGCACGTCATGGAGCCCGGCAAAACTCGGCGCGTCATGGCCGAACAGCCTGTCGGCCGTGTTCTGCAGACGTTGGCATGCGTTGAGGCTGGCGGCTATTTCGCCGGCCTTCAGGCGCAGGTGATCGGAGTCGGTCAGCACCACTGAGCGCTGGAACACCTCGGCGTTGATCTTGCCTTCGTCGAGGGCGGCTCGCATGGCCTGGGGGTTCTGCAACCCAAGGTTTTCCACGTGCCGGGATTCGTCATAGCGCAGCAGGCCGTACTGTAGGCCCTGGGTGATGGGCAGTCCGCCCACCACATCCGCCAGCGACGTTTTCATCCATGCCAGGCGGGCAGCGCGTTCATCGACCCCATCCTCGAGGGACGGGAAGAGGTCGGTCCAGAAATTGTCCAGTATGCGTTCGGCCAGGGTCAGGCCGAAGGTGATACCGGTGAAATGGTACTTGTGCGCCAGGGCTTCGCTGAGCCAGGCGACGAGCATCAGGTCCTTGCTCTGGCGAGTCAGGCCCTGTGCAGCCAGGGTGAGGGTCAGGTCCCAGTCGGATGACTTCAGGTCGGTTTGCCAGTCACCCTGGGTCAGGTAATCGGGGTCTGCTCGCCGTGCTTCTTTCACCTGATCGAACAAGGTGGAAAAGCTCAGGTCTTCGCCGCTCCCCTCGTTGATGGGCGCTGTCAGTTCGGCCAGCGAAAGGTCGTTGAGAAATTCAGACATGGGAAACTCTGATCAGGCTAAAAGAACACCGTGCCCGCCAGGCAGGCACGGTGCTGAAAACGAGCCGCTTGCGCGGCCCGTCGTTACCACGGTGTTATGCGAAAACCTTGTTCGCGGTGCGGTCCCAGCCACCGGTGACGTTACCGCCGCCCTGGCCATCTGCACGGCTCTGCTGGGTGTAGGTGGTCTTGATGCGAGCGAAGTTGAAGCTGATTTCTTCGATCGGCAGATCGCCAACGGCTTTGTCTTCACCGTTCTGGCTGCCGCCGGCGACCGCTTTCACGGAAGACACCACGACTTCTTCCAGGTTGATGGTCAGGTAGGTCACCTTGTCGCCACCGGCGCGGTTCACGTTCAACTGGATCTTGGAGATGTGAGTGCCTTTGCAGCAGGCTTCGAACAGCTTGGCAGAAGCCTTGTCCACGGCTTTGCGGATGCTGAAGTCGCTCAACGCAACACGCTCCGACGAAGCACCGCCCGACGAACTGGCCGTCGCGGAAGTCGCTTGGGTGGCGCCGTACTCGTAGCCCAGCACTTCGATCCAATCCTTGTGTTTGTCGTCCAGAACTTCACCTGGAATGCCGTCGATCTGGATGTATGCGTCAAATGCCATTTCTATTTTCTCCTTACCTTCATTTAAAGGGAGGCGACTTGCGAGCAAGTCACAGCCCTTCGCTTTAACCTCTTTGAAACGATCAAGAGAGGTGTCTTATGCCGGCCCGGGCCTCTCGTCGAGATCACCCGGATGCCGGTATTTCTTCACAAGGCGCGCCTGCTCAGTTGAGTGCCCGCACTTCGATTTCTACCCGCCGGTTAGGCTCCAGGCATTGAATCAGCCGGGCCCTGGGTTGCTGCATGTCGCACTTGACCAGGGGCTTGGTGCTGCCTTCGCCGATCGCTTCCACCAGCTCGCCGGGTACGCCTTTGCCCACCAGGTAGGTCTTGATGGTTTGCGCCCGCTGTTTGGACACCTGCAGGTTGCCCTGGGGATCGCCGAGTTGATCGGCGTGCCCGGCGATGATGATTTTTCCGATGTTGGGGGTGCTGAGCAGCTTGCCGGCGATCGCACTCAGCTGGCTTTGCCCTTCAGTCTTCAGGCTCTGGAAATCCGCACGGGCGAAGGCGAACAGGGTGTCCGACTCCAGCGTGATGGTTTCGATCGAGCGTAACGACTGGGTCAGCAGGCTGTTGATGTAGTTGCGCGAGCTGGAGATCAGGAACGCGTTGTCGAGGATCCGCGGCACGTCCGGTTCGTGGATCTGGTCGCTGTAGAAATTGATCTGGCGGCTGGCGAACTCATAGTCCGAGGCGGCGACACTGGCGTTGCCGACCTGACGGGCAATCGCCGGGTACCAGTAATCCGGGATTTTCGCTTTCAGGAACCCGGGGTCGGCCTTTTCACGCTGGGCACGCGACAGCATGACGTAGGTGTCCAGCGTCGCCTTGCCGAAACCGGCGATGGACTGCGCCCGGTTGTCATTGGGCAGTGCCTTGGGTTCGACGCTGTCCACGCCGGTCACGGGCATCAACTCTTTGGCGTTGCGCTGATAGACCTTGAGGGTGGTCAGCAAATACAGCGAACGGGTCAGGTTGTCGGCCGTGGGCTTGAGCATCACGCTTTCCAGGCGCTCGAAATAGCGGCTGCGCACCAGTGGCTCGACCTTGTGGCCTTGATAGAGCCCCAGGCGCAGGCGCAGCGGCACGCCCTGGTCGTGGTGTTGCGCATAGTAGTGCGCAGTCCAGAAGCGCAGGCGATCCAGGGTTTGCCAGGCGGTGTATTGCCCAGTGGCCGAGTGATCGTCGGCGGCGGCCTGGGTCAGTTCTGTGGACAGGCTCTGCAGGGTGTTCTTGTTGTTGACGTACGACCAGCCCAACAGGCTGCACAGCAACATAGCGACCAGTCCGGCACCGCCGATCCAGGCGGCCCTGCGCCGACGCTCCCGGTGATTGGTGGTGTACAGCGCCACCAGGTGCTGGTCGGGAATGATGACCTTGCGGAACAGACTGTTGATGAACAACGGGCGCGGCTGCACATTGCCGTCGGCGATCTCCCGGTCACCTTCCAGCGAAAAGCGCTCTGTCACCTGGCGTGCATGTCCGCCCAGTTCCGGCTGGTCGGCATCGAGGGCGCTGGTGAAATAGAAGCCGCGCAGCAGTTCTGCACTCTGATAAGGGTTGGCGCGCAGCAGGGCATCGACGAACAGTTGAAGCCGTGGCTTGAGGGCCGCCAGTTCCAGCGGGAAACGGTACACCGCCGAATCCTGCCGGGTGATCTGGATGTCCTGCGTGACCAGTTGCTGGCTCGCCACCTGTTGCCAATAGCTGACCAGTTCGTCCATCGCGACGCCGAAGCGCTGTCCCCAGTCGGCCTGCTCATAGCCTTTGTGGGAAAAGGTCTTGCCCATCACTTCGCCACGGGCGGTCTCGTCCAGTTGGCGATAGAAGGGCGCGAAGCCCGGCACCAGGTCGCACTTGGTGAACACCAGGTAGACCGGCAGGCGCACTTCCAGCAAGGCATGGGTTTCCTGGATGCGTTCGCGCAGGCGCTTGGCGATGCGCTCCTGATCTTCGAGCGAGGCTTGCAGGATGTCGTGGATGCTCACCGTGACGATCAGGCCATTGAGCGGCCGGCGCTGGCGATGCTGGCGCAGCAGTTGCAGGAACGCGCGCCATTTGCCGGCCTCTTCCTGGTTGTTCATGTAGCGCCCGGCGGTGTCCAGAAGCACGGCCTCGGAGCTGAAGAACCAGTCGCAATTGCGCGTGCCACCCAGACCGGCGACCCGCACGCCTTCGCGCTCGGCGTAAGGGAAATTGAGTCCCGACTGGTAGAGCATGGTGCTCTTGCCTGCCGCGGGCTGGCCGACCACCAGGTACCAGGGCAGGGCATACAGCGCATCCTTGGGGTTGCTGCCCCGTGGTTTGTTGCTGTGCAAGCGCTCGATGCTCTGCAACAGGCGCTCGCGCAACAGGCTGACTTCCTCGCGGTCCGCCGGGCTCGCGTTCAACACGGCCTGGTCGGCATCCTCGCGCAGCAGTCCTTCGAGGTTGTGATGCCGGGACACGCCGCGATAAAGCAGCAGTACATAGCCTGCCGACAGTCCCAGGAACACACCGATGCCGGTCAACAGGCTGTTGAGCGAACTGAAGCCGAACGCGCGCCCGATGCCCCACACCACGAAGATCGTGAGGAAAAAGCACACCCCCAGGATGTAGGGCTGATAGCGCAAGAAGTAATACTTGATCTTGTTCATACGGACTTCGAATCCAGGGCATCGACAAAACGGTCGATAACGTCACCCAGAGGGCGGTCGATTTCGGGAAAGGCGTGTGTGCGGTGGTGCTCGTCAAAGGCATCGAATGACGCCAGCACGTCGTAGCTCCGCGAGCGTTCGTGGATGCCGGTCAGCAGGCGATAGGCATCGCTGGTATTGCGTGAGGCAAAGCAGATCAGCCGGGGGCGCATGAAGTCGTCCGCCAGCAGGTTGATCTGCGGCACGGCGCGTTCGGGTGTCATTTGCGTCAGCCAGGTGACCCACAAATCGGCGGTCGGGTTTTTCAACCCCCGTTCCGCCGGCAAGGGCAGGGTGATGCCGATCGGCGTGGCCTGATCGAGGTGCCTTCTCAGGGCCTGGAGTCGGGTCAGCACGGCGTTGGTGACGAATTCCGGGTAGGTGCCCTGCAGCGCGCAGGCGATGTCGCCCAGGTTGAAGTTCACCAGGAACTTGTCATGCACGCGCCGGAACAACTCGAAGTCCTGTCCTTGCAACGGGCGCAGGGCCTTGATGCGTTCGAACAGCACCGAAGTGCTTTCGCCCTGGACCGCCATGTGCAGCAGCGGCCTGATCTGCCCGCTGAACAGTTCGCCCAGGGTGAACGGATTGACCAGCGGTTCGGCTTCGCTGGCCTTGAGCGTCTGGAAAATGAAAAACGGGTAGCGCCGTCCACTCGAATCCCTCGAGCTGATCAACCCACCCAGCAACCAGTTGCCGCTGCGCGCGCGATAGCTGAAAAAGCACACCGGCAAAGCGTCGAACAACGCTCGCCAGTCTTCGCGATGCTGCAGGGCGGCCAGCGCCCCTTGCAGCCAGCTATCGAACTCGCAGACCTCGTCGCCCGCACCTTGCAGGCTGACGAAGTCCGGGCTCGCGGGGACCTTGCCGAAGCAGCCGATCATTGGCCGGTTCCCGGGTTCAAGGTTCGACGGCTCACAGCGCTTGACCTTCTTTGGCGTTGAGCGCGCTCAAGGCCTTGACGTTGGCCAGGTCGGTCAACTTGACGCCACCGTAGTTGCGCACGGCGAGGCTGACCGGGCCACTGCCGGTGTTCCAGCTGAAGCGTTGCTGGATGCCGTCCAGATCGCTGACCCGTGCGCTGTCGTTCATGCGCAGCAGGCCCCAGCGGCCCGGGTAGTCGAACACCGTGATGCGCTCGCCGGTCAGGGTCACCACATCCAGGCGTGCGCCCGGCGTGGTGGTGGTGCCCGGCCAGGAGAAGCGGCTCCAGCTGGTCTTGCCGTTGCGGTAGTGCTGCACCTGGCCATCGAGGGTGAAGATGATGTCGGTCAGGTTGGCGGAGGGCTCGAGCATGATCTCGAAGCCGTTGTCGCGGTCCGACAGGCTGGCGATCACCTGGCCCAACGAACTGGCCTTGTCGATGCTGTTGACCATGTTCGGGTTGACCAGCGGCGTTGCCTTGCTGTTGCTGCTCATCCCCAGGCCTTCGCCGCCCGACAGGTTGCCGATTTCGTTGCGTTTGAAGTTCGGCAGCAGCCCGGACTCCGGGTCGACGAAACGCTGCAGGTCCTTGACCGAAGCTTCATTGCGGCTGCCTGGCGCAATCGGGTAACGGTGCGCCATGACCTGCTCCCACGGCTTGGCGATCTGCTGTGCCCAGGCCTTGGCAATCTGCTGGCCGGCCGGGTCGCGCAGGGTTTCCCAGGCAAACTGGATCGGCAGGCTGAACAGGCCCTGCAACGATTCGGACAGGCCACCCTGGCTGGTGTCGACGGTGGTCTCGACATAGTTGCGCACGCTGGTCACTTCGCTTGGCAGCCCTTCGAGGGTTTCGCTGATCAGTTGCTTGCTGCTCTTGCCAACGTCCTGGGAGCGCTGGATGTTGTTCATCCGCACCTTGAGCTTGCGCAAGGCCGCGAGGTAGCGGTCCATGATCGTGCTGTCGGCGCCTTCGGCGTTTTGCACGGCGAACACCCGCGACACAGGCTCGAAGCGCTTCGCCAGGCTGCCGTCATCGACCGCCGGCAGAGGCGAAATCAGCGCGCTGGGCGACGTGTTCTTGCCATCGAAAATCCCGCTGACGCTGCTCCAGAAGCCGTCATCGGGTTTGCCGCCCGCCGGCAGTGTTTCCCGGGGGGCCGGGACATCCCATTGGGTGTTGTCGTTGACCGCCGCCAGGAGGATTTTCACCGGCGAGTTCTGCACGTCGCTGAGCAGGGCCAGCTGTTGGGTCGCGTTGGCCATGTCGGTGAAATGGCGAACACCGACGCTGTCGATCAGGGTGTACCAGGCCTGGGTGTAGTCGCGCTTGTAGCGCGTCATGAACTCGCGGATGAAATTGGCTTTCTGCACGATGCTGTCGCCGCCTTCGCCGTCGAGCACCCAGTCCGATTCGTTCTGCAGGTTGCCCGACACCAGCTTGATCAGCTCAGGCTTGACGAACTGTTCCCAGCCCTGGCGGGTGAAAATCGCCGGCACCGCCTCGGTGCCGTACAGCAACTGCCGGCCGGGCAGCGGCACCAGGTCGCTCAAGCCCACGGCCGGGAACTGACGGCTGGATTCGAGTTGCAGGCGCAGGTATTCACGGTCCACCAGCGAGCTGGAAATCATGAAGGACTTCAGGCTGTTGCGGGTTTCGCTGATGAGTTGCTCGTTACGCGACAAGGACGGTGCCTGGCCATTCTTGAGCAATTGCACGTAGACCGGCGAGTTGTCCTGGATCACCGCCGTGCTGACAGGATTGTCGGCACTGGCGGTATTGGCCCAGGCCACCGGCAACGCAGCGCCGACGAACTCCGGGTCCGGGTGGGTGCCGGGTTGCGTCAGCATCAGGTAGAGCTTCAGTGCGTTATAGGACTCGATGATGGACGCGACTTGTCGCTCATCCAGTCGCCCGAGCATTTCCTCGGACAACGACAGTCCGCCGGTGGTCGCCGACAAATCCGCGGCATCGCTGGCCGTGGCCGGGTTGCGCAGTGCTGCCAGCGCTTCGCCGCGTGCCTTGTTGGCCGCGCCCTTGGCCGCGCCGCTCAGGCGACTGGCCGCCTCACCGGTACTGCGCGGCAAGCCGTTCAGGCGGGTGGGCAGCTTCAGGCCTTGGGCACGGCCTTTGGCAGCGTCGGCCTTGGACGACGCCGAGGCAAAGCTGTTCTGCGGGTCCATGGTTTTGGCGAACTCATTGAAGGCGCGCATCTGCAATTGCAGTTGCAAGGTGACGGGTTCCAGCGCCTGGGTACGCAGTTGTTGCAGATAGGCGGCTTGCGCGACGCGGTAGATATCGTCACCGCGATACAGGCCAGCGCCCAACTGCAACGGCACGCCTTTGGCACGGTTCTTCTCGATGGCCGAGAGCTGCTCGCGCAACAGCTCCAGGCCTTGGCCCGAGGCGAGCAACCCGGCACGGTCCGGGGACTGTTGCAGCTCGCTCAGTTGCTCGCGCAACGTCGCCAGCCACTGACGGTTGTTCTGGAACGACAGGGCTTGCCAGCCAATGAACGCGACGCCGGCCAGTACCGCCAGACCCAGAAGGGCAGGGCTGACGGAGGTGTTCTTGCCAAGGCGCGACTGATAAAGGGTCAGGTCGCGGTCCGGGAAGATCACCCGGCGGAACGTATCGGTAATGAAATAGCTGCGGTCGCTGATTTTCTTGCCGGTGCTTTGCTCCGATTGCTCATGTTCCGGTTGCAGGGCGAACGACTCGGCCAGGTCGTCTTCATACACCTGGCCCAACTGCTGGTCGGTCTGCAGGGCGCTGGTGAAATACAGCCCGCGCAGCAACAGCGGCGCACCGCTGCGACCGGTCTCGGCGAAGTGCTGGAGAAACTGCTCCAGCACCCCGGACAGTTCGGCGAAATAGTTCGGGAAGTTCAGCAGTGCGCTGTTGGCATCGGCACCCAGCGCAATCATCTGGGCGTCGACGTGACGGCGAATATGCTTGTGCAGGTTGGCCAGCTTGGCATCCAGCACCGGGCGCAGGCCCTGGTTGCGGATCTCGGACAAACCGAAGGTCATGCCCAGCGGTTGCTGGCGTTCGTTCAGGTCCAGGCCCTCGAACGCCTGGCTGAAGCCCGGCAGCTGATCGGTCTTGCTCAGCATCAGGTAGATCGGTGGACTGGCGTCCAGGCAAGCGTTGTATTCCTCGATGCGCGACACCAGTTGCGCGGCGAGTTCGTTGCGCTCGGCCGCACTGCATGCCAGCAGTTCAGGCAGGCTCACCACCAGCACCAGACCGTTGACGGCGGCCTTGCTGCGTTGCTTTTTCAGCATGCGCAGGAAGGCGGCGAACTCGCTGGCCGACGGGTCGTCGCGCAGGTAACGGCCGGCCGTATCGATCATCACGGCCTCGGGGCTGAAATACCAATCGCAATGTTGGGTGCCGCTTTCGGTGTCGTTGGCGCTGCTGGCAATGCTTGCGGAAAGGCCCGAGCGGGTCAGCAATGAGGTCTTGCCCGCCGCGGACATGCCGATGACCAGGTACCACGGCAAATCGTAAAGTGCCGACGAGCCGCCGCCACCGGCCGAGCGGTCGGTGCGCAGCATCGCAATCGCGTGCTTGAGGCGTTCGCGCAGCACCTGCTGATCGCGGAACTCACCGGTGGATTTGAGCGAACGATCGACTTCGATCTGCACCAGGTTTTCAAGGTTGTGCTCGGCCCGGATACGCTTGTACTGACGCAGCACAATGATCAGCAGGTAGAAGGCGCTGACGATCGCCATCGCCTCCGGCGCATAACCGCGCAGCCAGATCACATGCGGCGCGACGAACCAGCAGACCGCCAGGCTCGCCAGCCACAGGGCGGGAACGAGGAACCAAAAGCTTTTCAACAAACGCAATAATGTCTTCATGTCTTCCTGACTCGGTTACCTGACCTGTGCTCAGGCACTGAACAGCTGGCTGATTTGTTCGGACAACGCGGCTACGTCCTTGGCCAGCAACCAGTCCAGCGTCAGGTAGACACCTGCGCAGACCAGCGCAATCAGCGCCAGGTAGAGCCAGAGGGGAACTTCATGGCGCAGCATTTGCGAGACCTGGTCGGGCAACGCCCAGTCAGGCGAGAGGGCCTTGGGCGTCTTGCGATAACGCGCGATGTCCTGGCCCAGGGTATTGGCCAGGTAACGCAGCTGATCCTTTTGCCCGAGGCTGAACTTGCCTTCGAAACCCAGGGCCAGGCACAGGTGGTAGACCTCGAGCACATCGAGGTGCTGTTTGACGTCGCCCCGCAGGGCATCGATTTTTTCGAAGAAGCCTTCGCCGGCCAGGTGCACGCCGAAATAGCGGAACTGCAGCGGCTGCAATTCAAAATGCCGGCGCAACTCGTTGTCCCCGGAGCGCAACACGCTTTCATCGAGGAACGCACACAGGGCGTACTGGGTGTCCTTCACCTGTTCGACGCTGTAGTTGGCGCTGCGGGCATCGCGCTCCAGTGCCTTGAAGAAGGTGTCGACACTGGCCTCGAAGGCGCTGACCGACGTCACTTGCCGGCCCTTGCGCACGATCAGCGCCATGCTGATGAAGTCTTGCACCAGGTCTTTGAGCGTCGGTTTTTCACGGGCGGCCGCAACGGCGCCTTGCAGTACGGCTTCGGTCATTTGAGTACCGCCATCAGTTCAAGCTTGAGGTTGGTGAAGGCGCTGGGCGCGTAGAAAGAGATGGCCTGGGCACTCATCATTCGTTCATACACCCGGCCATGGGGCTCGATGGAGAAGTAGTGATTGTCCAGTCGCACCGGAATCGCATTGGGCAGGCGGGTCGAGTGATTGAGGGTGACGCCGGGCATGGCGCTGTTGACCACCACTTCGATGTCTTCCGGCGAGCCGACCTTGAACGCCCGTGGCACCAGCTCCAGCAGGCTTGCGCCCGGCATGTCGGCGTGCACGGAGATGTAGAAGTCCGCCTCGGCCAGCCGTGGGTCGTGCAACTGCCCTTGCCAGTAAGAGGGTTTGGTCTGGGTCAGGTTGATCACCACACACTGGTTCGGCACGACGTTGTCGAGCAGCACGCGAATCATTTCATCGAGCTTGACCAGCGAGGCCGCCGGGTCGTGGTGGTCGTATTCGGGGATGTCGTTGAGCTGCGTATCCAGCGAGAACGTCAGCAAGCCGCCGGCGAGTTCGGCCAGGAACAGATACAAGCGCTCGGGGTGCAGGCGCGGATGCGCGAGCAGGTGCGCCAGGCTCGGGTGGGCACGGTTCACCGTGTTCAACAGCCAGAACAGGGTCACGTCGCTGGAGCCAAATTCGGCAATCTGGTCCGCGCGCTCGCGACGCCGACCCGACAACGCCTTGCTCTTGGATTGCAGGGCGCCGAGCAAACGCTTGCCCAGTCCGACCAGGGTGTCGTGGGTGCCCAGGTGCAGCGTCGGGTGCACGAAATGCCCGTCGAGGTTGAAGCCGCCGATGTTGTTGCGCGACAGCCGGGCAATCGGGCACCAGGTGTAGCCATCGAGGTTGTCGCCGTCGATCAGCATCACCACGTTCAGGCGCAGGCTGGTGATTTCGTTTTCCAGGTCGCCTTCGTTGAGGTCCGGCAAGGTGTCGAACTGCTTGCGAAAGCGCCGCCCGGTCTTCTGCTCCTGACCGTCTTCGACGTAATTGAGGCCGAATGGCTCGGGCAGTTTCAGCGCGGCGTAGACCTTCAGGTCGTTACCCTTGAGCAGGTCCTTCAGGTCACGGGCCGCCGGCAGCGGGTCGTGCTGCGGTGCGTCGAACAGGCTGCCGTCGGGAAACACCAGCTTCAGGCGCTTGAGCTGCAGGGAACCGGTGGCAAGGGCTTCCTCGTCCACTTCGAGCAACTGCACGCCCCAGTGAAAAGGCGTGTTGCGCAGGGTCGCCTGCGCCAGCTGATGCTGGTGGAACTCATCCTGATACTGGAAGTGTTGTGGCAAAAGGAACATGCCTTCGGACCACATCACCCGGCTTTGCTTACTCATTGAGCGCTTTCCAATAATGAATTCAATTTCGATTCCACGGCTTTTTCCGCGGAGGCACTCGCCTGGTCCTGGGCTTTCTGTACCACGGCGTCCTGCACGCGCTCGGTCAGCGTGGGTTCGGCCGGTTGCTCAGCGGCTTTGGCCAGTTGTTCCTGGGTCTTGGGTTTATCGAGGACATCGACACCACTGACGGCAGACACCGTGTTGTTGTCCACCAGCACACGCAAGCCGTCGGAGGAGAACCAGATGCCGTCCTTGCGCAGGGAGTTGGCGTCGAACGCGACCTTCCAGCGGCTGTTCTCGTCGTTGCGGAAGAAAGCCGCGACGCCGACATAGCCCGCCGCCTTGTTCAGCGGCCACTTGTCGACTTGCCCCATGCCCGGCAACAAGGTGATTTCGCGGTTTTCGATCAGGGTATTGCCGAGGGCCTTTTGCGGGTCGTCCCACAGCGAGTCGGCATCCACCGACGCAAAGCGTTCCAGCGACGTCAGCTGGTACACCCGCAGCACCACCGAAAGCGGCTTGCCAGCCGCGTCGGGGTTGAGCTGGTTGCCGCCGTCGGACGTCAGGATGACCTTCTCGTTATCCTCGAACAGCATGTCGCCGGCCCAGGTGTTGTCGACCCGCTTGCCGACCCGGTCGGTGACGCCGCAGGCGCTGAGTACCGTCATCATCGCCACCGCCGTGAGGCATTTGGCCAACGTCGTCCTTGCGGGACGCTTCCCTGAATATTTCTTGTCCATGACCACTACCTGTTAATGCTCGATCAGCTCAGGCGATAGGCGAAATCGCCGTCGCTGCCCAACTCGATGTTCAAACTCTGAATCGGTTTGTCCTGCGCCATGCGCTCCAGCACCCGTTGGGCCAGTTCCGGCATCAGGGTCTGGGACAAAATGTTGTCGATGTTGCGGGCGCCGCTGTCGACCTCGGTGCAGCGCGAGGCAATCGCCTTGACCAGTGCTTCGTCATAGCTCAACTGCGCTTGATGATTGCGCTCGAAGCGCTGGCGAATGCGCGCAAGCTTGAGCGCGACGATGCGCTCGAGAATCGCGTCCTTGACCGGGTAGTAGGGAACGATGGTCAGGCGGCCGAGGAAGGCCGGCTTGAACACCTGGTTCAACTCGTCTCGCAGCCCTTCGACGATGTCCTGCGGCGTCGGTTGCGGCTGAGCATTGAGGCACCACTGCATGATGCGGTCGGTGCCGGTGTTGGACGTGAGGATGATCACGGTATTACGGAAGTTGATCTCGCGACCTTCGCCGTCATCCAGCACGCCTTTGTCGAACACCTGGAAAAACAGCTCGAGCACGTCCGGGTGGGCTTTCTCCACTTCATCAAGCAGCACCACGCTGTACGGCTTGCGTCGCACCGCCTCGGTCAGCACGCCGCCCTCGCCATAGCCGACGTAGCCCGGTGGCGAACCCTTGAGGCTGGAGACGGTGTGGGCTTCCTGGTACTCGGACATGTTGATGGTGATGACGTTGCGCTCGCCGCCGTACAGGGTGTCGGCCAGTGCCAGTGCGGTTTCGGTCTTGCCGACGCCGCTCGGGCCGAGCAGCAGGAACACGCCGATCGGTTTGTTCGGGTCTTCCATGCGCGCGCGGGAAATCTTGATGCGCTTGCCGATTTCGTGCAGTGCGTGGTCCTGGCCGAGCACCCGTTCGCCCAGCAACGCCGGCAGGCGCTGCACGGTTTCGATTTCGTCGCGCAGCATCTTGCCCAGCGGAATGCCGGTCCAGCCGGAAATCACTTCGCCGATGGTCCCGCCATCCACCAGGGCATGCACCAGCGGTTGCTCACCCTGGACGCTGGCCAGTTCGGCGCGCACCGCGGCAATCTCCTGGGCATCCGGTGTCTGATTCTCCGGGTGGCTGAGGGCACCGAGTTTTTCCACCAGTTGCAGTTCGCGTTGCCACTGTTGTTCGAGGGCGTCGCGGGTCTGCTGTGCGCTTTGCAGTTCGGTATTGAGGGCGGTCAGGCGCCGGGCGTGGTCGCTGCCTTTGGCGGCTTCCTGCTGCAGTACCGCGATTTCCGCCTGCAGGTTGTCGATCTGGCGTTTGCAGTCTTCCAGCGGTCCCGGCTGCGCCGATTGACCGAGGGCCACCCGGGCGCAGGCAGTGTCCAGCACGCTGACGGCCTTGTCCGGCAACTGGCGGCCGGTGATGTAGCGATTGGACAGGCGCACCGCTTGCACCAGCGCTTCGTCCATCACCGTGACCTTGTGATGCTCCTGCATCTTGGCCAGCAGGCCGCGCAGCATGTGGATCGCCTTGTCTTCGTCCGGCTCTTCGACCTTTACCACCTGGAAGCGTCGCGCCAGTGCGGCATCTTTCTCGAAGTACTTCTTGTACTCGGCCCAGGTGGTCGCGGCGATGGTGCGCAGTTCGCCCCGGGCCAGGGCTGGCTTGAGCAGGTTGGCGGCATCGTTCTGCCCGGCCTGGCCACCCGAGCCGATCAGGGTGTGCGCTTCGTCGATGAACAGAATGATCGGGTGCAGGCTGCGCTTGGTTTCTTCGATCACCGACTTGAGACGGTTTTCGAATTCGCCCTTCACGCCGGCACCGGCCTGCAACAAGCCCAGGTCCAGGGTGTGGATGGCGACGCCCTTGAGCACGGACGGTACGTCGCCCTGGATGATGCGCAGGGCCAGGCCTTCGACCACGGCGGTTTTGCCGACGCCGGCTTCACCGGTGAGGATCGGGTTGTTCTGGCGGCGGCGGGTGAGGATGTCGACCATCTGCCGCACCTCGAACTCCCGGCCCAGCACCGGGTCGATCCGGCCTTCGCGAGCGCTTTGCGTGAGGTTGATGGTGTATTGATCGAGGGCCGGGGTCTTGCCGTTGCCTTTTACCGTGCCGGCGCTGGCGACGTCGGACGTGCCCAGCGGTTTGGCCTGTTTCGACTCGGCGCTGCTGTCCACCAGCGCGCCGAGGTTGACGCGCAAGTCGTCGGCGTTGATTTTCTCAAGCTCGGCGGCGCTGGCGACCACCACGCGGCGCAGTTCGTCGTCATCGAGCAAGGCTTGCAACAGATGACCGGTGCGGATCTGCGCCTGGCCGAACTCGATCGAGGCCAGGACCCACGCCTGTTCGATCATGCGGGTCAGGTGCGGCGACAGCGCCGGCGTGCGTGTATTGCCTTTCTTGAACGTCCCCAGTGCGGTCACCAGCTGCGCCTGCAAGCGTTCAGGCACCACGTCGTAATGACGCAGGATGGCCGGCAGGTCGTTGTCGTGGCTGTCGAGCAGCTGCAACAACAGGTGCTCGATTTCGACATCGTAATGGTGTTCCGACAGGCACAAGGCGGCGGCGCTTTCAGTGGCGGCGCGGCTGGTGTCGTTGAGCTTGGCAAACAGGGACTTCAGGTTCACAGGGAGACCCCATCAAAAGGAATGTGGAAGAGGGCACAACGGGATGGCTCGACGTCGGCGTCCGGGCGCTTGAGCCAGCCGAGCCAGCCCAGCGAAACGTTGCCTTGACGCCCCAGGCGGGCAACGGGCACGGCCTGGGGTTTGAGCCTGGGCGCGAACTGGAAGTCGAGTTCGGCACCGACATAGAAACGCACCAGTTCCACCAGTTTCCGGTAGTCCTCGGTGCCTGGCTGGAAGCGTTGATAGTCGGCCAGCTCCAGTGGACCCATCTCGATGCGCACGCACGACTGGTAGTCCCAGACCCGGTTGCCGGCGACGGCGCTTTGCCCGAGCACGGCGTTCTTGCGCCCCAGTTGCGTGCATTGGCCGGCGTCGAGTTTCAGCCAGCGACCGGCAAACGGCTTGACCTTGAACGGCAGCGAAAAATAAAAAGACAGCATCGCTTCCAGGTTCAGGGCGTTGCGTGGTTTCTGGGCGAACAGGCCGGAGAAATAGCTGAACAGTTCGCGGCGCAGGGGCGAGCCTTGCTGGTCGAATTTCTGCTTCTGCGCCTCGGGGCCGAAACCCACCAGGTTCAGCAGGTAGCGATCGAAATCCGAAGTTCCGTTGCGTTCGTACTCGATGTAGAACTTGTACTTTTGCCAGGCCTCGTAGAACAGCGTGGTCATGCGGTGCGAAAAGATGTCGAGGAAGGCATGGGCCGCGTCATCGCGGTACTGGACGTGCCGCTCGATCAGCAGCTCGGTGTACGGTCGCGGCAACACACCCGAGGGCCCGACCAGGCCCATGAAGGTGACTTGCATCTCGGACAGCGGCAGGCCGGCCACGGACACCTTGCCTTCGCGCTCGAACTGCAGATCGCTGACTTCACTGGCCGGGAAGTTGAGCGACAGCTGCGAGCGAAAACGCAGAGGGTCTTCGTGCGGTCGGGTTTCCAGGTCCATGCGCCCGGTTCTGCTGTAATGCAGGCGAAGCAGGCGCACCAATTGGAAAAACTCGAATCGGTGCGGCTCAGCCCTTGCCTGGTCGATCAGACCAGGGGTTGATCGCCGGTTCGCGGTGGCCATTGGACGACTCTCTTTTCGCGCTGCAAGGTGCGAAGGGTTAATTGGGTAAAACTGTTCATGGTGCAGTACTGACCAAAGAAGTGATCGAGCACCATGCCGAACAGGAACACACCGCTGCCGGTGTATTGGCTTTCATCGAAATTGAGGGTGATGCCGACGCCGCGCACGAAGTTCGGCCGCGGGTGGCCGATGCGTGCCACCACCGGCTCGCTGCTCACCGAGACGATGCCGTTGATCTGTTTGCGCAGTGCCGACAGGTTGCGGTAGTTGTAGAGCGACAACAGCTCCAGCAGCACTTCGCGACCACGGGACACCAGCGACATATGGTTCAGCGACAGGTGCGAAATCAGCCGCCAGATCACGCCGTTGCCCAGCGGCACGCGAGCGGTGGCGGTGGGCTTGCGCAGGCAACGGATGTCCTTGATCACCGAGTTGCCCGGGATAGTGAAATCGCCGCGCTCGCCACCGAAAGGCAGCATCAGCGGCAGGTCGCGGTTGCTGCAGGTCAGGCGGATGCTCAACGTATCGTTGTTGGCCTCCATCAGCCCCAGTTCTCGATCGACCACCCGGATAAACACGTTCGAGCCATCGCGCTGGCCGGTCTGTACGGCTCGACGCCGGGCAATCCAGAAGCTCTGGCCCGGACCCTGATCGCCACGGGGCTCGAAAAACGGATGGCAAGTGCCCACCTGGTCGATGCTGCCCACCTTGCGCACGCGTCGTACGCGATCGATGGACACCACTTCGGCCGAGCCTTGCAGGCGCACATCCGGCGTCACCGCATACTCGTGCTGGGCGTGGGTCAACTTGATCGGCTCGGCCTGCTGGCGGAACAGGTTGATGATCGGCGTGCAGTTGAGCTTGAAGTTGTTGCGCCCGATGTTCTGCGTCAGGCGCGCCAGGCGGTCGCTCAGGTCGTAGTCGGAAAAGTAGAAATTGACCTCGACTTTCTCGACGTCCTTGCCCGCCAGAATCCGTGCAAAGCCCGACAGGTCGAAGAACATGAACTTGTCGGGGAAGGTGAAGTACTCGTGCAGCAGGCGGTAACCGAGGAACGAGCGCTCCGAGTAATCCACCAGGCCTTCGTCCAGGCCATAACCGACGGTTTTCAGCGCGTTGGCCGGCAAGGCGACTTCGCGGGTGCGGCCCTGATCTTCGAAGCTCAGCGTGGCCTTGGCCAGGTTGTTGAACAGCAGTTCGTACAGTTGCAGCATCAACGTGCTTTCGCCGTCGAGGAAGAACCGCAGGCGGTCCAGTTCCAGCTTGCCGAACATCACGTCGCCGGTCGCCACCAGGCCGATGCGCAAGCGCGCGACCAGGTCGGCGCTGTGACCGTTGAACGCCGAACGTTCCATCTCGATGAACGATGCCTGTTGCACCGCCACCGGCCACAGCTCGACCGGGTAGCAGGTGCGGAATTTACACACCACCCCATCGATCGGGTTGGCACTGATTTCGGTATGCCGGGGCACACGGAAGGCTTCGGTGACTTTTTCCTGCTTGCCCAGGTTGAACTCGACGATCGACATCGACGGGGTAGGGCGCAGGTAGTGCGGGTACAGCACTTCGAGAAACGACTCGACGATTTCCGGCAGTTCGTCATCGAGTTTTTTGTGTACGCGTGCAGACAGGAACGAGAAGGCTTCGATCAAGCGCTCGGTATGCGGGTCTTCGCAGTTATCGCCCTCGATGAGCAACCGCGAAGCGATTTTCGGATACTGGCTCGCGAACTCCTGGCCCAAAAAGCGCAGGTGCGACAGTTCCTTTTCGTAATAGGGCAGCAGATCGTCGAGCATCAGTTGAGGTTCTGCACTTTGTATTCCTGGGTGTTGACCTGCAGCACCGCGTCGAAGGACACCTGACGGGTGACGTCCTGCAGGCGCAGGACCGCGTCCACGCGAAAGGTCAGCATGCGTTGGCCGGTCTGTTGGGCAAGCAGTTGGACTTTGACGCTGCGAAAGCGCCGGTCGCCGACCGAGATCGCCTTCTCCAGTTGCCGCTGGATCAACAGGCGATCCTTGGGGTCAAGCACGCTGCGACTGGTGAAATCCGGCATGCCGTAGTCGAGGATGGTCCCGCCCAGATTGACGAAACCTTCCAGCTCGTTGGCGACCAGAGACTGGCGGGTGTTGACCAGGATCTCCAGGTCGCGAACGATGCTGGCCTTGTAATCGGCCAGCGAACACAAGCGCTGCGATGACGCTTCGATGGACTGATGCGGACGATCGTCCAGCAACCGGTCCAGCAGTGATGGCAACAGCTTGTGTTGACTACTCATATTGCCTCCCTGGCAATGTGCTCGATCAGCCGCGGGTCGATTGCGGCAATTCAGCCACCAGGCGCAACGAAGCGGTGAGCTCGTCCAGTTGGTAGTGCGGGCGCAGGTAGGTCACGGCCTTGTACACCCCCGGCTTGCCCGGCACTTCGAACACCTCGGCGCGGGCTTCGCGCAACGGGAACTTGGCCTTGGCTTCCTGGCTCGCGGTGTCGTCCAGCAACACGTAGCTCGACAGCCACTTGTTGAGGAACAGCTCGACGTCCTTGCGCGAGGCGAAGCTGCCGATCTTGTCGCGCATGATCGCCTTCATGTAGTGGGCGATGCGCGAGGTGGCGAAGATGTACTGCAACTGCGCGGAAAGCCGGGCGTTGGCGTTGGCGATGTCGGTGTTGTACTGCTTCTGCTTCTGCGCCGACTGGGTGCCGAAGAACGCGGCGTAGTCCGTGCCCTTGCAGTGCACCAGCGGAATGAAGCCGAGGTCCGACAGCTCTTTTTCACGGCGGTCGGTGATGGCGATCTCGGTCGGGCACTTGAGGGCGATTTCACCGTCATCGGTCTTGAACGTGTGGGTCGGCAGGCCTTCCACCAGGCCGCCACCCTCGACGCCACGAATCGCCACGCACCAGCCGTAACGGGAAAACGCATCGGTGACCCGGGTGCCCAGCGCGTAGGCGGCGTTCATCCACAGGTACTTGTTGTGGTCGCGTCCGTCGACGCTTTCGACAAAGTTGAATTCCTCGACCGGCGTGGTATCCGGGCCGTAAGGCAGGCGACCGAGCACGTGGGGCAGGGTCAGGCCGACATAACGCGAGTCTTCGGAGGCACGGAAGGACTTCCACTTGGCGTATTCGACGGTGTCGAAAATCTTCGCCAGATCCCGTGGGCCGGACATGTCGGTGAACGAATCCCAGCCAAACAGCTCAGGCGAAGCCGCCGAGATGAACGGCGCATGGGCGGCCGCGGCGACGTGGGAGATCTCTTCGAGCAGGTACATGTCTTCCGGGCTGCGGTTGAACTCGTAGTCACCCAGCAGCATGCCGAACGGTGCACCGCCGAAGGTGCCGTATTCTTCTTCGTAGATCTTCTTGAACAGCGCGCTCTGGTCGAATTCGGAAGCGGCCTTGAGGTCGCGCACCAGGTCTTTCTTCGACGCGTTGAGCAAGTGGATCTTCAGCGTGGTGCTGGTCTCGGTCTGGTCCACCTGATACTTCAGGCCGCGCCAGGAGGCTTCCAGCTGCTGGAACTCACTGGCGTGCATGATTTCGTTCATCTGCTCGGAGAGCATCGCGTCGATCTCGGCGATGCGCGCATCGAGCACGGCGATCAGGTCCTTGCTCGGCGTCATTTCGCCTTCCAGGATCTGGTTGACCAGTTCGCCGATCAGGTCGCGGGTACGGGTGCGTTCAGTCTCGGAACGGGCCACGCGGCTTTCGGAAATGATGCTGTCGAGCAACGAGGATTGCGCGGTGAAGCTGTCCACTTCAACCAGCGTGCTGTCCTGTTGAGTCACGGTTTGCTTGTCGTTCATCGTCAGGCTCCTACGCTTTGCCGTCGGTGGCCGGAACGGCGGCTTCACGGCCGAATTCCTTGCCCAGGGTTTTCAACTTCTCGGTGTTCTGCAACACGTCCATCAGCAGCTCTTCGAGCTTGTCGTTGCCACCCATCTTGTTGCGCAGGTCCGCCAGCTTGTTGCGCACTTCCAGCAGCTTGCGCAGCGGCTCGACCTGCTTGACCACGTTCTGCGGTTCGAAGTCTTCGAGGGCGTTGAAGTTGAGCTCGACGCCCAGCTGCGTGCCGTTTTTCGCCAGGGTGTTGTCGACGCGGTAGGTCAGGCGCGGCTTGATGCCCTTGAGCACGCCGTTGAAGTTGTCGCGGTCGATGAAAATGAACTTGCGATCCTTGAGCTTCGGCAGTGGCTCCAGCGGGTTGCCGGAGAAATCGCCCAGCACACCGACGACAAAGGGCAGCTCTTTCTTTTCCTGAGCGTCACCGATATCCACGTCGTAGGTGATATGGACCCGAGGCGCGCGGACGCGGTCGAGTTTGTGCTGGGTACTTTCCTTCTTCGCCATCGTGATCTCCTGTGCGAACAATTCGCTGCAAGTCGTTTGCGTGTCGGTTCAATGGGTGGCCGAGCGCGTTACATTCCTTCGATCGTCAGCAGCAGGCGCTGACGGATTTCATCGTTCATTTCCATGATGTTGGCGTGCCCCACCAGCTCCTCGAAGCTGGTGTTGCCGGCGATCTGGGTGCTGCTGCGGATCACGGCCTCGTCGGGCAACTGCGAGCGAACCGGCGAGCTGATGACGCAGAAGGGCAGGTCGCCGAACTCCTTCAGGCGTTCGAAACTGACGGGGAAACGCAGGCCTTCGAGCAGGCGGCTGATGCCGGGCGACTTGCTCAGGCAGTAGAACAGCACCAGGTAATGCACCACGAAGCGGTACAGCTCGGCGCTGCTGCGATTGGGGTCTTTGATGACGGTGCGAAAACGGGCCAGGTCGAACGAACTGAAGCCCACCACCCAGCGCACGGGGCTGGTGATGCGAATGGATTGGCCGCTTTGGGACAGCACCTTGTCGTACTCCAGCGCAAACAATTGCGGGGTGGTACTGAGCAGGTTGAGGGGCACTTCGAGTTCATTGACCAGCTGGAACGGAGCGGCCGAGCCGATGCGGTCGAAGAGCTCCTTGAGTTCCTTGAAATGGTGCTGGGTCTCGCGCCCGCTGCTGCGTTGCGCGCCTTGCAGGTATTCACCGAAAAACGCTTGCGGACGAATCAGCAAAGCCAGGGTCGCCAGGTAATCCGAAGCCTGCGCCTTGAGCGCATCGGAAATGGCCCGGGTCTGGCTTCGCAGCTGGATCAATGCTTCAACATCAAAAAACGTCTGAGTCATCGGTACATCGTCCTTGAACACTTCGCGACCACTACCCGGATATACACGGGAGTGCGTGCGCAGCGACTAATTTCTCGAGTGAACACCTGTTCACGAGTTGTGATTGCTGATGTTTGACATCAAAAAATCACACTGCCAGGAATCATTGGGAGTGCGATGCTGGCATATGGATATCGAGTTGCCAGTAACGTCGTGTATGGCAGCAGGGTGTGTAGGAAAGTTCCTACGAGGCGCGGATTTTTTCTTTTTTTTGATACATGTCGCAATGATGTCCTGTTGCCATCACTTGCTGGATCTGAATGGCGAAAGTGTCTGAAACCCAATTAATTCAATGGTTTCAGGCACGTAATGGATCCAATTTTTAATTGAAAATAATTTGAAAAAGGTGAACCGGTTCACCCAATGCCCGCTTGAGGGGCCGTTAAAGAAAAGATTGAAGGATAAGTGTCATATAGCCGGCAAGGAAGTGATGGCATCTCAGAGAATCCGGGATATACAAGGTGTTCTTTCCATTGCTGAACGAGTGTTCGGGCAATTTGGCGTTACATATCGTCGATATTTCTGTATAACGCGCCAGGTACGACTGCACCCCGTAACTTTCATGTCGGGCCGTGCAATAGCGTGAGGGCTTTCGGGCCTTTGTTAAATGGAATTTATGCTCGCCACGGATGTCAGGCGACGCGACTATTGAGGCCCTGTCTCATGAGAACGTTGAAACTCATTGCCGTACTTATTCTCCTGCCGCTTTGCCTTGGTTTGTTTGGCGTCTGGGAGTTGCAACGCAGTACCGAGAGCATTCGGGACTTCGCCGAAGCCAAAGCCGAGTTGGGCGTGATGCGTCCCGAAATCGAAGCGATGGTCGCCAAGCCGTTCTCACGCTCGGCCAAGGTCGATATCAACGGTGAACGCATGGGTGTTCACCAGGCTTTGTCGCTCATTACCCAAGCCGAGCATGAACTGACCATCCTGCAACCGGTGGCAGCCGTGATGAACAACCTGGCCAAAGGTGTCATCGTCCTCGGCCTGCTGGCCTCGCTGGTCGGTGTGCTGGGGTTGTTGGGTCTGCGTTGGGCCGGTGCCCGCGCGAGTCATTCCCGTGAACGATTGCTGCACACCTTCAGCCTAGTGAGCCGCCTGTTGCCGTACCTGCTGGTGGGGCACATCGTCGCCATGGGCGCGGCGGTAGCGGCCATCCTCGGTTTCGAAGGCCTGGGGCTGTGGCACATGGGGAAAATGGCCACGGGTGAATTCAAGCTGATGCTCATCGTGCTGATGCTGATGCTCGGTTTCCTGTATTCGATCTGGCAGATGGGCAAGCAGCTGCCGGTCATGCTGCACATGTTCCAGTCCACGCCGATGAGCGTGCTCGGCCAGGTGGTCACACCGGAACAGGCACCAGCGCTGTGGGCCTTTGTTCGCGAACTGGCGGACCAGCTCGGCGCGCTGGCACCCGAGCACATCGTGCTGGGTATGACCGAAGGTTTTTACGTCACCTCCAGCGACGTCAACCTGCTCCCGTCAGGCACTGCGCTCAAGGGCCGCACCCTGCACCTGCCGATGATGTACCTGGGCTTGCTCGATTCGGCAGAAACCGGCGCGGTCATCGGTCACGAACTGGCGCACTTCGCCGGTGCCGATACCGAGTACAGCCTGCGCTTCGTACCGATCTACGAGGGGATCGGCCGCAGTCTCGGGGTGATTGCCGAGACCATGCTGCAAAGCGATGTGCTGCAACGCACGACGCTGTGGCCGGCTTTCATGCTCGGCGAGTATTTCATGGAGCGTTTCGATCATGCGGTGAGCCACTGGAGCCGCGTGCGGGAGCTGGCGGCGGACGCGGCGGGTGCGCAGTTGACGGGAAATATCGCCATCGCTTCGGCGCTGGTGCGCATCTCTGCCATCGACCCCTTGTTGCACCAGGGTGTCTCGACCCATGTGGTCCGCGCGACCAACCCCAGCGCCGAACACGTCCTGACCCGCGACTTGCCAGGCAGCGTACTGCAGGAACTGGCCGCGCAGCCGCTGACCCTGCCCGAGGAGGAAATGGCAGCCAGCCTGCCTCATCCGTCGGACACTCACCCCTCCAACCGCGAGCGGCTGGCGTCCCTGCAAGTCACGGTCGAAGAGGCCGTCAGCCGCGGCACCCGCCCGATCATCGCGGCACAGGCCAGCGCCGCGATGGATCACTATTTCGCCGATCCCCAGGCATTGCGTGCGCGCATTACCGAGGACTTTCTCGGCCACTACGTGGAGCAGGATGCGGCGGTTGTGCAAGCGTTGCGTAGCCATGCCGGCAATGCCATGGAGGAAGTCCGGCTGCATGAAGGCGCACGATTGCGCGGGTGGATTACCCTGGGTTGCTTCTCGCTCTTCATGTTGTTGGGTGTGGGCCTGCTGATCCTGCCGTACCTGTTGCCGCAGGTTTTCGTGGACGCGGATGCCACAATGAAGTTGGTTGGCATTCTGCTCTTGATCAGCATGGCGTTCCTGCTGCCGCTCTCCTTGCGCATGCTCACTCGGGCGAACAAGACTGCGTTGCTACTGACGCCCGAGCACTTCGTGTTCGCCAACTTCAAGGCGCCATTGCCAATACAGCACGTCGCCGATTTTGGTCTGCAAGTGGGGCACGGGGTGCACTTGAATTTGCTGCTGGAAGACGACGCCCCCATGCCTGAGTTGGCCTCGCGTTCGTTCTTTTCGCCGGATGCGAAACTCGACAAGAAGAAGCGCTGGGTCCAGTTGCAGCTGCTTCAAATCTGCCGTGACGACAAAAAACTCAAGGACCAGGAGTTGGCGGACCTGATTGGCACCTATCTGAATGCAGGCACTGCACGGCACTTGCTGCAGCAGCGATTCGAGCAGGCTTGAAGGCTTTCAGCATCGGCAAGCGTGGGGTTCCGGGTTCAATGGCTCCCTGCGCAAAGCTGATGAAGATCTGATAGCAGCCCTTGCAGTTGGTTGTTTTGAAAGGCATACATTTTACAAGGATGCGTACATGACACTGCCCCACTTTATTTACCATCCCGATCCCGTCGGTAGCGGTTCGGTGCAACCCTCTTGCGCCACTTGCGTGAGCTGCAATCAGGCGCGAGGCTTCATTTATGTGGGCCCGGTATACGCCATTGATGAATACGAAAACTGCATCTGCCCTTGGTGCATTGCCGACGGGAGTGCGCACCAGCGCCTGGGCGCGACGTTTGTCGATGACGAGAGTATCGGCCTGGACGGCGAAGACACGCTGAGCGAGGCGCAGATCGCCGAAGTCAGCCAGCGCACGCCTGGTTTTAATGGCTGGCAGCAAGAGCGCTGGTTCACTCACTGCGACGACGCAGCCGAGTTTGTCGGTAAGGCCGGCCATGCAGAGTTGCTTGAACTGGGCCCGGCAGCCATCGCTGCCGTTCAGGACTCGACAGGCTTGGAGGACGGTCCGCAGTGGCAAGCGTTCTTCAATGTCCTGGATAAGGATCATGGGCCTACCGCCTACCTGTTCAAATGTCGCCACTGCGCCACGCTGGGCGCTTACCAAGACAGCCATTGATACCCAAAGTGCTCGATCCGTGGCGACCCACGAGGATGAATCACTGATGACCGACGATCACACCCCCGACTTCACCAAAGTCCCCACCGGCATGCTGCCGTTCCCGCCTGTTGAAGACGTGTTTGTCGCCGATCAACTGGAGCTGGCCAACCATCTGCACCCTTTGTTCAGCTTGGATATCAGCACCGTAAACCCGGCCGGCGCAGACATGATCGTCATGTTCTACGAGCCGATTGAAGGCTTGGTGCTATTCACCTTCGATTACAGTTGAATCCCATGAATAAGACCGAACTGCAAACGCTTGTAGTCAGAGTTAAAAAGTATCTCGCGATTATCTTTTTGCTCTGCCTTGTAGGCGTTGTCATCTATGCATACCTGCACAAACCGGAATTTCCTTCTGCGATAGTCCTGAAGCAAGACTTCATTCCGGGGCAGTCGATCTACATCGTTCAAGATGCCAGGGATGCAGATGAGCCCAAAAGCCTGAGGTTCTACGTCAACAATGGCGACGGCAGGAATAATGAGACGATGAAGGTGCTCCTCGCAAAGACCCCGCCCTTCCTGGTCTCGGACACTGACTTGAAAGACGTGGTAATCCAGCGTGTCTCCAACGGCCTGCACATCAAACTCAAAGGCGCAGTCTCGAATTACCAGAGCAACCTTTACCTTGAAGACGGCGACACTTACACCACCTACCGTGTAAGCCTTGAACAAGTCGAAACGCGACCGCCCTTGGCGAGCGGTCGGTAAGCTTTCTTCAGCAAGGCAATTACTGCACAGACAACCGCAATCGCCAGCGCCGGCCACTGCATCGGCAAATCGATGATACTGGTTGCTGGCGGGGGGGCTGGTCGTATTGATGGCGTGCCTGCTGCCATTCTCGTTGCGCATGCTCAAGCGGGCGAACAAGACGGCGTTGTTGCGGACGCCCGAGCACTTGGTATTTGCGAACCTAAAGGCGCCATTGCCGATCTGGCACATGGCCGATTTTGGCCTGCAAGCGTGGGGTGCGAAGTTCAATGGCACCCTGCGCAGAGCTGATGGAGGTCTGATAGCAGCGTCTGAAGTTCGTTATTTTCGGCCAGCAAGGGCTTTGCGTCTTCATACAGAACAACGTCGTTGATCGAGCCCATGCCGCCGTACAGCGACATCAGTCGAGACAGTGCGTACGCCGCATCCTGGGGCAGCGCAAGGCTGCACTCCTCAAGTCTGTCGGCCCATTGTGGGTGACCGAATCTCCTCAGCAGTTCTGCTGTTCGGGCAAGGTTCGAGGAGATCTTGCAGATGTCTTTCATGGCGCCAGTCCTGAGCGAATCATTTATCAACTGCACAACGTTGGCGGAACCATGGTTCCAATCGACCGAGTAGCTGAGGCCATTCCAGTTACCACTGATCAATACCCAGTATTTAATGCTATGTACGAGGAAGACTTTCCGGCGGCAATCCGTTAGGCAGCTGAATCTTCAGGCCATGTGCAATCTGATCGGCAATGTAGAAGGCATCCCCCAGTACGCCAGCAAGTTCAGGATCGTCGGCTTCAAACTCTTTGCCGGCCCAAACGCCGATGGTCAAATCGTGCAACCGGGCTTTATCTTTTTCAACGCCCAGCAACACGTTCTTGATGAATTGCAATTGGATCAGCGAGCTTGAATAAATCTGGAATTCTGGACAGCCGTTGAATCTCAGGGCGGTGATGGTTATCGCATTGTCGATGTAGTCGAGGGCAGTTATCGGCGTTTTCAAGAGGCGGTCCCTCTCGGTATCAGCGTTTTGATTGCTGCGCGACGCCACGTATTGATCAAACATTCGAACCTGCTCTCCGATCCGGGCAGAGTCTCGATTGTAATCAACGTGTTTTCTATAGGTCAGGAATTGTTCCGATTGTGGTCCATGGGCCAGCAGCGAAACAATGGCCGCACATTGCACAAGCCAATAGATTTCGAACGAGGATTCCGTGCCTCGACAATAGCCAAGATCTGTCGCTTTGCCGTACAGGTCACGCGCCAGTTGGCTGGCGTAATCGCGGTTTATCGTCGTCTCTGATGTCCATCCGGCCCGGTCATTTGCGATGACGAATACCCGATAACGCTGCAAGAGGAGGGCATCCACTAGCGTCAGGTCCGGGCAGGCGGGGGGCATCAGCAGTACAAACACTTCTGGCTCTCGATTGATCGGCAGCCAGGACAGGTTCCTTTCCACTCGGGAAGGTGGCTTGTCCACTTCGCTCAAGGTGGCTGTATCGACAACCTGCTCGGTGGGGGCGGGTGGAGGAGCGGTCTTTTGCACGAAAAAGGTTTTCAAGCGCTGCAGTAATTTTGACATGGGGGTAGCCGTTCAAGTGTTTTGATTTTGAGTAAAACTATCCACTGACAACAATTTCCAGGGAGTACTTGCCGTTTCAGTGATTCCCATAAATCACTTCATCCATCTCGTCATGGAGTGGGGCGCTTTCGAATAACTTTTGCGCCAGGTCCTGAATGTGCTCTGACCAGGCGACGGTTTTGACCCATTCTTCAGGCATGCCCGTCACCCCGGACAGAGCGCCGGCTATCTGGCCGGCGGTCGCTGCCACGCTGTCGGCGTCGTCTGCCAGATTGGCCGCCAACAGGATTGCATCCTTGAAGTTGTCGGTGTTCCAGACCGCCCACAGAGCTGCTTCCAGCGTATCGATGACGTAGCCGGAGGAGCGGATCTGATCGCGGGTTTTTTGTTTGTATTCGCCAGCGTTGATGATCAAGGGGCGGGGATACAAGGCGCGAATCATTGACGACAAGGTTTCTTCCTTGTCCGCGCCATTGAGGGCCAGGTGCAGTAGAGCGCCGAGCAGTTCGCAGCAATTTACGGCTTCTGCAGCCTTGTGAGTGCAACGGCTTTGTGCCGAGCTTTCCCGCCAGGTGCCGGACAAGGAGTGGCGACGGAAGATGGCGGTCGGTGCCAGTCTGATGATCGATCCGTTGCCGGCTGTGGATGGATGATCGTTGCCGTACCAGTCGACGCCCTGCGCCAATCGACCTTCAAGCGCAGCGCGAGTGGCGTTGCCAATATCAAAGCATTTTCCGTTATGGCTATTTTCGCCATTTGTATACCAGCGACAAAGCCTCTGCGTGTAGTCGCGGAAATCGAATTTATTGTTTGCAACGTAAGTGTCTGCGAGAGCCAGTGCCATGCTCGTATCGTCAGTCCACTCACCCGGTTTCAGCTTGAAGGGGCCACCGCCAACCATGTCACTGACATGTTCACGATCACGGGGCAGAAACTCGAGCGTTGTACCCACGGTGTCGCCAATCGAGAGCCCCAGCAGGCAACCCTTTGCGCGGTCCAGCGCCTGCTCTTCAGTGAGGGTGCAAGGCCTGGAAGTCAGCCACTCAGGCTTCCTGTTCGGATATCTGGGTGCGTCCGGCTGCAACATGTAATCCATGCGCTGGCGCAGTTGAGGAGAGGGCGGTGGGAGCAGGTGGTCGTATCGCTCAGTGTATTGGGTGAGCGCTTCGTTGGAGCTTCTTAGATCAAACATGGTTTTTTAACCTCTCGGTGCGAGGCAATGATGTTTCACGACAAAGCGTCCCTTATGGCAAAAGCGCTTTAATTCTCTTGGTGAGAAATTCGTAAAAGTTGTTCGCATACAATAAGTTTTGCCCCGACGGAATTCTAACGAAAATCTGGCATTCTTCGGCGTTATATGTATCGTAGTCGAAGAAAAAAACCTCGCCAAAGTCGGTTTCGCTGATGACTACTTTTTTAGCGGTTGTTGATTTGTGTTTGAGGCCATTGATGTGCTGGAAAACTATATCTCCACCATTGATGTCCTCGAAGTCCATTCCATAGATACTATATATTTCCTCGGTCCCGATTTCTCCTCCTGCATAATTGAGAAGGAACCATTTGTAGGATGCAGGCAGTTTATGGCGGATTTGTTTCTCGGCTTTTACCAGCCAGTCATCAGATACGGCGTCAGCGGGGGATCCAAACGCGGCGATATCCGGATGTTGTTTGATCAGGTTCTCTAGCTCAAATGTTGGTGGTTTATTCATTGCCTGTCTCGGACGTTGTTTGCCACTGTTGTCAATCTGTCAATGCTCATCTTTCCATAGTGCAGTGAAGGTCCCAGAATTTTGCGAAGCGGTATTTACCACATTGCAGAGGTGTAGCCGTCGATAGCGTGACATCACGTACCATCATCGGCGAGAGCGACCTCTATTGTAGTCCTGGCGGGTGATCTCCTCGCCGCAGCACAGAGCTTCATTGAATAAACGGTTGTCATGAGGGACTGGATGACTGCTCTCTTCGTTGCCGTAGAAACGTACGAATATCAGCTTCGAATGATGGTCCCATCGATAGGTGACTTCTTCGTATGAGTAGTCAATGAAAATGTCTTCGTTGGCGAAACGCTCACCCTTCGCTATTGCCATTTAATTCTCTCGGGACGTTGTAGTGCTGCGTCGCTGATCGTGAACCCCATCTGAAAACCCAAGAACAACAAGAGCTTTTAAAAAAAACTCGGCGCCAGGCAATGATCTGTCACGACATATCGCCTGATTTCAGACCCGCTCAAATGCGTCCCATAAAATCTGTCGAATAGCATCCAGTCTTGCGTTAGCTGCGATTCGTTGTTCAGAGGTCCCTCGATCAATGTAGAAGTCTGAGAAACCTGATTTACTGCCTGCCATGGTCCTATAAATTGAAGTCGCTTGTGTCCATTCATTACTGTTCGGTGAAGGGTCATCGGAAAGTATGCGGATTATCGCATTTATTCCCGAATTAAAATTTCGGCAGTTCTCACTGTGAAAAATTTCTTTGAGCGTAATAAGTAGTTCGGTCAGGTGTGAATTTGTCATGCGCTATCGGACACCAAATTTACTCGGGTAGCTTGATCTTCAGACCTCGTGCAGACTGTATCGCGACGTAATACGCATCCTTGAGTGCACGGGCTAGTTCTGGATCATTCTCTTCAAATTCCTTTGAAGCAATCGCTCCTATACTAAGTTTATGGAGTCCGGACTTGTCTTTTTCGGAACCGTCAAATACAGCTTTCACATACTCTAGTTGCGTGAGCAATGATGTGTAGACCGAAAACTGTGGGCATCCATCACGCCTATCAGTCGTGACTATGATCGCTTTTTCAACATACTCAAGTGGTGTTGTTGGTTTCATGGTGTACCTGGAGTAATTAAGTTAAACAGATCTTTCTGGCCAGATGTCATCTGTCGTGCCCCCCCCGTTGCTGGAAAAGGTTTTGACGGCACGGACCACGTGTCCATAATCGGGGCAGATGTGCTGCGTAACAAGGTAACTTTTTCCGTGGTTTGATAACTGTTTATGACCTTCGGAACAACAGTTTTCGTTTTGTAGATCTCACCGAGGGGGTTGATCCCCAGCTGTGATGGTACCACCTCTGGGGTAGGAGAATACCAAATGCCTTGCCTTCCTTCTGGTACTTGGTACTGCCAGAGCTTCTTGCCTCGATTAATGGTCTCTACATATACCGGTTGAGAAAAATCCAAGCCGTTCATGTAGTTTTCGTAATCTGCTGGTTTGTAACCTTCAGATTTGAAGAAATTTTCTGCGGTTTCCTGGTTTCCACGTATATAGATATCTTGTTTCACGTCGCCCGTTCGGCCAAATTTCTTATTTAAGTAATCTCGACGTGCGGCTGAGTCCATAAGCGGTTGATTGGCGGGCTTGGTTGTCGGTTGCTGCGCCGGAATCTCACGTAACGTCTGCGGCTCCTCAGCCTTCGCCAAAGGCGTCGGCTCCTTCACCCGCAACTCATCCCGAGCCAGCAACTTCTGCTCATTCCTTGCCAGCCAACCTGCCAACTGCTTGTTCGATATCTCCGCCTGAAGCTTCGCGCTGCGGGTCGCGATGTTTTCCATGCTGTTCATCACACCGGCTTTCATCTGGCCCCGGGTCAGGTAGGTGACGATGGCGGTGAGCAACAGGAGTACAAGCTGCTCCTGCCCGCGAGCCAGTTGTCGTGCCGCGCGTTCGACGCGTTCCTGGACCAGTGCCGCGGAGCCGCCGCTGGGGTCGAGGCCGGACGGCTTGAGGCCTTCTTCGGCGTGCCAGGCCGTGGCGATGCCTTCCTGCAAGGTCGAGAGGCAGGCGGGCAGGCCCTGGTAAAAATATTCGGCGATGGCGGACAGGCCCAGGCCCATGAGAATCAGGTTGCCGACCTGCAAGCCGATACCGGCCCCGGCAGCAGCTCCGGGGGCAGCACCGACGCCAAATGCGAAGGCCCCCGCTGCGCCGCCGGCCACGGTGCCGATCGCCACGCTGCCGCCGAGAATCATCGAGACTTCTTTGACCAGTTGCAGCAGTACCGGCAGGATCTGCTCGATTTCAATCGAGGCCCACTTGCGCTTGAGGTCCATCTGGATGATCGGGTAGGAGAGGGTCATCGCCTGATGCACCGCATCGATGCGACGACCGCCCATGTAGCCGTAGGCCTGGCTCGCGCCATTGCTGACACGCCGGGTGAAGCCGTTCCAGTTGTCGTGCACGCTCTGCAAGCCGTCGTTGACGCCCTGGTTCAGCTCGTTGAATTTCTGGTCGAGGTTACGTTCGACATCGGCCCAGCTGGGCACGTTGGCTAAAAGATCCATTTACTCGTCACTGTCCTTGGGGGAAAGGCGCTTCCTTGTTGCTGCGGTCGAGCTGTCGAATATCCGACTTCACATCATTGCCAAAGTGATGGCTATTAGCCGCACTTCAGACTGCGGGGCGGGTAAAAAATTTCAACATGGATCCCATTTTTGTTATTCGCGTTTCATTCGGCAATGATGGCAATAAGGCATTAGTCGCCAACAAGTGGCCGCTAACTTCCCGTTCATCCTTGATATATCAGTGTTTCTGGTCGGCCAGTGTCGCGATAATTATTTTTCAGGGATTATCCTGAGCTGAGTTCCAGGTGCATGGAAGTGCGCGCATATATGGCGTGCGGGTTGACACAGTGCATGACATGGGTGTCTCCTTCCCGCGTTCGAGCATCTGTGATGCCTGCAAAAGTGTGACAAATTTCGCAAATATTTTACTGAGTGATGGCACTTTCATACTGCCTTGCGGTCGCAGTTTCTGGCGCCTGTTTCGTGTGAGGAATTTCACTCGGCGTTTAAACAGACCCGATGAAAATGAAGCGTTTTTAGAGGCAGTCGCTTACAAGACTTGCAAATTGCCACAGTCCGAAAACATGGGGCGGCGAGGTGTTCGCCCTGATCGATGATGTGGCAGACAGGGTTTTGACCCTCTTATCTGATTCGTTATGTGCAGTGGTTGAGAGAGGGCGGTAGCTTTCCACTGTTTTCAAGGAGATACACATGTTGATGGACCTTGCCGCAATGCTTTCCCCGCAGAATCGGCGCCTGTTCAAGTTCAAGAACCTCGCCAACCCCGAACAGCAATTGTTGCTTGAGTCCTTCAAGGGGACTGAAGGTCTGTCGCGTGCGTACAACTTCGAGTTGCTGCTGGTGTGCCAGGACTCCGACGTCGAGTTGAAGTCGATGATGGGTCAGCACGTGGTTCTTGAAATCGAACTGGCAGACACCACGCCTCGTTACCTGGCAGGCTATCTCACGCGTTTTGCCAGTATCGGCAGCGATGGTGGCATGGCCCGCTACACGGCGACGCTGAACCCCTGGTTCTCCATGCTGAAGAACCGTTTCGACACGCGCATTTTCCAGGGTTGCACGGTGGAAGATGTCGTCACCCAGGTGTTTGCCTTGTGCACCGCGTTTTCCCGGCACGAGTTCCGCCTGAGCAAGCCGCTCAAGCATTACACCTACATCACCCAGTACCGCGAATCCGACTTCAACTTTGTCCAGCGCCTGCTGGAAGAAGAGGGGATGTTTTACTACTTCGAGCACACCGCCGAAGGCCACACCATGATCATCTGCGACGACTCCACTACGTTGGTGCCGTTGCCTGAGCAGCCGCAGATCCGTTTCCACACTGCATCGGTCACCGAGACCGCCGACTCCATCACCCAATGGAGCGGCAACCGCCAGTTGCAGTCGGGGAAAATCGCGGTCCAGACCTTCGATTATCGTCAGCCGTCCAACCGCTTACCGGTCGCCATGAAGAGCCTGAACAAGCAGGGCGATGTCGACGAATTCGAAATCTATGACTTCCCCGGTCAATACACCCACGGCACCTACGACGAAGGCGAAGCGCTGCTGCGGTTGCGGGTCGAAGCGCTTGAACTCAAGGGCAAGAGCTTTCATGGCGCCAGTAACTGCCGCGCGATGAAGCCCGGTTATACCTTCGAACTGCTGCAGCATTACGATCACGATCAAGGCCCTGCCGATGAGCGTCAGTTCCTGCTGATGAGCGTCGAAAGCGAAGGCCACAACAACTACCTCAACGGGCACCAGGCCAGCTACTACAACACCTTCTCCTGCGTGCGCAAAAAGATCGTCTTCCGCCCTCAACTCACCACCCCGCGCCCGACCATCTCGGGTCCGCAAACCGCGATCATCGTGGGTCCGCCGGGGGAGGAAATCTTCACCGACGAACTCGGCCGCGTGAAGGTGCAATTTCACTGGGACCGCAAGGGCGAGCACAACGACAAGAGCTCCTGCTGGGTCCGCGTCGCGCAGTCCGGTGCCAGCGGCGGCTTCGGCAGCATCCAGATTCCCCGGGTAGGCGATGAAGTCGTGGTGGTGTTCCTCGACGGCAACCCCGACCGCCCGCTGGTCATGGGCAGCCTCTACAACAGCCAGAACACCCCGCCCTGGTCGTTGCCGGCGAACAAGACCCAGAGTGGTTTTTTGACTCGGTCGATGAAGGGTGACGGCGGCACGGCGAACTTCTTCCGCTTCGAAGACAAAGCAGGTGCCGAGCAGATCATCATGCATGCCGAGCGCAACATGGACACCGAGATCGAGGTCGATGAAGTCCATACCGTCGGCAGCAACCGCACGATCAAGGTCGGTGGCACGCACACCGAAACGATCAAGAAAGACACGGTGATGAATGTCCAGGAAGGCTCGCTGACGATTCAGGTCGACAACCAGTTCATTCAGGTCAGTGCCAATCAGCACATCATTCTTCAGGTGGGGGGCAGCAGTATCAAGCTGACCCCACAAGGCATCGAAATAAAAGGCGACGCCATCGATATTCTTGGCAAGAACACCTATGTCCACGGTGACCGTGTCGATATCAACAAGTGAGAAATCAGACCATGGTCAGGACCAGTATCTACGACCGTATTTCCGAAAAACGGCTCGCGGCCGAGACACTTGCGCGGCAGCAGTTGCAGGAGGCTGCCGAGGCTTCGCCCGCGGTCATCGAGCCTGAGCCGGTAGCGGTGGTACCGCTTCAATTGGCGCGCAATGAATTGAAAGTCGCGGGGCTGAATCTGGTAATGCCGCAAGGCTTCAACTTCCGCGACATCGATACAACGCTCGAAAAGCAGGGTCATCCCGTCACGTTCAGTGTCAAGCGTCGTCCTGCACCTGAAGGGCTGACACTGCAACGTTCGGTGCAGTTGTATGTGGAGAACCTGCGCAAAAACCACCCCGACGTCACCATCGTGCGGCAGAGCGATTGCCTGCTGGCAGGCAGTCCGGCGATTACCCTGGATTATATCTTCACGGCGGGACAGGAGCGTCGCCACGGCAGAACGACCAGCGCAGTCATCCATCCCGACAATGGTAACGAGCGCCAATGGTTGAGCATGTCGACGATGATCAATCCCGCTCATGCAGAGCTTGCCGATTGGTTGATCGAGTTCGAGACGATGCTCGAAAACATCAGCGCTGACTAAGCCTTTTCCTCTTTCACCTATTCACGGAACGCACGCCCAATGGACTATCAGCTTCAGGAAGGATCCATCACTTTGCCGGAAGGTTTTCAGGACCGCACGGTGAACATGTTTGTGCTCGGCAACAGCATTCCTGCGCCGCTGAACATCACACTGTCGCGCGACAACATGCTGCCGGCAGAGGATCTGAAGGCTTACATCGAGCGCCAGGTAAAACTCATTGCCGCCAAACTGCGCGGCTATACCTTGCTCAGCAAGAAGCCGGCAGCGCTGTCCGGGGAGCAACCGCTCTCCGGCATCCAGGTGGATGCTTACTACATGAACGATGGTCGACCGGTTTACCAACGGCAGGCAGCGTTCGAAATCGAACCCGGTCGCATCCTTGTGTTTTCCACGACCAGCCAGGCTGATTTCAGCGTCACACAAAACCAGAATTGGCTGCAGCTGCTGGCAAGTTTCAAACCGCGCCAGGCCGATACGGTGTCCACCGACAGTGCCGAACAGGAGTAACCCATGTTCGAAGCTGCGCGTTGGGGCGATGAAATTGAACACACCAGTGCGCTCGGCGGTTTTCTCGCCGGTGCAGTGATCGGGCTTGCGATTGCGACGGCAGCCGCATTCATGATCTGCACGGCGGGGCTCGGCGGAATTCTGCTGGGAATTGCCGTAGGACTGGCTGCCAGTTTCGTCCCCATGATTGGCGAAAGCATAGGGTCGGCAATGAGTTCGCCCGCCGGGGGGATCAAGCTTGAAGGCTGCTCGACGGATGTGTTCATCAACAGCCGCAATGCCGCCCACGCAAAGTTGAGCATGGGCACGTGCGATAAACACCCTGCGCCGGTCATGGTTGCCGAAGGCTCTTCCAACGTTTTCATCAACAATGTGGCGGCTTCGCGCAAGGGGGACAAACTGACCTGTGGCGCGAAGATCTCCAGCGGCTCGAACAATGTGTTCATCGGCGGCGGGACAGAGCGCTATCTGGATGTCGACGAAGAAATTCCCGGCTGGCTGCGGGTCACCGTCGACGTGCTGATGATTGTCGCCTCGATGGGCCGCGCAGTAGGTCCGATCTTCAGATTGGGCATGACGCAAGGTCTGAAGGCTGCCGGGCCTTGCGCATTGAAGTTTGGAGCGACCGTGGCGGCCAGCTATCTGGCCGGGCGCTTTGTCATCGGTCCGGCCGTTGAGCGCGCAATCGGCGGTTTGAGCGGTAACCCCGTCGACCTTACCAGCGGGCGCAAGCTATTGCCCGAGTCCGGAGAAACCGACTTTGCGCTCCCGGGGCTCATGCCGATTGAATGGTCTCGCTTCTATGCCAGCGATCTGACCGTCGACAGCGTGCTCGGCAGAGGCTGGGTCTTGCCTTGGGAGCAAAGCCTGCGCAGAAGCGGCAGCTTCGTCTACCTCACGGATAACCAGGGGCGCAGCGTGCCCTTTGTGGATGTGGAGCCAGGTGATCGCATCTATAACCCCTATGAGCAGCTCCACCTGGTCCGCACCGAAGGCGGCCATTACCTGCTGCAAACCCTCGACAACCTGTTCTTCTACTTCGGCGAGGTGCCGGACGACAACAGCGATGTCCCGCTGCAACGCCTGGAAAATGCCCTCGGGCATTACCTGCATTTCACCCGCACGGCAGAAGGCCGGCTGACCGACATCAGCGCCACGGGTGGTGTTCGGGTGCACCTGCACTATGACAACCCGCTGGGGCGCCTGACCGACGTCAAGCGCGTCGTCGACAACCAGGCGGTTGAAACCCTGGTGCAGTATCGCTATGACGACAACGGCCAACTCATCGAGGTGATCAATCGCAACAGCGATTCGATGCGCCGCTTCAGCTACGCCGACGGTGTGATGGCCAGCCACAGCAACGCCCTGGGCCTGAGCTGTCATTACCGCTGGGAAACCATTGAAGGCCAGCTGCGTGTGGTGGAGCACTGGACCAGCGATGGCGAACACTTTCACTACCGCTACGACTTCAAGCAGCGCACCTCGTGGGCCACTGACGCACTGGGGCGCGAGCTCCAGATCCACTACAACGAAGATCGCCGCGTGATTGCCAGTCGCGACTTCGGCGGTGAGCAGTACGCCATCGACCTCGACGAAGCGGGCAACATGACCGGTCTCAAGCTGCCGGATGGAAACCGGTTGGGGTTCAAGTACGACAACTTTTCGCGTTTGCTTGAAGAAACCGACCCATTGGGCCGCCAGATCAAATACAAGTACCACCTCGGTACTACGCTGGTCACAGAAACCACCTTCCTGGACGGCAGCGTCTGGCAGGCCCGCTACGACGCCAAGGGCAACCTCATCGCCGAAGTCGACGCCCTCGGTCACACCACCGAATACCTCAACGGCGACGACGGCCTGCCACACACCATCATCGACGCGACCCACAAGTCCAAATACCTGTGGTGGAACACCCTGGCCCAGGTCGAGCGCTTCCAGGATTGCTCGGGTAAAAACACCACATACCGCTTCGACGAGCGCCAGCACCTGGTCGCCGTCACCGACGCGCTGGGTCAGACCACCACGCTGGAACGCAAGCCCGACGGCGAAGTGCTGCGCATCCATCACCCGGACGGCAGCGCCGAATCCTTCACCTACAACGCCCTCGGCCAATTGCTCAGCCATACCGACGGCAAAGGCCAAACCACGCGCCTGCTACGCACCGCCCGTGGCCTGCCGAGCAGCCGCCAGGACGCCAAGGGTCAGCGCATTCGCTACGAGTACGACCCGGCGATTCGCCTGACTGCGCTGATCAACGAAAACAACGCGGCGTACCAGTTCGCCTACGATGCGTCCGACCGGTTGGTCGAAGAAAAGCGCATCGACAACCTGACCCGGCGCTTCAGCTACAACCTCGGCGGGCATCTGACCCAGGTCGACGAAACCGGCTACGGCGAGCGCGGCGAACGGCCACAGCGTCGCACCGAATTCGAGCGCGACGCGATTGGCCGCCTGCTCGCCAAACTCAATACCGATGCCCGTCAGGATTACCTGTACGACGACGCGGATCGCCTGCTGTCGATCCAGCGCCTGCCGACCGTGCAGGGCAAGCAACTCGGCGTCAGCGAAGAAACCCTCGAATTCTCCTACGATCTGCTCGGCCGCCTGATCCAGGAGACCACAGCGCAAGGCGCCTTGTCCTACGAGTACGACCCACTGAGCAACCTCACCACGCTGACGTTGCCCACCGGCCAACACCTCAATCACCTGTACTACGGCAGCGGCCACCTGCACCAACTCAACCTCGACGGGCAGCTCATCAGCGACATCGAGCGCGACGACCTGCACCGCGAAGTGCTGCGCACCCAGGGCACGCTCACCAGCTGCTTCGGCTACGACGCGATGGGCCGCAAGAGCTGGCAGTTCGCCTCGCGCCTGCCGGCGGAAAAACTCTCGCGCCTCCACAACCCCGGCATCCAGCCCGACCTGCTGGTCGAGCACGCCTACAACCCGATCCACCGCCGTCACCAGTACGACCCGGCCGGCGAACTGACCCGCACCCTCGACAAACTGCGCGGCGAGATCAAGTACCAATATGAAGCCAACGGCCAGTTGCACAGCCGCGACACGGGGCAGTTGATCGACAGCGAAGAATTCCGCTACGACGCCGCGGCGAACCGGCTGAACTTCAACACCAGCCAGTTTGACCACGTCAAGGACAACCGCCTCAAGCGCTGGCGGGATCAGGAGTATGCCTACGATGCGTGGGGCAACCTGATTGAGAAACGCAGCGGGATGAACCGGCTGCAGACGTTTGTTTATGACTGTGAGAATCGGTTGGTTCGGGCCGAGACAATGGTCAGTGGCAAGCTGGAAAGTACCGGGTCGTATCGGTACGACAGTCTGGGGCGGCGGGTTGCCAAGGTTTCAGAGGTCAAGGGTCGGACCGAGCAGAAGCACTTTTTGTGGCAAGGCCTGCGCATGTTGCGTGAGCAGAGTCCGGGGCGGAGCAGTCTGTACCTGTATGAGCCGGGGAGTTATGCACCCTTGGCGCGGGTCGACCAGGCCGAGGGTGGGGAGCAGCAGCTTTACTACTTCCATACCGACCAGATTGGTACGCCGCTGGAGATGACTGACGCGGACGGGAGCATTGTCTGGCAGGCGACGTACAAGGCTTGGGGTTCGGTTGAGAAGCTGACGGTCAATGAAGTCGAGCAGAACCTGCGGTTTCAGGGGCAGTATTTCGATGAGGAGACGGGGCTGCACTACAACACGTTTCGGTATTACGATCCGGAGGTGGGGCGGTTTGTTACGCAGGATCCGATTGGGTTGTTGGGTAGCTTCAATCTTTATGAGTATGTAAAAAACCCGGTTTTGTGGTCCGATCCATGGGGGCTATGTGCGGATAAGGATTGGGGAGCATATTACGCAAGTAAAACTGGGACACGTCCTCCAAGCTCTATGGTCAAGCCTCATGCTCACCATATTGTTTTTAAGGGAACGTTCACGAGATCCCCAGGAATGCAGAAGGCGCTAGAGCGCAGCCGCGCCGTACTAGATAAATACAAAATTGATGCGGTAAATGATCCTGCTGCCATGATGTGGGCTGAAAACCAAGGGCATACCATTGCGAATGCGCGGTTGGTTGCAAATAAACTCGAAGCAGCAGATAAAGCTGTTATGGCTAAAGATTTACCGTTTAAAGATGCAGTATCCGTGATGAAGTCTGAGCTTCAAAAAATTGGTGCTGAGATATTTGGAAGTTAACAAGGGTGGGAGGTTTGTTATGGATTGGGTTGATCTGGAAAAGCGTGTATATAAAGCCGCGAAGTCTTCTTTTTCGAGCCTGAAAAGTGCTCATCCTAATGAAGAGTTTTACGTATTTGCTCTGTATACTGATAGCGGTGCTATGACCATTTGTCCATCTGCTAACTCTTTTCGTGGGTTGGAAGACAAGATAGGTCAAGAAGAAGAGGAAGATAGAACTCATGAAGCCGTTCAATATTATAAGTGGGCATCTTCTGAGTGGGCGTATGAAGCTTGGCAAAGTGAAGAGTTTGAAGGGGTATGCAAGGCTCTAAGGGAGTCTGCAGAGCGGAGCGATTTTGAGAGTTTTCAGGCGCAGGTTTTTCAAGTGATGACAAACGCTCTTCATTTGCTAAAAAATGAGGGTTTTTTTGAATCTTTTAATGCTCATCAATCTCCTGTTCTGTTTGTAACTATCACAGATGATAATCGTGCAGAGGAATTTGAAAATAAGTCCGCAGAAGTTCTTAATAGTGAGCAGGTTTTTGATGAATTTGTAAGTCGTTACAATGGTGTGGAGTAAAAGTCTCACCGCTTGCGCATTATTTGTTGCAGGTTGCGCTATGTGCGCAGCGAGTGATGGCGCAGAGGGTGTTGCGCTCGAGAAATATAGTCGGACACTTTGTTGGTGTTCGACGAGTTCTTGAAAATCATCACGGGCGTAGGCATATGCTAAATGTAGCAGCAGTTAGAGATTGGGTTGAAAGCTCCCGATATAGCAATCTTTTGGACTATGTAAAGAGTGATATGAGTTTGAATGTCGGAGATGAACCGGTTTCCGAAATTTTATTTAAGCATGATGTCAATAAGCTTGTTTTGGCTGATATGTCGATACAGGAGCTATCGGACGCTGCTAGCCGTAACGTGGACTTTTGCAAATATTTGACTGCTAAGTTTTCGATTGTTAAAGGTGAAGAGAATGAGCAAGAAGGAAGTGGGCAAGATGATAAAGTTTTGGAGGGGTTGCCTTTCTATAGGAATTTTCTCAATTTGCATCTAATAGAGTTTTATATATTGAGTGTTAGGCCGGATTTTTTGGATGTTTATTTGAAGTCTATCCGTATTCCTAATAGCAAAAAATACGCGGCTCAGCTAAGGAAGGCATTTGCACTTAATGGTTAGTATTTGCGGGTGAAGAGGCTTTCTGGCTGAATATATTGTGAGGTATTTAAGCTCTTTAAAATTAGATGTTCAGAGTGGCTGTAGGTTCTCTTCGGCTACTCATTTTTACGATTTGAATGTGGTTTCCTGTACTACGGCAGCGGCCACCTGCACCGCGAAGTCCTGCGCACCCAGGGCATCCTCACCAGCTGCTTCGGCTACGACGCGATGGGCCGCAAGAGCTGGCAGTTCGCCTCGCGCCTGCCGGCGGAAAAACTCTCGCGCCTCCACAACCCCGGCATCCAGCCCGACCTGCTGGTGGAGCACGCCTACAACCCGATTCACCGCCGTCACCAGTACGACCCGGCCGGCGAACTGACCCGCACCCTCGACAAACTGCGCGGCGAGATCAAGTACGAGTACGAAGCCAACGGCCAGTTGCACAGCCGCGACACCGGCCAGTTGATCGACAGCGAAGAATTCCGCTACGACGCCGCGGCGAACCGGCTGAACTTCAACACCAGCCAGTTTGACCACGTCAAGGACAACCGCCTCAAGCGCTGGCGGGATCAGGAATATGCCTACGATGCGTGGGGCAACCTGATTGAAAAACGCAGCGGCATGGGCACGCTGCAGATGTTTGTTTATGACTGTGAGAATCGGTTGGTGCGGGCCGAGACGTTGGTCAACGGCAAGCTCGTAAGTACCGGTTCGTATCGGTACGACAGCCTGGGGCGGCGGGTTGCCAAGGTTTCAGAGATCAAGGGTCGGACCGAGCAGAAGCACTTTTTGTGGCAAGGCCTGCGGATGCTGCGTGAGGAAAGTCCGGGGCGGAGCAGTCTGTACCTGTATGAGCCGGGGAGTTATGCGCCCTTGGCGCGTGTCGATCAGGCGGAGGGTGAGGAGCAGCAGCTTTACTACTTCCATACCGACCAGATTGCTACGCCGCTGGAGATGACGAACCGTGATGGGCAGATTGTCTGGCAAGCGACGTACAAGGCGTGGGGGGCGGTTGAGCGTCTGGACGTCAATGCAGTCAAGCAGAATCTGCGGTTTCAGGGGCAGTATTTCGATGATGAGACGGGGCTGCACTACATCATGTTTAGGTTGCGATCCGCAGGTTGGACGATTTATTACGCAGGATCCGATTGGGTTGTTGGGTGGGGATAATCTCTATTCCTACGCTCCCAATACCAATGGGTGGATTGATCCTTGGGGCTGGAGCTGTATTCCAAACAAGGTAGCTGGTACGGCACGGGAAGCGCGAGCTAAAGAAATTTCTGGGAAAAGGTATGGCAAGCAAAATGTTCTCAGTGAAAGATATCTGCGCAAAGGATCCGCTTACTGGCGAGGGGCATCGGCTCGACTTCGTCGTCAAAAATTCAGATGGCTCAGGTACTGCCAAGGAGATCACTAGCCTTACGGCAGATAAAACTGGGCAACTCCTCAAGGAAGACCGGATTAGAGAGGCAGGTGGTATTTTTGTAAGGGATCCAGGGACGAAAAAGCTTATTGAAGTTTCTGATGTGTCTACTGTTATACGAGCAAAATACAGGTGTTATTGTGGCTGATTTAAATTTTACGTTATGTAGTGTTCCTACGCTGCTTAGCCGAAACAAAAGCAAAGAATACCAAGAGCGAATGATCTTAAAGCTCGCAGTGTTGTTGGGCTTTTTAAAAGGCAATAATCTCATATTTACTAATCCTTTTAAATTGGATGGAAGTTTGGATCTTGAGTATATTTTGAAAAAAAACGATGCTGCGCCTGAATGTGTTGAGCTTTTCAAGAAAGTAATTCCTGGCTGGTTCTCGTATTTAGATAAAGGAGGTGATATAAATAATACCAATCGACTTTCGCAGGGCTTGAAAAAGCTAACTTCTTAGTCGATAGAGCTAATTTTTGAGCGGTATCGCGAATGTTGCTATTTTTTGGTGCGCTAAACCAATTTTTAACAGTGGTTACAAGCAAAAGGCGAGCTGGTCTGTTCGCCATAATCCTAGGTGGAATGATATATATATTAGATAGGAAGTACGTACAGACTATATTCAATAAGTTGTTTGAGAGAATTCGATAGCAGTGCAAGATCTCTTTAAAAATGTGGCAGAGATGGTATCCGTTATCCTGATAGCTTGGATGGTGACTTTGTAGCCCTCGTGGTGGGAAAGGAGAGCTATACATTCTATTAGTTGTGGGGGTTGGATGAGTGATGTAAGTGATTTTACGGTAGTCGATGGGCTTGGGAATTATGATCGCGAGGCTAATCCCCAAGGTTTAAGCGTTTGGGAATTACTCCCCAAGGAAGTGTCATGGTCATTTTTGGGGTGCTTATATAAAATTGAGAGCGCCGAAAAACTAATTCCTCAGCTACTAATAGGTGGTACTGGAATAGCGGTGGTTGTTTCTCCATTTAATGCTGAGAAAAACAAGGCGTTGGTTATTAAGCCTGACGGTGAAGTGAGGTGGGATGTTAGTGCTCTGGCTAGTGCCATGATAAAAGGAGGTATATTTTCAGATGTATATTATGTTTCGGGGTTGTTGTGTTTTTTTGTAAATATAAATGATCAGGACTTCAGGTTTTCATTTGATGCTGTTTCTGGAGAGATTGGGGTTTTGACACCATCTTATTAAGTGCGCTTTGGAAGTTAGATATCGTTGAGTCTGCATCTTCGGTCAGCGATTCCGACTGCTATGCACGCCCGAGCAGTGCTGAGCAGCGCCAATAGGCCAAGGGCCAGTGGGTGAATGGAAAAATACACGGCAATTTGAGGCTAAAATTCTTATTCCCAGGGGTACGACACTTAATGTGGGGGCGGTGGCGCCACAGATTACCAAGGCAGGAACAGTATTCAAAGGGGGGGGGCGGACCAAATACTCATGCCGCAAAATTGGCCAGAAAGTTGGATTGTAGGCATTAGAAATATAGGCACTATATAAGGGGTTCGAGATGAAAAAAAATGATCTGATAGAGTTGTTGAGAGAAATATTAAATGAGTTAGAACAAATTCAGGCAGTGCGTGGGGGGACGGATCTTCGCTCTATTATCGAAGATTACGAAAGGGTAGTTGTGCTCTTGCTTCGAAGAAATTTGACCGATAATTTGATCAAATTTTCGCCTAGGGAGTATTTGGAAATATATAGTGATTATGAAAATCCATTGCTTGAAAAAATGGGTTTTGCACAGAGGGAGGTTAATAATTTTTTGGTTGTCAGGCCTTAAGTGCTTGATGTTTTTTTAACGCTATTTCTGTTTTTGATACGGTCATTAACACCCTCTGTCGATCGCTCTTTTAAAACTAATCGAAAAAAGTGTCTGCCAAATTTGTCTCAGTCGCTTTCTCTATAGTAATAATCGACGCCAGCCGCAAGCCCTAATGCCGGTGGTGGAACACTTTGGAACGCAAGCCCGACGGCGAAGTGCTGCGCATCCATCACCCGGACGGCAGCGCCGAATCGTTCACCTACAACGCCCTCGGCCAGGTGCTTAGCCATACCGACTACAAAGGCCAGACCACGCGCCTCTACGCACCGCCCGGGGCCTGCCGAGTAGCCGCCAGGACGCCAAGGGCCAGCGCATCCGCTACGATACGACCCGGCGATTCGCCTGACTGCAACCTAATGGAACGCATGTCTTAGGCGTAAAACGTGACACCGCGTACGGCAGTAGACCTTATTGAGAACTGGCTGAGGGAGAGTGGCTTGAGATGACTACTGAATCTATAAAAGAGCTATCGATTTTAATCCATGAAGAAAATTTTTTTGAAGTGGTTGTTTTGGCTGTGAAAGACTGGGACGAGGCGTTAGACCAAAGAGATAGGGGAGAGTTTGATGCGTTGTGGGTTGAAAGTAATGAGTATTTGAAGAAACTAGACTATAAAATCCCTACTGATGAAATGGAAATTTCAGCGTTAAGAGAGTTTTCTTTCAAGAAAGTGTTCCGTCTAACGCAAAATTCCGAAGCCGCAAGCTATGTGTCTGATGATATCGGAATGATTGGGGAGGCCATAGCAAAAGGACATGTGAGTGAATGGGTAGCGAAGTTACTTGATTTGTACCGCAAAGGTGAATTTCCCTGTTAGCTTTTGGCGATACGGATCGGCTGCTAAAAATCAACCGGTTAACAACAAACTGGCAATGTCTAAGAAAAAATCTAATTCACCCACGACCTGATAGGCCACCAGATACAGGGGCGGGACGTGAGGTGAATTTTGCTACTGAATAGATTCGTTAGAGTAAAGTCGCAACCAACTCAACGTCGACGGCCAGCTCATCAGCGACATCGAGCGCGACGACCTGCACCGTGAAGTCCTGCGCACCCAGGGCGCGCTCACCAGCTGCTTCGGCTACGGCGTAATGGGCCGCAAGAGCTGGCAGTTCGCCTCGCGCCTGCCGGCGGAAAAACTCTAGCGCATCCACAACCCCAGCATCCAGCCCGATCCACCGCCGTCACCAGTACGATCCGCCGGCGAACTGACCCGCACTACCATCCAGATGGCAAGGGTGGACGAAATAAATGGGGCGGTGGTACTGCCTGTCGATAATAACGAGAGTTTTTATGAAAGAATATAAAGGTTTTACTGATCTTATTCTGAATCTAGAACATCTACCTGCTGTTGGGTGGATCTTCGTCGACTCTACAGTTGATAGAGCATCGAAGGATGCTGTGAGTTCTGCCGTTTTTTATGTAGCAGAAAATGACTTGGAGGAAATTGCGTGCGAGAATTCTAAGCGTACGTTTGTCGAATGTCCTTCTATGTTGGATATTAAGGCTGTCGCGGATCGAAGCAAAATAAAGCCTGATGTAAAGACATATTTGGAAGCGACACTTTACTATCTTGAGAATGATGATTTTCAAGGCTAGTTGGTCGTTGAGTTTGTGATCTGTTAGTTTTACAGGTTTTTGCGCGCTTTGCTTTGACGGTTTTTAACTACTAAGAATGGTTGAAAGGGGCATGGGGCTGAAGGATGTGCATAAGTTGTATTGAAGGGTGGTTTTGGGCGGAGATAGATGGTTTCTAGCTGGCAGTTCGCTTCACGCCTGCCGGCGGAAAAACCCTCGCGCACCCACACCCCCGTCATCCAGCCCGACCTGCTGGTGGAGCACGCCTACAACCCGATCCCAGAAAATGCGTTAAGGAGGTTTTATGAGGAACGACGAAAAATTTGTAGCTGCAATATTTGATGAGCTTTTTAAAAAAAATATTGAACAATACAAAGAATCTTTAAGTAAGCCGGTTAATAACGATGGTGATCCTTATGCAAAGGCTCGAAACGCTTTGGCTAAGTTGGGCGATGATGAACGGTCTGATGTTTTCAATTTTTTTAGGGTCATTGTCGCAGACAGCGCCTCTGTAGTATTTGGAGCATTGGATGGTGTTCATTTTCCCGACGGTATAAATGGAGATTTTCTCGTTACTTGTGATGGGGAGGAGATTCAAGGTGATCTCCTTGATATTTTCATTGAAAAGGCTCAGTCCGAAAATGTTTACCGCTAGCTCTATAAGGCAAATATTAGGGGTTCGGAGTAGCGGTCGCCACATTTAGTTAGGAACCAGTCTTTTCCTTCGGTTTAGTTGTTCGTGGGGCTGGCCAACGTTTTTTATTAATGCCGATAATCGCATCGGCTATTTAATCAGCGGTATCATTTGTCGTTCTATTGGAAGGAAAGATCACTGGATTTCGGGAGTTGAGATATGAACTATATAGATTCGATTGACGCTGAGATTCATGCATCTGGTGAAGATCCGGCTTATGCGGGGGGGCGCTAGCGATGCCTTGATAGCTGAATTTGAAAAAGAATTAAGTGTTGGATTTCCGAATTCATATAAGCAATTTCTGAAAAAATTTGGAGCTTTATCATTTGCTGGAGAAACATACTATGGGATCACAAAAAGCGGGCTGGCCGCTACCGCGATTCCCAGTGTTTTATTTGCTACAAAAAACGCGCGATCTCTTGGTGATGCTGATAGTTCTATGATTGTCATTAAGGCTTCAGGGTATGGTCCTATATATTCAATCGATACTTCTAAGCTTGGAGAGACAGGCGAGCCTGTAGTGGTGGAGACGGAGCTCTCCTTTAAAAGGGATGGTCAAAAAAGCGTGATTTTCAAAAGTTTTGAGGGTTTTTTTTGTGAATCTATTAGGCAGTCTATTAAGGAACTGTAGGGCTATTGTTTGCGAATAACGTGTAGATTTCGGGAGTGGCCGTAAAGGGTTTTGCTTCGGGTCAATGAGACATCAGGTAGGAGTTGATCGAGACTTGCTTGGCGTAGGGTTGGAACGCTTCGCCGAATTCAGGTTCGACGACCTGCACCGCGAAGTCTTGCGCACCCAGGGCACGCTCACCAGCTGCTTCGGCTACGACGCGATGGGCCGCAAGAGCTGGCAGTTCGCCTCGCGCCTGCCGGCGGAAAAACTCTCGCGCCTCCACAACCCCGGCATCCAGCCCGACCTGCTGGTCGAACACGCCTACAACCCGATCCACCGCCGTCACCAGTACGACCCGGCCGGCGAACTTACCCGCACCCTCGACAAACTGCGCGGCGAGATCAAGTACGAATACGAAGCCAACGGCCAACTGCACAGCCGCGACACCGGCCAGTTGATCGACAGCGAAGAATTCCGCTAGGACGCCGCGGCGAACCGGCTGAACTTCAACACCAGCCAGTTTGACCACGTCAAGGACAACCGCCTCAAGCGCTGGCGGGATCAGGAATATGCCTACGATGCCTGGGGCAACCTGATTGAAAAACGCAGCGGCATGGGCACGCTGCAGACGTTTCGTTATGACTGTGAGAATCGGCTGGTCCGGGCTCAGACGTTGGTCAATGGCAAGCTCGTAAGTACCGGTTCGTATCGGTGCGACAGCCTAGGGCGGCGGGTTGCCACGGTTTCAGAGATCAACGGTCGGACCGAGCAGAAGCACTTTTTGTGGCAAGGCCTGCGAAAGGGACGTAAAGGTAAACTTAATGGTAAGGCTGGACAGCCACTAAAAGGAACATGTTGATGAGTATATTAAAGGTTAAAGAGCCTGTAACGATTGCTGCTGTGATTGAGGCCGTGCAAGCGGGTGATGTTATAATTGATGATCTGTGTGTGTACGTTGAAGATGATGTTGGAACTATAACTCCAGAGCTTGTTTGTTATTTGGATGCATATCCTGAAATGACTGGAGATGTTGAAATTTACAGTGATTTTGTGGCGGCGAATGAATTGGAGTTAATTTATTATGGTCAGCAGTTTAATGATGTGCTGAGGAATGTTCTCGAGCAGGAGGCATCTGCAAATATAGTTAAAGTGGTGGCTGCGCTTAATTACTATCTTGAAAATGACGATTTTATGGAAGTGAATTAGTGGTGTGTTCAAGGGTGTAAGTGCGTTGGAGGGGGTAAAGTCGTTGTTGGCTTTAATGCTCGACTTGCAGTTGATCGAATAAAGGGAGGGGTTTCAATTAGGTAGTATGGCTTTTCTGAAGTTTTGGCGTTGTACTTTGATGTCTTTTTGAGGCTTTGGTGGGTGGTGTTTGTATAGCTCCTTAAAATTATGTGTTTGGAATGGTTTGGGAGCTTCCTAAACCATTTTTTATTGAGTTGGTAACCTGATCCGGTGCTTTAGCTACAACCTCGGCGGGCATCTGACCCAGGTCGACGAAACCGGCTACGGCGAACGGCCACAGCGCCGCACCGAATTCGAGCGCGATAGCATTGGCCGGCTGCTGGCCAAACTGAATGCCGATGCCCGTCAGGATTACGTGTACGACGACGCTGATCGCCTGCTGTCGATCCAGCGCCTGCCGAGCGCGCTATTAAGAAATCCCTCGGTGAAGGTGTTAATTTCAAAAGGTAGTTAAGTATGAATTATTCAGATTTGCTGGTGCTTAAGGACGAGGGGTTGACTAAAATTAGCGACGAGAGTTTTTGCGCTAAATTTGTTGATGATGCTGCTCATGGGGAGATTCTTTTTTCTAAGGGGCCATGTTATACGATAATTCCGTTGGAGCTCGAAATGGCGGGTGTTACTCCATCAAAAATCCTTGATAAGGAACCTGCCAGTAAACAGAACGTATCTAAGTATTTTCTTTGTGATGGTCAAGTAGTAAAAATTGAAAGTTATAATTTTCAAGGCTTACTGGATGAGTTCGAATTTTTTAGGTCTTTTGGAAATCTATTATTTTCACTTCGGAAAAATAAACATAATGAGATCCTTTGGCTAAAGATAGCAGAGCTAAAAGATGGGAAGGTTCTAAGAGCTTGTCGCGTAGATGGGGATATGGAGTATTGGGTATATCGATATAACTGGGAGGGGGACAGAGTTAAAGAGGTTGTTTCATTGGCGAGTAATGGTATAGCTGGTACCGTAATCAAGGCTGGATATGATATTGATTCGACTGTTGCAAGGCTCTTTTTCTTGAGTGATGGTAAAGAGGTAGATATATATTTACATATCTAGAAGCCGATTTTTATATGGTTGGTAGATGTTGGTTTATGAATACGGCGTGCTAAGCAACCTGAGGAAGTTCTAGAGGATCTGTGAGTATATGATTTCGAAAAAAGTAATGGATTTCTGTAGGCAGAAAGGCTGGTGGTACGCTGACGTCAGTGCTGACTATGAAATAGAGCTAAAAAAAATAGACGTTGATGCGTCTAGCGATTTTGGTCAGTTTTATCTTCATGTTGAGGATGGGCCGACTTTTATGAGTCGCGGCAAAGAGATATATCAAATTTGTTGGTTTTCAAAAAATACTAATTTTGATTTGGCGCTGAAACGAACCCATGAAACGCTCGGAGTACCTTTAGAGTATCTTCCATTGGATAGCTTTGAAGGTGAGAGTGGTTTTTTTTATAATAAGCTAACTGGCGAGGTGGTTGAGCTTACTCTTGGTGACTCATTGGCTGAGTTCAAACGGGGGAGGCTCAAGCCCCAGTGGGCAAGTTTTAACGAGTTCTTGGAAAATTTTTTTGAGTTAAATTGAAGGGGTTTGTACTCAGCAGTTTTTCGTCGGTAGGAGGTTGTGGATGAAAAGCGTAGCAAAAATTGAGATATTTCAACCCGGGATCGTTATTTTTGATCCGGTTGCATTGAATGATTTTGTTCTAAGTAATGGGATAGATACTGGTAATTTATTCGAGCTTTTTTTGAGTGACGAAACCATTGGGTTAAGCGTAGTGGAAAAGGGGGTGATTTTTCCTATCTATCAAATTCCGGAAATGGAATATAGTATTTTTCTAAAGGGAATAGACCAAGATCAGAAGTCCAGTTTTAATAAAGCGGTAAAGAGATTTTGCTATTCTGGGATCCCGTTGGTAGTTGTTTCTGGTTTGGTTGTTATTGCTGATCTGAATGCTCTAATGAATTGGGATAGTGATTATTTTCTGGATTACAGAGAGGCTTGTGTTGATGGTCTTGGGAATAATGATTATCTAGAGGTTGCGAGTGGTTTGTATGATTTGAGTATTAGTGGTGTCATGGGGTTGGGCGAACCATTTGTTTCTTTAGGTTATGAGCTGGAGTTCAAATCCGTAGCGCAGCTCCCGAAGCTTCCAAATGATGTCTATACTGATGATTGGGACTTTTCCATTACTTGAGTGAGTTCTTCCTTTGGTGACTCCTTGAAAAAAACCGCTAGGAAAGCAGGTCAGCAACCTAGATGATAAATTATCTCGATAATTTCAAGTAATAAATTTATGGCTCAAAAATTTACTATCGTTACTGATACTGCAACAGTTGCAATATTCGACCTTGCAGCTATAAGGCATAGGATGTCGGACACTCCTGATTGGTGGAGTATCGTTGAAGATGAAATTCAAGAGATTAATGAGGGGAATGTAGCTTTTTTGGGGTTGGGGCAGGATGGTAGTTACAAAATAGCAATTGTCGATGATATAGCTGCGGATTTCGGAGTCTTGTACCTTGGTTTTCCTTCTGGGCAAGTGTTCGTCGGCGCAGGTGAAGATACTACTGGTGGAGATCTTGAGCCTGATGGCTCTGACTCTATTCAAGGGGTGGTAGTTGATTTTAAGCCGGGGAGCTATTTGATGAAATATAAAAAAACTGGGGATGTTCTAGAGTTGGCTTTTCAATCATCGATGAAAAAAACTAATGACCTTACGGACTCGATAAGGATTTAGGGTGATATTGTTTATCTTGTCTGACGTATCGGAGTTGGGGCGCTTGTCAAACCTTAGGGTATTTTGTCAGTTGTTTCGTTAGAGTCGGAGTTGGTTAGGGGGGTAATGGTTTGTTTGGGTCTCTGATTTTCAGAGTGGCTTTTAACCTTAATACTTTAGGCCACTTCCTGAATATTGCCCGCACCGCCTGGAGACTGCTGAGCATTCGTTAGGACGTCTAGTGTGTTAATACATCCGCAATGAGTACGTCCCGGTGATTCGCCTGATTGCGTTGGTTAACTAAAAAGTTGGGTGGTTATGAAGCTTTATTCAATAACGCAAGATGATAAATACAAAACATTGATCGATGCGGATCAGGTGGAAAGTCTGCAGGGATTCGCTACAAAGCTGGCATATGGTGAAGTGATTTTAGAGTCTGAAAGACAGGCTTTTTGTGTCGTATATAATAGTGATGATAACAATAAGTCGGCACGTTCTGATTTTTTTACTTTTTTCAGGCCGATCTTGGTTGTCTCGGAAAAAGCATATGATGCGCTTGATTTTTTGCAGGTTTTTCCTAGGGTTAAGCTGCTCGGGCCACGCGCAGGGGATGTCGCAATATTCATTGCCGAGCTTCTATCAAATGTATTTGATATTGATCAATCCGATTATGATAGGGGGGAGGGTGGTTACGTCGTTTATAATGCGGTGTTAAAAGTTCCAGAGAGTTACATGGGTGAAATTTTCCGCATTCCTGAAAATCCGCAAGTGCTATATGTCAGTCAAGTTTTCAAGGACGCTGTAGAGTCACTAGGCCTAAGAGGGCTCGCTTTTAAGGAAGTTGCTCGGAGTTGTTGAAGGGGCTGTGAGGTGTGCGGGGGTTGTATTGAAATGGTGTTTTTTGTTTCGGAAGTAGATGTATTTTTATATGACTATGGAGAAGATAAATACCCAGACAGCCGTTGATAGCGCCGAGAAAGACAGCCTGGGTTATTACCGTGCAGGCATCGTGCTTTACGTGACACGCGAGTTTCTGGAAGTTGACGGACGTAAAGTCCCGGTGTCGGCCCTTGCTTCAGTCAATTTGAACGCCTGGAGTGAGAAGGTCACTCTGAAAGACGAGGCGGGGAATCAGATTCTATCAACGGTGTGCACCGGCATCATGAGTCATGACCTGTTCCTCACGACGCTGGATGTGCTGCTGGATGCTCAACGGGCAAGCAGCGGTGAGACTGTCGAGAGCCTGGCCTGAGAATTCCAGGGCCTGAGCAATACAAAAAAACCGGCTGATCAGGCCGGTTTTTTGTGGCGCGGTGGTAGAGCTTCTGACAATCCGTGAAGTCGCGTTTTTGCCTGCGACTCAATCATTAACCTGGAGAGAAAGATTGTCACTCCGGTTAGATCGATTATTTCTTTCCGCTATTTATATAGATGCAATCTGCATATCCATGACCGATTAATCCGCGTCATGGCTTTTACCTTGTCCGTGATCGAATCCGATTGTTCGTCACAGCAGAAACAATCGTCCTGCCTGCCTCGTTAAGCCTGCCCCGACATCGACTTTGGCTGTTCGATCGTCAGCTTGTTGCGCTCGGCCGATTCCCTAGAATCGGCCTCCATCAGCTTCGCCCAACTATCCAGTCCTTCAGGGAGCAACACCATGATGAATGCCATGCAGATGCAAATGCCGATGAACGCCACCATGCCAATGATGCCGATGATGGGCATGCCGATGATGATGGCGACCATGTCCTGCGACATGATGGACGACGGCATGATGTGCAAGATGATGCCGGCCGCTGGCATGGATATGGCCATGTTCAAGAACAGCGCTGAAATGATGCAGATGATGGTGAACTGCGGCATGCCGATGATGATGCACTGCGGCAACATGAGCATGATGTGCATGTCCCAGGCAAGCATGGCCATGCCGATGATGAACATGATGATGCCAATGCCGATGATGGGCATGCCGATGCCGTCGATGAGGTGCGTGATGGAGTGCACCATGATGGCTGACGGCATGATGTGCAAAATCATGCCGATGGCCGGCATGAACATGGACATGATGAAAAACTGCTGCGCGCTGATGATGAAAATGATGAACGACTGCAGCATGCCGATGATGATGAGCTGCAACGGCATGCCGTTGATGTGCTGCACCTGCTGATCCCTGCACTGTACCTGTAACTGTAGGAGCGAGCCTGCTCGCGATGGACGTCAACGATGAAGCGGGTTTCCTGAAAAAACGCGTCAGCCTTGAGTCCATCGCGAGCAGGCTCGCTCCTACAGGGTCGTTTCAGTCCAGGCGTTCCGGGTAGGTCACTACAAGATAAGCCACCGCTTCACTGTCGGCGGGGTTGCGATAGCGGTGGGGCTGGTCGGCATAAAACAGGATCGAGTCCCCTGTGGACAGCAGGTAACGCTCGTCGTTGACGCTGATTTCCAGCACACCCTGCGCCACCACCAGGTTTTCCTGGACGCCTGGGCCATGGCCCTGCGAGTGGTCCTCTCCCAACGGGCTCAGGCGCAGCTCGTAGAATTCCGATTGGCGCGCCACATCAAAGGGGAACAGGGCGCGGCTGACAAAAGCGCCGTTGGCACTGACCAGGCGTTTGCTCTGGCTCGCCGACAGCACGGCCACACCTTCGAAGGCCCGATGCTCCAGAAACGCAGCCACCGATACCTTCAAGCCTTTGGCGATTTTGCACAGCACCTTGATGGACGGCACACTGCGCCCCGATTCGATTTGCGCCAGCATGGCACGGCTCACGCCGCACTGTCGGGCCAGGGCATCGAGGGACAGATGGCGCTTGCCCCGCAGACGCAGCAGGTTTTGTGCTACCCGTTCGCAGATCGGGTCCTCTTCAGGGGCATCAGGATTGTTGAGGTCCAACACAGGCTCGTCCGCGCTTATCAGAAAGCGCGAGGGTTCGTGCGCGTTCACGCCTGACGTGTCTCGGTAGACCGAGACGCCTGAACCCACTGGAATGCCTGTAATCCGGCGTTGCGTGCGTACATCTCCCACATGGCCCGTGCCCGTTGCTGAGCTTGTTTGCGTTTGCGGTAGCTGGCGAAGTCGATGAGGTTGTCAGTCGGATTCATGGGGCACTTCACTGTGGTGATGAATGACGGGATGACTGGAGGGTACGCTTCTACTTTTATAACGATAAATACTTAATTTTTATTTGTTAATTCCTTTTCGATCTTTGTGTGGGCGGTTTATGGTTTCGATGAAGTGTCAACGCAATGGCTGTAGGGGCAGGGCTTGCTGGCGATGGACTCAAGCACGCCGCGTTAATCCATTTCACCCGCGTTATCGTTAACGACCATCGCTGGCAAGCCAGCTCCCACACGGGACCGCGTCCATGGTGAAACTACTGTAGGAGCCAGCTTGCTGGCGATGGACTCCAGTGCGCCGCGTTCATCCCGTTCACCCGCGTTATCGT
>NZ_JBYSVW010000025.1:0-60486 GCF_058986625.1 Pseudomonas sp. GW821-FHT07G06
CAGTCGAACTCATTGCATGTAGGTCGAAGCGAAGCCGACCGGAGGGCAATGCCCCCGGATGAATACCGCAGCGAAGGAACCCCGAGCCTCAGCGAGGGGCCGTACGTAAGGGGCGAGACTTTTTGGTTACTTTTGGGGCGTTTGCCAAAAGTGACCCGCTGTAAGAGCGGAACCGTAAGTGGCCGTTACCGCAGCAACGGATATGTACACCCGTAAAAATCCACACCGCCCGACACTCCGCCTTCGCAGTCAAGCCCCCACAGGGATCCAGCTTGTCCACAACGTGTGAACGACACAGATCCAATGCAGGGGCGCGGCTCAGGCAGACACCACCTCAACCACCGGCATTTGCCAACGCTGATTGACCACCTGCTGCCCGGGCCCATACAGCCGCAGGACCAGGGTGAACGCCCCGCTCGCCGGCGTCGGCAACCAGTTGCTCTGCTCAGCCGGCGGGGTGTTCTGCAGGATCAACGTCACCCCACCATCCGCATCCGCTTGCAAACGATCCCGGCTGCTCAGGCAGTAACGATTGATCGGGTTGGCCACTAGTTGACGGTCCGGCAAGTCATACAAGGTCAGCGACCAGAACTCGCTGGCGGGCGGCAATTGACCCGGTGCGAAACGCAGGCGATAGCTTCGCCCGCCCTGCAAGGGTTGCCCCTGATTATCCACACGAGTGCCGGTGTAGAAGGCCTCCTCCACACTGTTGCCGTAAATGCCGACATTCGCCGCAACAGCGCGGTTGAGGTAATTGCCGTCCAGCGCTTCGCGAGTGCCGAACAGGCCGAGGGTGGTGCGGACCTGGCTCACCGCCGTTTGCAGTTGCGCCTGGGCGTCCTGAATCCCGGCGAGCAATGCCTTGCGGGTGGCTGGCGGCAACGTCGCCGGGTCGAAGCCCTGGCCGGGCACAATGCCGATCCGCGCAAAGCGTGCGCGCAAGGCTTGCTCGGACGGTTGCGTCGGACACAGGCTGAGGATCTGGTTCAACACCGGGATAAACCCAAGCCCCAACCCGGTCTTGCTGTCCCAGGGTTGCCAGTCAATGGCTGGCGCAGCCACCGGCGGTGCACTGCCGATGTATTCATGCAACGAACGCAAGCCGTATTGCTGCTGCAAGGCACGCACCGCCGGCAGGTCCTCGGCGTTTTTCAGGCCCGTTCTGCCAAGCACCATGACGATTTCGGTTTCGCTGCGCAGCACGGCCGTGACGCCGTCCGGTATCTGTCCTTGCCAGCCGGGTCCGGCGATCAGGTAGTTTCCCGCCTCACGCCCGGTGCTGAGCACGCCGACATAGGCAAAGTTGTGGGTGTACTGGTCGACCAGTTGAAGCACGTAATAGCGGTCGTCGGGCACGGCCGGCACACTCAACACTTGCGGCTCGCTGCGCAGGTCGAGCCAGGCCCAGGAGTACGGCGTGTCGTTGTTCGGCGTGACGATTTCGCGGTTGTTCGGGGTGTACAACTCGCTGTAATGGCGAAAGCGATTGAAGCCGCCGACGTACTCCGGCGCAGACGCATTGAGCGCCTGTTTTTCCATGGTCTGGTAATGCATGAGCATGGGGTACGCGTAAATCCACGCCTCTTTGGCAATCTGGCGAAGGTCATCGGAATCAGCGGCCAGCAACCAGCGCGGAAACATCAGGCTGCCTCCCAATACCCCCATGCAGCTCAACACCCGGCGGCGACTGAATATCAGGTTCATGGCTCGATCCTCGCAATCGTCGGCAACCGATAACTCCCGTCCAATGCCCCGCCCTTGGGCAGATACAGGCGCAACAGCAGGTTGAACGGACCTTGTGGCGTCGGCAGCCAGTTGCCCTGCGGCGCATCCTTGGGCGCATCGGCTTGCAGGGTCAGGGTCAAGCCGCCGTCGGCATCGTATTGTAGACCAGGGCTGCGGTCGCCCAAGGCATAACGCTGGATCGGGTTGGCGGCGAGCAGTTGGGTTTTGCCGTCATACAAGGTCAGTGACCAGAACGCATTCACCGGCGGCAATTGCCCGGCGGGGAAATGCAGGCGATAGGCATGCTGGCCGCTGAGCATCTGCCCCCGGGCATCGTGCAGCGCCATCGGGTACAGCGCTTCCACCGCATCGTTGGCGTAGATGTAGCGCCAGGCAACCGCGGCACGGGTCAGGTCGTCGTCGCCGAACTTGCCGACGTTGGACGGCGACGGCAACCAGCCCTGCTGTTCCACCGACAGCTGGCTGGACGCTGCGCGCACTTGCTCGCGACCGGCTTCGGCGCCTTGGGCGACGGCTTCGTGCAAATCCGCCGGCGCCTGGAATGTGACGCCCGGCATCACACCGATGGCGGCGAAACGGGCCAGCTTTTCCTGCTCGCTGGCGCTCCACTGGTGCAGCGGCGCCAAGGCGTTGAAGGTGCTGAACAGCGCCTGCGCCGGCCCCTGTTTGGTGTCCGCATACGCTGGAAGCTGCAGCGCTGCCAAGGGTTCAGGCGCCGCGCCCCCGCTCACGGTGGACAGTGGCTGCAAGGCGTAGCCCTTCAGCACTTGAGCGGCGTCTTTCTGATCGGCTTCGCCCTTGACCTCGGTGCGCCCCAACAGGAACACCAGCCGGCTCGGCGAGCGAATCACGCCGCTGAAACCCGATGGCGCTTCACCCTTCCAGTCCGGCCCGGCGATCAGGTAGCGCCCCGCTTTATCACCCGTGGCGCGGGTGCCGATGTAGTCGAGGTTGTCGGTGCGCATGTCGACCAGTTGAAAGCTGTAGTAGCGCCCGTGCACGGTCGGCACGTCCAGCACCATCGGTTCGCTGCGCAAATCAAGCAAGGCTCGGGAATAGAAGGTGTCGTTGTTCGGCGACACCACTTTGTTGTCCTGCGGGCCGAGCAGGCGCGGTTCGCTGTAGAGCCGGTTGAACGGCAGCCTGGCGGCGATGGCGCTGAGCACTTTGTCGTGCTCGACGGTGGCGTAGGCGAACACGTAGGCCTCCTGGGCCAGTGCCTTCGCCTGGGGTTGATCGAGGGTTGCAGCGTGAACGGTACCCAGGCTTGCGCCCAGGGCAAGTGCGGATATCCAGTAGCGCACGGTAGATCTCCTTGGCAGATACAGAGCACACCACCGTCTCCTGTGGGAGCGAGCCTGCTCGCGAAAGCGGCGTGTCAGGCGACATACAAGTCGACTGGCAAGCCCTCTTCGCGAGCAGGCTCGCTCCCACCCTGGATGTGCGATGGTCAGGTAAAGGGTTACTTGGCCCAGCGCCGCAGGTCCGACGGGGTGTAGTCGTCGGTTTTGGCGGCGAAGCCCACGCGCATCGGTTCGGTCTCTTCGTTGGCCAGGCCGCCGGCGTAGTAGCGTCCGGAGATCAGGTCGTACGAGGTTTCCAGCACGTTGTAGGTGAAGCCGTGGTCGTATTGCTGAATCGCATGCAGTTCACCGCTGCGCCACAGTTCACCGCGGCTGTCGTACTGGTCCGACTGGGCGATCTGCCAGCTGTCCTCGTCCACATAGAAGCGGCGCTTGGCGTAGATATGCCGGGCACCCGGCTTGAGGGTCGCCTCCACCACCCACACCCGATGCTTCTCATAGCGGGCCAGGTCCTGGTTGACGTGGTTGGGTTGGATCACAGCGTCGTACTTGAGGTCGCGGCTGCCGATCCTGTAGCTGTTGTAAGGAATGAACAGCTCTTGCTTGCCCACCAGTTTCCAGTCGAAACGGTCCGGCGCGCCGTTGTAGCCGTCGACGTTGTCGGCGGTGATCAGGCCATTGCTGTAACGGGCACTGTTGTCATAGGCGATCATCGGCGCACGGCGCACGCGACGTTGCCCCGGCAGGTATTGCCAGGCCGAACGCGGCTCGGCGACCTGGTCGATCGGCTCATGCACCAGCACCGCTTCGCCGGACAGACGCGCCGGTTCCAGTACCCGGCTCTTGAACATGAACAGCACGTTGGAGCCCGCCTCCAGGCCACTCACGGTGTCGGCGAAGTTGATCAGCGACTGGTTGCGAACGTAGCTGGTGGCACCGTTTTCGCGCACCAGCGCGGCGCTGCTGATGCGCTCGTAACTGCCGCCGCGATAACGGGTCATGTGGTTCCACATCACCTCCAGGCCTTCGGTGGGCAGCGGAAACGGAATGCCCCTGGCGTAGTCATGCAGACCGTTGCCACCATCGGCCATGCTGGTCTTGGCCACGTTGTCGCGGCTTGCCGCCAGCACATCCTTGGGCAGATTGGCGCTGCGATGGGTCGGGTAGATGTTCATCTTGTAGGTGTCGGGAAAACGCTTGAACAAGGCGATTTGCCCGGGGCTGAGAAACTTCTCGTACTGCGCCACATTCTTCGCCGTGACGGTGAACAAGGGCTTCTCGGCCGCATAAGGGTCGCTATAGCCGCCCTTGCTGTCGACGGTGCCGGCGTTGCTCGCCAGGCCACCGGTCCAGGCCGGAATGCTGCCGTCGGCATTGGCTGCCATTTCCGAGCCCATGGGGGTCAGGGTCTTGCCCAGGGCCGCCGAATCGGTGCCTTTGGCCTGAGCCAGGCCGACGGTGCAGGCCAGGGCCAGCACGCACAATTGCATACGCATAACGGTTCTCCTTAGAAGTCTGCCTTGAAGCTGACGGATGCGAAATCGCGGTCGTCGAGGGTGCTGTAGTCGTTGGAACCGAAGAAGGCGTTGTAGGCCAGTTCCACGCTGTAATCGTTCATGTAGACGCCGGTCAGGCTCACGCCCAACGCTTGCTGGCCTTCCTGGAACGGCCCTTGCGGATCGTAGGAATAACCCTCGACGTCATGTCGCCAGTTGACGGCCGGAATCAGGTTGATGCCCGGCAACACATCGCTGTATTCGAGGCTGGCGCGCAGGCGATAACCCCACGACCACTCGGTGGCAAAGCCTTTGTCGGTGCAGTACTGGTTGGTGACCCCGGAGGCCACGGTGTTGCACGGCGTGCCGTTGCGCGGAGCACTGCGGCCGAACGCGGCGTTACGGCCAAGGCGCTCGTCCCCCAGATCCTCGATGTGCACGACACCGGCTTCACCGAACAGGCTCAGGCGCGTGGCGCCCAGCACGTTGTCGATGGCCTGGGTGGCCGAACCGGTCATCTGCCAGACGCCCTTGCGTTCCCAGGCATCGAACTGGCTGCCATTGGTGGTGCTGAAGCCGGCCGGCAATTGCACCCAGGAGCTGCCCCCCGGCCCGGAAATCACGGCGACGTTGACGTCGGGTGCGTTGATCGCCAGTGGCATGTTCGGCCGGTAGCTCAACTCGCCGGCCAGGGAAATCCCGGTGACCGGTTCGACGCCGTTGAGACTGATGCCGTACAGGTGAATGTTTTCCGGAAAGGCCGCCGCATAACTCGGCGCCTGGGTGCCACCGGGAAAGGTGCCGGGCAAGGAAGTGTTCCTGGCGTTGAGGGTGAAATACGGCAACCGCGAGTGATAGTTGATGTAGTAGATCGCCGCTTCGGCATCGTTCAGCGCCGGGATCATCTGGCGCAGGGCGAAGCCGAACTGACCGTAATCGGACGGCGACTCATTGCCCCGGGAGGTGGCGTACAACCCCGCGGCCTGCATCTGATCATCGGTCTGTACCTGGCTCAGGTACAGCGGCCCGCACCCCGGCTGAATCACGTCGCTGCTGGCGAAGAAAGTGCCGCAACCGTCGAGGACACTGGGCCGCCAGTTGTACTGGTAGAAACCCTCGAGGTTGGTGGTGTCGGTCAGACCGAAGCTGAAGGACACCATCTCCACCGGCAACTGGCCTTCCTTGATTTCCACGCCGGGACGGTTGAACGCCGAGATGTCCAGCGGGTTGATCACGTTGATGCCGTTCTGGATCAACAGCGCCTCGCCCCAGGACAACACCTGGTTACCGACCTTCACGTTCAGCGGATGCTCGGCCACCTGGAAGTCTTTCCAGACGTAGGCGTCGAGGACCTGGAAGCCCTTGAACTTCGACAAGTCGTCCCAGCCCGAATCGTCGAAATCCTTGAAGCGGCCATTGCCGGTTTCATAGGCGTGGTCGTACCAGTATTTGAAGCGCAGGAACGCGCCCTGGCCCTGGCCATCGAGACTGAAATCGGTGAGGCCCTTGAACAGCTGCGAGATGGGATCGCCCTTCTCGAAGTTCAGCCGGTTGTCATCGGCGCTGACGCTGCTGCCATTGGCATTCACGCCCTGGGCCTGCAAGGCATTGGCGCGGGTCATCAGGCTTTTGTCGGGGTTTTGCGTCGACCAACTGCTGCCCAGGCTCAGGCTGGTCTTGGTCGACAGGCTCCAGTCTTCGTTGAGGTCAAAGGTGGTGGCGCAGGCCGGCCCCGTGAGTACGGCAAAAATCGCCAACGCAAGAGGTCGCGGGCGGGTATGGCCAAGCCGGTGAAGTCGTTGGCGGACTCCGGCTGTGGCCGAGCTTTTTTTTATCATTATTGGGCTCCGGTCAGGTTTGCTCAGCCCGGACACGGTGCCCAACTATCGAGCGCGACACGCAAGCGATGGCCGACAAAAAATAATCATCGGGGATGATCTGCGGGGCGGGAGGCTTATGTTTTCAAGGCGTACATATCCGTTTTTTCGGTAACAGCCCCAAAAACCAAGGGCTCTTGCCCCTTGCATTCGGCCTCTCGAGGGGGCAAGAGGATCAAAAGCCAAAACGAGGCGGCCTGGTTCTGATACGTGCATGTTTCCCTGTAGGAGCTGCCGCAGGCTGCGATCTTTTGATTTTTATTTTTCACAATGTCGAAGGGGCGAAAGATCAAGATCAAAAGATCGCAGCCTGCGGCAGCTTCTACAGGGTGTGTGTTTAGCCGAAACAGATGGGTCGGCCATAAGGCCGCCCGCGTACAGCCCCACCACTCAACAGGCCGGGCGTTAGCTCGGCAGGCTGAGTGGAGGTGTTACCCAAAAAACGGAAATGCACCAGCCCCAAAACCAAATCAACAAATCCCGAACCAAGCCAACAAAGTCCGACAATTGTGCGGGACAGTCGCAGTACGCCCGTACTAAGCTCTGCGCTTCATTTCATCAAGGACGATTCATGAAACGCTTTGCCGTTTGCCTCCTGTACCTCCTCACCTTCAGCGCATACGCGGCAGACCTGAACCTGCTCACCGACAACCATCCACCCTTGCATTTCCAGCAAGGCGGCGAAATGGTGGGCTTTGGCGTGGACGTGGTGCGGGCACTGGCCGAGCGCACCGGGGATCGCGTGCATCTGCAGCAATTGCCGTTGCTGCGGGCTTTGCATGTCGCCGGCAGCGAACCGGCCACCGGCGTCTTCACCGTGTTGCGCACGGCCGAGCGCGATGGCCTGTATCAATGGGTCGGCCCGTTGCTGGACGTCGAAACGGCGCTGTACTCCGCCGACAGCACCCGGCAACCGGTGCACAGCCTGCTGGAAGCCGGCAGCCACGGCGCCATTGCGGTGCCGCGCAAATGGCTGGCCTACAACTACTTGCAGAAGCAGGGTCTGAACAATCTGTATGGCGTCGAGACACCCGAGCAAATGATGCGCCTGGCGCGTCTGGGGCGTGCCGACTATGTGGTGGCCGACACCCTGTCCATCGCCACCCTGGCCCGTGAAGAAGGCCTGCCACCCGGTCAATTGCACTACCAGATTCCGCTGATGCAGCAAGGCAGTTACATTGCGTTTTCCCTGCAAACCGATGCCCGTGAAGTGGCGCGCTGGCAAGGGGCGCTGGATCAGATGCGCAAGGACGGAAGCCTGGAGCGACTCAAACAACGCTGGCTGAGCGCCAACACGCCACGCTGACGGCGCGGCGTGTTGAATGGACGGCCTTAGCGCACCAGTCGCTCGGCCAGCGCCTTGGCCTGGCTCGCCACATCAGTGACGGCCGTGCTTTCCCACCACATTCCGCGCAACGGCGGGCCCATGGCAAACAGACGGCTGGCGGGCAGCCCCTGCGCGTTCAGCACCGCGCCATCGACTTCTGCCGCGATGCCCAGGGCCAAAGGCCCCGGCCGCACCAGGCCACGGGCGAGCAGTTGCCGGGGCAGCGGTCGCGCGACCCGGCGCCAGTCGTATTCGATACCGCTGGAGTTGATCAGGGCAGCACCGCTGACCACACAGGCCTGCGCCTCGCCGCGTCGTCGAAGGCGGATGCTCACCCCGCCATTGATCGAAGGCTCAAGGCCCTGGTAGGACGCTGCGTGAATACGCAACCGTCCTTCTTTATACAAGCGCTCGACCAGTTCGGCACTCAAGGGTGGCGAGCGGTGGTGATGGCTTTCCCACCAGGGCCGCACATGCCGCACGAACTGCCGACGCTGCACATCCGTCGCCTGATGCCACAAGCGGCCGATGTGTGCCCGTACCGTGTCCAGTGGCGCCTGCCAGTCGATGCCCTGGGCGATGGCGTCCCGGCAGTGTCGACGCAATTCGCGCAGCAACTGGCGAGGTGTGCGTATGTCCTGATCCTCGGCGAGAAAATCCACCCAGGCCGGTGGCTGGCGGCGCACATGGGGCAGCAGCCCATGGCGGGAAAACACGTCGATCGGCCCGCGATGTCCGGCCTGCTCGAGGGACACCACGGCGTCGACCATGGTCAGGCCCGAGCCGATGATCATGACCGTCGATTGCGCGTCGAGCTGCTGCATCGCCGCCACGTCCCACGGATCGAGGGCGGCCGCATTCAAGCCGCTGGATTGGGTTTGTGGCGTGCGCGCGGCGGGAAACATCCCGGTGGCCAGTACCGCAAAAGCGCCTTGCAAGCATCGGCCGTCGCTCAAGGTCAAACGCACGGCGTCTGCATCGACTTGCAAATCAACCACCTCGGACTGCACATGCTCGACCGTCGAACCGACCAAGGCGCCCACCGCCTGCGCTTCGGCCAGGCGTTGCCGGGCGTACAGACCGAAGATTCCCCGAGGCGGAAACAATTCGCTGATCGGCACATGCTGCTGGTCCGACTCCGGCCAGCCCCCGCCGGCAATGTAGTCGGTGAGCCATTGGGTCAGGTCGTCGGGGTTGTCCGGGTCGACACTCATCCGCGCCGCGTTGCCGTTGAGCGTATGGCCCAGTTCCACCGCGCTGTAGGCTTCGCCCCGCCCCAACTCGGCACGGGGTTCGATCACCAGCACCCGACGTCGGCCGGGCAATCGCATCAATTGCGCCGCCAGCATTGCGCCACTGAGGCCGCCACCGACAATCAGGACATCGGCGTCATTGTTCAAGGTCTGGCCCATCCTGCTCTCCCTGTTCAGATCACCACATTTCGCACAAACCGCGTCGCTACCGTCCCGTCATTGCGATAACAGTGCGGCTGGTTGCTGGCGAACATGAAGAATTCACCCGCCGCAATATTCTGTGGCCGGTCGCCGAGCATAACGGTCAGGCAACCTTCGAAGACATAAATCTGTTCGCTCCAGCCATCGGCGTCCGGCTCCGAGGGATACACTTCGCCCGGTTGCAGGCACCACTCCCACTGCTCGACTTCGCGGCTGGCGCTGGCCTTGGAGAGCAACACTGCCCTACTGCCGGGGATCGTGCCGGTCCAGGCCAGCTCATTGATACGGCTGGGATCGCGGGCATCGGGGGCCTGGATCAAATCACTGAAGGCGACGTCGAGGGCTTCGGCCACCCGGTCGAGGGTGGTCAGGCTGACATTCTTTTCCCCCGCCTCGATCGCCACCAGCATTCGGCGGCTGACACCGGATTTTTCCGCCAGCGCGGTCTGGCTCAGGTCGGCGGCATGACGCAAACGACGAACATTTTGACTGACGTGCTGGAGGACCGAAGCCCGTTGGGTAGAATCTTTGTGCACTATATTGCTCACTGAGTGGGGTTGGGCAGTATACTGCGCAACATTCGGCGCATTGTGCGTCCCCCTCCAGTAGCGTGCAAGGTCATGACGTCGGTGAATTCTCCAAAGGCATCTTCCCGTTTCACAAGGTTCAGCAAGGCCGAATGCGTGCTGGTGCTGATCACGATGGTCTGGGGCGGAACCTTCCTGCTGGTCCAGCATGCGATGACCGTCAGCGGCCCGATGTTTTTCGTCGGCCTGCGCTTTGCCGCCGCCGCGAGCATCGTCGCCCTGTTTTCCTGGCGTCACCTGCGCGACCTGAGCCTGTTCGAGCTCAAGGCCGGGTCGTTCATCGGCGTGGCGATCATGCTCGGCTACGGCTTGCAGACGGTCGGCTTGCAAAGCATTCCCAGCAGCCAATCTGCATTCATTACCGCGCTGTATGTTCCGTTCGTGCCATTGCTGCAATGGCTGGTGCTGGGACGGCGTCCGGGGTTGATGCCGAGCATCGGTATCATGCTGGCCTTTACCGGGCTGATGCTGCTGTCCGGGCCGGCCGGTGCGTCGTTCAACTTCAGCCCCGGTGAAATCGCCACCCTGATCAGCGCCGTGGCCATTGCGGCCGAGATCATCCTGATCAGCACCTATGCCGGCCAGGTCGATGTGCGCCGGGTAACAGTGGTGCAACTGGCGGTCACGTCGGTGCTGTCGTTCCTGATGGTGGTGCCGACCAACGAGGCGATTCCGGACTTTTCCTGGTTGCTGCTGTGCAGCGCACTGGGCCTCGGGGCGGCGAGTGCGGCGATTCAGGTGGCGATGAACTGGGCACAGAAAAGCGTGTCACCGACCCGCGCCACCCTGATCTATGCCGGCGAGCCGGTATGGGCCGGGATTGTCGGGCGCATCGCCGGGGAACGCCTGCCGGCGATTGCCCTGGTCGGGGCCGGGTTGATTGTGGCGGCGGTGATAGTCAGTGAGTTGAAGACCAAGGGTAAGGCGGCTGCGGTCGAAGAAGAACTGGAGCGGGAAACACAGGGTTAAGCCGTAGCCTCTGCTTTGTTTGTTGAATAGCTTTCGCGAGCGGGCTCGCTCCCACAGGGGAAACGCATTCCCACTGTGGGAGCGAGCCTGCTCGCGAAGGCGTCGGCACAGGCGAAACCCTTCTACCGGAAACAATGTTAAACAGGGCTTTTCCGTCTACCGTGTAGGATTCTGCGACAGCTTGGCGTTTGGCGATCCGGGAGCTGGCACGTATGATGCTTCACAAACTTCCGCAGATTAGAAGCCTATGTCCCTGATAGTTCTACTGCTTCTGCCTTTCATAGGCAGCTGTTTGGCGGCCGTGCTGCCGCACAATGCCCGTAACGCCGAATCCCTGCTGGCTGGCCTGATCGCCCTGATCGGCAGCATTCAGGTCGCCTTCCTGTACCCGCAGATCGCCCATGGCGGCGTCATTCGCGAAGAGTTTTCCTGGCTGCCCAGCCTGGGCCTGAACTTCGTCCTGCGCATGGACGGTTTCGCCTGGCTGTTCTCCCTGCTGGTGCTGGGCATCGGCACCCTGGTGTCGCTGTACGCCCGCTACTACATGTCGCCGAATGATCCGGTGCCGCGCTTCTTCGCGTTTTTCCTGGCCTTCATGGGCGCGATGCTGGGGCTGGTGATCTCCGGCAACCTGATCCAGATCGTGTTTTTCTGGGAGCTGACCAGCCTCTTCTCGTTCCTGCTGATCGGCTACTGGCACCATCGCGCCGATGCCCGACGCGGTGCCTACATGGCGCTGATGGTGACCGGTGCGGGCGGTTTGTGCCTGCTGGCGGGGGTCATGCTGCTTGGCCATGTGGTCGGCAGCTATGACCTGGACAAGGTCCTGGCCGCCGGCGACCTGATTCGTGCCCATGCCCTCTACCCCATCCTGTTGCCCCTGATCCTGATCGGCGCCTTGAGCAAAAGCGCGCAATTCCCCTTCCACTTCTGGCTGCCCCACGCCATGGCCGCGCCGACGCCCGTGTCGGCGTACCTGCACTCGGCGACCATGGTCAAGGCCGGGGTGTTTCTGCTCGCGCGGCTATGGCCGTCGCTTTCGGGCAGTGAAGAATGGTTCTACATCGTCAGCGGCGCCGGTGCCTGCACCCTGTTGCTCGGGGCGTATTGCGCGATGTTCCAGAACGACCTCAAGGGACTGCTGGCCTACTCGACCATCAGCCACCTCGGCCTGATCACCCTGCTGCTCGGCCTGAACAGCCCGCTGGCCGCCGTCGCCGCGGTGTTCCACATCCTCAACCACGCGACGTTCAAGGCCTCGTTGTTCATGGCCGCCGGCATCATCGACCACGAAAGCGGCACCCGCGATATCCGCAAACTCAGCGGCCTGTACAAGCTGATGCCGTTCACCGCCACCCTGGCCATGGTCGCCAGCGCCTCGATGGCCGGCGTGCCGTTGCTCAACGGATTCCTCTCCAAAGAGATGTTCTTCGCCGAAACCGTGTTCATCAATGCCACGCGCTGGGTCGAGTTGAGCCTGCCGATCGTGGCAACGATCGCCGGCACCTTCAGCGTGGCTTACTCCCTGCGTTTCACCGTGGATGTGTTCTTCGGTCCGCCCGCGACCGACTTGCCTCACACCCCCCACGAGCCACCGCGCTGGATGCGTGCGCCGGTCGAGTTGCTGGTGTTCACGTGCCTGCTGGTGGGGATCTTCCCGGCGCAGGTGGTCGGCCCGCTGCTCGCGGCGGCGGCGCAACCGGTGGTCGGCGGCACCCTGCCCGAATACAGCCTGGCCATCTGGCACGGCCTGAACGCGCCGATGATCATGAGCCTGATCGCCTTGTCCTGCGGCACCGTGCTCTACCTGCTGCTGCGCAATCAATTCAAGCGTGGACGTTTCAACCGCCCGCCCGTCATGGGTCGCCTGGACGGCAAGCACCTGTTCGAATGGGCACTGGTCGCCAGCATGCGCCTGGCCCGTCGCCTGGAGCCGCGGATTGGTACCCGGCGCCTGCAGATGCAGTTGTTCCTGGTGGTGCTCGCCGCCGTGCTGGCCGGCTTGATTCCCATGCTGCACAGCAGCCTGCACTGGGGCGACCGGCCGAAGATTCCCGGCTCGATCGTCTTTGTCACCCTGTGGTTGCTGGCCATCGCCTGTGCCCTCGGCGCGGCGTACCAGGCCAAGTATCACCGTCTGGCGGCCCTGACCATGGTCAGCGTTTGCGGCCTGATGACCTGCGTCACGTTCGTCTGGTTCTCGGCGCCGGACCTGGCCCTGACCCAACTCGCGGTCGAAGTGGTGACCACGGTGCTGATCCTGCTGGGCCTGCGCTGGCTGCCACGACGGATCGAAGAAGTCTCGCCGTTGCCGGGCAGCCTGCGCCGCGCGCGAGTGCGGCGGATCCGCGACTTGCTGCTGTCGACCGTGGTCGGTGTCGGCATGGCCTTGCTGGCCTACGCCATGCTGACGCGCCAGACCCCCAACGACATTTCCTCCTTCTACCTGAGTCGCGCCTTGCCCGAAGGTGGCGGCAGCAACGTGGTCAACGTGATGCTGGTGGACTTCCGCGGTTTCGACACCCTCGGTGAAATCACCGTACTGGTGGCCGTGGCCCTGACCGTCTACGCCCTGCTGCGCCGCTTCCGCCCGCCGAAAGAAAGCCTGCAGCTGCCGGCCCAGCAACGTTTGCTCGCACCGGATGTGGTCACCGACCTGGTCAACCCGCGTCACGCCAGCGACACCGCGCTCGGCTTCATGATGGTGCCGGCGGTGCTGGTGCGCCTGCTGTTGCCGGTGGCGCTGGTGGTGTCGTTCTACCTGTTCATGCGCGGGCACAATCAACCGGGCGGCGGCTTTGTCGCCGGGCTGGTGATGTCGGTGGCGTTCATCCTGCAATACATGGTCGCCGGCACGCAGTGGGTCGAGGCGCAAATGAGCCTGCGACCGCTGCGCTGGATGGGCACCGGACTGCTGTTTGCCACGGCCACCGGCCTGGGTGCGATGCTGGTCGGCTACCCGTTCCTGACCACCCATACCTGGCATTTTTCGTTGCCGCTGCTGGGTGACATCCACCTGGCCAGCGCGCTGTTCTTCGACATCGGCGTGTACGGCGTGGTGGTCGGCTCGACCCTGTTGATCCTCACCGCCCTCGCCCACCAATCGGTGCGCGGTCACAAAACCGCTGCCCAGCCTAAATCCGTTGCCGCCAAGGGAGCCGTCTGATGGAAGAAGTCATCGCAATCGCCATCGGCGTCCTGGCCGCGTCCGGCGTCTGGCTGATCCTGCGCCCACGGACGTTCCAGGTGGTCATGGGCCTGTGCCTGCTGTCATACGGCGTCAACCTGTTCATTTTCAGCATGGGCAGCCTGTTCATCGGCAAGGAACCGATCATCAAGGACGGCGTGCCGCAGGATCTGTTGCACTACACCGACCCGTTGCCGCAAGCGCTGGTACTGACGGCGATCGTCATCAGCTTCGCCATGACCGCGCTGTTCCTGGTGGTGCTGCTGGCGTCCCGGGGCCTGACCGGCACCGACCATGTGGATGGCCGGGAGCCCAGGGAATGATGGCGATGACCCACCTGATCGTCGCGCCCATCCTGCTGCCGTTGCTGACGGCCGCGATCATGCTGATGCTCGGCGAGAAGCACCGGCCGCTCAAGGCCAGGATCAATCTGTTCTCCAGCCTGCTCGGGCTGGGCATTGCCGTGGCGTTGTTGCAATGGACGCAAACTACCGGCGTGCCCGGCTCCATCGGCGTGTACCTGCCGAGCAACTGGCAAGTGCCGTTCGGCCTGGTGCTGGTGGTCGATCGCCTTTCGGCGCTGATGCTGGTGCTGACCGGCATCATCGGCGTCAGTGCCCTGTTGTTCGCCATGGCCCGCTGGGACAGCGCCGGTTCGAGTTTCCACGCGCTGTTCCAGATCCAGTTGATGGGGCTTTACGGCGCATTCCTCACCGCGGACCTGTTCAACCTGTTCGTGTTCTTCGAGGTGTTGCTGGCCGCGTCCTACGGGTTGATGCTCCACGGCTCGGGCCGGGCGCGGGTGTCGTCGGGGCTGCATTACATTTCGATCAACCTGCTGGCCTCGTCGCTGTTCCTGATTGGCGCGGCGCTGATCTATGGGGTGACCGGCACGCTGAACATGGCCGATCTGGCGGTAAAGATCCCGCTGGTGTCCGAAGCTGACCGGGGCTTGCTGCACGCCGGCGCGGGGATCCTGGCCGTCGCGTTTCTGGCCAAGGCCGGCATGTGGCCGTTGAACTTCTGGCTGGTGCCGGCCTATTCCTCGGCCAGCGCGCCGGTGGCGGCGATGTTCGCGATCATGACCAAGGTCGGCGTCTACACCTTGCTGCGCCTGTGGACGCTGCTGTTCTCCGCCCAGGCCGGGGCATCGGCGTTCTTTGGCGGGGAGTGGCTGATCTACGGCGGCATGGCGACCATCGTTTGCGCCGCCCTTGCGATCCTCGCCGCGCAACGCCTGGAGCGCATGGCCAGCCTGAGCATTCTGGTGTCGGCGGGCATCCTGTTGTCGACCATCGGTTTCGCCCAGCCGAACCTGGTGGGCGCAGCGCTGTTCTATCTGTTCAGCTCGACCCTGGCGTTGAGCGCGCTGTTCCTGCTGGCCGAACTGATCGAGCGCTCGCGCTCGGCCAACGAGATACAGCTCGAAGATGAAGCCGAACTGCTGCCCCGCCCTCTGGAATCCCTGCATCCCCCCAAAGGCACCAACCTCGACGACGACCAGAAAGCCGTGGTCGGCCAGGTGATCCCGTGGACCATGGCGTTTCTGGGCCTGAGCTTCATCGCCTGCGCCTTGCTGATCATCGGCATGCCGCCGCTCTCCGGGTTTATCGGCAAACTCGGGTTGATCGGCGCGCTGCTCAATCCGCTGGGCCTGGGCAACAGCGGCGACGCACCGATTTCCAACGCCGCGTGGGGCCTGCTGGTGTTGTTGATTGTGTCGGGGCTGGCATCGCTGGTCGCCTTCTCGCGCCTGGGCATCCAGCGCTTCTGGACGCCGGCGGAACGACCATCGCCCCTGCTGCGACGCCTGGAATGCGTGCCGATCTTCGCGCTGCTGGGCTTGAGCATTGCGCTGACCTTCAAGGCCGATCCGCTGCTGCGCTACACCCAGGCCGCCGCCGATGCCTTGTACAACCCGCAGCAATACGTAATGGCGGTGCTCGACACCCGCGTCGTACCGAACCCCACGGCCAAGGCGACCCCACAGGAGGTGCAACCATGAAGCGCCTGTTTCCCGCCCCCTTGCTGTCGCTGGCCTTGTGCCTGCTGTGGCTGTTGCTGAACCTGTCGACCAGTCCCGGCAATCTGCTGCTGGGGGCGGCGCTGGGGTTCTGCGCGCCGCTGATGATGCGCAGGTTGCGTCCGCTGCCGGTGCGCATCCGTCGTCCCGGGGTGATCCTGCGCCTGGTCCTGCTGGTCGGGCGTGACGTGCTGGCGTCCAACTTCGCCGTGGCCTGGGGCGTGCTCAATGCCGGGCGCCGCCCGCCACGCTCGCAATTCATCAAGGTGCCGCTGGATTTGCGCGACGCCAACGGCCTGGCCGCGCTGTCGATGATCACCACGGTGGTGCCCGGTACGGTCTGGTCGGAGCTGGCGCTGGACCGCAGCATTCTGCTGTTGCACGTCTTCGACCTGGACGACGAGGCGCTGTTCATCCAGCACTTCAAGGCGACCTACGAGCGTCCGCTGATGGAGATCTTCGAATGAGCCCCTTGCTGGCGAACGCGATCCTGCTGAGCCTGTTCCTGTTTTCCCTGGCGATGATCCTGACCCTGATCCGCCTGTTCAAAGGGCCGTCGGCCCAGGACCGGGTCCTGGCGCTGGACTACCTGTACATCGTCGCGATGCTGATAATGCTGACGCTGGGTATTCGTTATGCCAGTGACACCTACTTCGAGGCGGCGCTGCTGATCGCCCTGTTCGGTTTCGTCGGCTCGTTCGCCCTGGCGAAATTCCTGCTGCGTGGAGAGGTGATCGAATGAATACGCCCTTGTCGTTGTGGGTGGAAATCCCGGTGGCGATCCTGCTGGTGCTCGGCAGCTTGTTTGCCTTGATCGGCGCCACGGGTCTGCTGCGCATGAAGGATTACTTCCAGCGCATGCACCCACCGGCCCTGGCCTCGACGCTCGGGGCCTGGTGCGTGGCGCTGGCTTCGATCATCTATTTTTCGGCGCTCAAGTCCGCGCCGGTCCTGCACGCCTGGCTGATTCCGATCCTGCTGGCGATTACCGTGCCGGTGACCACCTTGCTGCTGGCCCGGGCGGCGCTGTTTCGCAAGCGCATGGCCGGGGATGATGTGCCGGCTGAGGTGAGTAGTCGGCGTACGGAGAGTGGTAGTTAGACCAAGGATTTGCATCGACTGGACCGGCCTCATCGCGAGCAAGCTCGCTCCCACAGTGGATTTGTGGCGCACACAAAACCTGTGGGAGCGAGCTTGCTCGCGATGAGGCCAGTACTATCACTACAGAAACGTCGCTGTATCAGACCCAGGCCACCGCCAACAACCCCGCCCCCAACACCACACACAAGGGCGAATAAACCCAGGTGTCGAGCCGGGCAAATTTCGAGCCTTTGACCTCCTTGAAAAAGCCCACCAGCTCCGAATCGCCAATGGCCCGGGCAAACAGCAAGATTGCAATGGCGCTGATCACCCACTGCAACGACCAGTGATGCAAGGGTGGCAGGCACCAACCCACCCGCAGGCACACCAGCACGGCAATCAACAGCAATGCCCCGGCCACCACCAGCGTGATCCAGCCTCGCGGCTTGAACGCCGGCCTCAGTTTTGTGCTGCCCTCCTGCGGTACTTGCGGGACCGCCGCCACCGCCGCCCACTCGCCACCCAACGCCCAATACACATGCACCAGACTGATCACGGCGAAGATCGTCACCAGCCATTGAGCCAACAGCAAGGTCATGGTCAGGAATCCTTGAAAGGGATTTGAACAGAACATTGTAGGAGCTGCCGCAGGCTGCGATCTTTTGATTTTGCTTTTTCAGACAAGATCGAAAGATCGCAGCCTGCGGCAGCTCCTACAGGGCGGCGGAGACTTTGTCCGCCACGTCCTTGGGCAGCCAGGCCCGCCAGACGTCCGGATGGGCCTTCATGAACGCCTGCGCCGCCTGACGTGGCGGCGTATGTTTCTCGCTCATCTCGGCCAGCGCCTTGTTCAGCGGGTCGATCGGAAAGTCGACCTTGGCAAAGAACTCGGCTATCTGCGGATATTGTTTCTGGAAGGGAGTGGACACGCCGATCGACAGTTTCGAAGCCAGGGAGCGGGTCGGCCGTGGATTGGGGTTGTCGGCGTCGGTCAGGGTCTTCCAGGCTTCGGCGTCGAACGGTGGCTCTTCCAGTTGAATCAGCTTGAAGCGGCCGAGCAACGGCGTGGGCGACCAGTAGTAAAACAGCACCGGCTTGCCACGATGAATGGACGAACTGATCTCTGCATCCAGGGCCGCGCCCGAACCGCTGCGGAAGTTTACGTAGCTGTCCTCCAGCCCGTACGCCTTGAGCTTCTGCTTGTTGACCACTTCCGAGGTCCAGCCGATAGGGCTGTTGAGGAAACGCCCCTTGGATGGGGCTTCCGGGTCCTTGAACACGTCCTTGTAGCGCGGCAGGTCGCTGACGCTGCGCAGGTCCGGCGCCAGCGGCTTGATGCCCTTGGCCGGATCGCCCTTGATCACGTATTCCGGCACCCACCAGCCTTCGGTAGCGCCCTTGACCGTGTCGCCGAGGCTGACGACTTTGCCTTCGGCTTCGGCCTTGACCCAGACCGGGCTGCGACCGGCCCACTCTTCGCCAATGACCTGGATGTCATTGTTGGCCAGCGCCGTTTCCAGGGTGATGGTGGTACCCGGCAAGGTATCGGTGGGCAGCCCGTAGCCCTTCTCGACAATGATGCGCAGGACATCGGTAATCAGGCTGCCGCTTTCCCAGTTCAGGTCGGCGAAGTGGATCGGCGCCTGGGCGGCAAACACCGGGGCGGGTGTCGCCAGCAAACCGAAAGTGGCCAGGACAGCAGCCAGCAACCGTCGTAATCCGTTCATGCTTTTGCACCTCGTGCTGTTCACAGCAATAGCAGGATGGCCTGGCAGTAGACCGCGAAGCCTCTGAATACTCAGTCCAATGACTGTAGTAGAGGTTCCCGTTTTCGAGGTGCGTGGATCAGTTTTCGGAAGTTTCCTGCAAACGCGTCAGCTCTCGTCTGACCATGCTGGCGTAGGGCGCCGGTTGCAGTTGGTAAAGCTGTGACGCCACCCAGTTCAGCCAGGCTCCTTGCAGAAGGGGCTTGTGCTCGAACAGCCGCCGCGCTTCGTCTTGAGCGCTGGCCAGGTTCTGTTCGTGGAAGTCGGCGCGGGTCAGGGTCATCACTCGCTGGCCTTGAAGGTCACCAGCTCGCCCTTGCGCCACTTGGCCACTTTGGCGGTCACGGCCTTGAGGGTCTTGGTCAGGCCTTCCTGCAACTGTTGATGGGCGGCAAACACCATCACCACGCTGTGACCTTCCTTGAACACGACCCCCTGACCGTCGGCGCTGGTCACGAAGGCGTAATCGCCAATTCCGTAAACCGTCAGCTTGATGTCGCGGAACCTGATGTCCAGCTTGCCGCCTTCGCGACTGGGCAGCACGGAGGCGCTGAAATGATCGCCGACCTTGAGTTTGAGTCCGGGCTTGTCGTCCACCACCAGGGCTGATTCGGTGTCGATTTCGGCAATGTAAATGCCTTCAGCGTTCTGTTCGGTGATGTAAACGAAACGTGACTGAAACTGCTTGACCAGCTTTGCGCGCAAATCGCCCAGCACGAACAAGGCATGCATATCGAGATTACTTACTGCCAAGGAAACATCCCCACATCTGAAAAATGGCGCCGTACGCGAAAATAAACGCACAGCCAAAAAAGCGGCAATGCCGAAGGTGTAGCCAGAGAACCCGGATTGAAGTCCTGAATGAGCAGTGCACTCATTCATCACGAAGCTTGAGAAGACTACTGGAACGTCACTCGCGTCGTCCTGACTGGCGTTCGTCACAGGCTGAAGGAAAACGCCCTTCCTGCTGCCAGAAAATTATGGACTATCAACTTCTGGGAAAAATCTCACCAAGAGAAAAAAATTTCCTACATATCGTCAGCAAAAAATTGCTTTAGATAAACATCATTCACCCACCAGTCAGGGTGATTCTAGAGCAGCGATGCTCCTGGAGACTAGCCAAAACGACGTACATACGTCGGTAAAACAATGAAAAGGACTTCATATGTGCACACTGACACACTTTGCCTATCCCTTGCTGCCTGACTCGAAAACAACAGCGATCTCGCAGCCGATACCGTTCGGCCGCTCTGAACCGCTCCCCGATGTCCCTTCCCGCCCGCGATTTCAGGTGGTGATGGCGGGCATTGCCTTCTTTCACATCAAGGATATTTCTACAGGCTGCGTAAGAGGTTTCCGAGCCAATCATAACGAAGCCTGTGCCCTCGCTCGTTTTCTTGAATCACACGGTTGACAGGCCCGCCGCGCTGATTTTCATCGACGTTTGGTCTGCCCGTCGACTTATCTCAGCCGTCGACGGGCAACTACTGCCATACTGCCCGCCCAATAAAACGAATCCGCAAAAAATCGGATGGCGTTGACAACAACAATGTATTTCCAGGGGAAGTCTGCAACGTGACGGAATTTGATATCGGCGAGTTTTTTATCCGGGGTGAAGCCAGAGAAGTCGAGGGTGAATTCCAGGCCGTGATTGTCATGCGCGCCAAACCTCCGCTCAAGACCGTGACCTATCACCAGGTCGAAAAAGATCGCTGGTTCAAAACTCCGGATGTCGCCGCCATCGCGGCCCAGGAATCGGCCAGGGAACTGAAGGCTGCGGTCGATGCCGGAGCACTGAAAGCCTGATAGCCGGATTGGCGGTCTATGCTCTGTGTTGCGTTTGAACATCGTGATCGAACTCCACCCGTGCGGCGCCCTCGAAACCAGGAGACCGCACCTCGCCCCTCGACCCGACTGATGACCTGCAAGGAGATGAAGATGGAATCACCGACACACGACTTGAAAGGCCTGTTCGACCAGCTCGGCCTGGACTCGAGCCAGAAAGCGATCGACGACTTCATTGCCGGCCATTCCCTGCCCGACGACAAGAAGCTCATCGACGCCGAGTTCTGGTCACCGCAGCAGGCCGGCTTCCTCAAGGAACAACTGCGCGAAGACGCAGACTGGGCGCGGGTGGTCGACGACCTGAACCTGCGCATGCACCAGACCCACTGACCACTTCAATGCAGGCTGTCAGGTTTTTCGGCGTTCAATTGCGCCAACCAGGCAGCCTTGCACTCCTCCGCTTCGTCGCGACTGGAGAACGCCGTGCCCCGGCGCTCGCCATTGAGCAACACCACCCAGCAAACCTTGCGTCCCATGGAGCGCAGATTGGCAGGTACGCCGCTGCCGATCATGACCGCGACATCAACTTTGCCTTGCATGCTGACCTCGAATTTCATTAGCAACCTAATTAATAGGTATGCTAGTTAAATTCTCGACGAGGAAACAGCAAAACGCTGCACAGGTCAGTTGCAGGATTTGTAACAATCACTCAAGGATGAACACTGTACCTGTGGCGAGGGAGCTTGCTCCCGTCGGGGCGCGAAGCGGCCCCTCCTTTTCCCTGAAGAGCAGGGACTGCTTCGCAGTCCAACGGGAGCAAGCTCCCTCGCCACAGATTACTTGTAGTTCGCTCAAGCATCAGCGGCTTCTAGCGCGGTTTTTCCGGCTTGTAGCCCAGGCGCAAACCGCCCCAATGCCGCCCCTTGAGCATGATCGGCACCGAAAGATCGTGCATCAACTCGCCGGTGTCGCGGGTATAGGTTTGCAGCAGCACGGCCTTCTGATGGCTGCCGCAGCGGATCCCGGTGCGGTCGGCGAACTTGCGTTTGGTCCGGTTCTGCAAGGCATCGACCTGCGCGTCCCCCGTCAGCGGCTGGCTGAACGCATGGTTGTGGGTCGGCACATAACCCTGCTGGGTGCAGGCGATGGCGAACACCAATCCTTCGTGACGCGGCAACAACGGCTCCTGGATCGTTGGCAAAACCTGATCGGTGTAGCGGTCGAAACGCGTCTGGTACTTGGCCGGGTTGGTATGGGGGATGACCTGGTAGTTGCGGTCGAACAGATCGTCCAGGCTGATTCGACCGGCTTCGATATCTGCCTCGAAACGCTCTGCAATCCGGCTCGCGCCTTCCCGGGCCAGGTCGTAGATCCGCTGGTGATAATCATCCAGCCCGACCTCGGCCAGTCGCTCGCTGATGGTTTCGGCCTGCCCTTCCATTTGCACCGCGGCCTGGGCCAGACGCTGAGTCTGCTGGTCGCTGACCGCCAGGTCGCTGCGCATCTGTTCGATGGCGTGAAACAGGCTGTCGAGCTGTTCACGGTTGGTGTCTGCGCCCTGGGCGATTTCCCCGACCTGGGACTCGACACTGGCCGCCAGACGGGCAATGTTCTCCAGGTGCTGTCCCGTGCGCTCGACCTGCTCGACGCCGGTGTCGAGGTCGCTGGACAGTTGGCGGATCTGCTCCACCACCTGCGCCGTACGTTGCTGGATATCGGCCACCATCTCGCCGACTTCGCCCGTCGCGGTCGCCGTGCGCGCGGCAAGCCCGCGCACCTCGTCGGCCACCACAGCAAACCCGCGACCGTGCTCCCCCGCCCGCGCCGCTTCAATGGCGGCGTTCAACGCCAACAGGTTGGTCTGGCTGGCGATGGACTGAATCACCAGGGTCACGCGCTGGATATCATCGCTGCGCAGGCTCAAGGCTTCGATCAGTTCACGGCTGTTGCTGGCGCGCTGGCTGAGCTGATGCATGCGGGCAATGGACTCGATCAGTTCCGTACGCCCCACCGCGCCGCTTTGATGAGCCTCGCTGGCGGCGCTCAGCGCTTGGCGACTGAGCAGCGAGGTGGCGTGTTCGGTAGTAATCATGACCTCGGCGTTGCTGACGATCTGTGCCGCCGCCGAGAGCTGCGATTGCAGTTTTTCCGCCAGTTGCCGAACCGAGAACGCCACCCCGGCGGCCGAGAGCGCGTTATGGCTGGTCGTGTAGGAAAGATCGCGAGTCAACTCGCCGATGGCATCGGAGTTGTCGGGAGAAGCCGCCTGTGGGGTCGCGCGCGAACGCAAGCGAGGCAGCCAGATGATCATTACGGCCAGGGGCAGGCCAAGGTAGAGCGACCAACCGCCCAACGTCATGCCACATAACAACAGCATCAGGGCGATGCTTTGCAGCGTCGGTGTCAGCCAGCGGTTTTTCGGCAACAGCACTGGTGCAGGCACTGCCGCAGCCAGAAACCCGTCTCTTGTCATCATCGTCACCCCGGAAAACTTCTAATTGTTGTCTTCGCATTAAACGCCGGCATAAGGCCATTATCCATGAGCCTTTAGTCGCGAACGTTGCAGCAGATCAATAGAAGAATCGGGAAATCGCAGACGACAGAAAACAAAGATCGCAGCCTTCAGCAACGCCTACGGAACAAATGTAGGAGCTGCCGAAGGCTGCGATCTTTTCCAGGCAGCCCCGGATTAACGGGGCTGCCTAACAGAATCAGGCCTGACGCTGGTGCTTGTCGATTTGCTCGTGACGCTCTTGAGCTTCGATGCAGTACTTGGTGGTCGGGCTGATCAGCAGGCGCTTGAGGCCAATCGGCTCGCCGCTGTCGTCGCACCAGCCAAAGCTGTCTTCCTTGATGCGCTCAAGGGCTTGCTCCAACTGAGGCAGCATGCGCTGGTCGCGATCGATCGCGTTCACCAGCCAGGTGCGCTCTTCTTCGACCGAAGCCGCGTCTGCCGGATCGGCCGGGGTGTCCAGGCTTTCGATGGCGATGCGGTTCTGTTCGATGCGCTCATGGGTTTCGACTTTCATGTTCTGCAACAGCTCGGAGAAAAAAGCATGTTGCTCGGCATTCATGTAGTCATCCGCCGGCATGGCCAGCAACTTGTCCTTTGTCATTGATATCTCTATAAAAAAACGTGCATTAAGGCGAATAAGGGAGCGTTCCGGCAGACCTTGGCAGGCCATCGGAAAGGCGCCGTTTGTTCCAAGCGCCACCCGGCACTCAATTTACGAGGGGCGGCAGTCTACGGCCGACTTGAGGCCTCAGCAACTGAAAAGACAGCGAATTTGTCCGACAAAGCCCTGAAAATGCTCTACAGCAGGCTTTGAGGCGGTAATCGGAGTGCGTTTATAGCAAGAAATTCAATCGAGCGGCTGTATATAGAAGACAAACGGCCTGCACGGGGCCATTTTCCCTGCCATTTGCACGGCTGCGAACCTCAGCTAAGGTTGTCCCTCCCGAAATGGCCATATAAAGGAAAGGACCATGAAGCTGATCGGTATGCTGGACTCGCCCTATGTCAGGCGCGCCGCCATTTCTGCCAAATGCCTGGGAATCACGCTGGAACATCAATCGGTTTCGGTGTTCCGCCACTTCGAACAATTCCGGGAGATCAACCCGGTGGTCAAGGCGCCCACCCTGGTGCTGGATGATGGTGAGGTGTTGATGGACTCGACGCTGATCATCGACTACCTGGAATCCCTGGCCGATAACAGCCTGATGCCCGTCGAACCGGCTCAGCGTCTGCGCGCGTTGCGCCTGATCGGCCTGGCGCTGGCCGCCAGCGAAAAGTCCGTGCAGCTTTACTACGAGCGCAACCTGCGGCCGGCGGAAATTCAATTCGAGCCTTGGGTGCAGCGGGTCGAAGGACAGCTGGTGGCGGCCTGGTCGGCACTGGAGCGGGAGCTGGAAAAGCAGCCGCTGAAGACTGAGGGTGCGATCGGGCAGGACGGCATAACACTGGCGGTGGCCTGGAGCTTCACCAACCTGGTGGTGCCGGACCAGGTGAGTGCGGCGCAGTTTCCGCGGATCGCCGCGTTCACGGCGTATGCCGAAGGGCTTGAGGTGTTTGTCGGTACGCCGATTGACTGACGGATTCATTTCGCCTCATCGACCGCCATCGCGAGCAAGCTCGCTCCCACAGGAAAGCGTGATTCCCTGTGGGAGCGAGCTTGCTCGCGATGGCTTAAGCAAAAGCGCCGCTTCACCCAAAGGCAGAAGCGGCAGTCGAATCAATGCACAAACAACGCAATCAGGATAATGATCGGGATCGGCACGCCGAGAAAGAACAGCAGTAATGAACGCATGGTAATTCTCCTGGATTAACGAATCGGTGCAGCGGTGACGTAGGTATCGGTTTCCAGATACACCACCGCATCCCGACGACGACCGCCGAAGGTTGCGGCAAGGCTGGCGAAGAACGCACCGGCCAACAGCGCAACGAACATCCACAGCGTGGTCCACGCCGCCACTTTCGCAGCGGTGTCAGCGGCTTGTTGAGCGGCCAGCTTGGCGTCGGCCACGGCTTTCTGGGTGCGGGCATAGACCTCATCGACGCGACGTTCGGCGTCGACCTGAGTGAGGTTGGTCCGCTGCGCGACCAATTGCGCCAGGTAAGTCCGGTCTTCGGCGGCCAGCTCACCCCTGTTCAGGGAACGCACAAAGATCCGGGTGACGGTGCCCCGAGCCGCATCATCGCTCACGGCAACCGGGCGATCATCACGGAACAGGCTGTCGACGAAGTAACCGTACTCATCGCCTTGGGTATTGCCCGCCGCAGTGCCCACGGCTTGCGTCGCGGCACTGGCGGCACCGCCGACCATGTTCGCCCCGGCCTGCACGCCTCCGCCGACCAGACTGCTGACCGACCCGGCGACCAGCGTGGCCGTCACCAGCGTCGCCACGCACCAGGCCAGAAAACCATGGGCCGTGTCGCGAAAGTAAACTTCATCGCCGTGCATGTACGCCCACTTCACCCGCAGTCGCCCGGCGATGTAACCGCCAAGCCCCGAAGCGACAATCTGGGTGAAGGCCAGCCAGACAATGGTCGAGATCCCCAGGCCTTTGGCGCTCACGCCTTCATTGGCCCAGGGCGATACCGCCGAAAAACCCAGGCCAAAGCCGAGCAACACCAGGATCAGCGACAACGCCGCCGCGGCAGCGGCACCCGCGAAAATCGCTCCCCAGGACACGCCGGACAGCGTGGTTGACTCGTCCATGGCGGGATAGAAACCGTCAGAGGATCTATTCATTGTTATATCGCTCCAGGCAGAAAGATGGTGTTACAACTCTTCGAGGAAGGAATTGCAGTCACCGTGCCAGTCACGCACTTTGAATAAATCGTTGTGCTTCAATCGCTTAGAAAGTTTGAACTTCCCGGATCCATGCAAACTGCAAGGAACAGGTCTATCCAACGGGTTTTATGCATTGGTTATTTGCGCTTATAGCTTTTATTGCCGCTGGGGGTCAGACAGTAAACGCCGCCTCTTGGCCCGGTACAAAACGAACCGGTGCCACAGGAGCAGCCCTGCGTGTCCTGGATAAACGCTTGTGGACGTGCCTGGGTCTGACCGCCGAACATGGCCGAGCAACTTTTTTTCGAGCCGCTGATGGAGCCGTCGTTACACAGGAACAGATCGCCGTCACAGCGATCGATTCCACCCTTCTTGCCGGAGCAGGGTGTATTGCCAGCCCAGGCAGATGAACTGAACACACTGAACAACAACAGACAAATCGGCATCCAGCCATGGCGGATCGAGTTACGCACGATGCAGCACCCCATTGAAGTTATGGCTCAATGATATCAATGTTGCGAACGAGGACCCCGCCCAGATGAAAGTTAATTTATTAAGTCGCAGTTTTTTCTTGGCAAAATGCTCGCAACTTCGTATTGAACTGCAAATCAGGCCAGCCTTATGACCCGCATCTTGACCATCGAAGACGACGCCGTGACCGCCCGGGAAATTGTCGCCGAACTGAGTAGCCACGGCCTCGACGTCGACTGGGTCGACAATGGCCGCGAAGGGCTGGAGCGGGCGGTCAGCGGCAACTATGATCTGATCACCCTCGACCGCATGTTGCCCGAGCTCGATGGCCTGGCGATCGTCACCACGCTACGGACCATGGGCGTGGCGACACCGATCCTGATGATCAGCGCACTGTCCGACGTCGATGAACGCGTGCGCGGCTTGCGCGCCGGCGGCGACGACTACCTGACCAAACCCTTCGCCACCGATGAAATGGCCGCCCGGGTCGAAGTCCTGCTGCGCCGGCAGAACACCGTGACCGCCCAGGCCACCACGTTGCGGGTGGCGGACCTGGAGCTGAACCTGATCAGCCACGAAGCGAGCCGCGACGGCCAACTGCTGACGCTGCTGCCCACCGAGTACAAACTGCTGGAATTCCTGATGCGCAATACCGGGCAAATCCTCTCGCGGATGATGATTTTCGAAGAAGTCTGGGGATACCACTTCGACCCCGGCACCAACCTGATCGACGTACACATCGGCCGTCTGCGCAAGAAAATCGACCCGCCTGGCAATGTCCCACTGATTCGGACCGTGCGAGGCTCGGGTTATGTCATTGCCGAACCCGTCTAAAGGCTGGCGCTCTTCCAGCAGCCGTTTGCTGGCGCTCTACAGTTCGCTGTTCGTGATCTGGAGCGGGATCCTCATGGGGGTCATGTACTACGAGGTTTCCGCTTACCTGGACAACCTGGCCAAGCATTCGTTGATGCAGCGCCAGCACCTTTTTTCGCGTTTCTCGGGCGAGCAACTGGTGGACGCCCTCGCCGTCAGCATGGCCTTCGACATCCGCGGCATCGACGCCTACGGCCTGTTCGATGCCCGGCACCATTACCTCAGCGGCGCCCTGCGCTACATTCCGGACGGCTTGCCGCTCGATGGCAAGATCCACATGCTGCGCGACTGCGATGCCTACGGCGACAATGATGACCAGACGCTGCCCGCCGACAGTTGCGACGCCGTGGCGACCCGCACCCTCGACGGCCGCTGGCTGGTGCTGGTGCGCGACAACGGCTCGCTGTTCGCCGTGACCCGCATCATTCTTCACGCACTGTTCTGGGGGGTGACCCTGACCATCCTGCCGGGTATCGTCGGCTGGTATCTGCTGCGACGCCGGCCGTTGCGCCGCATCCGCGGGATCCAGGCCAGTGCCGAAGCCATAGTCGCGGGCGACCTGAGCCGACGCCTGCCACTGTCCAATCGGCGTGACGAACTGGACATGCTCGCCGCCATCGTCAACGCCATGCTCGAACGCATCGAGCGCCTGATGCACGAGGTCAAGGGCGTGTGCGACAACATCGCCCATGACCTGCGCACGCCCCTGACCCGCCTGCGCGCGCAGCTTTACCGCATGCAGCAGCAAGCCGGCGAAGGCTCGCCGCAGGCCATGCAACTGGATCTGGTGCTGGCCGAAGCCGATACGCTGATGGCGCGTTTCCGTGGCCTGCTGCGGATTTCCGAACTGGAAGATCGCCGGCGCCGCTCCGGGTTCGTGCAACTGGACCCCGTGGCGTTGCTGCAGGAACTGCATGAGTTCTACCTGCCCCTGGCGGAAGACGACGGCCTGGTTTTCCAGCTGCACCTGCCCGCGTCATTGCCCTCCCTCAATGGCGACCGGGCGCTGATGTTTGAAGCCGTGGCGAACCTGCTCAGCAACTCGATCAAATTCACCCCGCCCGGTGGTGCGGTGATCCTGCGCGGGGTCAATGCTGGCGGGCATACACGGATCGAAGTGCTCGACTCCGGCCCCGGCATTCCCGAGGCGGAGCGTGAAGCGGTATTCCAGCGTTTCTATCGCGCCGAGGCCGGCAATCAAAAAACCGGCTTCGGGCTGGGCCTGTCCATCGTCGCGGCGATTGTCAGCCTGCACGGATTTACGCTGGAGGTGGGCAGCAGCGAACTGGGCGGTGCGCGGCTGGTGCTTGATTGTCGGGAGAGTTTGATTCCACCGGCCTGACAAACTCTTACAAACAATGATCACCCCCTGTGGGAGCGAGCTTGCTCGCGATAGCGGAGTGTCAGGCGATATATTTTTACCTGATACACCGTCATCGCGAGCGAGCTCGCTCACACAGGGGATTGGTGGTGTTTTCCGCTGGGTGAATCAGGCCGGGTAATTGGCCCGCAGCGCCTCAAGTCCACCCTGATAGATGCCAGTGAACAACGCCTCCACTTCCTCATTGCTCACACCCACCGGTTCAAACCGCCCGGACCAGGTCACCCGCGCGCCCTCGCCTTGCGCCTCGACCTTGATCGTCGCCAGATAATCAGTCGCCGGAAAGGGTGCCTGCTCAATCGAGTAGCTGTAGGTTCGGCCCGCGTTGTCGAAGGTTTGCAGGCGCTCGATCACCACCGCGCCATCCGCCGTTTGCAGGCTGCGCACGCGCCCGCCGTCACTGAGTTCGCTCCTGGGAATGAACGGCAGCCAGTCCGGCAGCGAGTTGAACCCGCCAATCAATTGCCAGACCTGATCGGCCGAAGCCGGGATGTCGATGAAGGCTGTTGCAGTTGCCATGAAATGCTTTCTCCAATCAATAAGGTTCAGATGGCCAGGCTGTCGACGACACCGCCGTCGACCCGCAAGGCAGCACCGGTGGTGGCCGAGGATAACGGCGAAGCGATGTAGGCCACCAGATTGGCAACCTCCTCGACGTCCGCCACGCGCTGGATGATCGACGTCGGCCGGGCCTTGCGCACGAACGCATCGGCTTCGTCCCGGGCGCTGCGCCCGGATTCGGCCGTGGCGTCCTTGAGCATGTCTTCCAGGCCATCGGTAAAGGTCGGCCCGGGCAGGATCGCGTTGACCGTCACCCCGGTGCCGGCCAGGCGTTTGGCCAGGCCATGGGACACCGCCAGGTTGGCGCTTTTGGTCACGCCATAGTTGATCATGTCCGCCGGTGTCGCCACGCCGGATTCCGAAGACAGGAAGATCACCCGCCCCCACCCCTGCTTGACCATGCCCGGTGTGTAGTGCCGGGACAGGCGCACACCGGAGATCACGTTGACCTCGTAGAAGCGCGTCCACTCACTGTCCGGGGCGTCGTAGAAGTCCACCGTGTTGAAGATCCCGAGGTTGTTCACCAGGATGTCTGCCCGTGGCTCGGCGGCGAACAGTTTTTCGGCGCCTTCGGCGGTGCCCAGGTCTGCGGTCACGCCACGCAATTGCGCAGCGGGAACACGCTGACGGATGCTCGCCAGTGCCTGCTCGACCTTGGCCGTATCGCGACCGATCACCACCACCGTGGCGCCCGCCACGGCCAGTGCCTGGCTGATGCCCAGGCCGATGCCGGCGGTGCTGCCACTGACGACTGCCAGTTTTCCACTCAAATCAATCTTCATGTTCAAGCTCCAGTGAGGGGCAAGGGCGCTCGCTCGGAGACCAGCTTCGCCTCACGCAACGCCTGCCAGAAATCAGCGGGAATCACCGCCGACAACGCGGCCACGTCTTCGGCAATCCGCTGCGGACGGCTGGAACCCGGAATCACCGCGGCGACTGCCGGGTTAGCCAGCGAAAACTGCAATGCCGCGGCCTTGACGTCGACGCCATGGGCCGCCGCGATACGCTTGATCTGCTCGACCTTGTCGATGATCGCCGGGCTGGCCTTCTGGTACTCGAAGTGCGCGCCACCGGCCAGAATGCCCGAGCTGTAAGGACCACCGACCACGATTTCGACCTGCTGCGCCAGAGCGGCGTCCATCAAACGCTGCAAGGCGCGATCATGGTCGAGAAGAGTGTAGCGACCCGCCAGCAGAAAACCGTCCGGCTGCGCTTCGCTCAGATCAAGGGTCAGCTCGCAGGGTTCGACCTTGTTCACCCCCAGGCCCCAGCCCTTGATCACGCCTTCTTCGCGCAAGCGTGTCAGCACTTTGAACGCGCCGGTGCGGGCCTGGTTGAAGTACTCCAGCCATTGATCGCCGTAGAAATCCTGGGCGATATCGTGGACCCAGACGATGTCCAGGCGATCGGTTTGCAGGCGCTTGAGGCTGTCTTCGATGGAACGCAGGGTCGCGTCGGCGCTGTAGTCGTTGACGATTTTGTTCGGCAGGCCGTGCTCGAACACCCCGCTCTTCTCGCCCAGGTCACGGGCGGCGGTGTCTTCGACTTCATCGAGGATCACCCGGCCGACCTTGCTGCTCAGTACATAGTCGTCGCGGTTGTAGCGGGCCAATGCGGCGCCGAGGCGAATTTCCGACAGGCCGGATCCGTAGAACGGCGCGGTATCGAAGTAACGCACGCCGACGTCCCAGGCGGCATGGACGGTGGCCATCGCCTCGTCTTCGGGAATGGCGCGGAACATGTTGCCCAGTGGTGCGGTGCCCAGGCCCAGCGCACCGGGCAGTTTGTCTTTCAAGCTCATGGTGAATCCTCTTGAGTATCAGAGGTCAGGTGGCTGACCGTTGAGCCGATCCTAGATTGCGAGCATCGGACCGTCCAAGACATAATGTGCAGCACTTGAGTCCCTGAAGGTCTGACATGATCGACATCCGCCAATTGCGCTACTTCGTCGCCGTCGCCGAGGAAGAACACGTCGGGCGCGCCGCCGAACGCCTGCACATTTCCCAGTCGCCCCTGAGCCGGCAGATCGCCCAGCTCGAAGAGCGCCTGGGCCTGACCCTGTTCGAGCGCAGCCAGCAACGCATCCGCCTGACCCGCGACGGCCAGACCTTCCTCGCCGAAACCCGCGCCCTGCTGACCCACGCCAATCGCCTGGAATCCCTCGGCAAACGCCTGGGGCGCGGCGAGGAAGGCGGCCTGTGCATCGGCTACATCGAAAATGCCATGCACGCCGGCGTGCTGCCCAATGCCTTGCGCGTGCTGCGGGTCAACCGGCCGAACGTACACGTGGCGCTGTACAACCTGCGCTCGGCCGAACAACTCGAAGGCTTGCGCCAGCGAAGCCTGGACATCGCCCTGGTCAGCGAACCACCGACCGAAGACGACCCGGACCTGCTGGGTTTTCAGGTGCTGGACGACCCGATGCTGCTGGCCCTGCCCGAGCACCATCCGCTGGCACAACAGGCCGTGTTGACCCCGGCGGACCTCGCCGGTCAGGAGTGGATTGGCGTGCAACACCAGAATGTCGCCAGCCGCGAAAACTTCGTCAGCGCCTGCATCCGCGCCGGCTTCACCCCGGATATCCGCATGGAAGCCACCGGCCCGTTCACCGCAATGGCACTGGTCGCCTCGGGACTGGGCATCGCCATGATCCAGAAAGGCTTGAGCCGCAACGCACCGCCGGGTGTGGTGCTGCGGGAAGTGCCATGGATTTCCCTCACCCGACCGCTGTGGGCGGCGTGGCACCGGATCAATTTGCGGCCGTTGGTGGAGACGTTCAGGAAGGTGCTGACGGAGCCAGAGTCCACCACATAACACTGTGGGAGCGGGCTTGCCCGCGATTGCGATCTACCTGCCAACAAAAGCCTCGGCTGATACTCCGCCATCGCGAGCAAGCCCGCTCCCACAGGTTTCGTGCTCAGCCCAAAGCCATGTTTTTGTCGTGACAACCGCATATTAAACATCGACTGACCGACCTTGTTTAACGGCTGTCAGCGTTACTTGATGAAAGCTACAGCGCCTTGCGTCATTGCCTACGGTTACGCCAGAATCCGCCGGCTTACGCGCCTTGGGTCCGGGCTTTATCGTTAGCCGGTCGCTGAAAAACAGCGATCGGGTTTGGTAGCCCGGAGTACTGCGCGTAGCGCCACTTCAAGCAGTTGCTGCTTTTATGGTCGTCATGCGCAGGGCCTCTTCGGGGGCGCCGGTTCCAGTACTCCGGTCTACCAACCTGTGCATGGCCACCGCCCTTCGTTTGGTAGCGAAAGTGATGGCTCCAATTTTTACAGTACTGGAGTTCTATCGATGATCAAACCAACACCCAACCCGCCAGAAACCGATCCAGCCTCCCCCTACGAAAGCCCCGACTCCAAGCAATTCCAAGAAGCCGCCGAACACGCCCTCAATCACTACCTCAACCCCGCCACCAACATCATGGCCACACCCCACAAACCGTCCACGATGTTCACCATCAACCCCGACCTCGACACCGAAACCCTGCTGGCCCACGCCTGCGAGTCGCTGGCCTCGGCCAATGTGATGACCAACGATCTGGCGGGTTTTCTGGAGGGCTCGCATCGCAACACGCTGCTGGGCATTGCTCAGGTCATCATGCTCGGTGAACTGGCGGTGAACCGGGCGCTGGATCGACTTGATCCGTCTGAATAAAGCGCCGAACCTGTGGGAGCGAGCTTGCTCGCGATGAGGGAGCATCAGTAAACGATGATGTGCCTGATGCACCGCAATCGCGAGCAAGCTCGCTCCCACAGGTATTCAGCGAACGCTAGATTCCGCAGGGTTTGCTGCTTTACTGAAAAAACCCACCCCCACCGAGCCCGCCACAATGAACCGCAACGACCTGCGCCGCGTGGACATGAACCTGCTGGTGATTTTCGAAACCCTGATGTTCGAGAAGAACCTGACCCGGGCCGGGGAAAAACTGTTCCTCGGTCAACCTGCTGTCAGTGCGTCGCTGGCCAAGCTGCGCGATCTGTTCGACGATCCGTTGCTGGTGCGCAACGGTCGGAGCCTGGAGCCGACCCCGCGGGCGTTGCAGATTCTCAAGGAGTTGCAGCCGGCGATGGACACCATTTCCGGGGCGGTCAGCCGGGCCAAGGATTTCGAGCCTTCCACCAGTCGCGATGTGTTTCGCATCGGCTTGTCCGACGACGCCGAATTCGGGCTCTTTCCGCCGCTGCTCAAGCAGATTCGCGAAGAGGCGCAGAACGTTGTGGTGGTGGTGCGCCGGGTGAATTTCCTGCTGATGTCGTCGATGCTGGCCAGCGGCGAGATTTCCGTCGGCATCAGCTACACCACGGAATTGCCGGCCAACGCCAAGCGCAAGAAATTGCGCGACCTGAGTGTGAAGATCCTGCGCGGCGATGACCGTCCCGGTCCGTTGACCCTCGACGAGTTCTGCGAACGCCCTCACGCACTGGTGTCGTTTTCCGGGGATCTGAGCGGATCCATCGACAATGACCTGGCCCGCATCGGCCGTTCGCGGCGGGTGGTGCTGGCGGTGCCACAGTTCGCGGGCTTGCGGGCCTTGCTGGCGGGGACTGACATGCTCGCCACCGTACCGGATTACGCGGCCAGCGCGCTGATCGAAGGCTGCAACCAGTTACGGGCGGACGATGCGCCCTTTGAGATCAACCTGTCCGAACTGTCGATGGTCTGGAACGGGGTCAGCGATAACGATCCGGCAGAACGCTGGTTGCGCTCGAAAATTGCACAGCACATGGCGGCGCCACCGTAGGGGCGTTGATCGACTGCAGGAGCACCGGCTCGGATTCGCGCAGGTACACCGGCATGTCGGTCACCGGTGGCATGGCCGGAATCTCGAAGTACATCTGCACCACCCAGCCGCGGTGATAGCTGGCGTGGTTGACCACATGCATCAGCATCGCGCCGGCGCTCATGGTGCCGCTTTCGCCCGAGACAAAGGTGAACTCCACAGGCTTGTCCAGGGAGGCATCGGTTTGCCGGGCGCTCCAGTCGCAGTACCAGCGATCGATCTCTTTTTGCGCCTGGCGCAGTTCCGACAGGTCGGCATGCAGCAGATCGTGCGAGGTCTTGAAGCCATGTCCCCGGCCTTCAAGGTGCGCCCGCCAGATGCAGTCCACCACGTAGACATGATTGAGGGTGCCGATCATGTTGTTGAACACCGACACCCGTTGTTTTTTGACTTCGCCCGGAGGAAGCGCCGCAAGGCTGTCAAACAGTCGCTGATTGGCCCAGCGTTTGTAATCGGCCAGCAGGCAGGCAGTGCGTACGGTGATCATCAGAGGTCTCCGATGGCAGTAAGCGCACTCCCTAGCATAGACCCGATGCCCGCAAGGCAGGGCCAGCACTGATCATCGGTCGTCGAGGCGTTTCACCACGTACTCGGCAAGCGCCAGGCAACTGGTCAGCCCCGGTGACTCGATGCCGAACAGATTCACCAGCCCCGGCACGCCATGTTCGGCACATCCGCTGACGAGAAAATCGGCGGCCGGCTCGGTCGGCCCGCTGATTTTCGGGCGAATGCCGCTGTAGGCCGGTTGCAGGCTATTGTCCGGCAAGCCCGGCCAATAACGGCGGATCGCCTGATAAAAACCCTCGGCCCTACGGAGTTCGACGCGGTAATCAATGTGCTCGACCCATTCGACATCCGGCCCGAAGCGCGCCTGCCCGCCCAGGTCGAGCGTCATGTGCACGCCCAGTCCCGCACTCTCCGGGGCCGGATACACCAGGTGCCGAAAGGGTGCCCGACCGCTGAAACTGAAATAGCTGCCCTTGCACAGATGCGCCTGGGGAACGCACTGTGCAGGCAGACCGACGATAGCGCGCGCCACCTCGGGAGCGGACAGCCCCGCGCAGTTGATCACTTCGCGGCAGTGCAGGGTCATGGGTTGGCTGCCGCCCATGCGCAGCTCGAAGCCCTGGTCGATGCACAGGGCCGACAGCAATGGCGTGTGCAAGGCCAGCGTCACACCGAACCGCTCGGCGTCGCCCTGAAGTGCCAGCATCAGCCCGTGGGAATCGACGATGCCGGTAGAGGGCGACCACAGTGCCGCGACGCAGGACAACGCCGGTTCAAGCTCCCGGGCCTGCGGGCCATCCAGCCATTGCAGGTCATCGACACCATTGACACGCCCCTGCTGCAACAGGCGCTGCAACGCCGCGCGCTGCTGCTCATCGGTGGCCACGATCAGCTTGCCCACGCGCCGGTATTCAACGGCGTGCTCATCGCAAAAAGCGTAAAGACGCTGCTTGCCCTCCACGCACAGTTGCGCCTTGAGGCTGCCTCCCGGGTAATAGATACCGGCATGAATCACTTCCGAATTGCGCGAACTGATGCCCGTGCCGATGCCCGCCCCGGCCTCGACGACCAGCACGTCCCGCCCGCTCATGGCCAGGCACCTGGCCACCGCCAACCCGACGACTCCGGCCCCGATCACCACGCTTTGAATATCGACGCTCAACGACCCTGCCTCCCACACCTGTTCTCGGCGGCGATGCCTCAGAGCTCCCGTCACGGAACTCTCGTCGACTGCCACGTATCCTAAACTATGTAGTACATCCCTTATGCTTCATGCTGTCGGAGGACACCGTCATGCGCCGCATATTTATCATCTCTGCACTGGTACTTTGTTTGCCCGCAGGTTCGGCTCTGGCCGATGTGGATGCCAAAGATGTCGCTACCTCGGCCGGGGTTTCCGCCTCGCTGTACTCAACATTCAAAGACCACAAACTCATGATTCCCGCCCGGGATGACGCCTCCAGCTTCGTCGCCAGCGGCGGTGCGATTCGTGGTGCTTATCTGGAGTCGGTGTTGAAAAAGCTCCGTCAGGACAATCCCGCCCTCAACAACGCAAGCGACGAAGACCTGGCCCGCGCCATCCTCGTCCAGGAAGGCGTTGCCGCCGATCACTGAAGACCGTCATCGCCAGCGGTAGGGCTTGTGACACCGGGATAGCGTTTCCAGCCCTGCCTCGCGTGTGTGCCGGTGGACATGCGTGCCCACCCGGCCACCAGCTGCGCGTTGATACTCACCCCGCCACACACCACGATCACTACGTCATGGGCGTCGGCAATCGCCGGGTGATCCAGGTAGGCGATCGCCAATGAAACGCCGCACGCCGGCTCGACCAGCTGACGCAAATCATTGGCGTAACGCACCACGCCCATGATCGCCTCATCATCACTGAGCACCACGCACTCATGGGGGAAATCGTCGATGTGCCTGACCGGCCAGGCGGCCACTTGCGCAGCCCCCAGGGACGTGGCAACCGTGTCGATTTTCGGCAATCTGACCGGATGCCCGGCCGCGACTGCTGCAGCGAACGACGCCGCGCCTTCGGTTTCGCAGGCGACGATGCGGCAATCGGTGTGCCGATGACGAATCAGCCCGGTGAGCAGCCCGGCCAGCAAGCCACCGCCGCCCACCGATGCCACCAGCACGTCCACCGGCGGGCAGTCGGCAAGGATTTCATCGACCATCGTGCTGTGCCCTTCCCACAACACCGGGTGGTCGAAGGCCGGCACGAATTCACAGCGTGGATCCTGGGCGAGTTCACGGGCCCGTTGATTGGCTTCGTCCCAGACCTTGCCGTGCTCGATCACCTCGGCGCCGGTCTTGCTGATCCGCGCCCGGGTGCTGTGGGGGGTGGTGTGCGGCACCACGATGCAGGCCTTGAGCCCCAGGCATGCCGCAGCCATGGCCGTGGCCAGTCCCGCGTTACCGCCGGAGGGACAGACCACCTTGCGCTTGCCCTGTTGTGCCGCCCGGCTGCACAGCAAGCCGATGCCGCGTATTTTGAACGAGCCGCCAGGTTGCAGGTTCTCCAGTTTCAGCCAGATACGGCGGGTCGGGGTCGACAGGCCGGGGTGCAGGATCAAAGGCGTGCGGATATGAAGCATGTCGGTTCCTGTTACACGCCACCGGCTAGCCGAACAGGTCGACGAGCCAGCGGTGAACGGTCCTCTCCTGCAAGTTTAGTTCACCCGGTCCGGGGACAGTCTCAGCGATAACGCGGCGCCGCCACGCAATTGCCAAACAACCCGGACAGCGTCTTGCGCTGGGCTTCGTGACGATCCCACTGGCTGCCATCGTGCAGGCCCGGGATGGTCACCGCTTCACCGGCCGCCAGGCCAGCGAGCGCGGCATCGACCATGTCTTCGGCAGACATCACGATCTCCTGCGGCAGGTTTTCCACCGGGTTGCCCGCCTCGCTCCAGAAATCGGTGGCGGTCGCCCCCGGCAACACCGCCTGGACGCGTATGCCTTTGTCCGCCAGTTCATGCTGCATCGACTGGCTCAGGGCCAGGACGAACGCCTTGGTCCCGCCGTACACGCCGTTGAGGATTTCCGGGGCGATGGCGACGATGGAGGCGATATTGACCACGGTGCCGGTGCCCCGGGCAACGAAGCCGGGTACAGAGGCGTAGGCCAGGCGCATCAACGCCGTCACGTTGAGGTTGATCATCGCTTCCATGTCGTCCACGGGGCTGGCGAGCAGCGGCATGACGCCACCGACCCCGGCGTTGTTGACCAACAAGGTGATGCTGGCATCGTTGCGCAGGATCTGTTCGACCCGCAGCGAATCCGCCTTGTTCTTCAGGTCGGCGGCCACCACCTCCACGGTGCGCCCGGTCTGGTCGCTCAAATGACTGGCCAGGGCATTGAGCCTGGCCTGGTTGCGGGCCACCAGGATCAGGTCGTAACCCTGGCGGGCCAGGCGATCGGCATACACCGCGCCGATGCCCGATGATGCGCCGGTGATCAGTGCAGTGCCTTTGGATGAGAGAGCCATGGTGCGGTTCCTCCAGGGTGAGGCGAGAGATTCGCCGGGTGCGGACCGTTATAAAGGGACTTACGCCCGTCTCAAATGACGTTTAAAGTACGTTTTTCGGACATAACCGTTTGAGGACAGGCCGATGATCAGCGTGGCGTTCGTGGTTTTCGAGGGTTTCCAGTCCATGGCGCTGGCCGCCATGCCGGTGTTCGAATACGCCAACTTCAGTGCCGCAGAGACCCTGTATGACGTGCGCGTGCTCTCGGAAAACGGTCACAACCTGCGCGCCTCGGGTGGCTTGAGCGTTTGCACCGAGGCCTTCGACGGGCGCGTGTTCGACACCGTCATCGTGGTCGGCGGCGACTCGATCATCGAGCAGGCGCCCGAGGCCGTGCTGGAGTACCTGAAGACCAGCATCCACAGCGCGCGCCGCACGGCGTCGATCTGCTCCGGGGCGTTCGTGATGGCCCAGGCCGGCTTGCTCGACGGACGGCGGGCCACCACCCACTGGGCCTACGCCCGGGAACTGCAGGCGCGGTTTCCGGCGATCAAGGTCGAGGCGGATCGCATCTACGTGATCGACGGTTCGATCTGGACGTCCGCCGGCATGACCGCGGGTATCGACCTCGCACTGGCCATGGTGGAAAAGGACCACGGCGCCGAGCTGGCCCGGGCCGTGGCACAGAAACTGGTGATGTACCACCGCCGCGCCGGCGGCCAGTCGCAGCATTCGGCGCTGCTGGAACTGGCGCCGAAATCCGACCGCATCCAGACCGTGCTCGGCTACGCCCGGGAACACCTCGCCCAACCCCTTTCGGTGGAGCAACTGGCACAGGTGGCCAACCTCAGCCCCCGGCAATTCAGCCGGGCGTTTCGCGCCGAAACCGGGCAATCGCCGGCCAAGGCCATCGAGAACCTGCGTCTGGAAGCGGCGCGACAGATGCTTGAACGCGGACGCCTGACCCTCGACCAGATCGCCCTGGAAACCGGGTTCACTGACCGCCGACGCATGCGCGAAACCTTCCTGCGGGTGTTCGGACAACCGCCCCAGGTGATCCGGCGCAATGCGCGAGCAGAGGTGATTTGATCGCCCCCTCGCTCAGCGTGGGAACCCTCGGTATCTACACTGAACATACCGGAGGTCTTTTTTGGAGGCGCCATGAAAATCTCGGCCAAACTGGCGTTTTTCGCCGTCGTCAGCACCCTCGCCTACCTCGCCCTGGCGATCTGGGGACTGGGCGGTTTCGCGGCTTACTTCAGCCACGGCTCACTGGTTGTCGTCGCCCTGGCCACCCTGGTCATGGCCGTCGCATCGCTGTTCACCGAAGTCAACCTGAGTTCGGGAGAACGCGAAGACCGGGCCAATCGCTGGGTCCTCCCGGTCTTCGGTGTGATCGGCGTGCTCAGCGGCTTTGTGCCGGCCTATACCGACCGCATCGACTTCTGGACGTTTGGAGGTGAAGGCGTGCGCTGGCTCGGGGCACTGTTGTTCATCGCGGGCGGCGCGCTGCGGTTGTGGCCGGTGTTTGTGCTGGGCAAGCGCTTCAGCGGGCTGGTGGCGATCCAGCCGGGGCATCAACTGGTCACCGAGGGCATTTACCGGCGCCTGCGCAACCCCAGTTACCTGGGGATGATGGTCATCGCCGTGGGCTGGGCGCTGGCGTTTCGCTCGGGGGTCGGTCTGCTGCTGGCGGCGTTGACCCTGATCCCGCTGATTGCCCGGATTCACTCGGAAGAGGCCTTGCTCAGGGCGCAGTTCGGCAGCGAATACGAAGCCTATTGCGCCCGCACCTGGCGGCTGGTTCCGGGACTTTACTGACTGGAACACTGATCCCCTGTGGGAGCGAGCCTGCTCGCGAAAGCGGTGTGTCAGCCAACATCAATAGCCGCTGACACGACGTCTTCGCGAGCAGGCTCGCTCCCACATTAGATGGCGTGCAGGCGCAAACCTTCGGCATCCACCAGAACCCGCACCGATTCATAACTTGCCAGCGTCCCATGCACCGTCTCGATCGGCTGTTCATGGGTCGCCGTGACAATAACCAAATCCGCCCCCGCCGCTTCAGCTGCCAGAATCCCCACCGTGGCATCTTCAAAAACCAGGCACTGCACAGGCTCCACGCCCAGACGCCGGGCCGCGAGTCGATAACCTGCGGGGTCAGGCTTGCCGGCCGTGACGTCCTCGGCAGTCACCAGCACCTCAGGCTCGGGAATCCCCGCCGCCGCCATCCGCCGCAGCGCCAGTTCCCGAGGAGCGGAGGTGACGATGGCCCACTGCCTGGCCGGCAAGGACCGCAGGAATTTCGCCGCGCCCGCCACTTCGAAGACCCCGTCGACGTCGTCGATTTCCGCTTCGGTGATCCACGCGGCTTCGGCCTCGGCATCCACCCCGGGCAAGCCCAGGCGCCTGATGGTGTCGATGGCGCGGGCGCCGTGAATGGTCGGCAGGAAGGACTCGACATCGACACCATGGCGCACGGCCCAGGTGGTCCAGACCCGCTCGGCGGCGGCAATGGACGTCAGGACAGTGCCGTCCATGTCGAACAGAAAGGCACGATAAGTCGAGTTGAATACAGGGTGATCGGACAAGGAAAGGAACCTCGCAGCTGCCGGACGGATTTGCCCGGCAATGTAGCATCTGCGAACGGCTCAGTTGAGTCGTTTGGACTTGAAGGTCTGGCCCACACAATCGAGCAGCCCACCGATCATCCAGGGCTTCTTGATGAACGAGACCGCGTGCCGCACCCCTGAGCTTTCAGGGGTTTCGAAACCGGACATGATCATGATCGGCTTGTCCGGCCAGCGATCGCCGAACTGGTTGGCCAGGTCCGCGCCATTGAGCGTGCCGGGCATGGTGATGTCTGTCAGCAGCATGCCCACCTGCGGCGCATGTTGTTCCAGATAGACTGCTGCCGCATCCGCACTGGTGTGCGGCTCGACGACAAAACCCTCCTCCTGAAGAATCTCACAGAGAAACTCCAGGATCAGCGGGTCGTCCTCGACCACCAGAATCAACCCGCCAGGACGATGTCCGTCCGCCGTCGGTACTCGACTCATGACCGTGCCGCTCCCTGATTGCCTCAATGATTTCGCGGAATTGGATCCGCTGCCTAAAGGTATGAGCAGCGCAAACCGCGGAAATTCATTTTTGATACAACCAGGTGACCGGCATCACGCGTCCTGCAGTATCAGATCGGCGCCCTTTTCCGCCACCATCAACACGGCGGCGTGGGTGTTGCCCGACGTCACGTTGGGGAAAATCGACGCATCGACGATGCGCAAACCGTCCAGCCCGTGGACCTTGAGGCGCTTGTCCACCACCGATTTCTGCTCGTCCGGGCCCATGGCGCAGGAACCGCACAAGTGGTAGATCGAGCCACTGTTTTCGCGGAAGTACTGCAGCATCTGCTCGTCGGTTTCGACCACCGGTCCCGGCAACACCTCTTCGACGGTGATGCCCTTGAGCGCCGGCGCCTGCATGATCTTGCGCATCAGGCGACTGCCCTGGATCACCTCGTCGATGTCCTTCTGGGTGCTCAGGTAATTGGGGTCGATCAGCGCCGCATCCCGCGGGTTTTTCGAGGCGATTTCGATATGCCCGCGACTGGTCGGCCGGCACGGGTTGAAGCACAGCAGGAAGCCTGAGTACGGCTCGGGCTTGAGACTGGCCTTGTTGTTCTTCGGGATCTGGTACGACAGCGGGTTGAAGTACAGCTGCAAATTCGGGTTGGTCTGCTGTGCGTCGCCACGGAAGAACCCGCCGGCCTGGTTGACGCTCATCGCCAGCGCGCCCTTGCGGGTAAACAGGTACTTCAGGCCCAGCTTGAACTGGCCGAGCAGAGAACTGAGCTGGTCGTTCAACGTCGGGATGTTGGCCTTGTAATAGTAACTGGCGCACAGGTGGTCCTGCAGGTTCTGTCCCACCGCCGGCAGGTGCTTGACCAGCGGGATGTTGTGCCTGGCCAGCAGCGCCTGATCGGCCACGCCGGACAGTTGCAGGATTTTCGGTGTGTCCACGGCACCGGCGCAGAGGATCACTTCCTTGTTGGCGCTGAAGGTGCGCACCACGCCGTGCTGGGTGATGGCGACCCCGGTAGCGCGTTGCCGGTCGTCGAACAGTACCCGGTCGACCAGGGCAAAATGCTCGACCGTCAGGTTCGGTCGGCTCAATGCCGGGTGCAAATGGGCGAAGCTGCTGGAGCAGCGCTGGCCGTCGCGGGTGTTGACGTCGTAGATGCCCGCACCTTCGAATTTCGGCCCGTTGAAGTCGTCGCTGATGGGGAAGCCCAGCTCATCGCAGCCCTTGAGGAACACATCGCAGATCGGATGGGTCTGGCCCTTCATCGGGGTGATGCTGATCGGGCCGCTGCCGCCGTGGTAATCGCTGTCACCCAGCGGGTGGTTTTCCAGCTTGCGAAAGTACGGCAGCACGTCCTTGAAGCCCCAGCCGTCGTTGCCGTTGGCCGCCCAGTCATCGAAGTCATGAGCCTGGCCACGCACGTAGATCATCGCGTTGATCGAGCCCGAACCACCCTGCACCTTGCCACGCGGGGCATAGATCTCACGGTTGTTCAGTTGCTTTTGCGGGCGGCTGTAGTACATCCAGTTGAAGGTCGGGTTGTAATACATCTTGGCGAAGCCGACCGGGATCTTGAACCAGAAGGACGAGTCTTTCCCGCCCGCTTCCAGCAGCAGCACCGTGTGTTTCCCGGAAGCCGAGAGGCGATTGGCCAGAACGCAGCCTGCTGCGCCGGCGCCAGCGATGATGTAGTCGTATGTCATGCACGGTTACCGCGTAAGTCGTTGTACAAAAAAAACCGCGCCTCCCCCTGTAGGAGCTGTCGAGTGCAACGAGACTGCGATCTTTTGACTTTTCAAAAGCAAGATCAAAAGATCGCAGCCTGCGGCAGCTCCTACAGGGGGATTGCGCCCTCTCCCGTCAGCCCCTGGCCGGCGAAGTGTCTTTGACATCCGCCGGAGTCGGCGCCATTTGCAGGTGCAACCGCTCACCGGTGTAGGGCGAATGCTTGCGCACCACGTCCATGTTCAGCTCCACACCAAGGCCCGGCTCGGTGGACGGGATGATGTAGCCGTCCTCCCACTGCAAGGGTTTGGTCAGGACTTCGGCATGGAAACCACCCCAGGTCATGATGCTTTCCTGGATCAGGAAGTTCGGCGTGCAGGTCGCCAACTGGAAACTCGCCGCCGCGCCGATCGGCCCGTTGTAGAGGTGCGGGGCGATCTGCGCGTAATACGCCTCGGCCATGCTCGCGATCTTCTTCGCTTCCAGCAGGCCACCGCAGCGTGCGACGTTCATTTGCAGGATCGACGCGCCGCCGGCCTGCAGCAGCTTGAAGAATTCGTACTTGGTGGTCAGGCGTTCACCGGTGGCAATCGGGATGCTGGTCTTGGCCGCGACTTGCGCCATCGCGTCTTCCTGGCCCGGCGGCACCGGCTCTTCGAGCCACAGCGGGTCGTACTTCTCCAGGCGCTTGGCCAGGCGAATGGCCGAGGACGGCACCATCTGCCCGTGGGTGCCGAACAGCAGGTCGCACTTGTCGCCCACCGCTTCGCGGATCTTGCGGCAGAAGGTTTCGCAGCGCTCCAGCACTTCCAGGGAAATCTGGTGACCGGAGTACGCGGTGTACGGCCCGGCCGGGTCGAACTTCACGGCGGTGAAGCCTTTGTTCATGTTTTCGATGGCGCACTCGGCGGCCAGGTCCGGGTCGTCGTAGTCGTACTCACCCTTGCTGTTGACCGGGTACAGGTAGGTGTAGGAACGCAGCTTTTCGTGGACCTTGCCCCCGAGCAACTCGTAGACCGGTTTGTTCGCCGCCTTGCCGATGATGTCCCAGCAGGCCATCTCCAGACCGCTGACCACGCCCATCATGGTCAGGTCCGGGCGCTGGGTGAAGCCGCTCGAATAGGCCTGGCGGAAAAAGCGTTCGATGTGGTGCGGGTCCTGGTTCAGCAGGTAGCGTTCGAACACGTCTTCGATGATCGGCACCATGGCCTTTGGGCCGAAGGTCGCGGCGTAGATTTCGCCGACGCCTTCGATGCCGCAGTCGGTCTTGATCTTGACGAACAGCCAGTACATCCCGCCGATGTGCGGTGGCGGAACAGCAACGATATGGGTTTCAAGGGCGACGATTTTCATCTCAGGCACCTGTCTTCTTATTCATGGATTTACGATTGATGCGCGCACGCAGTGTGAGGGCCGCCAGGGTCCCGAGCAGGCCGACGAACGCGATGTAGCCGAAATACAGCTTGTAGCCAAAGGCACCGGGGAAGTGCTCGGTGAGGTAGCCGTTGATCAAGGGAATGAACGCATCCGGCAGGTAACCCACCACCGAGACGATGCCGATGGCCAGGCCGGTGATGCGCAGCGGGATGTTGCAGGTGTCCAGGATCGCCCAGTACAGCCCGCGAATGGCGTAGGTCATCAGGCCGATGAAAATCACCGTGCCGATCAGCAGGCCGAGGCTGTTGAGGGCCGGGAACACGATCAGGCCGATCATCGCCAGGGAAGCGAGGAACAACGCGACGACCAGTACCGAAATGTTGGAGAACTTGTCGCCGAGCCAGCCGCCGCCGATGCCGCCGATGGGACGCATCCACAGCTTGATGGTGGTGATGGTGCCGGCCATGACCGCGGTCATGCCGCCGCCCTGCAGGTAATCGGAGAAACTGTAGGTGGCCCAGAAGATGTGGTAACCGCAGAACACAATGGCAGTGACCAGCCACAGTTCAGGAATTTTCACCAAGGTGGTCAGGTCGCTGAGCAGGTTGAACTTGCCCTTCTCCACCGCCGGCGTGTCTTCCATGGCCTTCGGGTCCTTGATCAGCACCAGCACGCAGCCGATGGCGATACAGGTGAAGGAATACAGGTAGACCACGTGCCTGAAGCCTTCGGCCACCGACTCGCCACGGGTTTCGGTGGCAAAGGCGAACAGCGCCAGGGCGACGGTTGCCAGCAGGGCTTCGACCAGACCGCGACCGCCGTCGAGGATGCCGAAGAACCGTCCCTGCTCGGTGTGATGAGCAATCATCTTCACCCGCTTGAGCACCGAGGCCCAGAAGGTCAAACCGGTGGTCAGGCCCCAGCAACCGAAGATGATCATCAACCCGGTCATCGACGGCGCGGTGGAGTACCACAGGCCCAGGGCGCCGGTGGCCACCAGCGAGAAGAAAATCAGGAAGCGCGGTGCGATGCGATCCGCCAGCCAGCCGCTGGGCAAATACGAGAGCAGGAAGATCGTGCCGAGCATCGAGTACAGGTAGCCCAGCTCGCTGTGGCTGATCTGGAACACCTCGAGCATGGTGGTCTGGTAGACCTGGCGCAGGTACAGGATCGGATAGATCGCACCGGCGGCGAGCACCAACAGCATCAGTTGGAAATAACGACTTCCCTTGTCGCTTTGGCTTTTTGAACCCGCGTTCGAACCCTGAACAGCGGCAACAGTGGTTGCTGGCTTGGACATCGAGTAGACCTCTGGCACCCGGTGGTCCGGGCGCTCGAATAATTGTTTTTATATGACTCAGGTGTACTCAGGCCAATGTGGGAGCGGGCTTGCTCGCGAAAGCGGAGTGTCAGGCACCATCAATGTCGACTGATAAGACGTCTTCGCGAGCAAGCCCGCTCCCACATAAGCGAGAGGGGTGCTCCGGTAAATCAGTACTTCATCACCACCAGACGAGTCTGGGTGAATTCGAGCATGCCGTGCTTGCCGTCATCGCCGCCCAGGCCCGAGCGTTTCCAGCCGGCGTGGAAGCCCTGGTACGGGTCGGCCGGGGTGCGATTGACGTACAGTTCGCCGGCCTCGATGGCGTTGGCGACTTTCTGCGCGGTGCGATAGTTCTCGGTGTACAGCACCGACGACAGGCCGAACTGGTGGTCGTTGGCCATGGCCAGGGCTTCGTCGATGTCGCGGTACTTGAGCACCGGCAGCACCGGGCCGAAGATTTCTTCCTGGATGATTTCCATGTCCTGGCGGCAGCCACTGAGCAGGGTCGGCGGATAGAAATGGCCCTTGCCTTCAGGCAGCACGCCGCCGGTTTCCAGCACCGCGCCGTCGGCGATGGCGCGCTCGACCATGGCATGGATGTTCTGTTGCGAACTGGCATTGACCAGTGGCCCCATCAGGCGGGCATCGGTGGCGCGGTCGCCGAATTTCACGGCACTGATTTTCTCTTTCAACAGGCCGAGGAATTGGTCGTAGACGCTTTCCTGCACATAGACCCGCTCCACCGCCGTGCACAACTGGCCACAGTGGGTGGTCTTGGAGGCGACGATCGCACTGGCGGCGGCCTCGAGGTCGGCGTCGGCCTCGATGATCGCCGGGGTCTTGCCGCCCAGTTCCAGGGACGGCTTGGCGATGTTGGCCTTGCAATAATCGAGCACGATGCGTCCGGCGTTGACGCTGCCGGTGAGGGTGATCAGCCCCACGGCTTTGTGGGTGCAAACCGTGGCGGCGGTGGCGTGATCCATGGTCAGGATATTGATCACGCCCGCCGGCACACCGGATTGCTGTACAGCCTTGGCGATTTCGAAGGCCGAGGTCGGCGTGTTGTTGCTCGGGCGTACGACCACGGTGTTGCCGGCGATCAGCGCCGGAGCGATCTTGCGCAGCAGGGTGTAGACCGGGTAATTGAACGGGATCAGGCAGGCGACCACGCCAATCGGCTCGCGGTGCAGAAAGAGGTTTTCGTTCGGTGTGTCGCTGGGAATGATCTCGCCTTCGATGCGGCGCGCCCATTCGGCGTGATAACGGGTGATCTGCGCAGCGTAACGGGCTTCGTTGCTGGCATCGCTCACGCTTTTGCCGGACTCGGCGGCCAGGGCTTCACCAATGTTCTCGGCGCAGGCTTCCAGGGCATCGGCGAAGGCGCGCAGGTGTTCGGCGCGCTCGATGCTGGTCAGCTTGCCCCAGGTTTTCTGCGCCGCTGCGGCCGCTTCGACGGCAACCGTGGCTTCGTCGCTGGTGGCGGCCGAGACGTGGCCTATCAGCGCTTCGGTGGCCGGGTTATAGACGGCGATCAACGCAGCGCTGGCCGGCTCATTGAATTGCCCGTTAACAAAGTTTCGCTCGAGTCGCATGTGCATCGCCCATCGTTGTTTTTATCCAGTTCGAGCAGTCTTGGCATCCGACGCAAGTTGGACAAACGATTTATTGAGCGAGATAACATTCAAAAAACGCACGTTACCCTGTAGGAGCTGCCGCAGGCTGCGATCTTTTGATCCTGGCTTTTAAAAGCAAGATCAAAAGATCGCAGCCTGCGGCAGCTCCTACAGGGGGTTGGGGGGTTCAGGTGACGGCGGTGGAGGGTTCGAGCTGCCTTTGCGCCAGCCAGATTTCTTCCTGCAACCACTGGCTGAACACCTGCAACTGCGGCAGTGACTGTTCCGGCCGGGTCACCAGCCAATACGACTGATGGCCTTCGACATGCACGTTAAGCACCTGGGTCAGCTGCCCGCTGGCCAGCTCCGGCGCGACCATGTGCCAGTCGGCGATGGTGATGCCCAGGCCATCGATGGCCGCGCGGATCGCCAGGTCGAGCAGGTCGAATTCGTATCCGCCCTGAGTATCGACGCCATGGATGCGTGCCGCGTCCAGCCAGTGTTTCCAGGTCAGGTAGCGCTGGTCTTCCCGGGCCAGCACATGCAGCAGCGTCAGGCGATTGAGGTCGATACCCTGCTCGCTCCACTCCCGCGCATACAGCGATGGCGCGCACACCGCGATGTGCCGCTCCTTGAAGAGTAACGAGCTGTCCAGGCCATCCCATTCGCCGTTGCCGAACCGGATCGCGCAGTCCAGCGTGCTGGTTTCCGCCAGGCTGTCCTGCAGGCGCGTGGTGATGCTCAATTCCAGCTCTGGATGCTTCTCGCGCAGGCGCCCCAGGCGCGGCATCAGCCAGCGGTTGGTGAAGGTCGGCGGCGCGTTGATGTGCAGGCGGTTGGCATGGGATTTCTGCTGGATGCTGCGCACCGTCAGCTCGATCTTGTCGAAGGATTGGTGCAATGCCCGCAGCAAAACCCGGCCGGCGCTGGTCAGTTCGAGGTGATGGTGACGGCGCTCCAGCAGGTTTTCGCCCAATTGCTCTTCCAGCTGCCGCACCTGGCGACTGACCGCGCTCTGGGTGACGTTGAGCAGTTCGGCGGCGCGGGTGAAGCTGCCTGTGCTACCGGCCACTTCGAACGCTTTGAGCGCATTCAGGCCGGGCATTTTGCGTTTCATGAAAGGCTCTCAAGGACCAGTGACAGGACGCAAGGATCCCATGGCGGCGATGCATTGTCCTACAGGATTTTTTCAGTAACATGCGTTCGAGGAAGGTTTCAGCGGATTTTTAATCGTTTGTTCATCGCAGCTCAGATCGCAAGACTGGCCGGCATCTCAAATAAAAATAACCGAGAGCTGCCACATGCCCTTCCCTGTGTCCCTGCGCTTCAGTCCTTTGTACCTCGCTCTACTCTGCACCTTTGCGGCCCCGGCCATGGCCGTGCAAGTCACCGACAACCTCGACCTCGGCGGCGCGGTGCGTGCCCGCTGGGACTACGACCCGGACCGCGACATCCAGAAATTCGGCCTCGACACCGTATTCCTCAGTGCCAAGTACAACTCCGACACCTGGATCGGTGAGGCGCAGTACCGTTTCTACGGCCGCTCCTATCCCTACCAGTACACCAGGAACTACGGCGACATCCAGTTCGCCAAGTACGCGTGGGCCGGCTACAAGTTCAACCCCGACCAGCAGGTGCAAGTGGGCCTGAACTCGGTGCCGTTCGGATTGCAGCCGTACTTCGGCAGCACCTTCTACGAAACCCTGGGCAACGTCATCGGCCTGGAAGACGTGCAGCAGGTCGGCGCCAAGTACATCCAGCAAAGCGGCGACTGGAACGTCCAGGCCGGTTACTACCTGCGTCCGGCGTGGCAAGGCAAAGGCACCAGCAATGGCGTCACCTACTCCAGCGTGGTATCGGAAGCCGACAGCTACGTGACCGACGGCAGCGACAACCAGGAACGCCACACCCTGGTGCTGCGCGTGGCCAGGGCGCTGGACCTGGGGCCGTGGAAATCCGAGGTCGGCCTGTCCGGCCTGACGTCGAGCATTCAAAACCGTGACACCGACAATGACGGCCGGCGCAATGCCGTCGCACTGCACTACCTGGGCAAGAACGGCCCCTGGGGCGTGCAGTTGCAGGCAGCGCGCCAGCAGATGTCTCCACGCAACCCCGGTACCGATGAACTGGTGACTTTCGGCGGTTACGACGGCACCTACAACGTCGCCAGCCGCGGCAACCTGTACGTGGCGGACCTCAGCTATGACGTGGCCGGCAAGTACCTGTTCGACCAGATCAGCGGGGTCAAGCTCTACGCCAACTACAGCGCCTTCGACAAATCCGCCGATGACTTCAAGACCTCCGAGCGGGCGATCCTCGGTACTTCGTTCTCGTTCAGCAAATTGTGGATCGCCACGGAATGGATCTTCGGCAAGAACGATCCGTACATTGGTGGCAGCAGCTATACCCAGAGCCTGGGGGCAGGCGGGACGGATCAGTGGGAAAACCAGTTGTACATGAACATCGGGTATTACTTCTAAACGCTGAAAAGATCGCAGCCTGCGGCAGCTCCTACAGGGGTACGCAATCTCCTGTAGGAGCTGCCGCAGGCTGCGATCTTTTCGCTGCACCCACCAACACTTGCATCAATCCATCTCGAATAGTCAGATAGGCCGCAAATTCCAACAAAACAATAAACCTGCCCTTCGCGGAGTTCCCCTCCCATGCGTCAACTGCCCTCGCTCAACATGTTGCGCGTCTTCGAAGAGGTCGCGCGGCATCGCAGTTTCAGCCAGGCAGCCCTGGAACTGAACGTCACCCAGGGCGCCGTCAGCCGGCAGATCAAACAGCTGGAAGACTACCTTGGCGTGACGCTGTTCGTCCGCACGCCCCAGGGCCTGACCCTGACCGAAACCGGCACCGCCCTCTCCCCGCACCTGGCGCAAGCCTTCGACCACATCGAACGCGCCCTGCAAGCGGTGCGCGTGCCCAATCTGCGTCAACGCCTGCGCATCGTCGCGCCGCCGACCTGGGCCACGCGCTGGCTTTCCGCACACCTGCGTGCCTTCGTTCAGCGCTACCCCGATATCAGTCTGAGCGTGACCAACCAGATGGGCCACGAGAGTCTTGCGGAAATCGACTGCCATATCCGCTTCGGCCTCGAAGCCGCCAGCCATTGCAGCAGTCGGTTACTGGTGATGGAGCGGCACATCGCCGTGGCCAGCCCGGAGTTGTTCAATGGCGAGCAACCACCGGACCTGCGGCAATTTCCATTGCTGCACATCCTGCACGACGGCAAGCGCCTGAAGGTCTGGGAGAACTGGCTGGCGGCCGTGGGCCGGGACGACATCGATGCCGGGCAAGGGCTGGAATTCAGCACCCTGGACCAGGTGATCCACACCGCGCTGGCGGGCGGCGGGCTGGCGGTGATCGACCGGCAGATGATCGAAAAGGAGCTGGCCAATGGCAGCCTGGTGCCGATCACCCCGGTGGAAGTGGTCGGGCCGTATGGCTATTGGCTGGATGTGGCGAATGACAAGCAGGGCTTGTCGAAGGTGCGGATGTTTACCGAGTGGTTGGGACTGGTGTAGGAGCTGCCGCAGGCTGCGATCTTTTGATCCTGTTTTTAAAAAATCAAAATCAAAAGATCGCAGCCTGCGGCAGCTCCTACAGGGGGCGTGCCAATCTGTCAGATGGGTGTTGCGGCTTTCACCGCTACCACCACGCTCTCCTCCACCGGACTCTGCGCCTTGCATGCCTGGCTCAAGGTCAGCGACTTGGTCTCCGGCGCCCAGGCCCAGGACAGCAACGCGCCAATCGCTAGAATCGCCGCGAGAATGCCCATGGTCGGGCTCAAACCAATCCCCGCCACGCTCACCGGCAACAGGAACGTGCTGATCGCCGAACCCAGGCGGCTCACCGCCGTGGCCAGGCCGATACCGCTGGCGCGCACTTCAGTCGGGAAGCTCTCGGCCGGAAACACACCCACCAGGTTGCTCACCGCCGACAGCACCAGGGTGAACACGCCGAACACCAGCACCATCAGCCACGCCGCGCTGCCCGGCAATACCGCCAGCAGGAACAACGCCAGCGCCAGAATGATGAACGAGTTGATCAGGAACCCGCGCCGGGTGAACTTGATGGTGCACCAGATGCCGATCAGTGCGCCGAGGATCAGCAGCATGTTCAGCATCAGCTCGGTGCCAAAGCCTTCGGCCAGGCCCATCTTCTGCAGGATCGACGGCAGGAAGGTGTAGATGGCGAAGTACGGCATCACGATGCACACGAAGAACAGGCAGTTGAACGCCGTGCGCTTGCGGTATTCACGACTGAACAGCACCGCATAGCCGGAACGGGTTTCGGTGGACGGGGTTTCGTCGAGTTCGACGTGCTCGCCCAGGTGTTTCCTGACGATGGCCCGGGCCTCGGCAATGCGACCCTGATTGACCAGCCAGCGCGGCGATTCCGGGGTGCCGATACGGGCGATCAGGATCAACGCCGCCGGGATCGCCGACGAGGCCAGCATCCAGCGCCAGGCGTCGTCGCCGAGGCTGAGCATGGCGGTGCCGACGAAAGTCGCGGCGACATAACCGAAGGTCCAGATCACGCTGAACGAACCGAGCAACACGCCACGGTGCTTTCTCGGTGCGAACTCGGCGAGCATGGCGTGGCCGACACTGAAGTCACCGCCCAGGCCGATGCCGATCAGCACCCGGCACAGGAACAGCGCCATGGCCGACTCGACGTAGAACTGCATGACCGAGGCGAGAGTGATCAGCACGAAGCTGACCAGGAAGATTTTCTGCCGGCCGACCTTGTCGGAAATCCAGCCGAAGAACAGGCTGCCGAGAAACAGGCCGATCAGGGCCGAAGCGCCGATCAGGCCCTGCCAGAATGCATCCAGCTGCATCTGCGGGCTCAGCAAGGTGAATGCGATACCGATCAGGCCGAGGATATAGCCGTCGGTGAAGTGTGCGCCGAAGGTCAGGCCGGCGATCTTGATGTGAAAGCGGCCGATGGGCAGGTCGTCGATTTTTACCGGTTGTACGGACATGTAAATCTCCAATTGTTGTTATTGACGGAGAAATGAAGCGTGTATCCCTGTAGGAGCGAGCCTGCTCGCGATGGACTTGAGAACTCCGCGGGGTGTCAGGCTCCCCGCGATATCGTTGACGTCCATCGCGAGCAGGCTCGCTCCTACAGGGGGCGGCGTGCGTCCTTACAGGCCACCCATCAACAGGTATTTGATTTCCAGGTAGTCATCCAGACCGTACTTCGAACCCTCGCGACCCAGGCCCGATTCCTTGATGCCGCCGAACGGCGCCACTTCCGTGGAAATGATTCCTTCGTTGATCCCGACCATGCCGGCTTCCAGGCCTTCGGCCATGCGCCAGACGCGGCCGATGTCGCGGCTGTAGAAGTAGGCGGACAAACCGAATGGCGTGTCGTTGGCCTTTTGCAGCACCTCGGCTTCATCCTTGAAACGGAAGCAGGCAGCCACCGGTCCGAAGGTTTCATCCTGGGCGATCAGCATGTCGCTGCTGGCTTCGGCAAGAATCGTCGGCTCGTAGAACGTACCGCCCAGGGCATGACGACGACCGCCGCACAGGACCTTGGCGCCCTTCTCCACCGCATCGCTCACGTGCAGCTCGACCTTGGCCAGTGCGGCGCCGTTGATCAGCGGGCCTTGTTCGGTTTCACCGTCCAACGCACTGCCGACGCGCATGGCTGCAACGGCTTCGGCGAGTTTGCCGGTGAAGACTTCGTACACGCCGTCCTGAATGAAGAAGCGGTTCACGCAAACGCAGGTCTGCCCGGTATTGCGGAACTTCGAAGCCATCGCGCCTTTGACCGCCGCGTCCAGATCGGCGTCGTCGAACACAATGAACGGCGCGTTGCCACCCAGCTCCAACGAGACCTTTTTCAAAGTGTCGGCGGCCTGGCGCATCAGCAATTTGCCGGTGCGGGTCGAGCCGGTGAACGACAGCTTGCGCACGATGCTCGACGCTTGCAGCGCGCCACCGATCGCCACGGCATCACCGGAAACGATGTTGAACACACCGGCCGGAATCCCGGCCTGCTCGGCCAGCACCCCCAGGGCGAAGGCCGACAGCGGGGTTTCTTCCGAGGGCTTGAGGATCATGGTGCAACCGGCAGCCAGCGCCGGACCGACCTTGCGGGTGACCATGGCCAGGGGGAAATTCCACGGGGTGATCGCCGCGACCACGCCTATGGCCTCCTTGACCACGATGATCCGCGCATCGGCCTTGTGGCTCGGGATCACGTCGCCGTAGGCACGCTTGGCTTCTTCAGCGAACCACTCCAGGAAGCTCGCGGCGTAGACCACTTCGCCCATGGCTTCGGCCAATGGCTTGCCCTGTTCGCGGCTGAGCAGCGTGGCCAGTTCCTTCTGGTTGCCCAGCATCAAGTCGCTCCAGCACTTGAGGCGCTGGCTGCGCTCCTTGGCGGTCAGCTTGCGCCACGCCGGCAAGGCGCGGTTGGCCGCTTCGATGGCCAACCGGGTCTCTCCAGCGCCGGCCTTTTGCACCTCGGCGATCAGCTCGCCGTTGGCCGGGTTCAGCACCGGGTAAGTCTGCCCGCCGCTGGACCATTGGCCATCGATGAAATTGCCGTGACGAATCAACGCGCTCATGCCACGGCCTCGGTCAGGTTGAAACGCTCCAGCCCCGGACGGGCGGTACGCAGGATGCGCTTGCCGGCGGTGTAATCGTTGATCACGTCGCACGGCGTGTAGTTGCGCTCCAGTTCATGCAGTTCTTCGGCGTCGAGCCTGGTTTCCAGGGCCGCCAGGGCACTGTCGAACTGCTCGGTGGTGTCGGCGCCGACCAGCATGCAATCCACGCCCGGGTGGTTGGCCACCCACGCCTGGGCGATCTGCGCGTTGGACACGCCACGGGCACGGGCCACACGTTGCACCGAATGAGCGATTTCGAACGAGGCTTCGTCGCTGTACATCTGCTGGGTGAAGAAGTCCGTCTGGTTGCGGGTCGACTGCACGTCACCGGTCAACAGGCCACGGGCCAACGGGCTGAACACCGAGACGCCGAGGCCCTGGTCGCGGCAGAACGGGATCATCTCGCGTTCTTCTTCACGGTAGGCGCAGTTCAGTTGCAGTTGCATGTTGATCGGCTTGACCCAGCCATTGCGCTCGCAGGCCATGAGGATTTTTGCCAGTTGCCCGGTGAGCATGGTCGACACACCGATGTAGCGGGCCTTGCCGGAACGCACGATGTCATTCATCGCGCTCATGGTTTCTTCGACCGGGGTGTTGACGTCGAAGTAGTGCAGCATGAAGACGTCGACGTAATCCATGTCCAGGCGTTTGAGCGAAGCATCGATGCTGTCCATGATGTGCTTGCGCGAGTGGCCGCTGGCGTTGATACCGCTGCGGGTGCCGTAGCCGACCTTGGTGGTGATCACCAGGTCTTCGCGCCGGGCCAGGCGCTTGACGATGCGCCCCACCACTTCCTCGCCGACACCGGCGGAATAGAAGTCCGCCAGGTCGATGAAGTTCACGCCGTTGTCCAGTGCGTGCTTGACGATCGGTTCGCTTTTCTTCTCATCGAAGATCCACGGTTTCCAGTCCGGGGTGCCCATGTTCATGGTGCCCAGGCACAGGCGGGAGACTTCGAGGCCGGAGTTGCCCAAACGAATGTATTGCATGGCGCGGACCTCAGGCTTTCGGCGTGTAGAAAGGGTTGCTGATGTGATTGACCACATCCTTGAGCTGTGCGGTTTCCGGCTTGCCGGTGAGGGCGGCACGGATCGCGGTGCGGCAGGCGTTGTAGTTGTTCAGGTACACCGCATCGAGGTCGTCGCAGGCCGGGTTGACCCAGTTGGCGGTAACGATGGCCCACCCGTCCTCGGCTTCGGGCGGCAGGGTGCCGTCGAGCAGCGCTTCCAGAACGGCCTTCGCGATACCGGCCTGGGACGCGCCCCAGGTCGCATTGCCGTGCAGGTCGCTGCCGATCGCGGCCTTGTTCACATACAGGGTCATCGGCTTGACCGGGATGTTCGGCTGGGCGATCACCATGAACGGGCAGTGACCCTGGCTTGGCGACGCCAGGCTGTTGGCGAACGCCTGCCCTGCCGGGCCGTTGCGCGGGCCGATCAGGATGTTGATGTGCGCGGCGTTCACGCCAGGGCCTTCGAAGCCTTCACCGATGTACAGGTCGAGTTCTTTCATGAGTCGTTACTCTTCAGGGAGTTTTGGTTGATCAGCAGCGCACGCAAGCACGAGGCCTGGCGTGGCAGATGTCTGGGTTCGAAGAGCGCAGCAGATCGCTGGCGAAGACGCGGCAGTGATGATGAGTCATGGTTGCAAACGCTCTTTTTTGTTGTTGATGAGCTGGTTTGCGATTTTTTAACACCGGGGGTTGGCGGGGCTGTAACCATTAAAAGTCATGAGGGCATGACTTCAAGTCATACCCTGACGAAACCTGTAGGAGCTGCCGAAGGCTGCGATCTTTTGATCTTGATCTTTAAAATCAAAATCAAAAGATCGCAGCCTTCGGCAGCTCCTACAGGGATCGTGATTATTGCGTCATCGGTTGCTTTTTCATGGCGTCCTTGGACATGGCATCTTTTTTCATCGTGTCTTTCGACATGGTGTCTTTCTTCATCGTGTCCTTGGACATTGCATCCTTTTTCATCGACGTATCTTTTTTCATGGCATCTTTGGACATGGCGCCCTTGCTCATGCTGTCGTTATTCATGGTGTCGGCGGCGAACACGCTGGCAGCGCCAACGGCCAGGCACATGGACAGTACAATGGTGGTCAACTTTTTCATGATGAAACTCCTTGGAGCTTGGGGTGTGAAGGTGTGAAATGGCCAGGCATCCTCAGCTGCCACCGAACCAGTTGTAGCCCTGGTCTTCCCAGTAGCCGCCGCTGTAGGTGTTGCTGACGAAAATCGCCTGAATGTGTTTGGGGTTCTTGTAGCCAAGCTTGGTGGGCATGCGCAGCTTCATCGGGAAGCCGTACTCGCGCGGCAGCACCGCGCCGTCCCAGGTCAGCGCCAGCAGGGTTTGCGCGTGCAGCGCCGTGGCCATGTCGATACTGGTGTAGTAGTCGTCGGCGCATTTGAAGCCGACATATTTGGCGTCGGTGTCGGCGCCGATGCGCTTGAGGAAATCGCTGAAGCGCACGCCGCCCCACCGTCCGATCGCGCTCCAGCCTTCGACGCAGATATGCCGAGTGATTTGCTCGGTCTGGGCCATGGCGCGCAGTTCTTCGAGGCGCCAGCTGCGCTTGTCGGCGACCAGGCCGCTGACCTCCAGGCGATAGCTCTCCTCCTCCACTGTCGGTGCCTCGTCGATGCCGTAAAAGGCATTGAAGGGAAACGGCCGGGTGATCATCGATGCGGGATAGGTCGGCGCCATGGCGTTGGGGTTGAACAGCCAGCCCTGTACCCGGTCGTTGAAGCGCGACATGGACGACAGCGCGGTGTCGACGCTTTCGTTGTCGGTGATGTTGCAACCGGACAACATGGCCACGCCGCCGAGGGTCAGGCCACGCAGCAGGAACGAACGGCGTGAGCGGTCTTCGATTTGCGGGGCGAGTATCTTGCGGGCGTCGGTGAGGATCGACGATTCGTCCAGCCCGGGGATCTGAATACGCTTTTTCATGCTTGCTCCTTGCGGCCGACGATCATGGCCAACAGCGTTTTCGGCACCAGCGCGACCATCAGCAGATGCACCGCCACGAAGGCCACCAACAGCGCCATGGCGAAGAAATGCACACGGCGTGCGCCTTCGTAACCGAACATCAATTCACGCAGCAGCGGGAACTGCACCGACTTCCACAACACCAGCCCGGAGAGCACCAGTAGCGTGATGTCGACCATCACGAACAGGTAGGCGACGCGTTGCACCTGGTTGTAATGGCTGAAGTCAGCGTGCTCGAGTTTTCCGCGCAAGGCGGCCCACAGGTCATGCAGCACGCCCTTGGGCGAAACCGGGAAAAAGCGCCGCTTCAGGCGCCCACTGAACAGGTTGAAGGCCAGGTAGATCAGCCCGTTGATCGCCAGGAACCACATCGCCGCGAAATGCCATTGCAGCGCGCCGCCAAGCCAGCCGCCGAGGGTGATCGACGTGGGAAAGCTGAATTCGTAGAGGGGCGAGGCGTTGTAGATGCGCCAACCGCTGGTGACCATCACCAGCACCGCCAGGGCGTTGAGCCAGTGGGTCAGGCGTAGCCAGCGTGGATGACTGGCCTTGGGTGAAGCAGTTGACTGCGACATGTCCGGCTCCCGTGTGTTGTTGTTCGTTGGGGCCGAGTATGGGAGCCGGAAGATCGCCAAATCCTCACGTAAAGTTAAATTAAACGTGATAACTCGCTCACAACGAGCACCGAAAACCCCTGTGGGAGCGAGCCTGCTCGCGAAAGCGGTGTGTCAGCCGGATTTGATAGCGACTGACACACTGCTTTCGCGAGCAGGCTCGCTCCCACAGGTTTTTTTTTGCGTGGTCCACAGGTTGCGCAACTATGGTTAAATGCCGCCCCTTTCCACGCCACCGACCCGACCCGATGAACCCTGAAGCCCTCGCCACCCTCGACCAGCACCTGCTGACCGCCCTCGCGGCCGCCCCCACCGAAACCCGTCGCCTGTTCCACGGCCGTGGCCGCTGCTGGCCGGGGCTGGAGCAAGTGACCGTGGACTGGCTGCAGGGCGTAGTGCTGGTGGCGTTGTTCAAGGAGTCGGAGGCGGCGCAACTGGAAGACCTGAAACAGCGGCTGATGGCAATCACCCAGTCTGAACAGTGGGCAAAATCCGGTGCCCATACGCTGTTGCTGCAACATCGCTACCTGCTGCAAAGCACCACCGAATGGCTGCTGGGCGAAGTCATCGAAGAAATGACCATCACCGAGGGTGGCCTGAAATACCGGGTCGACCTGGGCCGCAAGCAGAACACCGGGCTGTTTCTCGACATGCGCTACGGCCGCGACTGGGTCCGTGCCCATGCACAGGGCAAGCGGGTGCTGAATCTGTTCGCCTACACCTGCGGCTTCTCGGTGGCGGCCATCGAAGGCGGCGCGAGCCACGTGGTCAACCTCGACATGTCGAGCCCGGCCCTGAGCCGTGGTCGCGACAACCACCGGCTCAACGGCCACGACCTGGGCAAGGTCACGTTTCTCGGCCACGACCTGTTCAAGTCCTGGGGCAAGGTGATCGGCAAAGGCCCGTACGACCTGGTGATCATCGACCCGCCGTCGTTCCAGAAAGGCAGCTTTTTGCTGACCAAGGATTACCAGCGGGTGCTGCGTCGCCTGCCGGAATTGCTCAGCCCTGAAGGCACGGTGTTGGCCTGCATGAACGACCCAGCGTTTGGCGCCGACTTCCTGATCGATGGAGTGACTCGTGAGGCGCCGGGTCTGCGGTTCGAGCAGCGACTGGAGAATCCACCGGAGTTTCCGGATGCGGATGTGGAGTGTGGGTTGAAGGCGTTGGTGTTCCAGTTGAAAAAATAACAAGGGGTGTAGCGCTATAAATATGCGCCGCCCTCTCAGCACTTACCAAATAAGTTCTTAAAAAAGACTTCTTGGTTTTTCCCTGAGTCGGTGGAGGCCCCGTGTGAGCTGCCCCTGCTCTTTTCCATATCTGCTGCTTTTGCTAAGTAGCTGGAAGAACTCAACTTCTTAACAAGCTATAAAAGAGCTGGCTATCTGCAACTCTTGCCTGATTTAACTGATACATACTTTTGGCAGAAAATATCAGACTATCTGCATTTTCAGATGCCATTTTCGCCCTCAGGCTTGGACTTTTATTAAAAAAATATACTGCTGCATCAATATCAATCCCTGAATCAGCCCGACCAAAGTACTCCCCAACAGCGCTTATGAAACCATCGTGATTTTTCGTAAAATCGTTCAAATAGTCCACAGTCAACCCTCCCTGCATTATGGTTTCTGATATGCCACGCTCCGGCAGATCAAAATGTGTTCGAGGGGAGTCAAGTGCCCAGTGAGCGCTGGGATCAATATAGAAATGATCCAACGCACCTGGCCCAACACTTACAAATCTGCTCACCCTATTTAGATGCATCATTTCATGCCCTAACAATGTGCTTAGGGAGCCTGTCTTTATATGAAGAACATTAACAATCAGCCTTCCATGAAAATCTTCTATATCAATCTGAGCCTGGTTCTTCCTATCAGCCTTATAGCTTAGAAACTTTCCCTCCCCCCAAACCCCTTGGTATTCTTTTGACAGGCCCTCTCCTCGCGTCCAAGAATCCAATAGCTTGCTTTCAATGGTTCCATATGCGGGACCAAAGTAGCTCTGCAAAATACTAGATTTTTCCGTGAAATTCGAATGCAGCGCCCGTTGAGCACCATAGAACATACGTTCCACTTCAATCAGCTCCGACCTAATGATATTTTTTTGTTCTGTTTCAAGCTGTTCTAGTCCGCGTGCAACTATCTCACCTCCCGCTGGAATTCTCCGTTCAACTTCATCACCGACCCCTTCATACCAACGCCCATCCACGTCGTTAACACTGACAACCCTATTAGAGACGAAGCAATAGATATTCAGCCCATTTATAAATCCCGCTGGATCCGGATTTATCCACCTTTGCAGCCACGGTGCGTAATACCGATACCCGTAGTAATAAAGCCCCGTCGCATCCCGCTCTTTTCCCGAATAGCGAAGGGTCTTGTACTGCGCCGCCAACGCACTTTTACCCGCCCAGCACGCCGTGCCGCCAAAGGGGTAATAGTGTTCCCGGGTCAGCACGCCCGCGTCGTCGTCCAGTTCCAGGGTGCTGGAGCCCAGGTGATCGCTGAGGCTGTAACGCAGTTGGTCGCTATGCGCACCTTGCGGCCAGTGCAGCGCCCGCACACTGCTGCGCCCGGCTTCGATGCTGATGACGTGATGTTCTTCACCATCGGCCTGGCGGTGGATTTCCAGACCGGGGAGGTAACGGACCTCGGTGCGCAGGGTGCGCCCACTGCTTTGGGCGAATCCCACTTTGCGCAAGCGATGGCCGGGGCGGTCGTAGCGGTAGCTTTCGTAGTCGTCCGGCTCGGTTTCGCGTTTGACCAACGTCACGCGGGTCAATTGATTGCGGCTGTCCCAGCGCATGGCTTGACCACGTTGCAGCTCCAGTTGATTGCCACAGGCATCGAAACCCGAGTCGATATCGGGCTCGCCCGGCAACGAACCATCGTCCCGTTGCGCGAGACTGCGGTTGCTCCGTGCTGAAGTGAACATCGAAAAACCCGGCGCACCGCTGTGCTGGCGGGTGATCAGGTTGCCGCCTTGGTCGTATTCAAATTGCTGGGTGTAATTGCGCCGTTGGTTGGGGTCCAGCGGTGTGGGTAACAGCTCCGGCAGCGTCGGACCGTGGCTCGGCTGGCTGACCTCCCAGCCCCGGGCTTCGACCAGTTGATACTGGCTGTCGTAGCGGTAGCGGTTGATCGGGTCGATACGCTGGTTGTTGAAATGGGTC
>NZ_JBYSVW010000026.1:0-45955 GCF_058986625.1 Pseudomonas sp. GW821-FHT07G06
TGCATGTAGGTCGAAGCGAAGCCGACCGGAGGGCAATGCCCCCGGATGAATGCCGGAGCGAAGGAACCCCGAGCCTAGGCGAGGGGCCGTACGTAAGGGGCGAGCGCTTTTGGTTACTTTTAAGGCGCTTGTTAAAAGTGACTCGCCGTAAGGGCGAAACCATAAGCCGCCGTTACCTAAAAAACGGATATGTACTCAATCACCCAAGAACCTGGTCGGCTCAAAGGCCGCCAAGGTCAAAAGATCGCAGCCTTCGGCAGCTCCTACTTGTTCTGCGTCAGATACCGCTCCAGCGTCTCATTCTGCGCAGGCTGGGAATTGTCCCCCGCCACCTGCCACAACCGTCGCTCGATCCCCTGGGCCAGCAAATGCCCCACCGCCGACTCGATCGCCGACAACACACACAACTGCGCCGGCTCGTTGGTGGTATAGCCGACCTCGGCCTCAAGCAGCTTCTTGAACTCGATGAACTTGAACACCCCGGCACTGCGACCAACCGAATAGATGGTCTTGCTGGTCATCACGTTGGCCAGCACCTGCCCGCTGCGCACGTCCACCGCCCGCAGGTTCACCGTGACCTGATCCACGCGGTACTCACGGGAAATGTCGATACCCAGGTAGCGTGCCCCTTCCCCGCCACTGCGCACGTTGGTGTCGTAGGCGATGATCCCGCCTTCGAGCATCATGTTTGCCGCCTGCAGCGGCGGCAGCTCACCCAGGATGTTCACCGGTGTATTGGGTTTCTTTTGCGAGGCGCGGATGATCTTGCGCTCGGTCAACAGGTTTTGCAGCCCTTCACGCTCCAGTACCACGAACCAGCCACTGGCCTGCAACGCGTCCATCAGCATGCTCGCCGCGCCCTGGGTCACGCTGGTGGAAAACGAGCTGGCCGGGGTTGGCTTGTATTGCCCGGTCTGGTCGCGGAAACCGTACACCACGGCCATCAACTTGCCCTTGGGGCGTGGCAAGTTCAACAAGTCGTAATAGGTCGAGGCCCTGGGGGTCAGGGTCGGCGTTTCCGTGTCCTGTTCAGCGGACATCGGTTCACGCAGACCGCAGCCGGAAAGCACCGCCAACAGCATCCCTAGCACCATTATTCTTTTCATATCCGTAACTCCCCATCGGCCCATATCCCCATCAAGGGGTGGTGGTGATGCCGTTTACCTGGATTTCCGACACTTCACCGGTTGCCCGGTCGGTCACGTTGATCGTCAATGCCCCCGAGTCGTCGATGACGTCGACGATAAAGGCGTCAGTCGACAGGCTCCCGGTGTTGCCCGTCGAGATGTTGTCCAGCAGTTGCCCCAGCAACCGCGATTGCAACTGACTGGTAAACCGTTCCAGCGCCGAAGTGCCGGCTACAGCGGTACGGTTGTTCAGATCGGGATCGTCGTAGTCGTTCTGCGCCTGGGCGTTGTTGAGCAGCCAGGTGCCGTTCAACGGGTTGCCGCCGAACGCCGGGTTGATGGGTGTGTAGACCAGCTCTGTGGCATGGACCAGGCCTGCACTTCCCGCCCCGGCAAACCAGAGGCCGAGCAACCACAGTCCCGTACGCTTGCCGAAATCTGTTTCCTTCATAGTTCGTCCCTCTCAAGGTCGGTGGTGTCCTGCAACAAGGCTTCCAGCTTGCGCCGCACGATCTCCATGCGAACCTGGTCGGCAGCCTCATAGGCCTCGTCTTTCAACTCCACTGTGTTCGGCGGCAGGAAGCGCCGATAAACCAGTCGCTGCTGAAACTCCACGGTCACCAGGCTGCCCCAGCGCGCCGAAGGTCTTTCGCGCACCACCAGGTTGAAATCCATCGGGCTGGTGGCACGCAGGCGTTCACTGAACGAGTAATAAAAGTCATGGCCGATGTGCGAAATCGTGTCGTCGACGATGAATCCCAGCATCTCGTCGTCTTGCGCCGAGGCGAAGCTCGCCACCAGCGTCAGGACCACTGCCGCGAGCCCGTGCCGGATCAAGGCTGCAATGCCTCAGGTGCGGTGGACTGTGCTTTCGGCTGCCCGCTGGTGTCATCGAGGAAGGCTTTCTCGGCCACGAACTGCCAGTCCTTGTAGCTGGCCATGCCGTTGAAGTCCGACCACTGGCTGGGAAAGTTCACCTGCTTGAGTGGCTTCTCCGTGGAAGGGCAGTACACACCGCTGATCCGTCCGTCGATACCGCGTATCAGCTCCCATTCGCCCCCCGTCATCGGCTCCGGGTACAACTGGCGGATATGGTGCCTGGCCGACGGGAAGCGCTCGTCCTGCAACAGGTCCGCGAGTTCTTTCGGGTACATGGCGACGCCGGGTGAACTGCGGTAATAGCTGCGCAGCGCCTGGGCATACTGCGTACCGACCCAGAGCAACTGGTTTTCCCGGTCCCGGCGTGAAGCGGTGGCCCACAACTCACCGGCACTGGCCAGGCCCATGCCCATCACGACGATCAGAAACAGCACACCCAGGTAGGTGAAGCCGTCCTGGCCCGAAGGCTTACCACTCGGAGTAAAGGCTGCCATCACGAGCCCTCCCGCTGGCGCCACTCTTGATATCGGCCACCCCGCCCGCCACGCCATCCGGTGGCGCGACCATGACCCAGGTGTCCTTGCGCTCGGCAATCGGGTCCAGCGGCTGGTTACGCAGGTAGCGCAGTTCGACCAGCTGTTCGATGGAGTCGGGATAACGCCCGGTGTCGCCGTAGTAATGATCCAGCGCCTCGCGCATGGACGACAGGCTCTGACGCAGGGTGGTCTCTTTCGAGGCCTCCAGACTGGTGAAATAACGTGGCAAGGCGATCGTCATCAGGGTCGCGATGATTGCCATGACCACCATCAGTTCCAACAAGGTAAACCCCTTTTGCCGACGCATATGCTCACCACTCCCGATAGGCGATGCCGTTGAGACCCTTGCCCCGGGCCTTGGAGTAAACGTCAAAGACGTCCTGGCCCTGCCGCGGGTTCTCAGCCGAACTGTCATAGGCACGCAGCCCCCAGCCGCCCTCGTCGTCACGCTTGACGGTGGCCAGCGGATCACGGGGGATGCGCCGCAGGAAGTAGAACTTGGCCCCCTTGGCGCTGCGCACGTCACGTACACCGTCGACCAGCACTTTCAGGTTCGGCGGGTAGCCGTTGCTGTCGAGCGACTTCTCGATGTAACCGGCGTCGAAGGCACGCTTGTAGGCGTCGATGCCATCGCGGATCTGGTACAGCGCGGTCCGCAGTTCCTGCTCTTTGCCCCGGCGCACCACCGTCTCGGTCAGCGGTGCGGCCATGCCGGCCAACAGGCCGACCAAGGCCAGCGTCACCACGACTTCGATCAGGGTAAAACCGCGTTGCGAGGCGTTCATGATCAAGGCTTCCCGACGGTAACGGTGGTGGCGATCGGTGCGCTCATGGGGCCGGTCTGGACCGTCGTGTTCATCGAACGGTCAGGCGCCTGGATGTGCATGCTGGTTTCGGTGCCGGTCGGGAATTCCATGTCCGACGGGCTCTGGTACGGCAGGTTGCGCACGATCCGCGGGGTGATCGACAGCACCAGTTCGGACTTGCTGACATCGTCCTTGTTACTGCCGAACAGGCGGCCCAGGCCAGGAATGTCGCCAAGGCCAGGGATCTTGTTACCGCTGCTGCCATGGTCGTTGCGCACCAGACCGGCGAGGATCTGGGTTTCGCCATCATGCAGACGCAAGGTGGTCTGGGCGTTGCGGGTATCGACCTGGACGGGAATGGTGCCCTGGGCGGTCGGCGACAGCGGCGTGGCGTTACTGACTTCCAGCGCGATCTTGATCGCCACTTCGTTGTTCAGGTGCACGATGGGCTGCACTTCAAGCTTAAGACCGACGTCGAGGTAGGTCACGCTTTCGGTGATCACCGGGCCCTGGGTCGAAGGCACCGAGGTGGCGCTGATGATCGGCACGCGCTGACCGATGTGGATGCGTGCCTGTTCGCGGTTGCTCACCCGGATCACCGGGCTGGCCAGGGTGTTGATGTCCTTGTCCTGGGCGTTGATCTTGGCCTGGGGCGCCGGGTTGATGGAGATTCGGCTGGAGTCGATGCCTTTGAGCTGGTCAAGGATGGACACTGGCGAGCCGTCGCTGTTGATCACACCGAAGGTGTTGGGCCATTGCAGGCCGAGGTCGAGAATGCGCTGGCGGGCCACTTCCATCACTTCCACTTCCAGCACCACTTCGGGGTTGGACTGGTCCTGCGATTGCAGGAGTTTTTCCGCCATGCGGATGGCGTCGCCGGTGTCGCGCATGGTCAGGGTATTGAGGCGTTCATCGACGAACACGTCGCGGGTCTTGAGCATGGTCTTGATCATGTTCAGCGCGGTGTTGGCATCGATGCTGGTCAGGTAGAAGGTGCGCATCACCAGTTCCTGGTAATCCTTGAGCTTCTGCGGCGAGTCCGGGTAAATCAGCAAGGTGTTTTCATTCACCACTTTCTGGTGCAACTGGTTCTGTTGCAGCAGCAGCTCCACGGCGTCTTCGATGCGCACATCACGTACGAAGATCGTGGCTTTCATGTCCGGGCGCAGGTCCTTGTCGAAGATGAAGTTCAGGCCCGCGACCTGGGACAGCACTTCGAAAATGGTCTTCAGGTTGGCGTCGCGAAACTCCAGGGTCACCGGCCGGTCCAGGCGTGTACGCAGCTGCGGGTACTGCACCACGTTGCGGCTCTGCACCAGGCGGATGCTGTCTTGCAGTTCCCGGGCTCCCTCGTTCTGCGGGTCCAGTTCGAGAATCTGCTTGACCTGGCGGTCGGCACCGTAGATGTCACCGCGACGCAGGTCGCCACGGGCCATTTCGAGTTTCTCGTCCATGCTGCGCAGGTAGTCGAGTTGACGCAGGGAGTCCTGGGCACGACGGTTGTTCGGCTCGATGCCCAGGACCCGGCTGTAGCCCATGCGGGCCCCGGCGAAATTACGCTGGGCGCGGTCCATATCGGCCTGGGTCAGCAGTGCCGTCACGGCGCGGGCCCGACCGCTGTTGAGTGCTATGTGCAGATCGGTATCGCGAGGGTTCTCGCGCAACCCCTGTTCGATGCGAGCCAGGCCGGCTTCGTACTGGCCGGATTCCATCAGGGCGGAAGCTTCTTCCTTGGCGACCTGCGCCGAACTGCATGCAGCCAGCCCTGCGCAGAGACAAAGGCTCATCAGCAAACGGGATTTGTTCATTCCGTACTCCCCACAGACAGAGTCTGAGCTAAATGCAGAGGCAGGTAGACCAGGCTCAGCTCCTCTTTGGAAATGCGCTCGATCCGCCAGGTTTCGTCGATGACATCCCCTTTGCGTACGACGTATATTTTTTCGCCGCTCTGCAAGAACACCTGCAGATCGGAACGGTCATCCAGCCTGCCGACAAACTGGAAAGGCAACGGCGGTGCAGTGGGGACCTGCACCTCTGGTGTCACGACTACCGGTTGTTCAATGACGGTGCCGAGGACCGGCGCCGGTTTCCAGCTACGGGCGGCGAACAGGTCGCCTGCAGGGCTCAGGTCCTTGATCGGCACGACCGCCGCGGCGCTCGATGCAGCCGCCGCTGCGCCCGGGGCCTTGCCTTTGGCTGACGTGGCCACGGCGGCCACCGCAGGGTCGCTGTCGTCAGCCTGCTTGAAGTATTCGGGGAACCAGGCGAGCGCGGCCGCTACACCGAAGAACGCCACCCAACCCACCACTCGTTTGGTATTCATCATGACCTCGACAGGTAAAGGGTCATGCGGATCCGCCCGGTCAGGTCGGTATCGGCGATCTTCTTGCGCTGAAGCTCCACATCTTCCAGCACCACCGCCGGCAACTGGCCGAGCAAGGCATGCAGGAAACGCCGCAGTTGCGGATAGCTGCCACGTACCGGCAGCAGAATCTGATAACGGGCCAGGTGCGTCTTGGGGTCCACGCCCAGGGAGTATTCACCCCGGGACAAGGTGATGCGCTCCTGGGCGGCCAGGGCGTAGATCTTGTCGATGGCCACGGTGGCCTGGGGCTGGGACGGCAACTTGCTGCGGAAGTCGTCGAGCTGGCGCTGCGGCACCACCGGTGCAGCCACGGTACCGTCTTCGACCTTGGCCAGGTACTCGGTGGCTTCGCGGGTCTGCTGGCTGAGGTTTTGCAGCGACTGCCAGTCCGGCAGCAATCCGACCAGGCCATAGCTCAGCGCCAGCACCAGCATGGCCAACCCTGCCAGCCCCGGAACCCCCAGGCCTTGCAGGTATTCGTGGACGATCAATTTATGGATTTGCATCGCCGATCTCCCAGGTAGCCGACAGGTTGAACTGCACCGGGTGTTCCGGCACGTTGGCGACAATTTCGTGGCTCAACAGCGACACGTCGGACAGCTCGTCGCTGGCTTCGAGGCGGCGGTGGAAATCGAGCATGGCGTCCAGGTCCATCGCCTCGGCGCTGATCCGGACCTGGCCTTTGCGGGCGTCCGGGGTCAGGGTCAGCAGGGCAATGTTGTCCCGCGGCATGGCTTCCAGCGTGGCGAACAGACGCTCCCAAGGGCGGCGCAACTGCTGGGAGACCTTGCGCATTTCGGCCAGGTTCTGCGCCTGCTCGCGAGTTTCCGCCGGGGTCAGGCCGGGCTTGCTGCCGTTGTCGCCGGTGAGCACCCGCTGGGTGGTTTGCAGGTGGCCCTGCTGTTGTTCGGCCGCGTTGCTCAGGTGCTGCTGCACCAGCGCGCAAGTCAGTGTCAGCACCACGCCACCGGCCAGCAGGCTCCAGCCCAGAGGACCTGCACGGCGGCGCGGCTGGAAGTCGAGCATCAGGGGGCGCATGTCAGGCCACCGCCCGAGACATGACGTACAGGCAATCGCGTACGGCTGTCCGGTCTTCTTCGAGGGTGCGCAGATGCACACCGGGCACATCAGGGTGCGAGTCGATGCGCGCCGGCGCATGCAGGTAGACCGTCAACGGCCGTTCACTGGTGGATGCCTGCAACTGGTTCTCACGGCCGATCAGCGCCGTCAGGGCCGCATCACTGTCGCTGCTGCCCACCGAACGCACCGAAGTCCAGCGCCCTTCCCGGGCCAACAGCAACACGCTGCGTACCGGTTCGGCGACCACGAACAGGAAGTCCTCGGCATCAAGGCTTTTATCGAAATGGTTGAACGCCGCCATCAGGTACGGCTGCACCGAACGCAGGCGCAAGCCACGTGCGCTGACCAGGGTGCGCAGGCGCTCGAGCAAGTCCTGGGGCAGCGCGGTAGCGATGCGGTCATAACCGGCAGGCTCGGCCGACAGCACCAGGCTCCAGGGTTGCGTCGGTGCACCGTAGAGGTCTTCGAAACACAGTTGGGCGAAGCCGAGCAATTCGGCCGGGCTGCTGATCTGATCACTCCAGGGCACCAGGCAATAGCGGCTGAAGTGTCCGGAGATCACCACCGTCAGTTCCGCCCTGGCAACCGCGTGCTCGGCCAGCAAACGGTCGAGGGTGTCGAGGGCCACCGCCCAGGCCTGGAAACCTTCGTCGATGTAGCCGACGCTGCCCAGCCAGTGGGTTGCACTGCCTTGCCGATGCCCCAGGCCTACACCGCTGGCGCCGAGCACGGCGACAAATTGCTCACGAGATAAAAGTGACACGATTGATCTCCTCGAGAGTGGTCCGGCCTTGTTCCACCATCTCCAGCGCCGACTCGCGCAACAGGCGCAAGCCACGTTTGCAGGCATGGGCCTTGATTTTCGAGATGGGCTGGCGCTCGACGATCATTTGCCGCAGTTCGTCATCCAGGTGCAGCAGCTCGGCAATCGCACTGCGCCCGCGATACCCGGTGCCCCGGCAATGCCCGCAACCCTTGCCGTGGACGAACGTGTAGTGAGCGACTTTTTGCGGATCGAGTCCCGAGACCTCCAGCTCTTCTTCCGTCGGGCTGTAAGGGGTGCTGCAACTGGTGCAGACCAGGCGGATCAATCGCTGGGCCAGGACGGCATTGAGTGCCGAGACCAGGCTGTAGGGATCGATTTCCATCTGGGTAAACCGGCCGATCACGTCGAACACGTTGTTGGCGTGGATGGTGGTGAACACCAGGTGACCGGTGAGCGCCGATTGCACGGCGATCTGTGCGGTGTCCGGGTCGCGGATTTCACCGACCATGATCTTGTCCGGGTCATGACGCAGGATCGAGCGCAGGCCCCGGGCGAAGGTCAGGCCCTTTTTCTCGTTGACGGGGATTTGCAGTACGCCCGGCAGTTGATATTCCACCGGGTCTTCAATGGTGATGATCTTGTCCACGCCGTGGTTGATCTCGGTGATCATCGCGTACAGGGTGGTGGTCTTGCCGCTACCGGTAGGCCCGGTCACCAGCACCATGCCGTAGGGTTCGGCGGCCAGCCGGCGCAACTGGCGCAGGGTATCTTCTTCAAAGCCCAGGGCCTGCAGTTGCACGCCACAGACTTTATCGGCGAGGTCCTGCTTGTCGAGCACCCGCAGCACCGCGTCTTCGCCGAAGATGCTCGGCATGATCGACACCCGGAAGTCGATCTGCCGGCCGCTGATGCCGATCTTGAAACGACCGTCCTGGGGCACGCGTTTTTCGCCGATGTCCAGTTCAGCCATGACCTTGACCCGGGAAATCACTTGCTCGGCGAACTCGCTGCCCTGGATCTTGCTGATGTTGTTGAGCACACCGTCGATCCGGTACTTGATCACCAGGCCGCTGCCGGTGGTGCCGAGGTGGATGTCGCTGGCGTGCATTTTCAGCGCGTCGTACAGCGTCGAGTTGACCAGCTTGACCACCACGCTGGCGTCTTCGCTGATGCTGGTCAGGGACAGGCTTTGCAGGGTGTCGATCTCGGCTCCGCCCTCGGCATGGGCGTTGAGCGATTCCACCGCGTGGAAACTTTCTTCGTGACGCGCCAGGTAGGCCTTCAGGTCGTCGGCATGCACCAGGTACAGCGGCGCGCCGTGCAGGCATTCATCGATCCAGGCCAGGCGTGCACTGTCGAAGGGGTCGGCGAACACGCCGATGACCGCGTCGTCGTGACGCAGCAGGATGAATTCACGCTTGAGGCATTGGGCCAGGGTCACCCGGTCGAACACCGGGGTGGCACTGAACAGGCTGTCGGTGTCGAGCACCGGATAGTGCAGGGTTGCACCCAGGCACTGGATGAAAGGCATGGGAGCCAGTTCACTCAACTCCCCTAGGGTATCAAGCATCCGTTCGCCGGAACTGGTGGCCAGGGCGCGGGCCTGGGCCAGTTGTTCACTGGTGAAACGAGTCGGTACACCTTCCACTTGCGCCGGTTCTACGGCAAGGGATAGACGGTCCATGGCATGCTCTCCAACGCCCGGGGCTTTGAGCCCTGTCGGCGCGGCGAGTCATTTCGGCACAGGCCGGAACGTCTTGTCGCGCCACTACTCCCCGGTGAGCAATTGTTCGTCGTCTGGCGCCTTGGAGGCCGATGTATTTTTTCGGCGATCTGCAAGCACCCAACTACCGTCGTACAACTGCAGCGGGAAACTCTCGGTCCTGCTCTGGCGTCGTTCGACGAATCCTTCGGAAGTGCTCACACCCGGCCTGGGCTCGCGCCGCCTGTCCAGAAGATCATTCACTGCACGGGCCAATTCCGCCAACGGAAAGGGTTTGAACAGGATATGGCTGACTCCCAGTAGCCGGGCCCGCTCGCAAACTTCTGCGGTTGGATGCCCTGTGATCAGCACAAAATGGCACTTCCTGTTCTGGCGGACGGCATCGAGCACCTGAAAGCCTTCCATATCGGGCAAGCGGTAATCGAACACCATCACATCGGGCTCGAAATCGCCTGCTTCGGCGATTCCATGTGCCCCGTCGTGAGCAATCCGGACTTCCAGCGCTTGCGCCTGCAGGTAACCCTGGAGGTTTTCCGCCAGCAGCTGTTCGTCATCAACAACCAGTACTTTGTTCAACAAGGTCGACTCCTTGAAACCGCAGGTCCGGGTTTTGAACCTGGCGGAGCGCGTGCCCTGAGAGGACTAACGCACACTTCATGCCAGACTGAGCGCCGGTAAATTTAGGCCTTCATGTCCTTGAATTTAAAAACAATGCCTTTTCGTACAGCAATCCCATCCCCCAAAAACGGGGAAAGCGATCGGATGGGCATTGACGTTTTTCCCCCACTGTTGGGGAACACCCTAGTCATCATCAATCCGCTCGATCCGATTGCGCGAACGCAATTGCGCCAACGCCTGCAAGCGCGCCTGAACCTGTTGCTGCCGGGCAAGGTAAGCCCGAACCATCTCAAGTCCTTGTTCTTCTGGGACATGGATCGCCTCCATGTGGTTCTCTGAATAAATCAGATGCCAGCCCACCGACGTGCGCACGGGTTCGCTGAGGGCCCCCGGTGCCAGGGCAAACGCGGCAGCCTCGAACTCCGGCAGCATCCGTCCACGGGGAAAGTAGCCCAGGTCGCCCCCTTCGCTGGCCGACGCGTCTTCGGACCCGGTGCGGGCAACGCTGGCGAAATCGGCCCCGGCAACGATGGACGCTCTTATCGCCATCAAGCGTAGTCGCGCGGCCTCGACAGTGGAAGCATCCGCACCGGGCGCTACCTTGACCAGGATATGCCGGGCCCGCACTTCTTCGGGCCGGCTCAGCTCGCCACGGTGTTCTTCGTAGAACGCCCGGACCTGTTTTTCGTCCGGCCCGGCGGCCTGGATGAGGTCATTGAACACTTGCCGGGCCGCCAGTTCACGGCGGGTGTATTCGGTGTAACCCGCCTCGTCGAAACCGGCATCTTCCAGACGCCTGGCAAACACCTCGGCTCCGCCCATGGCCTGACGGGTCTGATCGATCTGGTCCTTGACCACGGCATCACTGATCACCACGCCGCGCTTGACGGCTTCCTGCCACAGCAATTCGCGGTCGATCAAGGCATCCAGCGCGGCCTTGCGCAGTTGCTTGTAGGCTTTCGGATTGCGGATGTTGCCTACCGCCCGGCCCTGGTCTTCCAGGTATTCGGCGAAGTAGCGCTCCAGGCGCAGTTGGGAAATCTCCTCGCCGTTGACCCGCGCCGCGGCCGGACCATTGCTGCACCACGCCACGGGCACCCATAACGTCAGCAGGACCAGCAAAGCGTTGAGTTTCATGATCAGCCTCCGGTCAGGGCGTGGCAGCGACAGGTTTATAGGGGGCGACCAGATAGAATCGCTGGTCCGGCAGATCCACCGTGACGATATGGGCACCGCTCAAGCCCAGGCGTCGGCCAGGACCAAAGCTCATCAGGGGCGTCAGCCCGGTATCGAAGTCATGCAGGCCTTCCAGGGCACTGACCAGCTTTTCGCGACTGGCATCCCGCCCGGCCTGCTTCATGCCTTCGCTGAGCAGCATCATCGAACTGAACGCGCCCACTTGCAGTATCGCGTGCTGGCCACCGAGGCCCTGGTGTTCGCGCAACTGAGTCAGGGCCAGGCGCCCGGCCAGGGTCCAGTCGCTGGGCACGAACGGATAGGCCAGGAACACCCGTCGGGAAAATCCGCTGGGCACCTGCGTCAGATTGCCCGCCACCTGGTTCGAGGTGGCGAACAGGTAAGGCACCTGCCCCGCCGTTTGCAGGCGCTCGGCCAGTCGGCTGAAGCCGCTGCTGGTGCCCAGGTAAAACACCGAGCGCGAGCCCAGGGGCAAGTCTTCCCCACTCGGGTCGTAGGCTTGCAGGCGCACCTTTTGCCAGGCGTGCCCCTGCAAGTACTGGCTGAGCTCCTGCGCCGCCCGCCGTTGGCCGGATTCGTCCGGATAGGCGATCAGCGTCGGCCCCTGCAGCACCCGCAGGCTGGCACTGGCGTAATCGGCCAGGGCGATCAATTGCTCGCGAAGCCCCGGCAATGGTTCGAATATCTGCGGGCTGGCGTGGGGCGTACCCTGCAAGGACAGCGGTCCGATCAGGGGAATGCCGGCCCGTTCCAGGCGCATGGCGAGGTCCACGTCCAAGGCCGGCGCCAGCGGGGCGATCAGGGCGAACACCTGCTCTTCATCGATCAGCCGGTCCAGCGCCTTTTCGGCACTGGTGCGATCGGTACCGGGGTCGAGGATGGTCAGGCGCAACTGCCGGCCGTGAATGCCCCCGGCCTCGTTGATACGCGTCACGCAGCCCCTGAGCACCGCCGCCACCGTGACGCTCTCCTCGCTCAATGGCCCGGTGCCCGGCAGCAACGTGCCCAGGTGCAGACTGTCGGGGGTCAGGCCCGGATCCCGGTCTTCGGCCAGGCGCTTGAGGTACGCCGTGAGGTTGCGTTGATCGTTCATCGACAACACGAACCGTGGCATCGACGGATCGAGCCGGTTGTTGCCGGGGTCGCGCCCCTCCTGCACCGCCCGCGCCAGGGCGCTGTCGCTGTAGGCCGGGTAACTGCGGCCGTTGATGTGCTGCTGGCCATGGCTGCTGGCCAGCCGCGACCAACTCAGGTCCGGGGGACGCACCCCGCCTTCCGGGCGCCCGAGGCCGTCTTCGCCATGACAGTTGGCGCACGGCAGGCTGGTGGCCGGCAGCACCATGTTCGATGCACCGACCCGGGCCATGATCGGCTCGCCGCTGGCCGATACACCTTCGCGGTACAGGCGCTTGCCGGCACTTTCACTGAGGCTCAGCGGCAGCGCCTGGACGCTGAGCGTAAGACCGCCGAAGAGCAACAGGCCAAGGACGAGGGCAGTATTGATGGCCATGGCTAGCGTCCGGCCACGGGCATTGCCAGCAGCTGCAGGCGCTGGGCAATGGCGGCCGCCGGGGCATCGGGACGGATTTTGCTCCAGCGCTTGTTCGCCACGTCACCGACGATCAACTGGGTGGAGTGCTGCTCGGGGGTCGGCACGATCTGACCGATGCGCCCCAATACAAGGTCCATTTGCGCCTTGTCGCCGGTAAGAAAAAACCAGTGGGGCCCATCGACGCCCTGTTTCAAGGTGTAAGCCTTGAGTACCGCCGGGGTGTCCCGCAGCGGATCACTGGTAAGGGAGATAAAGGTGATGCCGTCGGCCTTGTCGCCGAGCACTTCACGCACTTCCTTGAGCTTGCGGGTGATCAACGGGCAAGCATCGTCGCAACTGGTGAAAATCACATTGAGCAGCACCACACGGTCCTTCAATGTGTCGCTGTAGAAGCGCAGCGTGTTGCCGTTCTGGTCCTGCAACGGCGTGTCGGTGAACCAGGTCTTCGCGTCGTGGGTGCCGCTGGACGGTTGCGCGGTGGCCACCGCAGGCGCGGGCTGCTCATGCCCTTCGTGGGCAAGCGCCACTGAACTGAAAATGCAGTAGCAGATGCCCAGGGCGAACCAGTCGATGGCTCTCATGGCTGTTGCTCCATGGCAATGGCAGTGTGCTTGGCGTGGGTGTTGCGTTCACCACTGAGCTTCTCGACGGCCCGGGCCAGTTCCGTCGGGTCGGTGAAACCGTAATAGCGGGTCCAGAAGCGGTTGTTGCCGTCGCCCACCAGAATCAGCGGTGAGTGGTTCTTGAAGTCACCGCTGTAGGCACCCAGGCCCTTGAGGGTGGCGTCGACCGACTGCGGCGAACCGGTCAGCCAGCTCCAGCCCGGCCCCTGCTGGAAGGTGCGGGCATAGTCGTTCAGGCGTTGGGGATCGTCACGCTGCGGGTCGATGCTGATCGACACCAGTTGCACCTCGGTGCCGACCCGCGCACCCAGCCGTTTCTGCACCTTGCCCATGATCGAGGACACCACCGGGCAGACCGTGGTGCAGCTGGTGTAGATGAAACCCATGACCACGATCTTGTCGCTCACCAGGTCTTTTTCCAGGCTGACGACCTTGCCGTTCTGGTCCAGCAAGGCCACGTCGGCAATCCTGATCCGGGCGGTCTCCTGGCCGGCCTTCCTGGCGGCCATGTCGTGCCCGGCGTGCTCGTCCGTCGAATGAGCCAGCGCCTGGCCGATACCGGTGACCAACAGGCAGAACGTCAGCAAGCCGCGATGTGCGAATCGGTTCATGTCAGGTTCCTCTTAGTGGGTATCGCCGGGTATGACCCGGACGCTGGCGAAGGTCTTGTCATCGAAACTCGAGCCCAGGGACGCCGCCCGCACGTGCAGGTACCAGGCTCCGTCCTGGTCGAGGGTCACCGGGGCTTCATAGACACCGTCGGCGACTTCCAGCGCGGCGACCTCCTGTGGTCGCGAGGTCGGGGCGCGGAAGTAGCGCACCTGGACATCCCGGACCCCGCTGCGCTGCGTCTTCTGCTTGCCCTCGACGATGCGAAAGCGCACCCGGTACGGGCTGCCCAGGTCAGCGGTGGACTTGTCGAGCATGAACTCCACTTTCGGCACCCCGCGGTGCGGGTCGAGCCGCTTGTCCTCCTCCACCAGGGTGCTGAAGCAGTGGATGATGTTCGGCTGGTTGAGCAGGAACGCCACGTCGAAACGCCCCGCCGCCGGTAGCTTGACCCGCGAGCTGTACAGTCCCGGCGCGATTTCCCGCAGGCTGCGGTCAATGACCAGTGCTGCCCGCGCCACTTGTCCGCGATTGGGGTAGCCGGACATCGGCGCGTTCATGCCTTCGGCGTAGAAGTAGGTGGTGTTGTCCACCGGGTTGACCACGAACACCGCGTTGTCGTCCCGCGATACCGCCAGGCTTGACGCCAGTGGCAGGTCACCGGCCATCCGCGGTGCCTGGGGTCCGGCCTCGAACCCCTGGGTGATCGGCGTGCGGCCCTCGCCGAGGGAGGCCAGGTTGATCATCGTGACCTTCGGCGTAGCCAGCCCGCGCACGTAGGCATAGGCCTTGGTGAACACCACTTGCCAGGGCTCGGCGGAGACGTTCAGTTCATGGATCAACGCGTCGTTGGCGGTGTCGATCACCGCGGCCTGGTTCTCCAGGGTGTTGAGCACGATGCCAAAACGACCGTCGGCGCTGAAGCCCATCGGCCCCAGGCCCTGCTTGAGCCTGATCACCCGGCGCACCGATTGGCTGTTGCCGTCGACGACGGTCACCGTGCCATCCTTGCCATCGGCCACATAGGCGGCACCGGACAACGGCGAATACATCACCGACAACGGGTGCGAACCGGTCTTGAGTTGTTTGCTGATGCTCAGGCTGGCGATGTCGACGATGCTCACCGTGCCGTCGTCGCGGTTGGTGACAAAGGCAAAACGGCTGTCCTTGCTGAAAGCGATTTCGTGGTGCCCGGCCCCGGTGGCCAGGTGCTTGAGGGGTTTGAGGCTGGCGGCGTCAATCACCGTGACCCCGGATTGCCCGTCGGCCTTGGCGTTGTTGCCGACCCACAGCAGGCGTTCGTCCGGTTGCAGCGCCACGCGCACCGGATGGCTGCCGGCAGCCACCGAGTCGATCAGTTTGAACTCTTGACTGTCGATCACCGCCACCTCGCCGGCGGCGGGCATCGAGACAAACACCCGTTTGTTGTCTTTGGGCGTCACCCAGTCCATCGGTGGCTGTTTCAGTTCAATCCGCGCCAGGGTGCTGGTGATGCCGCCGACAGACACCGACGGATCGATCACCGAGACGCTGGCGTCGCGGTTCATCACCAACAGGAAGTAGCTGTTGAGATCGAGCAAGGGGCGTGCGCCGATGTTCGACTTGAGGAAGGTGCCGACCCGCGACTTGCAGCTCCTGTCGCGGCCCTGGGCCTGGTCGGCGGCGACCGCTTGCGGGTCGAGCCAGGCGCCCGGCGCGACGCCGGACAAGGGTTGACCCGAGGCTTTGTCCGTCACGCGAAATTGCACGTCGGCGAAACCGCCTTCACGCAATACGCCGTCCTCGGCTAGCGGCTTGACATCAAGGACCACCGAAATCCCGTCACGCTCCAGCGTCCAGTCGCTCCAGGTGTCGGGCAAGGCGACCTCGCTGAGCATGTTCGCAGGCGCGGTTCGCCACACGCCGATCCCGATCAGCGCCATGCCGACGATCAGCGCACTGCCAACGATTTTGATGGTCCTGTCCATAGCACTATTCCTCTATACAGATCTGTGTCTGCCTTGCATGCCCCCTGTGGGAACGAGCCTGCTCGCGATGGCGTCATTCGCCGCACCACACACAACCGAGGTGATGCCTTCGCGAGCAGGCTCGCTCCCACAGGGGTGGTGCTTTACAACCCCTTTCCTACGGTGCCGTTGCCGGCGCCGGTTCATTCGTAACCCGCATACACAGATCTGTGTCTGCCTTGCATGCCCCCTGGTGGGAGCGAGCCTGCTCGCGATGGCGTCATTCGCCGCACCACACAAAACCGAGGTGATGCCTTCGCGAGCAGGCTCGCTCCCACAGGGGGGTGCTTTACAACCCCTTTCCTACGGTGTCGGTGCCGTTGTCGGCGCCGGCTCATTCGTGACCCGCAGCAAGCCCCACAGACCGGCGGTGTTGCCGAAGGACGCGTTGTCACGGAACAGGTAATCCCCGGCAATCGCATTGCTGCCACCGGCGCTCGGGTGCATGGCGCTGAAGTGGGCGGCCGGCAGCACGCTTTCGCGGGCGCCGATGTACATCGACATCGGGTTCAGGCCGAACCGCACCGAACCGACGCCGGGGGTCCACATCGGATAGCCGTCGACATCGCTCTTCTCCGACAGGTACGGGTTGACCGACCAGAGGTGACCGTCGAGCTGGAAGGTCGAGCCGCGACTGCCGCCGGTCGGCATCAGCACATGGGTGCGGAACGGCTGCCCGGGTTTCACGTAGAACACCGGCGTCTGTGGATCGCCGCCCACCAACGCGTTGCTGTAGGCCATGTGGGCATTGGGCACGTCACCGTAGCCAGAGCCGTCCGCGCGGCCGAACGGTGCATCCGGAGCGAGGCCGAAGCGATACCACAGGGGCTCGGTCTTGTAGTTGATGGCCATGCCGGCGTTGTCCTTCGGATCGTTCGGCACGCCCATGCCTTCCGAGGCGATGCCTTCCACCGGCCGTCCACTCGCCCAGCGCAGGTTCAAGGCACGCTGCCAGACCATCGCGAAGTCACGGTAGACCGCCTGCCCCGTCGCCGTGACCGTGGCCGATGCCCGCTTGGCGTCCTCAACCCAGGTGGCGCCGGCCGGCAGCACACTCATCGCACCGCCAAGGCCTTTTTGCGGCTGCTTGATCACATCCGCCGGGGTGAAATTCAGGCCGCCGAACTCCACCGCCGTGGCGTTGATGTTGTCGACGTTGCGGCCCAGTTGGGTCACCGGTTTGCCTTCACGCTCCAGGTGCCCGGCGTAGTACTGGTAGGTACGGGTCGGGTAGGCACCGCTGTTGCCGACCCGCGGTGGCACGGTCTGGATCGGGTTGGCGCCAACGTTGGCACCGTCGGATTTGGTGATGTCGTAGGCCAGCAACTGCGCATGCAGGCCGACATGGCTGGAGGGCCGCAGCAGGTTGGTGTTGAAGGTGGTCGAGCCGTCGCCGTCATTGCGGTCACGCTTGACCAGCCCCTGCAGGATGGCGGTCTGGGCCAGGTCAGGCATTACGCTCGGCAGACGGTTCTCCAGGGTGATATTGATGCAATCCCCGGCCGCTGCGCGCAGCACCAGCGGTTCGACAGGCACGCCCGGCTTGAGCTTGCCGGTGCTCGGGTCGAGGTCGGCCTTGCGCACGTACAGGACCGCGGTCGGGTCATGGATCGGCCCGCTCTGGCCACCGATGGTGATGGTTTCGCCGTCCTCGGGATCGGTCACCGTCACCCGGGGAATGCTCACGGTCCGCGAGTTGAACACCAGGGTGCCGCCCGCCGGGTTCAGCGGCCCGCCGACATGCTGGCCGAGCCCCTCGGGGTCGCCGATCGACAACCCCAGCGGATTGCTCAGGATGTCGTTGGCCAGCGCCGCCACGACCTCGTAGTTGCGCTGCACGGTTGGCCTGGTACCGATGCCGTTCGGGTTGGCGCTGATCCGTGGACAGGTGCCGTCAAACGCCACGGTGTTGCGCATGCCCGCCGGTTTCGGGTTGTTCGGCAGCGCGAACAGATCGTTGCGTTGCGCGGTGTAGTTGCGCATCACGCCCCAGATGCCGTTCCAGTAGCCTTCGATCGAGGCGTCCATCGAGTACAGGTAATCACCCGTGGTCGCCGAAGAACTGGAGAGCATCGACAGCGGCGCAATGAAACCCATCTGCTCGGAAATCCCGACCATTTGCGAAGCGCGCCAGCCCGAGTTGGAGCTGTTGCCATAGCCGGTGCCGCTTTGCAGCCACTTCACACCGTGCAGGGTGACGTTGTGCTCTTCTTCATGGCCGCCGGCATGCACCCGCAACCGCACGTTGTCGCCGGTGTAGGTGCGCAGCATCGGTGTGAACGGGTCGCCCGGTTCCGCACCGCCACGGTTGATGTGCGGCGGGAACAGCGTAGTGCCGCCGGTCGGACCGGTGGCCGAAGTCACCAGGTTCGGCGCCAGGTTCATTGCAGGGATCGCACGGTCGGTACGGCTTTGCATGGCAAACGACAGGTCGCCGCCGAGGCCGTCGGCCTGCATGCCGCGCTTGCCGTCCGGGCCGACCTTGTTCGGGTCGAACACCCGCAGGCCCAAGGGTTCGTTGCGGTAATTGACCACGAACATGCCGGGGTCATCCACCGAGATCGCTTGCGGACATGGCCGGCTCGGGCAGCCAGGCTTGATGCCGCCGCGGGCCTCGACCACCGACTCGAGCAGGTTGCCGGCGTTGTTGCGCACGGGCGGGTTGATCGCATAGCGGAAGCTGTCGGCCGTCGCCGGGAACGCCTGGGGATTGGGCACGCCATTGGGGCCGGCGCCGACGTACACACCGGCTTCGTAGGCGTGCTGGAAGTCGCTGTACTCCAGGAAGAACTCACGGAAGCTGTCGTTCTTGCCGTCGTTGTCCAGGTCACCGGTCGATATCACCGCCTGCCATGAAGTCGGCCCGCCGTCCGAGCGCGCGCCGCTGTACAACGGCTCGCCCGTTTCGGCGTGGAACCAGGTGGAACCGGCGGGTTCGGCCAGCACGGTGGCGTACAGGCCGATCTGCTGGTGAGTCGACGGGCCGAGGTGGTCGTGGGTGAAAATGGTCCCCAGGCCACGGTCGACCCCCTTGGTGTTGATCACCGGATCGATGAACCAGCGCTGCATCGCCGTGCGCGCGCCCATCCAGTCCGCCCGGCCATATTGACCAAAGAACGGATGCGCCTTGGCCACCGGGCAGGCCGGCGTGCCATCACGGGGGTCGGTGCCCTGGCACTGGTTGAACGCGCGGATGGCTTGGATGCGCTCCACCACGGCACCCGGGGAAAGCACGCCGTCCTCGTAGTTCCAGCCGTTGGATGAACCATCGGCGGACGTCAGGTCCCACTTCGGCAAGTGAATGTGCTGGCCGATCACATCGGTCGGGGTGCGCACCTGATAGTCGTCCATCTCATAGGTGGCCGGCACCAGGTTGGTTTGCTGGTACTGCACGCAGTCGAAGGTGTTCATGCGCATCACCAGCGGTTCCGGCGGACGCTGCTTGGTGATCACCGGCCAGGCGTCTTCCCACAGCGCCAGGATGCGCGCCTGCGGGAAGTGGTAGCCGACCTTGTTGTACACCGCGTCGAACTGGATGTTGGCTGCCTTGTAGATGCGCGGGCGGTCGGCGGTGAAGGTCGAGGAGCCGGTGAAGGACATGCCGTCGATGCGCTCGCCGCTATGGTATTCACCGCTGCCGGCACTGCTGGTCAGGCGTTTGGCCCGATCATCCATGCAGGGCTCGTAGAACGGCGCACCGGCAATCGGCAAGGCGCCATTGGTACGGAAGTTGCGCGCAACCACCTGATTGCCCGGCAGCACGGCAAAGCTGGGGTGGTCCTTTTTGGCGTGGAAGGCCATGGCCGCCTGTTCGACTTCGGTCCCTTCTTCCGGCAGATAGATCGGTTTGGCCCGCTTCACTTCCTTGGAGAAATCCAGCGAGGTGGTCACCGTGTGCGCCTCGCCACCGGCAGACACGCCGTCCAGCGCATGCCGCCCCAGGCCACCGTCCCAGCCACCGGACTGGTTCGGGTCGAGGTTGGCCCACAGGCCGTTGCCGCTGGTTTTCAGGGCCTGGGCCTTGGCCGCGTCGAGCATGTCCAGCGGCGGGGTTGGCGGGCGTTGGCCGACCGAACTTTCCATGCCGCCGATCCAGAAGGGGAAACCGGGATTTTTCAGGCTGCCGTCGGCATTGCGGTTGGCTTCGCTGCGATCGACCAGCGCCAGCGAACCGATGGCTCTGACACCGCCATTGCCGCCGTCATCATCGTCGTCGCCCGCGGCTATCAGGGTCTGGCCGATTTTCGGCACCACGACAACCTTGCCCGGCATCGGAGCCATGGCTTTGCCGGGCAGCGGCACCACCGCCGGGATCGGCGTACCGGCGATGATTTCGCCATCGGGCAAGGCCCGCGCACCGGCCGCCGGCTTGCCGTTGCGCAGCGCATAGGGTTGTTTGTGGAAGCCGTCTGCACCCTGCTGGGACACTTCGAGCCGGGTGCCTTCTTCGAACACATCGTGCACCCGCCACATGGCCCACATGCCCTGGGCGAAGTGCGGGTAGAAGTGGCAGTGGTAGATGGCATCGCCCGCTACGCGGTTACGGTTACCCGAACCACCGTTGGCGATTTCATAGGTGTAGCCGGAGCCCGGGCCGATGCCCTGGGCGTCCAGGTAATCGGTGTTGTCATCGTTCGGGTTGTACAGCCATTGATGCCCGTGCAGGTGGAAGATGTGGTGTTCGTAGCCGTTGTGGGTGTTGCGGAACTTGACGAAGTCACCGATGTAGCTGTGATTGACGTTGGACGGCTCCGACGGATAGAGCGCCATGGTCGCCTTGACCCCGACCTGATCGGCACGCGGCACCTCGCCCGGGCGAATGTTTTCCAGGCCGGCGTTGGCCGGTACGTCCACCAGCATCGCCACGTCGCCCACGGTGTGGGAGCTGAGGAAAAACTCTTCATAGGCGCAGGACAGGCAATCGTGCATCGGCCCCACGCCCAGGCGGTTGGCGACCACTTCGGCGCCCATGCCGCCGGAGCCGTAGTTGATCATGAACGAGTCGCGGGTCGGCTCCAGCACATGGCCCATCACCGGGTCTGCAAAGTACGCCGGGAAAGCTTGGGTGACGGCGGTTTCATCCTGGAACTGCGAAGCGAAATCGCGGAACGGCTCCAGCCGGTTCGGCAGCGCCGGATTGCGCTTGCCCATGGCTTCCAGCGGATAGGTCGAGGGCGGGAAGCTGCCGTCGGCGTTGCTGCCCATCACGATCGCGTCGCTTTCGCCGGAAATGATCTCACTGCCGTCCACCATATTGATGATCGGCGCACCGGCCTTGCCTTCGCGAATCCACGGCTCGCGCTGCGGGTAGCGCGCCTGGTAATCGACGATTGGCTGGCCGGCCGGCGTACGTCCGGTGCTGGCCAGGCGCATTTCTTCTTCGGTCAGGGTGTTGCGGTAAGTGCGACCACCCTTGGGCACGACCACGACCTGGGCGAACAGCCCGTTGGCGTTGTTGCCCGCAGCGCCCTCACCACCGAAGGTCGCGCCACGGCTGCTGACATCGAACGCGCCTTCGCGTTCGGCGTACAAGGTGTAGGAACGGCTGCTGCCGGGGGTGACGAGGCTGTTGGCGTTGCGCCCGGTATAGGAGGCGATGTCATCGATGCTGTTGACGGCCTGCAGGCCGTTGACCTGGAAACCGACATGACGGTCGGCCACCTGCTCATCGGCCTTGAAATCTTCGGCGTTGCCGGTCTGGCCGCCCTCCTCCTCTTCCTCGCCCTCCTGCTCAAACGCATCATGACTGCCCGGATTGGCTTGATAGGCCAGCAGGTTCTGCAGATTGATGGTCAGGCAATCGCCGGCAGCCACGCGCAACACCAGCGGACGCGGACGCTTGTCGGGCCGCAGGGAGACCTTGCCCGGCACTGCGGCGCCCCCTTGGGCGAGGGAAATGTCATGGTCATCGACCACATCGCGACGCAGGGCGAACATCATGCCGTTGACGTTTTGCGCCCCCAGGCGGTTGAACATCAGCGGCTGATCGAACGCCACGACGTTGGCCACCAGGTTGCGCTCGCAACGTGCAGCTGCGCTGGCAATCTCGATGCCGAACATCGAAGTCACCAACAACAGCAAATGAATCAGGGACGGGGCGGGGGATATACCGACCATGGTCTCGGGCCTCGTTACGGGTTTGCAGGGAAAACTTCACGACAAATCGACGAGAGCAATCCGCATGCCACAAAAAATAACGTTATTATTCAGCGAGTTATAACTACTACTTGATAATCCGGGGGGGATATTCCCCACCCAATCCCCCACTTTCCGACTGGGGCCACCATTCCCCACTATTGGGGAAATCGCCCCCGGGGTTTCGATCACAGCGGCGCATCCGCGGACAACCCCTGCAAACGCCGATACTGGTTCAGCACGTTGGGCACATATCGCTGGGTTTCGGCGAACGGCGGGACCACGTTGCCGCGGCTGAGCACCGCTTGCGGGCCGGCGTTGTAGGCCGCCACGGCGAGGCGGATATCGTTGTCGAACATCGTCATCAGGCGCTTGAGATAGCGGGCGCCGCCCTGGATGTTGGCCTTGGGGTCGTAGACGTTGGTCACGCCCATTTCGCGGGCGGTGTCGGGCATCAACTGCATCAGTCCGCGAGCGCCCTTGGGTGAGGTAGCGCGGGCGTTGTAGCTCGACTCGGTCTTGATCACTGCGTGCAGCAGGGCCGCCGGCAGTTCGTTGGCCGTGGCCGCCGCCGCCACCAGTTCGGCGTAGGGTTGCGCGGCGATCATCTGCGGTTGCTGGTCGAGGCTGACGACCGGCGCATCGGGTTCACGGATCACCCGTTCATAGTGGCGTCCGGGGCGGTGGACATTGGACAGGACGTAGCTGCCTTTGGCGTCCACGGAAACAAACACATCGGCCTGTGCGGCGCCGGCCAATACCAGCAGACCCAGCAACCCGGTGGTGAGTGATTTCATTGTCAGTCCTCCCCTTCCCGGCCCCGAAAAATGGGGGTAATGCCCCAATGGCCAGTCGTGCAACAGCCATACGCAAGCACTGTGCCGTAAGTGAGAAGGCCCGTAGTACGGGGGGTGCAGAAGGATCACCCTGCATGAGCATGGCAATTGCATGCAACTAGAGAGCAACACTGCTGCCTACCGTGCGAGGTCATCATGAATCAGCATCTGCGTTATGCCCGGCGAACCCAAAACGGGTTCACCCTGCTCGAACTGTTGGTGGTGCTGGTGGTGCTGGGGCTGTTGGCCGGCATCGTGGCGCCGAAGTATTTCGCCCAGCTGGGCCGTTCCGAAGTGAAAGTGGCCAAGGCACAAATAGAAGGCTTGAGCAAAGCCCTGGACCTTTACCGCCTGGAGGTCGGCCATTACCCCTCGACCGAACAGGGATTGCAGGCGCTGGTCACCGCGCCCAGCGACGAACCGCGCTGGACCGGCCCCTACCTGCAGAAAAAACTCCCCCAAGACCCTTGGGGCCGCAGCTACAGCTATCGCTATCCCGGTGAAAACAGCGAGTACGACCTGTTGTCCATGGGCAAGGACGGGCAACCCGGCGGCGAAGGCGAGAACGCCGAAGTCACCAACTGGAACTGACGGACATGGCGACCATGCGCTTTCACCTCAAGGCCGTCGGCAAGGCCGGTGTCGTCTCAATGACCGTCGATGCGCCGGGGCAAAGCGAAGCCAGGCGCATCGCCGAAGACCAGGGCCTGCGGGTGGTCAGCCTGCACGCCGAGCGGCATTGGCGCGCGTTGCGCCTGCACCGGCGCGAGACGTTCAACCTGGTGTTGTTCAGCCAGGAGCTGACCACCTTGCTCAACGCCGGCCTGCCGTTGATCGATGCGCTGGAAAGCCTGGCGGAAAAGGAAAACGCGCCACAAGCCCGCAAAACCCTGAGCGAGCTGGTGCGCCTGCTGTACGAGGGTAAATCGTTTTCCCAGGCCCTGGGCCAGTTGGCGGCCGTTTTCCCGCCTTTGTACGTGGCGCTGGTGCAGTCCAGCGAGAAGACCGGCGCCGTCGGCGATGCCCTGGGCCGATATGTCAGCTATCGACAGCGCATGGACGAGGTTCGCCAGAAGATCATCAGCGCGTCGATCTACCCCATGCTGTTGCTGGTCGTGGGCGGCGGCGTGGTGTTGTTCCTGATGGGCTACGTCGTGCCGCGCTTCAGCCTGGTGTTCGAAGGGCTGGGGTCGAACCTGCCGTGGTTGTCGCAGATCCTGATGAGCAGCGGCATGTTCCTTCACGCCCACCAGGGCGAATTCTTCGGTGGCTTGCTGGCCATCATCGTCGCCCTCGTCCTGCTGCAGCGCCAACCGGCGTTTCGACGGGGGCTGGACCGCGTGATCGAAAAACTCCCCGCGGTGCACCAACGCATCTTCATGTATGAGCTGGCACGCTTCTACCGCTCCCTGGGCATTCTGCTGCAAGGCGGCATTCCCCTCGTCACCGCCATGGGCATGGTCCGCAACCTGCTCACCGTCGCCTCCCGCAGCCGGCTGGACCAGGCCTGCGAACGGGTGCGCGAAGGGCAATCGTTGTCCACCGCGCTGGAGCTCAACCAACTGGTGACCCCCGTGTCCCTGCGCTTGCTGCGCGCCGGTGAACAGTCCGGCAACCTCGGGCAGATGATGGAGCGCAGCGCCGATTTCTACGACGAAGAAATCAGCCGCTGGATCGAATGGTTCGTACGGCTGTTCGAACCCTTGCTCATGACCTTCATCGGCCTGTTGATCGGGGTGATCGTGATCCTGATGTACATCCCGATCTTCGAACTGGCCTCGAGTATTCACTGACCTTTGGAAAAGGGCCGCGCTGTCCGTTGCATTTCTTCAACCACCCAACTGAATAAATCAGCCCGCCGAGGTGTTCAACAGGTTCCCATGGGAAAAAAGCAGCACGTTGCAAGCTTCATCAACGTTCCAGGCTCAAACAAGAAGACGGAGAACGACATGCACATCAATAAGCTTTTACTGGCAGTAGCTATTGGCGCGGTTCTGTCGGCGTCTACCGTACTGATTCCGGACAACCTGTCCGGGGTATCCAGTGCTCAGGCCAAGGATGGGGGCGGTGGCGGTGGCGGTGGGGGTGGTGGCAATGGAGGCGGTGGTGGCGGTAATGGAGGTGGTGGTGGCGGCAATGGAGGTGGTGGTGGCGGCAGTCACGGCGGCGGCGGCAATGGAGGCAGCGGTGGCAGCGGTGGCAGCGGTGGCGGCAGTCACGGCGGAAGCGGCAGTGGTGGCAACAGCGGCAGCGGCCATAGCGGCGACCATGGCAGCAACAGCGGCCATGGCAGTGCCAACAGCGGTTCGAGCCACTCCGGAACGGCCTCGTCTTCAGGACGCAGCGGCACCCATGATGAACCCGGCGATGACCATGGCGTTCATGCCAATGGCGAGCCCGGCGATGACCGTGGCGTCCATGCCAATGGCGAACCCGGCGATGACCGTGGCGTCCATGCCAATGGCGAACCCGGCGATGACCGTGGCGTTCATGCCAATGGCGAACCCGGCGATGACCGTGGCGTTCATGCCAATGGCGAACCCGGCGATGACCGTGGTGTCCATGCCCAACCCGGCGATGACAAAAGGACCTGATTCCTACTGATCCCCAAACAACACAAAACCCCTGTGGGAGCGAGCCTGCTCGCGAAGGCGGAGTGTCAGACGACTTCAATGTTGGATGACACTCCCCCATCGCGAGCAGGCTCGCTCCCACAGGTTCGTTTGAGTCAGGGACTGCGCATTCCTACACGCCACCCTCAACCCGATCCAGCGCCTCGCGCAAGAACTCAATCAGCACCTGCACCGGCCGCGAGCTCTGCCGGTGTTGCGGATACACCGCCGATAACGTCAGCGGCTCCGGCCGCAAATCCTCCAGCACCTCCACCAGCCGTCCATCCTTCAACGCCGAGCCGACGATGAACGCCGGCAAATACGTGATCCCCAGGCCGGCGATAGCCGCATCCCTGAGCACCTCGCCGTTGTTGACCCGCATCCGCCCGGTGACGTTGACCGTCAGCGGCTTGCCCTGCCCCGCAAAACGCCATTGCACTTGTCGACCATGGCCGTACGGCAGACAGTCATGACCGTGCAATTCCTCAGGTTTGCGCGGCGTGCCGCGCTCGGCCAGGTACGCGGGGCTTGCGCAGTACACCCGCTGGATCGACGCGATCCGCCGGGCAATCAAGGTCGAATCCTCGAGCGTGCCGATGCGCAACGCCAGGTCGTATCCCTCACCCAGCAAATCCACAGGCCGATCGCTCAAATCCATCTCCACCGTCACGTCGCGATAGCGCTGCAAAAACACCGGCAACAGGCAGCCCAGATGCGCCAGTGCGAACGACAGCGGAGCGCTCACGCGAATGGTCCCGCGTGGCTCGGTGGTCTGGCCGGCGATGCCCTGCTCCACTTGTTCGACTTCGCTGAGCAGGCGCAAGGCCGACTCGTAATAGCTTTGCCCCAGCGGCGTGACATCCAGTCGCCGGGTCGAGCGATTGAGCAGGCGCACGCCCAGGCGCTCTTCGAGTTGCATCAAGCGACGGCTGACAAACTGCTTGGACAGCCCCAATTGATCGGCGGCCGCCGTGAAGCTTCCAGACTCCATCACCTGGCAAAAAATACGCATATCTTCGAAGGGGTTCATTGTCACTTCCCGGTGGACAGTCAAACACCTTATAACCGCTTTTCCCTCCCGAACACCCTCATACGCTTTTCTGTGGGAGCGAGCTTGCTCGCGATGGTCGCCAACGATGACGCGTTCATGCTGAAAAAACGCGGTGTTTTGCAGTCCATCGCGAGCAAGCTCGCTCCTACAAGGGGCAGATCTTACTTCGCGGTAAATTTCATGTAGCTGTTGATCAGGTTGCGATAGTTCGGCAGGCGCTCGGACAGCAGGTTGGCCAGGCCTTCCATGTCATTGCGCCAGTCGCCTTGCAGCTCGCAGGCCACGGCGAACCAGTTCATCAGGTGTGCACCGGCGGCCGACATGCGTGCCCAGGCCGCTTGTTGCACGGTGGTGTTGAAGGTGCCGGAAGCGTCGGTCACTACAAACACCTCAAAGCCTTCGGCAATGGCCGACAGGGTCGGGAACGCCACGCACACGTCGGTCACCACACCGGCGATGATCAGTTGCTTGCGACCGGTGGCCTTGATCGCCTTGACGAAGTCTTCGTTGTCCCAGGCGTTGATCTGGCCCGGGCGGGCAATGAACGGCGCGTCCGGGAACTGCGCCTTGAGCTCCGGCACGATCGGTCCGTTCGGACCGCTGTCGAAACTGGTGGTGAGGATGGTCGGCAGGTTGAAGAACTTGGCGATGTCGCCCAGCGCCAGCACGTTGTTCTTGAACTCGTTGGGCGAGAAATCCTGCACCAGCGAGATCAGACCGGTCTGGTGGTCGACCAGCAAGACCACGGCATCGTCTTTGTTCAGGCGTTTGTACGGAACGTTGCTCATTGGAAGCTCCTTGATGGATGGTTGTTGCATACCGCGCCGCCCTGTTGGGTCGGCGCTTTCTTGAATGCGTCAGAAGGCAAAACACGAGCAGCCAAAGGCGCCCCAGAAACCGGCGAAATCGCTGACCGGCGCATTCGACAGGCGCGCCCGTTCATGGCTGTGGGAATGCACCGCACACGGCCCGCTGCAGTGGTGAACCCGGGCCTGCATCGGCGACGTCGGGCGCCAGTGGCCCGGCACTTTCACCACCGGCGACCAATCCGGCAGCACCGGCACGCTGGCCGGCCCGAGCTTCTCGAAGTCACCGGCGCCGTACACCACTTTGCCGCCGACCACCGTCAGCACCGACTCGATCCACTTGATCGCCTCTTCATCGACGCTGAAGAAGTCCGCACTGAGGGCGGCGACGTCGGCCAATTGCCCGACCTTGATCTGGCCTTTCTTGCCTTGCTCGGACGAGAACCAGGCGCTGCCGTGGGTGAACAGTTCCAGCGCCGTGAGGCGCGACAGGCCTTCGGCGTGCAGCTCCAGGCCGCCGACGGTGCGGCCGCTGACCATCCAGTACAGCGAAGTCCACGGGTTGTAACTCGATACCCGCGTGGCGTCGGTACCGGCACCGACCGGTACACCCTCGGCCAGCATGCGCTTGATCGGTGGCGTGGCTTCGGCGGCTTTGGCGCCGTACCGCTCGACGAAATACTCGCCCTGGAAGGCCATGCGATCCTGAATCGCAATGCCGCCACCCAGCGCCCTCACCCGCTCGATGTTCTGCGGGGTGATGGTTTCGGCGTGGTCGAAAAACCACGGCAAGCCGTTGAACGGAATGTCGCGGTTGACCTTCTCGAACACGTCGAGCATGCGGCTGATGGACTCGTTGTAAGTGGCATGCAAACGGAACGGCCAGCGTTGCTCGACGAGGTGACGCACCACCGGCTCCAGTTCGGCTTCCATGGTTTGCGGCAGGTCCGGGCGCGGCTCGAGGAAGTCTTCGAAGTCCGCCGCCGAGAACACCAGCATTTCCCCGGCGCCGTTGTGCCGCAGGTAATCGTCACCCTGGTGCAGCTTCACGCTACCGGTCCAGTTCTTGAAATCGGTCAGCTCTTCCTTGGGTTTCTGGGTGAACAGGTTGTAGGCGATGCGCACGGTCAGTTGCTCATCCTTCGCCAACTGCTCGATCACCTGGTAATCGTCCGGATAATTCTGGAAACCACCGCCGGCATCGATGGCGCTGGTCAGGCCCAGGCGATTGAGTTCGCGCATGAACTGGCGGGTCGAGTTGACCTGATACTCCAGCGGCAGCTTCGGCCCCTTGGCCAGGGTCGAGTACAGAATCATCGCGTTGGGCCGCGCCACCAGCATGCCGGTCGGCTCGCCATTGGCGTCGCGCACGATCTCGCCACCCGGCGGGTTCGGCGTGTCGCGGGTGTAACCGGCTACGCGCAACGCCGCGCGGTTGAGCAAGGCGCGGTCGTACAGGTGCAGGACAAACACCGGGGTCTCCGGTGCCGCCTGGTTGAGCTCGGCCAGGGTCGGCATGCGCTTCTCGGCGAACTGGAATTCGTTCCAGCCACCGACCACCCGCACCCACTGCGGCGTCGGCGTGCGGTCGGCCTGATCCTTGAGCATGCGCAAGGCATCGGCCAGGGACGGTACCCCTTCCCAGCGCAGTTCCAGGTTGTAGTTCAAGCCACCACGGATCAGGTGCAAGTGCGAGTCGTTGAGCCCGGGAATCACACAGCGGCCCTTGAGGTCGATCACTTGGGTGCTCGAGCCACGCAGGGCCATGGCCTCGGCATCACTGCCCACCGCGACAAAGCGACCGTCGCTGATCGCCACCGCGCTGGCGAGCGGCTTTTCGCGGTCAACGGTATGAAATTGGCCATTGAACAGAATCAGATCGGCGTTCATCAGGGTTCCTCGTGCAATGTGGCGGGAGACAGCCAGGGCGCGAACAGACGCGTCGCCATGGGCATGAAGATGTAAACCACCGAGAGCACGATGGTCAGGGTGATCAGGAACGTGGCCACCACGTAGTTGGAGAGCAAGGCGTTGAGGCGAAGCAGCGGCCCCCACAGCAGCGGCACCAGCAAGGTGTGCGGCAGAATCACCAGCAGCGTCACCACGGCCTGCTTCCAGCGCGGCGGTGGCGTACCGGCTTCAGCCTGGGGCGAGAACCAGAACTCGTTGACCGGATTGACTTCGGTCTGGTCGCCATCGGCCAGCATCGGCGCGGCTTCGTCGACCAACGCCTGGCGCTGCGGCGAATCGAGCCAGTTCTGCATCGCCTCGGTCGAGCAAAAGCGCAGCACGCAGGTGTAGGTGTCGAGGCCGGCATTCTTGCCGCGCACCACATCCACGCCCAGGTGCCCGACATTCTGCGCGGCCACCTTGACGATGTTGCGCAGCCAGGCTTCATAAGGCGCTTCGAAACCGGCCTTGACCCGGTGCTTGACGATCAGCGTCACCACCTCATCAGGCCCGGGACTTGCCGGCTCACGGCGATTGAGATCAGACATGATGCAAGGCTCCGGCGAAACGGACATTGAGCGCCAGCCGTCCCGGCCCGGCGATGAGAATGCTGGTGAACACGATCAGCAACAGCCAGCCGAACTGGCCTTCGAGGAGGGTCCACTGCGGATGCACGAGCAACATCGACACCCACAGCAAAAACAGGACAGGCAAACACGCCAGACGCACCAGCAACCCGCCGACGATCAGCAGCGGGCACACCACCTCGGCGAAGATCGCCAGCATCAGCGTCAGATTCGCGCCCAGATGGAAAGGGTCTTCGATATTCTGCAACTCGGCACTGTAGTAAAGCAGCTTGGGCAAACCGTGCACCCACAACAGAAACAACCCGCCGCTGACCCGCAGGAACAGCAGCCCCCAGTCTTGCGCCCGATCATCACGTCGCGAAGTGTCCATGGCCCACCTGCACCAATGAAAAACCACCGGCGTCGATGCGCCGGGACAGGGTTCGATAGTGCCGGGACGGGGGGAGGAAAAATTGAATGTACGTGCTCTGTTTTCTGTGTGGACCGAGAACTGTCCATCGACACAGATCCTTGTGGGAGCGAGCCTGCTCGCGAAGGCGGCATTACATCCAACATTGGTGCTGACTGACTCACCGCAATCGCGAGCAGGCTCGCTCCCACAGGTTTATTTATTGTTGCTACTACCGGGTTATTCCTGCGGATCGAGATTATCCAGCGCCCGATTCACCGCCAGCTCACCCAACATGATGATCTGCGCAATCCCAAGCAGCGCGTTGCGATGTGGGCTCTGCAGAAAGCCTGCAAGACCACTGGCCATGATGCTGGCCGAGGCCAGGGATTCGCAGGCGTGGGCCAACAGGGTTTCGGTATTGATGTCGGGGGTGATGACAAACATTGTGCTGGGATTGCGCGGTGAGGCGGGGTCTTTCGGGGGATTCGGGGTGGGTTTGAACATGGTGGAACTCCTTGATCAATGGAGCCGCCACAGGTCGCTGCTAAACGAATTGGGTGGCGGCTGTACGCGGGTTAGCAGACCAGGGATCAAGGAACCCGGCGCACCGAAGTGCCCCACGCACAGCCACCATCATGCAGACCAAAATGATCTTGAGGTGACACTGGCGAGCCTTGAAATTTACCGAGCTGCTAAACCCGATCGCTGAATGGCCAGCGATGCGGAGAACGTTAGAGATCAGGTTCAAGACGCACAAGCCGGCGGATTCTGGCGTAGTTGTAGGCAACGACGCAAGGCGGTGTGGCTTTCAGGAATAGAGGCTGACGGCTTTTAAACAGTGCTGTCAGAACACTGCATAATCCCTGTGAGAGATTGGTTGACTGGCAGTCCGCCATCGCGGGCAAGCCCGCTCCCACAGGGATTGGGGACATCTGCAAAAATCAGGTCGGCTGGCAGACCGCCTTCGCGAGCAGGCTCGCTCCTGCATTTGATATTGATTTTTGACCATGTCGAGTGGGCGGAAGATCAAGATCAAAAGATCGCAGCCTTCGGCAGCTCCTACAGGTCGAGCGTTAGCTCGCCTGCAGCTCTTGATCTTGATCCACCCGCCCCCTCGGGAGGCTGAGTGGAGGTGTTCATCCGGGGATGGGCGCGCAGCGCCGTTCGACGCAGTCGAACTCATTGCATGTAGGTCGAAGCGAAGCCGACCGGAGGGCAATGCCCCCGGATGAATGCCGGAGCGAAGGAACGCCGAGCCTCAGCGAGGGGCCGTACGCAAGGGGCGAGACCTTTGGTTCCTTTGGGGCGTTTGCCAAAGGGACTCGCCGTAAGGGCGAAACCATTAGCCGCCGTTACCGCAGCAACGGATATGTACACAACACAACTAGAACCTGGTCGGCCCATAGGCCGCCAAGATCAACCCCTAAGAAACATCCAAAGCTACAGACATGAACTGCCCAATCCGCGCCCGCAACCACCGCTCCGCCGGATCATTGTCATGCACCCCGCTCCAGGCCATCGACAATTGCGCCGCCTCAATCTCGAACGGCGGATCCTCGGCGCGCAACCCACACCCCTCGACCAACGCACACGCCGCATAATCCGGCACGGTAGCGATCATCTCGGTGCCCGCGAGCAACGCCCGTAACCCACTGAACTGCGGCACGCCAAGCACCACGCGACGACTGCGCCCGACCTTCGCCAGATCCAGATCGATATTGCCGCTCAAGTCACCGGAAAACGACACCATCGCATGGGGTCGTTCACAGTACTCATCCAGGGTCAGCGGCCCCGGCCGGGTATCACCGCGCAGCACTTTGCAGGGAATATCGCGCAGCTTCTTGCGCTTGGCATTGGCCGGCAGGTCCGTGGTGTAGCTCACGCCCACCGAGATCTCCCCCGACGCCAGCAATGCCGGCATCAACAGGTAATTGGCCCGCCGCACGACCACGACGATGCCCGGTGCTTCCTCTTGCAACTGACGCAGCAACGGCGGAAACAAACCGAACTCGGCATCGTCCGACAGCCCGATACGGAATACATCGCAACTGGTCGCCGGATCGAATTCCCTGGCCCGGCTGACCGCACCGGAAATGGTATCCATCGCCGGCTGCAGCTCCTTGAGAATCGCCAGCGCCCGCGCCGTCGGCTCCATGCCGCGACCGTTGCGCAGCAGCAACGGGTCGTCGAACAGATCACGCAGGCGCCCCAGCGCGGCACTCACCGCCGGTTGGCCCATGAACAGTTTTTCCGCGACGCGGGTCAGGTTCTTTTCGAACATCAGCGCCTCGAAAATCACCAGCAGGTTCATGTCGACGCGACGCAGATCGTTACGGTTCATAAGCACGGTTCCCTTGTGTGTTCGGCCAGGCGCGAGGTTGAGAAGTGTGTCTGACTTTACCCAGGCCGTCCCGCGCTTAACGAGGAATTAACAACGATTAACTCGCAAGCCAGAGCCTTCGGGTCCAAGAATGAAGCCTACCGACACGGACACTCACCATGGCTCACGTTCAGCAAAATGCCGCGCCCGCGCCATTCACGCCGGTGCCAAAGAAAAGCACCGGCGGCCTCAGCCCGCAGCGCGAACGGCTGGTTAAACAACTGATCCTCGAGCGCCTCGGCGACAGCCTGGAAGTCACTGAACTGGCACAGGCCTGCGCCCTCTCGCGCAGTCATTTCTCCCGCGCGTTCAAGTGCAGCACCGGACTTTCGCCGCAGGACTGGATTCGCCGGCAACGCATAACCCTGGCCAAGCAATTGATCCAGTACACCGACATGAGCCTTACGCAGATCAGCCTCGAATGCGGCTTCTGCGATCAGGCGCACTTCTGCCACCTCTTCACCCGCAGCGAAGGCATCAATCCGTTTGCCTGGCGCTGTCAGATGATGCGTGGCCTTGAAAGCAAAAGATCGCAGCCTTCGGGCATGCACGCTACTGTGTAGGAGCTGCCGAAGGCTGCGATCTTTTGATCTGGCTTTCTAACCTTTCAAGAACGCCAACAGGTCAGCGTTGAGCTGATCCTTGTGGGTGTCCGTCAATCCGTGAGGGGCGCCCGGGTAAATCTTCAGGGTCGAGCCTTTCACCAGTCTGGCCGAGGAGACACCCGCCGCCTCGTAGGGCACGACCTGATCCGCGTCACCATGCACCACCAGCGTCGGCACGTCGAACTTCTTCAAGTCTTCGGTGAAGTCGGTTTCCGAGAACGCCTTGATGCAGTCATGGGCGTTCTTGTGGCCGGCCATCATGCCTTGCATCCAGAACCAGTCGATCATGCCCTGGGACGGTTTCGCGCCGGGCTTGTTGAAGCCGAAAAACGGCCCGCTGGCGAGGTCGATGTAGAGCTGCGAGCGGTCGGCCAGCGAGGCCTGGCGGATGCCGTCGAATACGTCCCGCGGCAGGCCACCGGGGTTGGCTTCGGTCTTGAGCATCAGGGGCGGCACCGCGGAAATCAGCCCGGCCTTGGCCACGCGGCCGGTGCCGTGGCGACCGATGTAGCGCGCCACCTCGCCACCGCCAGTGGAGAAGCCGAACAGCACGGCGTCTTGCAGGTCGAGCAGCTCGATCAACTGCGCCAGATCGTCGGCGTAATGGTCCATGTCATTGCCCGACCATGGCTGACTGGAACGCCCATGACCGCGACGGTCGTGGGCGATGACCCGATAGCCGTTGGAGGCCAGGAAAATCATCTGCGATTCCCAACTGTCGGCGTTCAGCGGCCAGCCGTGGCTGAAGACAATCGGCTGACCGGTGCCCCAGTCCTTGTAGTAAATCTCGACGCCGTCGCGGGTAGTGAAGGTGCTCATGGGTAATGCCTCCTTAACGAGGGTTGGGGGGGTGAGTCAAACCGCAAGTCGGTTCAGGCGATCGGCCAGGCGCGCCACCCGTTCGCCCAGGTGCGCGGCGGTGCAGCAATCTTCGGGAGGCGGCGCATCGTCGGGGGATTGCTCGACATTCGACTGGGCCATGGCGCCCAGTGAGCTGCCCAGGCGATTGAGTTGGCCGTTGAACACGCCGGTGCCGGAACGGGCCGGCAGCAGGTCGAGGCCGACCCAGATCATCGAGTGCTGCGCGGCGAACACCGCCATCTGCAGCAAGGTGTTGAGTTTGTCGCCGCACAGGCAACCGGAATTGGTGAAGCCCGCCGCGAGCTTGTCGCGCCAGGGCTGGGCCAGGTAGAACGCCGCCGTGGCCTCCATGAACGCCTTGAAGGCCGCCGAGGCGCTGCCCATGTAGGTCGGCGCGCCGAAGATGATGGCGTCGGCGTTGTGCAGGCGCGCCCAGTGCTCGTCCACTTCCTCGACCGGGATCAACTGGCAGGTGCTGCCCAGGTGCCGCTCCACGCCCTCGGCCACGGCTTCGGCCATGACCCGGGTGTGCCCGAAGCCACTGTGATAGACCACCACCACGTTGCTCATTGCTCTGTCCTTTGTGGGAGCGAGCCTGCTCGCGAAAGCGCTGTGTCAGTCACCACAGATGCTGAATGTGACACCGCCTTCGCGAGCAGGCTCGCTCCCACATCGAGCTGCTCGCGGCTGACTGACATTTCATCCCTGCCTTCAGTGGAAGTTGAAGAAGGAGAGTTTTGGGTGCAGACCGGACGCAGGACGAGTTAATCGTTGTTAATTTTCCTTGGCACGCAAAAAGCCCCGGCATGTCCTGCCCATCTGTCGCCCCCAATGTTTGCGGGACCGACAGCCGCTGGCCGATACGCTAGAGTCACTGCCTGCCCCTTCAGTCACCCGGGCGGCACATTGCGCTGCGTAAAAAACCTGAAGAATATGCTCGTAAACCGCGAACCAGACGGCTGCAGCAGGAGCGACTCGTTGACCCTTCCCCTCGAACAGGCTGTGCATTTCGGCCCCTACCGGGTCTACCCCGGACAACGCCTGGTGATGGAGGCCGACCAGCCCTTGCGCCTGGGCCGGCGCGCCATGGACATCCTGCTGATCCTGCTGGAACACGCCGGCAACGTGGTCAGCAAACAGCAATTGATCGCCCGGGTCTGGCCCGACAGCGTGGTCGAAGACATCAACCTGCGGGTGCACATGGCCGCGTTGCGCAAGGCGCTCGGCGACGGCCAGGCCGGCCAGCGCTACATCGTCACCGTGGCCCAGCGCGGGTACAGCTTCGTCGCACCGCACTCACGGGAGCAGGTCGAACAACCACCAGCACCCGAGGCCTGCACACCAAGCCGGCATAACCTGCCGGTGCGCCGCACCCGCATGATCGGCCGGCGGACGCTGGTCGACAATCTGGTGGTGCAACTGCCACGCCAGCGCTTCATCACACTCGTCGGTCCCGGCGGCATCGGCAAGACCACCGTGGCCTTGCGAGTCGCCGAACAAATGATCGGTCGCTACCGGGACGGCATTCGCCTGCTGGACCTGGCCCCGATCAACTGCCCGCTGATGATCGACGGCCACCTGGCGACGTTGCTCGAACTGGCCCTGCACGATGACGCCCCCCTGAGCGGCCTTGCCGACTGTCTGCGTGACAGGCAAATGCTGTTGGTCATCGACAACTGCGAACACCTGGTCGACGCCATTGCCCAGCTCTGCGAAAACATTCTGCGCAGTGCGCCGCACGTGCACATTCTCGCCACCAGCCGCGAGAGCCTGCGGGCCGAAGGCGAATTCGTCCAGCGCCTGGAATCACTCGACTGCCCGCCGCCCATTGCCGTCCTCGACCGCGCCCAGGCCTTGACCTTTTCCGCCTTGCAACTGTTTGTCGAGCGGGCCATGGCCAGCCATGACAGCTTTGAACTGACGGACGATGAACTGCCGCTATTGATCGACATCTGCCACCGACTGGACGGCATTCCACTGGCCATCGAACTGGCGGCGGCGCAAGTGCGCAACTTCGGATTAGCCGGCTTGCTGGCGCAGTTGCAAAGCAATTTCCGGGTGTTGACCCAGCCCTGCCAGACGCCCCCGGCACGCCATCGGACCCTGCGCGCGACACTGGACTGGAGCTTCGAGCTGCTCAACGCCTGCGAGAAGACCTGCCTGCGCCGACTGAGTGTGTTTCGCGGCGGCTTCACCCTGGAGTCCGCAGCGGCGGTGATTGCCGGCGAACACATCGAACCTCGCGAAGTGTTCGGTTCGATCACCCAACTGGTCGCCAAGTCCCTGTTGAACGTGGAGGTGGGCGATGAGGATGTTTACTACCGTCTGCTCGATACCACCCGCAGCTACGCTCTGGAAAAGCTCGCGCAAAGCCCCGACCTGCCCGGCACTCGGGAGCGCCATGCCGAGCGTTGCCTGGCGCTGATGCAACAGGCGCAGGACGAATGGGAGAACACCTCGACCGGCCTGTGGCTCGAGCGCTATGGCCGGACCCTGGAGGACATCCGCGCGGCCCTCGACTGGGGTCTGCACGCTCAGGGGCCGCAAGCCCTGGCGATACGCCTGGCCGCGACGTCCACGCCCCTGTGGCAGGAGCTGTCACTGCTCAAGGAACACGGCGGTTATGTGCGCAAGGCCCTGGCCTTGCTCGAGCAGTCTGCCGAGCCTTGTCCGCGCTTGCAGATGGCCCTCAAGCTGGCTTTGGGCAGTGCCTGTTACCACGCTCAAGGCGCGAGCGCCGAAACCGTTGGCGCCTTTGTCAGCGCCAGAACCCTGGCCAGTCGCCTGAACGATGTGGCCGGTCAATTGCGGGCGATTTCCGGTCACCTGGCGGTCAATCTCAGTTGCGGCCAATACCAGATGGCCCTGCAACAGAGCCGGCAATTCGATCAACTGGGGCTGCATGACGACGCCCTGTTATCCCTGAGCACCCATCGATTGCGGGTGCTTGCCCTGCATTTTTCCGGCGACCAGCAACAGGCTGGGGAGCATGCCGAACAGGTACTGCAACGCATGGCCCACAGTGGCCATCTCAACCGGTTCACCCATGGCTTCGGCGTGCAATACGACCAGAGCGTCGCGGCGCTGACCATCCAGGCGCGCATCCTCTGGCTGCGGGGCCAACCGGAACAGGCCTGGCGTGCAGCCCGGCAGGCGCTGGACATCGCGTTGCAGATCAACCATGGCACCTCGATCTGCTACACCCTCGCGCTCGCCGGCTGCCTGATCGCCCACTACAACGGTGACACCCGCAGCGCCCGCGAACTCCTGCGCCTGCTGCTGCAACAGGCGCAGAAACACTCGGTCCTGCTGTTCCATACCTGGGCGCAACACTACGCTCAGGTGATCGGCGGCGTCGATGTCGCGCCCGCCAGGCTACGAAGTGTCGGATTGATCAAGGACATCATGGTCACGCTGGACTCCACCTGCGTCGATGACGACTTGCTCGAACGTGCGCAAAACGGCGCGTCAGGCTGGAGTACGGCAGAGATTCTGCGGGCCAGGGCCGAGACGCTGCTGGCAACGGATTTTCCGGCCAACGCCGCGATGGCTGAAACCGTGCTGCTCAAGGCTCTCGACGTGGCAAAAACCCAGGGTGCCCTGACCTGGGAGCTGCGCAGCGCCACCTCGCTGGCGCAATTGTGGCAGCGCCAGGGCCGCCACCAACGGGCGCATGCATTGCTGGCGCCAGTCTATCAGCGCTTCACCGAAGGTTTTGCCACGCCGGACCTGAAGGCAGTCCGTCATTTACTCGGAGAGTTGCATTGTCACTTGCAGGCCTGAAAGCCGGGGCGTTTGACTGTCGTACCCGGCATAACGCATTTCGAGGGTGCGCAACTGCCCACTGAGTTCGAGCTTTTCCAGTGCGTAGGTGCGGGTGGTGTTGAGGAAGCGGTAACGGATCACCCCGCCGCCCTGCTCCAGGGACAGCAATGATTTGAGTGCGAGGTTGTCCAGCACCTTGATCAGCTCGGCGACCGGTAACGCGTCGCCGCTGAGGGCGCCTATCGCGGCGTCCTGGGTGAAGGCCATCTTGAATACCGCCAAACGCTGCAACACGGATTGTTCCAGCGCAGTCAACCGTTCGTAGCTCCAGTCCAGTGCAGCCTTGAGGGTCTGGTGTCGGGGAAGGGCCGTGCGGCGCCCTTGGGACAGCAACTGAAAACAGTTATCGAGTTGCGCCTGCAACCCCACCAGTGCCAGCGCATCGATTTGCGCTGCCGCCAACTCAATCGCCAGCGGCAGGCCGTCGAGGCGCCGGCAGATTTCGCGCACGACCCTGAGGTCCTGTTCGCGCAAGGTGAAGCCTTGCTGACGAGCCCGGGCACGGCTGACGAACAACTGCACCGCCGAATAGCCCATGACCTCGGCAACGCTGCGCAGCGCTGACGCCGGCGGCACCGCTAGCGGTGGCAGACGCAACACGGTTTCGCCCACGGCCTTGAGTGGCTCGCGGCTGGTGGCAAGGATCGACAGTCGCGGCATCGATTGCAGCAGTGTCTCGATCAATGTCTGGCAGCGTTCGAGCAGATGCTCGCAGTTGTCCAGGACCAACAAGGCATGTCGCTGCGCCAGCGCCTCCAGCGTGGTGCCGGCTTCCAGCCCAAGGGTTCGTGAGAGATGATCGGTCACTTGCGCCGGATCATCGATCGCCGCCAGGTCCACCAGCCACACGCCGTGCCGATAGTGCTGCAACAACAGTTCGGCCACGCGCAAGGCCACGGTGGTCTTGCCGATCCCGCAAGGCCCGACCAGGGTCATGAATCGGCGCACCGGCAACTGCCGCACCAGGCTGCCGACAACCGCATCACGCCCGGTGATCGATGTGAGCCGCGCCGGCAAGTTGTGCAGGGGCTTTTTTACGGTCTCGCTGGGGAACGCTACGGGCTGTGGCGAATGCTGTACCGGGGCGACAAAACTGTAGCCGCGCTGGGGAATGTTGACGATGTAGCACTGACCGTTCTGCCCGTCGCCCAAGGCCCGACGCAGGGCGGCAATATGCACCCGCAGGTTGATCTCTTCGACCACGGAGCGTGGCCAGACCTGCGCAATCAACTCGTCCTTGCTAACCACCGAGCCCCCGTGCTCGACCAGCACCTGCAACACGTCAAGGGCGCGGCCACCCAGGCGCAGCGGTCGATCGCCCTCCAGCACCAGGCGCTGACTGAGGTGGAAAGCGTAGGGGCCGAATTGCAGCACCGCTTCGTTGCTGACATCTCTGAGGCTGTTCATGGGCAGTCACTCGCGGGACACCTGATCTGGCACGTGAGTCCATCCAGGCTCCGCACCTTCCTTGCAATGAGTTACCTCGTATCTTGGCAGCCCTCTGTGACGGTACAACCGCCATGGGGGGAGCGTCACGGCCATTGCGGTGCGCGCAACGGACACGCGCGCTAGCTGAACTGCTCGCGGTATTGGGTCGGGGTCAGGCCAAGCTTTTCACTGAACAGAAAACGCATGTGCCGCACGCTGCCGAAACCGCTTTTGAAGGCCACGGTCTTGAGCGGCAACTCGCTGGTTTCCAGCAGGTTCCTGGCGCAATCGATGCGCGCGCTTTGCAGAAACTCCATCGGCGTCATGTCCACCTCCCGGGCGAACACCCTGGAGAAATGCCGCGGGCTCATGTTGGCCAGGCTCGCCATGCGCTCGATGCTGAAGGACTCGTCGAGGTGCTCGAGCACGTGGTTCTGCACGCGGGTAATCGGCGTTTCGTGAGGCGCCACCGCCGCCATCAACGGGCTGAACTGTGCCTGCCCGCCCTGACGCTTCATCACGACCAGCAACACCTTGGCCACGTCCTGGGCGACTTTTTTGCCGTGGTCCTGCGCCACCACCGACAACGCCAGGTCGATCCCGGCGGTGACGCCGCCGGAGGTGATCAGGTTGCGGTCCTGGACAAAGATCTGGTCGGTCTCGACGGTCGCCTTCGGAAAGCCCTTGATCAGCCGCTCGGTGTAGTGCCAGTGGGTGGTGACGCGATAGCCGTCGAGCAAGCCCGCATGCCCCAACACGAACGCCCCGGTGCAGATTGAGCCATAAGCGGCGGACCGGCTCACGTTGTGCCTGAGCCAGTCGAGCAACGGCGGATGTTTTTCGTTGTAGGCACCGGGACCGCCGGGCACCAGCAGCAAATCAAAACCTTCGCAGGCCTGGTCGATGTGCCGGTCGGCCTGCACGCTCACGCCATTGGACGCCCGCAATGCGCCGGGTTCGGTGCCGATGGTCGACAGCACATAGTGATCGTCGGGTTTCAGATAACGGTTGGCGATGGAAAACACTTCCATGGGCCCGGCCATATCGAGCAGGAGAAAGTCGGGAAACAGCACCATTGCCACGGTTTTCATGGATTGGAATTCACTGGGATCAAATTGAGTCGGTCCGCCAAACACCGGGACCTTGTGGGAGCGAGCCTGCTCGCGAAAGCGGTGTATCAGCCAACGTTGTTAGCGACTGACACCACGCCTTCGCGAGCAGGCTCGCTCCCACAGGGCCTGCGCCCGGCATCAGGGAGTGCTGTGCATTATGGCCAAACACAAGCCAGACGTCGGAAAAGAATAACTGATTCGCGCCCCGAAACTGTCAACCCTTCGGAGACAGTATTTCAATTTTCATCTACTTATTGAACCGTTAGGTAAACATTAACCTTCTCCTCACTCGGACGAATTCACGTCCCCACAGGAGATTTCATCATGCTGACTCTTCGCAAAGCCTCGGATCGTGGCCTGGCCAATCACGGCTGGTTGAAGTCATTCCACACCTTTTCCTTCGCCAACTACCGCAACCCGAAAGAGCAGGGTTTTTCCGACCTGTTGGTGATCAACGACGACCGCGTCGCCGCCGGCAAAGGCTTCGGCCAGCACCCGCATCGCGACATGGAGATCTTCTCCTATGTGCTTGAGGGTGCCCTGGAACACAAGGACACCCTGGGCACGGGGTCGGTGATCCGCCCCGGCGATGTGCAACTGATGAGCGCTGGCAGCGGCGTGGCCCACAGTGAGTTCAACCACTCCAGCACACGGCCGGTGCACTTTCTGCAGATCTGGATCGTGCCCGACGTCAGCGGCGCCAAACCGCGTTATCAGCAGGAGCACTTCAGCACCCGGAAAAAACGCGGGCGCCTGCAACTGATCATCTCGCCGGACGGCGCCAAGGGTTCGCTGAAGGTGCGTCAGGATGCACGGGTGTATGCCGGCCTGATCGACAGCCAGGAAAGCGCCACCCTGGAACTGGCCGCCAACCGTTATGCCTACGTGCACGTGGCCCGGGGCAGCGTCGAACTCAACGGCGTGTTGTTGCAGGAAGGCGACGGTGTGCGGGTCCGTGATGAACAGGCACTGACCTTGAGCAACGGCGTGGACGCTGAAGTATTGGTCTTCGACCTGCGCCCGCAGGAACTGCCGGAAATGCCATGACCGATCCCTGTGGGAGCGAGCCTGCTCGCGAAGGCGGAGTGTCAGACGACATCACTGTTGAATGACCTATCGCTTTCGCGAGCAGGCTCGCTCCCACAGTCCCCCTGATAACGGGCCCGATAGCGCCCCGGACTCTCGCCGGTCCACTTCTTGAACGCCCGATGGAAGGCGCTGGGCTCCTGGAAGCCCAGTTGCTCGGCGATATCGCTGATGCTCGCAGCGCTTTGACGCAATTGCTCAAAGGCCACGCCGCGGCGTACTTCGTCCTTGATCTCCTGATAGGAACAGCCTTCACGCTCCAGTTTGCGGCGGAAGGTGCTGGGGCTCAGGTGCTGTTCCAGGGCAAAGGCCTGCAACGTCGGCCATTCACTGTAGTGACTGCCGCGCAAGCGCTGATGAACCTGCGAGGCCAGGCCATGCTGGTTACGGAAGCGGATCACCAGCCATTGCGGCGCGGTGCGCAGAAACACTTTCAGCGACGCCAGGTCCTGAACCACCGGCAGGCGCAGGTAATGGCTGGCAAATTCGATTTCAGTGCGCTCGGCACCGAAGGTCAGGTTGGGGCCCCAAAGCAGGCGGTCGTCACTCAGCGACAGGCGCGAATGGCGGAAGTCCGCACGGTCAATGGGAATGCGCCGCCCGCCCAGCCAGCACAGCAGACTGATCATCAACACCAGGAAGGTTTCTTCGCCAAACCGGCTGGCATCGTTGTCCTTTGAACGGGTCTGCAGGCTGATGACCGCACGCTTGCCCCGCACGGCCAGCGAGCCACGAAAGTCGCGCAGGAACAGCCCGAAGTTGGCCAGGCACTGTCGCATGGCCTTGTGCAGATCGGGTTCCTGAATCAGGGCGCGGCAAATCAGGGCGAAACTGCCCGGCGGCATGCCATGGGAATCGAGCCCGAAAAACTCGTCGTCGAGCTCGCGGATCTGAATCAGCCACAACGCCGCAAACGCGTTGGCCGGCACCCGCGCCGTGGGTTGTTGCATGACCGCCGGATCAATGCCCGCCTGTTCGAGCACGGCCGTCACGCGCTGCGGATCGTCCCTCAGCCCATGGATCATTGCCTGCACGAAATAGGCGGCAACCGAGTCCTTTTCCCGCATTGGTTCGCTTCTCTCTCATCACCCGAATGGCAAAAAACATCAGTGCCGTTGAACAGTTTTGGCATAGGACAACCGCCCTGCCGGCTCTAGACTCGCGGCAATAGTACGCCTTCGGCCGCATTCGCGGCCAAGGTATCGCAGGGTTTGATCGAAGGACGGAAAATGAATCTGCAAAACATCGGTGTAATCGGCGCAGGCACCATGGGCAACGGTATCGCACAAGTCTGTGCCATGGCCGGTTTCAACGTGACCCTGCTCGACATCTCTGAAAGCGCGTTGCAAAAAGCCGTCGCGACGGTCGGGAAAAATCTTGACCGGCAGATCGCCAAGCAAACCCTGACGCCAGAGCAGAAACAGGCCACCCTCGACAAAATCCGCACCAGCACCGATTACAGCGTCCTGCGTGACGCGCAACTGGTCATCGAAGCGGCCACTGAGAATCTCGACCTGAAACTGCGTGTGCTGCAACAGATCGCCGCGCAAGTCAGCAGCGAATGCGTCATTGCTTCCAATACCTCGTCGCTGTCGATCACCCAACTGGCCGCCAGTGTCAGCCAGCCAGAGCGCTTCATCGGCCTGCATTTCTTCAACCCGGTGCCGGTAATGGGCCTGATCGAAGTCATCCGCGGCCTGCAAACCAGTGACGCGACCCACCAACTGGCGCTGGACATGGCGACCACCCTCGGCAAAACAGCGATCACCGCCGGCAACCGTCCGGGCTTCGTGGTCAACCGGATCCTGGTGCCGATGATCAACGAGGCGATCCTGGTGTTCCAGGAAGGCCTGGCCAGCGCCGAAGACATCGACGCCGGCATGCGCCTGGGTTGCAACCAGCCTATCGGTCCATTGGCCCTGGCGGACCTGATTGGCCTGGATACCCTGCTGTCGATCCTCGAAGCCTTCTATGACGGATTCAACGACAGCAAATATCGCCCGGCGCCATTGCTCAAGGAGATGGTCGCGGCCGGTTACCTGGGGCGCAAGACGGGGCGCGGCTTCCATGCCTATGCCTGAGCGTTGCTCGCGCTTTGCCGAGTACCGGGACAAGGTCCTGGAGCTGTTTGCCTGCAAGGGGTTCGGCCAGGTCGGCATGCGTGAGCTCGCGACGAGCCTGGGGCTCTCCCCAGGCTCGCTGTATCACCATTACCCCAGCAAACAGCATCTGCTGCTGGACCTGATCGAGGAGTTCTACGAGGAGCTGCTGGCCACTCTGGGGCGCATCCAGCAAAAAGCGCCCGGCAAACGCGACAAACTCAACAGCCTGATCCGCGCCCATCTGAATCTGCACCGGGAGATGCCTTGGCATTTCCGCCTGGTGGAGCGCGATAGCGGTTGCCTGAACGAAGAGCAACAGGCTCGGGTCCGGCAACTGCGCGAGCAATACGAACGCACGTTGCTGAAGATGCTGGGCGCGAAGTCCCGTTTCAGCGAGCAAGGCCTGCTGGCCGCCGGGCATGCCATTGGCGCACTGCTCAACAGTGCCCCCAGCTGGCTGACGCCCCATGTGCTGGACGAGCAGGAACGTGAGGAGCTGCTGGAAAGCATGGTCAGCGGCGCCATCGAACGTGTGCTGGCGCCGCGGCGTGTGCCCGAGGCGATAAGCCTCGCCCGTCCTATGGAAAAAACATCTAAAGAAACACAAGCTCCGACAAAGATTTAGCGCTTTGCTTGTCGGCTCGACACAATCGGAATTCGCCGAAAAAACCGGCGTCCAAACCGATGTATGTACATGAGCACCTGGAGCCGACCATGAAAATCAATCCCTACCTTATCTTCAACGGCGACTGCAAAGCCGCCTTCACGTTCTACGCGAAGTGCCTGCAAGGCCAGATCGAAGCCATGCTGACCTTTGGTGAAACCCCTGCGGGTGAGCATTTCCCCAAGGGGCTGCACAACCTGATCATCCATACCCGCCTGATCGTGGGCGATCAGGCGATCATGGGGTCGGACACCACACCGGATCGCCCCGTCGATAAAATGAGTGCCTGCTCGATTTCACTCAACGTCGACAGCATTGCCGAGGCCGAACGGGTGTTCAATGCACTGGCAGACGGTGGCAGTGTGCAGATGCCCCTGGAGACCACGTTCTGGGCGGCGCGCTTCGGCATGCTCGTCGACCGTTTTGGTGTGTCGTGGATGGTCAATTGCGAAAAGGATCAGTGAAGGGCCGTTGTCGAATGACAGAAACGAAGGCACAAGTAAGCCCAACCTGAAAAGGTTGGGCTTTCTGGCAACTCCCGGCCTGTCTGCTACCGTCAACTTGCCACATCGGTAGCAGCGAACCAGAGGAGCAAACCCGCCATGCCAGCCCATGACCTGTCCTGGCCCACCCGTTTCAAACGCTTGCTCCTGGAGCCTATGCCAACGGACCGCTGTGGGCTCGCGACGTGACGACCCTCGAGGGACGCAAGCTCAAAGGCATCGTGATCAAGTACCGGTAGATATCTCCCCCCGGATGGCAGCATCAACGGAGGTTGAATTTGAATGACCTGGTGATCGCCCTCATCGTTTTCGCCTGCCTGTCCGCCAGCGCGCTGCTGGGTTCGTACGTGAGGGAGCGGTTACCGAGCCAACATCTGAGCGATGACTCCGTGGCGGTGCTGAAGCTGGGCACCGGCCTCATCGCAACGATGTCGGCGCTGGTCCTCGGCCTGCTCGTTTCCTCAGCCAAAAACACCTTCGATACGGCCAATGCCGAGCTGGAGGGCGCGGCGGCGAAAGTGATTCAATTCGACCGCTTGCTGGCCCGCTATGGCCCCGATACCCAAGGCATCCGTACCGAGCTCAAGCACAACTACGCCGAAGTCACCCAAGTGCTCGCGACCCGCGATCGCCGTCAGATTGCAAAACTCGACAGCCCCGAAGTGATCCATCGCTCCGAAGGCCTGCAACGCCAGGTCGAGTCACTGACGCCTGGCAACGATGATCAGCGCTCGTTCAAAGCCAAGGCATTGCAAGACATGGACGCCGTGTTTGCCGCCCGCTGGCTGACCCTGCTGCAGTCCAATCAATCGATTCCACCGGTGATGCTGGTGATCCTGGTGACGTGGCTGGGGATTATCTTTGGCTCGTTCGGCCTGTTTGCACCACGCAACGGGACCATTGTCGTCGTATTGCTGATGTGTGCCCTGTCGACGGGGGCAACCATCTTGCTGGTGGAGGAACTCAATCGACCGCTTGATGGTTTTATCTGTGTGTCGCTGGACCCGCTGGAGCACACATTGGAGCGGTTGGGGCAGTAGTTTGAATTTCCTGCGGACAAAAACAAAACCCCAACTGCTTTCGCAATTGGGGTTTCGGAATTTAATCTTGACGATGACCTACTCTCACATGGGG
>NZ_JBYSVW010000027.1:0-44957 GCF_058986625.1 Pseudomonas sp. GW821-FHT07G06
TGCGTCGAACGGCGCTGCGCGCCCATCCCCGGATGAACACCTCCGCTCAGCCTGCCGAGGGGGCGGGTGGATCAAGACCAAGAGCTGCAGGCGAGCTAACGCTCGGCCTGATGAGTGGTGAGAAGCGTGGGTGTACGCCGATCAACTGAAATTGAATGGCCTGCCAGCGAAGGCGGCCTGGCAGCTGACCTGGTATTTGCATATGTCCCCAATCCCTGTGGGAGCGGGCTTGCTCGCGAATGCGGTTTATCATTCAACATCTTTGTTGGCTCACACTCCGCTTTCGCGAGCAAGCCCTCTCCAACATTTGACCGGTGTCGAGCGCAAAATCCGTGTACAACCACGTCCTCTGTGGGAGCGAGCCTGCTCGCGAAGACGGCCTGACAGCCACAGGTACATCACAGACGAACGCACCCAGCAACCAGGCCGGCCGGTAGGCCGCCTCGGACGCTGTTGCGGTGTACGCCCCCTCGTGAGGCCGAGTGGAGGTTCTGCGCAGTGGGCAACCCGGCATGGATGCCGGGTTAGCCGCCGCCGGCCATGGATGGCCGATGGCGGCGGGCCCACGGAGCAGGACCGGAGCGAGGGAATGCCGAGTCTAGGCGAGGCACCGAATGTCAGGGGCAAGAGCGTTTGGTTACTTTGCGCTTTTCAAAGTGACCCGCCGTAAGGGCGGAACCATAAGCGGCCGTTACCGAAGAAATGGATATCTACACCGAACACCACCCCCCAATCACCCCACCTGATACCCAACCATTCAGACCACGCCCCATCCCCCTCGGTTAACAAAAGATAACGTGGCGTCGATTGTCAGACATTAAAAAACACCGATAGGATAGGCCAGCTTCCGAAGGGGCTCTGGATGGCGGGTTTCAGGACTATGCTCTGAAACAGCCGGTCCAGACACGCATCCTTGCGGCGCCCAGAAAGGTTGAACGACCTAACAATAATAATGGGAGAAGGTCTATGAGTGAGCCTGTCATGGGTGTGGGTATCTGCCGCCCGCCGGCACTGCGCAAATTAGCGTTGCTGGCTACAGCGCTCTCGCTGTTGGGCTCTGCCATGCTGTCGGCACCTGTGCTGGCCGCGGCGGCGCCAGCATCCGATGTTGTTTATTCCATTGAATCGGCCAAGGCTGCCAAAAGCCTGATGCTCGATGTCGTCCACGCCGGCAAGCGCCTGGTGGCGGTCGGGGATCGTGGGCACATCCTGTATTCCGATGACCAGGGCGCGACCTGGACCCAGGCCAAGGTTCCGACCCGGGCCCTGCTGACGTCGGTGTTTTTTGTCGATGACAAGCACGGCTGGGCCGTCGGCCATGACGCGCAGATCCTCGCCAGTGAGGACGGCGGCGCGACCTGGACCAAGCAATTCGAAGACTTGAATCGTGAGTCGCCGCTGCTCGATGTCTGGTTCAAGGACGTCGACAGCGGCTTTGCCGTGGGCGCTTATGGCTCGCTGATGGAAACCACCGACGGTGGCAAGCATTGGGAAGACGCCAGCGACCGCCTGGACAACGAAGACCAGTACCACCTGAACGCGATCGCCGCGGTCAAGGATGCCGGGCTGTTCATCGTCGGCGAGCAGGGCAGCATGTTCCGCTCCGCTGATTGGGGCCAGACCTGGGAGAAGCTCGAAGGTCCGTACGAAGGTTCGCTGTTTGGCGTGATCGGCACGGCGCAGGCCAATACGCTGCTGGCCTACGGCCTGCGCGGCAACCTTTATCGCTCCACGGATTTCGGCAGCACCTGGGAGCAAGTCGAGCTCAAGGCTGAGCGCGGCGACCTGGAGTTCGGGCTGTCCGGCGGCACGCTGCTCGACGATGGTTCGATCGTGATCGTCGGCAACGGCGGTTCGGTGATTCGCAGCAGTGACAATGGCGAAACCTTCAAGGTGGTCAACCGTCCGGACCGTATTTCGGTCTCGGCAGTGGCTGCGGCAGGCAATGGCAATCTGGTTCTGGCCGGGCAGGGCGGCGTTCGCGTCACCTCGCCAAACGGCACCGAGTCGGGCAAATGAGCCGGGTTAATAATAAGAAGGCGGAGCTATGACTTCCTTGAGTACACATCACCAGGACAAGGCGACGTTCCTCGAGCGCCTGATATTCAACAACCGTCCGGCAGTGATCACGATCTGCCTGCTGGTCAGTATTTTCCTGTTCTGGCAGGCGACGTTGATCCGTCCGTCCACCAGCTTCGAAAAGATGATCCCCCTGGAGCATCCCTTCATCCAGAAGATGATGGAGCACCGCAACGATCTGGCGAACCTGGGCAACACCGTGCGGATCTCGGTGGAAGCCACCGATGGCGACATCTTCTCCAAGGAGTACATGGAGACCCTGCGTCAGATCAACGACGAGGTGTTCTACATCTCCGGTGTCGACCGTTCCGGTCTGAAGTCGCTGTGGAGCCCCAGCATTCGCTGGACCGAAGTGACGGAAGAGGGCTTCGCCGGCGGTGAAGTGATCCCGCAGAGCTACAACGGCTCCCAGGCCAGTCTCGATTTGCTGCGCAACAACGTGCTCAAGTCCGGTCAGGTCGGGCGCCTGGTGTCCAACGATTTCAAATCGAGCATCGTCGACATTCCGTTGCTGGAGTCCTACCCGGACCCGCAGGACCAGGGCAAGCTGCTGGCGCTGGACTATCGCAAGTTCTCCCACGAGCTTGAAGACAAGATCCGCACCAAGTTCGAAGCGCAGAACCCGAATGTGAAGATCCACATCGTCGGTTTCGCCAAGAAGGTCGGTGACCTGATCGATGGCCTGGTGATGGTCGTGATGTTCTTCGGCATCGCCTTCGTCATCACCCTGATCCTCCTGCTGTGGTTCACCAACTGCCTGCGCAGTACCGTCGCCGTGTTGAGCACGACGCTGGTGGCCGTGGTCTGGCAGTTGGGGTTGATGCACTTCTTCGGCTTCGGGCTCGATCCGTATTCGATGCTGGTGCCGTTCCTGATCTTCGCCATCGGTATTTCCCACGGCGTGCAGAAGATCAACGGGATCGCCCTGCAATCGAGCGAGGCGGACAACGCCCTGACGGCGGCGCGCCGCACCTTCCGCCAGTTGTTCCTGCCGGGGATGATCGCGATCCTCGCCGATGCCGTGGGTTTTATCACGCTGTTGATCATCGATATCGGCGTGATCCGCGAGCTGGCGATCGGCGCATCCATCGGTGTGGCGGTGATCGTGTTCACCAACCTGATCCTGTTGCCGGTGGCGATTTCCTATGTCGGCATCAGCAAGCGTGCGGTGGCCCGCAGCAAGAAAGACGCAACCCGCGAACATCCGTTCTGGCGCCTGCTGGCGAATTTTGCCAGCGCCAAAGTCGCACCGGTTTCCATTCTGCTGGCGCTGATCGCCTTCGGCGGCGGCCTGTGGTACAGCCAGAACCTGAAAATCGGCGACCTCGACCAGGGTGCCCCGGAGCTGCGTCCGGACTCGCGCTACAACAAGGACAACAACTTCATCATCAACAACTATTCGACCAGTTCCGACGTGCTGGTGGTGATGGTCAAGACCAAGTCCGAAGGTTGCTCGCGCTACGAAGCCATGGCGCCGATCGACGAGTTGATGTGGAAGATGCAGAACACCGAGGGCGTGCAGTCGGCGATTTCCCTGGTGACCGTATCCAAGCAAATGATCAAGGGCATGAACGAAGGCAACCTGAAATGGGAAACCCTGTCGCGTAACCCTGACGTGCTGAACAACTCCATTGCCCGCGCCGACGGCCTGTACAACAACAGTTGCTCCCTGGCGCCGGTGCTGGTGTTCCTCAACGATCACAAGGCCGAGACCCTGGATCGTGCGGTGCATGCGGTGCAGGAGTTCGCCAAGGAAAACAACAAGGACGGCCTGGAGTTCATCCTCGCTGCGGGTAACGCCGGGATCGAGGCGGCCACCAACGAGGTGATCAAGAAGTCCGAGCTGACCATCCTGATCCTGGTGTACATCTGCGTGGCGGTCATGTGCATGATCACCTTCCGCTCGTGGGCGGCGACCTTGTGCATCGTGCTGCCGCTGGTGCTGACCTCGGTACTCGGCAACGCCCTGATGGCCTTCATGGGCATCGGCGTGAAAGTGGCGACCCTGCCGGTCGTGGCGCTCGGGGTGGGGATTGGCGTGGACTACGGCATCTACATCTACAGCCGCCTGGAAAGCTTCCTGCGTGCCGGCCTGCCGCTGCAAGAGGCGTACTACCAGACGCTGAAGTCCACCGGCAAGGCCGTGCTGTTCACAGGTCTGTGCCTGGCGATCGGCGTGTGCACCTGGATCTTCTCGGCCATCAAGTTCCAGGCCGACATGGGGCTGATGCTGACCTTCATGCTGCTGTGGAACATGTTCGGTGCGCTGTGGCTGTTGCCGGCACTGGCGCGGTTCCTGATCAAGCCGGAGAAACTGGCGGGGCAGAAGGGCAACTCGTTGTTTGCTCACTGATCCCTGGTTGAAACAGAAAAGCCGCAACCTTGGTTGCGGCTTTTTTGTGTGCGTGAAGATCAAAAGATCGCAGCCTTCGGCAGCTCCTACAGAGAAACGCGTTCCCTGTAGGAGCTGCCGAAGGCTGCGATCTTTTGACGTTGCTCTACGACGGATCGCTACCCAACACCAGATTCAACGCACTGCGCGCATCATCGAGTTGCACCAGCGTCGCATGCCGTGCGCCCAGAGCATCACGGTTCTCGATGGCGGTGAGAATCGCCTTGTGCCGGGGCAGCGCCAGTTCATGCAGGTTCGGTCGCTGGTTCGAATGCTTCAAGGCTTCGGCGATGGCCACCGAGAGCATGTTGTACAGGTTGGCCAGCAAGTCGTTGTGCGTGGCGTCGGCGATGCGGTTGTGGAAGTCCAGGTCCGGCTGCAACAGCGCCTCCGGTGTCGGCGCGGCTTCCATGCGCTGGTAGGCCTCACCGATGGACGCGATGTCCGCCTCGGTGGCGAATTGCGCGGCGAGGGCGGCAGCGCCCGGTTCGATGATACTGCGCACACTGGTCAGCAGGTCGAAAAACCGGTTTTGCGGACTGCTCTGCATCAGCCAGTGCAGCACGTCCGGATCGAGCATGTGCCAGTTCTTGCGCGGCTTGACCACGGTCCCGACGCGCGGGCGGGAATACACCAGGCCCTTGGCAACCAATACGCGGGTGGCTTCGCGCAGCACCGGCCGGCTGACCGCATATTCTTCGCACAACAGCGCTTCGGCGGGCAGTTTGTCGTCCGGCAGGAAACGTCCCGAGACGATCTGCATGCCCAGTTCCTGGACGATGCGCGAGTGCATGCTTTTGCGGTCGGAGGGGGTGCGGTAATCCATGGGGAACGGCGCGGTCCAGTGCGAATTGGTGTCGCGCATGATAGCAGGCGCGGTGCAATCTTGAGGTGGGCGTAGATCAAATGTGGGAGCGGGCTTGCTCGCGAAAGCGATTTGTCAGTCAACATCAATGTTGAATGATACCCCCCCCATTCGCGAGCAAGCCCGCTCCCACAGGTTGGTCATTCCAACCGAGGGAAATGGGATGCGATGAGCTATCATTGCGTCTTTCTCATTCAAAGACTGATTGCCATGACTGCCCCAACCGACACCTTGCTCAATGCCCTCGAACACTGCGGGATGGTCGAAATCGACGGACTGCATGCCTTCGAATTCGCCCTCGACGAGTTCGATAACCTGCACATTGAATGCATGGATGGCCGTGCGGCCAAACACTGGGAGTTCACCCCGGCGCAGGTCCAGGCCGCAACCTTCGACTCCACGCTGCAAAGCTGGTTGATCACCGGTGACTCGGGCGAACACCGTTTGGTGTGCCTGGGCGATGTCGTCAGCGGTGACAACGAAGATGATGACCAGGACGATGCGTAACCTCTGGCCACTGTTGATGGCCGGCAGCATCGGCGCGATGGGCGTCCAGGCCGCATCCGCCGAGGACTATCAACTGCTGGTGGGCTCCTACACCGCCGGGCAAAGCCAGGGGATCTACCGCCTGGCGTTCGACAGCACCACCGGGCAGATCAACGCCAGGCCCTTGCAAGTGGTGAAAAGCGAAAATCCATCCTGGTTGACCCTGTCGAAAGACCAGCGACACCTGTTCGTGGTCAACGAAAACGGCCCGGGTCAGGCTGACCCGGTCGGGCGCGTCAGCAGTTATGCGATAGATCCCAAGACCCACGTGCTGAGCCTGATCAGCCAGGTGCAAAGCCTGGGCAACGAGCCGACCCATTCCAGTCTCAGCATCGATGGCAGCCAGTTGTTTGTCAGCAATTACTCGGTGGCCGAAGACCCCGGCGGTACTCTCGCCGTGGTGCCGGTGGCGGCCGATGGCACGCTCAAACCGGTGGTGCAGATGAGCAGCCACCCGGCGAGCCGGGTCAATCCCGAGCGCCAGATCTCGGCCCACGTGCATTCGACCGTCCCGTCGCCGGACGGTAAATACGTGTTCTCCAACGATTTGGGCGCCGACAAGGTGTTTGCCTACCGTTTCGACCCCAAGGCCAATCCGCAGCTGCCATTGACCCCGGCCAACCCGGCATTCGTGCAACTGCCGCCCGGTAGCGGGCCGCGTCATTTACTGTTCAGCGCCGATGGCAAACATGCCTGGCTGACCATGGAAATGAGCGCTCAGGTGGCGGTGTTCGATTACCACGACGGCACGCTCGAGCAGACGCAGATGGTCGACCTGGCTGCCGGGCAACCCGTCTCGGACAAGGCGGCCGCGGCGCTGCATGCCTCGGCCGATGGCAAGTTCCTCTACGTCAGCAACCGTGGTACGGCCAATCAACTGCTGGTGTTTGCCATTGATCCGCTAACCGGACGCCTTGCCGAGTTGCAGCGCCGGGCGGTAGAAGGCGATCATCCGCGGGAGTTCAGCCTCGACCCGAGCGGCAAATTCCTGTTGATCGCCAACCAGAAGAGCAACCAGATTGTCGTCGTCGAACGCGACGCCAAGAGCGGTCTGTTGGGTAAAACCGTGCAAAAACTGCCGATGGACGCCCCGAGCGACCTGAAGTTTCTGCTGCGTCAATAAGCCGCAGGCCCCGGTTGATGGGGCCTGCCTGCTTTTATCAATGACGCTGATATCTGGTACTGCTACAAAGCATTTCAAGGCATGAACCCTCGAGGGTTAAGTTTGCTTCACGGCCCCACCGGGCAAGCAAGCCAACTGAATCCGAGGAATACCGCCATGAACTTCAACATCTTCTCTGTCATCGCCGCTTCCGCCATTTCTGCCACCGTTGCGCTGCCAGCCAGTGCCAACGTTGAAATCAGCGACAAAAAAGCCCACACCCAGAGCTACACCCAGAAATACCTGCAACAGAGCGCCAACTTCTACGCCGCACTGGATCACAAGACCCAAGCCTGAACGTCCCCCCTGCCTTTATGCAGGAGCGAAGTCACTGATGATCGAAGCGAAGCGCCTGATGCTGAAAAGCAGGTGTCGAAAACGATCAGAGTGATGTCGCTCCTGCATAACGCATTTGCGACAGCATCAGTTTGCTATCAATGTCGCGCTTGATATCACATAGCCATACGTTTAAATTGACGCTGATTTTTTGACTCCTCCTCACGGCAAGGATCGGCAGCATGGTGACGCGTCTGGCATTGGTTCTTCTTTTTCTCTATTCCACCCCTATTTTGTCGGCATCCGACGCTATTCCCGGTGAACCGGACGCTGCGCGCGAGCGCTTGATGAGTTTTATTGAAGACTGAGATAGTCTGGCTTGATGATCAACGAAGCTGATGATCACTATGGATAACCCTGAGTGGTTACCCAGGCTGTTTTGATCGATTCTGTGGGCATTGAAACATGCCTGCGGAGAACATCATGGCCAGCGCAATTCTCACTTCTGCCAAACACGGCGCCTATGTAGCGATCGGCCTGTACCTTGCCATGGTGCTGTTGGTCAGCCTGTCAGCCCAGTCACAATCCACCTTCGAAGCACCGATCCAGGTCGCTCATCCCGGCATCCAGTTTGACCACCGTGCGCAAAACGCCAGCGTTGATCAGGCTGAACTCGCAGGAGTCGCCGGCGCATGAAAGGGCACAGACTCTGGGTGATCGCCATCCTGGCGTTCATGACCAACGGATCCTCCCTGCTGGGGATCGGACAGGGCTCGGCGGGCTCGGTGGCGCGTGCCATCGAAGCCAATCACAACATTGCCCGCAACATCGAAAACGCCAACGCGCAGGGCATGCTGGCCGGCAATCCGCCGATCAGGAGCGAAGGGGTGGTTTTCGGCCCGTTCCAGGTCGATTGCTCGGCGATCGGGATGTGTGGGGTGTTGGCTTGAACCCTGCTGGTCACTGAATCCTTTGTGGCGAGGGAGCTTGGCGAGGGGGCTTGCCTGTGGCGAGGGGGCTTGCCCCCGTTCGGTCGCGAAGCGGCCGTAAATCCGGATGACCAGAAAAAGCTTGGGGCTGCTTCGCAGCCCAACGGGGGCAAGCCCCCTCGCCACAGGGGCCGTGTTTACTTTTTCATCACACCGGTAAACAACTCCGACTCCAGAAACCGCTGCAACCAGTCCTGCAACCGCCGATACGGCGTCTGCGCAAACCATTCACGGTCGACGTGGGCGAACTGCCGCACGAAGGGCATCAGCGCCACGTCGGCCAGGCTTGGATGGTCGGCCAGCAAATAGTCGCGTCCCTCCAGCAACTCATCCAGCCTTTGCAAAAACTTCTCGCCCTCGGCGCGATACGCCTCCATCGGCTGCTCGGGATAACGCTCGGCGTACTTGTAGCGGTTCAAGTGCACCTTGAACACCTGATCGTTCTGGTCGATCAGCGGGGCAATGTGTGCCGCTGCATCAGGATCATCCTTGAGCAACCAGTCTTGCGGATCGTTCTGTGCCAGGGCCCAGCGCATGATGTCGAGGCTTTCGTCGATCACCCGGCCATCCGCGCTCAGCACCGGCACCGTGCCTTTGCCCGACAGCGCGAGCATCTCGGCGGGCTTGGCCTTCAGGCTGACTTCGACGATGTCCACGGCCACTGCCGAATAACGCAGGGCCATGCGTGCGCGCATGGCGTACGGGCAGCGGCGGAAGGAATACAGCGTGTTCATTTCACCTCCAGGGTGCTCAGGCCGTTGCCCTGGCGACGGACCTGGATCTGCACCGGAATCCGCTCATGCATTTCCTGTACGTGGGAAATCACCGCGACCTTGCGGCCCTGGGCCTGCAAGCCGTCGAGGGCGTCCATGGCCAGTTGCAGGGACTCCGGATCGAGGCTGCCGAAGCCTTCGTCGATGAACAGCGACTCGATTTTCAGCGTGCTCGATGCCATCGACGCCAGGCCGAGGGCCAGTGCCAGCGATACCAGGAAGGTCTCACCACCGGACAGCGAATGCACCGAACGCAGTTCGTCACCCATTTCGGTGTCCATCACCAGCAACCCGAGCATGCTGCCGCCGCGCTTGAGGCGATAGCGTCGCACCAGTTGGCGCAATTGCACGTTGGCGTGATGCACCAGCAGGTCGAGGTTGTAGGCCTGGGCGATCTTGCGGAAGGTGTCGCCGGTGGCGGAACCGATCAACGCATTCAACCGTGCCCAGCGTTGATACTCGTTGTAGGCGTCGGCAATCTGTTGGGCCAGGGCCTGATTGGCGTTCTGCCGGCGCTGGTCCTCGACCTGCTCGGCGCGCAGTTCGGCGCAGTGCTGCTCGCTGACGGCGAACTGATGTTGCAGGTCGGTGAGGGCAGTGGCGAGTTGCTCGGCATCGAGGTGGCCGTTGTGCTGGGCTTGATGGTCGAGCAAGCGCTGATCACGCTCCTGCAGCAGCACCTTGGCCTGTTCGATGGCTTTTTCGTTGTGCTGCAAGCGTTGGCGCAGTTCGCTGACCTGCGTGTCGTCGATCCGCAGCAGATCTTCGAGGCCACCGTCATCCAGCTCGGGATGACGGCCGCGCCAGTCGGCGATCTTGTCGGTGAGATCGCGATCTTCGTTTTCCAGCGCTTGCAAACGCTCCTGCTGCGCCTTGAGTTCGGCGCCGATTTGCACCCGTTGCGTACGTACGTGCTGCAGCTCCTGCGCCGTTGTTGCCTGGGCACTGCGTGCTTGCTCTACGGCGTTTTCCAGCCCTTGCTGCCACTGCTCGGCGCTGCTGTGCTCGCCCAGCAGTTGTGCAAGTTGGTGCTGGCAAGCCGTTTGCTGTTCGGCCAGTGCACTGAATTGCTGCTCGGCGATTTGCAGTTGTTGCACGCGGGTTTGCTGGCGATCCTGTTCTTTCTCTAGCGTCTGTTGACGCTGTTGCTGCTCGGCCAGTTCTTCTTTCTGCTGATCGAGCTGTGTAAGGCGTTCGGCGATCTGCCGATCCAGCTGCATGAACGTCGCAGCAGGCTCCATCCGTAGCGCTTCGAGGGTTTCGGCCGGCAGCAGACTGCCGAACGCGTTGAGTTCTTCCTCGAGCCGTTGACGGTCGCTGCCCAGTTCGCGCTGCTGGTTGCTCAGGTGCTGGGCCGCTTGCTGATGCGCGGTTTCGGCATGGCGCAATTGCTGGGTCAGGCGCGCGGCGTCCTGCTGCAGGGTGAGCAGGGCGCGCTGACGTTGTTCGTCCTGAGTGATGCTCTGGTTCAACTGATCGTTTTGCCGGGTCAGCCAGGCGTCGCGCTTTTCGGCGTCCTGGTCCAGAAGCTGTGCGGCCAGTGGGTGAGCGTCGAGGCTCGGTGCCAAGGCTTGTTGTTGGGTGTCCAGTTGTTCCTGTTGTTGCAGCAGCTCCTTTTGCCGGGCGATGACGCCCACCACCTCGGCGCGCAATTCGGTGAGCTTTTCCTTGAGCTGGTCGACCGCTTGCTGCGCGCGGGCCTGTTCGTTTTCATCGTGGCGACCGAGGCTTTGCAGCAGCGCTTCGGGCTGATGGTAAGGATGCTCGTGACTGCCGCAGACCGGGCACGGCTGGTCGTCCTGCAACTGTGTGCGCAACTCTTCGACACTCGCGCTGCGGGCCAGACGTTGGCGTTCCAGCAGTTCCCGGGTGACGTTGAAGGTTTGTTCGGCGACCGTCAGTTCGGCTTTGGTTTTCACCCCGTCCTGAGTCAGGCGCTCACGTTCCTGTTGCGCGGCGAGCTGACGCTGTTGCAGTTCGGCACTGCGCTTGTCCAGTTCCTGCTGGCTGGCCCACAACCGCGTCAGGTCTTCGATGGCGCGCAGCTGTTTACGGTTGTCCTGCAACAGGTTGCCGAGGATGCCGATCTGCTCGGCCACGGCGTCCGGCTCCGCACCGGCCTCCTTGAACAGCACTTCAAGTTGCTGTTTTTGCAAGGCGAGTTCTTCGCCGCAGCGGGTGGCGTTGTGTTCGAGGGTCGCCAGCTCGGCCTGGCCTTTGTTCAAGCGGTTGCCGATCAACATCAACTGTTGCAGGCGATCCCGATAGGCATTCCACGCGTCGCTGAGCGGTGCCAGATGGCCGCTTTGCTCAAGCTCGGTGGCGATACGCTGCAAGCGTTCGGCAACCTGGTTCTGCTTTTCCAGCAAGGCTTGAATGGCGCTTTGGCCCTGGATGCAGGCTTGTTCTGCGGTGTGCTTCGCGTCGGCGCTGAGGGCGGTGTCCCTGGCCAGGCGGGCGAGGGTGCTTTGCTCCTCGAAGGCCTGACGCAGTAGTGGAGCACTGTCGGTTTGTCGTTGTTGGGCTTCGCTCAGGGCGATTTGTGTGGCTGAGAGGTTCTGCTCCAGCAACGTCTGGCGTTCAGTCAGCTCGTGCTGCTGCCGGGTATGGGCAGCCATCTGCGCGGCCAGTGGCGTCAGCAGTGCATCGAGTTCGTTTTTGCGGGCGAACTGGTGCCGTTGCGGGCCGAGTTGTTCCAGTCGTGTCAGCTTCAGGCGTTCGCCGGCCAAACCTTCCCACTGCTGTTGGGCACTGTGAAGTTGCTCGGTCGCTGCGAGTTGAGTGTCCTGCAACTGACGCAGGTCCTTGAGCCAGGTGTGCTGCTGCTCAAGCTGTTTGAGTTGTGCCTGCTGCAATTTCAGCTGTTGCTGCGCGGCATTGAAGCGCTCATCCAGTTCCGCACGGGCCAGCGGCGCCAGCGGCGTCACTCCGCTGGCCTGGTCCTGCAGCAGCTTGTGAACCTCGCGAGCCTCCTTGGTCTTGTCGAAGGCGCGACGACCGAGGCGGGTGTAGAGCGCCGTGTCGGTGAGTTTCTCCAGCAGTTCGCTGCGGTCGTTGTCGTCGGCCTTGAGGAACGCGCTGAACTCGCTTTGCGCCAGCAGCACGGCACGGGTGAACTGTTCGAAGTTCAGCCCCAGCGCGGCTTCGAGCTGAGCCTTGTATTCGCCTTTCTGGCTGGCCAGCAACTGGTCCTGATCGATGTCTCGCAAGCTCTGGCGGCTGGCCTGCAGTTTGCCGGCGGCCTTGTCCCGGGCGCGATTGGCTTCCCAGCGGGCGCGGTAACGGCGGCCATCGACTCCGACGAAATCCACTTCCGCATAGCCTTCACCGGTGCCGCGACGCAGCAGGGTGCGCGGGTCGCCGGTGCCGATTTCGCCGTCGGCGTCCGGCACCTTGGCGTCACGGCCGGTGTTGTTCAGGCGTGGTACGGCGCCAAACAGCGCCAGGCACAAAGCATCGAGCAACGTACTTTTACCGGCACCGGTGGGGCCGGTGATGGCGAACAACCCGGCACTGGCCAGGGGGTCGGCGGTGAAGTCGATTTCAAACGGCCCGGCCAGGGAGGCGAGGTTTTTCAGGCGGATCGCGAGAATTTTCATGGCTGCTCGCTCTCCAGCTGCACGTCCTGCAACAGCTCGGCAAAGTCCTTGAGGGTCTGCTCGTCCACCTCGCTACCGTAGTTGTCCTGCCAGGCGCGGCTGAACAGCTCCTGGGGCGTGAGCTGGTCCAGTTCGATCAGCGCGCCGCCTTCATCGGCACCGTCACGGCCGCCATTGCCGGCGTACTCCGCGGCGATGCGCACCAGGCGCACGGCCTTGCCTTGCAGGGCGGTTTCCACTTGATTGCGCAGGTCGGGCTGCGGCTCATCGAGGCGCACCCGCACCTCCAGCCAGGGTTGGCGCTGGATGTCGGCCAACAGGTCGATGTCCGGCAGGTCCTCCAGCTGCAGCAGGATCTCGCTCAAGGGTGCCGGGCCGATGCGTTGCAGGTTGACCGCGCGGGGGATCATTTTCGGCTCGACGCTGACCAGGGTTTCGCCGTCGAGCTTGATGTCGAGAATCTGGTGCTGATAGCTGATCTCGGAGAACGACAGCGGAATCGGCGAGCCGCTGTAGCGGATGCGCTCCTCGCCGTTGACCTTCTGCGGTTTGTGCAGGTGGCCCAGGGCAACGTAGCTGATGCTCGGCCCGAACAGACTGGCGGGCAGGGCTTCGGCGTTGCCGATGATCAGGCTGCGCTCGGAGTCTTCCGACACCGAGCCGCCCGCCATGTGCGCGTGGCTGATGGCGATCAGCGCCTGGCCTGGCGTGCGCCTGGCGTTGGCCGCTTCGATCAGCCATTCGTGCACCTGGCCGATCCCGCGCAGATAGTTGTCGCCCAAATGCGCGCCGGTGACTTCCGCCGGGCGCAGGAACGGCAACGCCAGGCACCAGCCGGCGATCGCACCACTGGCGTCAGGCAACGGCAACAACAGGCGTTCGGCATCCAGCTGCCCGTCGTCCAGCCACAGCACACGACCGAGCGCGTGGGTGCGCAAGCGGCGCATCAAGGGCGCGGGCAGTTCGATCCGCGAGCCGGAATCATGGTTGCCGGCAATCATCACGATGGTCAGCGACGGCTGCTGCTCGTGGGCGCTGACGATGAAGTCGTAGAGCCGCTCCTGGGCTTTGACCGGTGGATTGACCGTGTCGAAGATATCGCCAGCGATCAACAGCACATCCGGCTGATCCAGTTTCAGCTGGCGCAACAGCCACTCAAGAAAACAGCCGTGTTCGAAATCGCGATCCTGGCCGTGCAGGTTTTGCCCCAGGTGCCAGTCGGAGGTGTGAAACAAGCGCAAGGCGGACTCCGGTACAAAAATAGGTGATGGCCGCGTGAAAAATGAAGGCGGCGAAAGGGGGGGAGAGTTTACTGGTAAACACTCCCAAGATGGTCAGGCACTCAACCTGTGGCAGCCCCGATCTTAAGGCAATACCCGATTAACTGTGGGAGCGAGCTTGCTCGCGAAAGCGTTAGCCCATTCAACAATGATGTGTCTGACGCACCGCATTCGCGAGCAAGCTCGCTCCCACAGGTTGTGCTCTTTGTCTCAAGGGCGAGTTATTTGGGATAAAGCGGCGGCAACCCACTGTCACCAACCGGATCCTGCACCCGTTCGGCCATCGGAATCGCCTTGATCGCCCGCCACAACTCGTCACCTTGCCAGTACTGGCCGGTTTCGCTGTAGAGCGCGCCGTTCAAGCCGTCGAGGGCGTTGGACAGTGGCACGAAGCGGGCGGCCATGTCGGCCAGGGTTTCCGGTTGTTGCCGGGCCCAGGCGTCGAGGGCCTGGCGGGTGGCGTGGGAATCGTTGGCCAGGCAGGCGCGCTTGAGGTCGTCGAGTACGGTGCGCGGGCTCGGGCCGGTTTGGGCGGCGCGCGCCACCGCCGGTTGCCAGCGGCCACGCCACCAGAGGCCGAAGCCGAGCAGGGTGGTGCAGGCCAGGAACAGGGTGCTGAGCTTCCAGCGCCACAGGGCTTCGCTGTCGGCGCCGGCTTCGACCGCAGACGCGCCGGCCGGGGTGTCGACCACCAGGCTCGGGTTGGCCGCCACGTGCAGCGTGCGGGCAGGCAGGCTGCTGTGTTCCAGATGGTCTTCGAAGGTGTTCCACCAGACTACGTCGACGGTGGGCAGTTCGATGGCGCCAGTCCGTGTCGGCACCAGGGCCTCGCGGTCTTCACGGCTGCCGACCAGGCCGCGTTCGCTGTTCTGGTTGCCGAGTACCGGTTGATCCGGGTAGCGGCGCAGTCCGCCGACATCGGTGCCGGGCAGCGGTGGCAGTTGGGTGCTGGACAAGCCCTCGGCCGTCACCGTCAGGCTGCGGGTCAGTGAATCGCCGACCTGGGCGTGGTCCGGCTCCGGGTTCCAGCTTTCGCTCAGGGTCAGGCTGCGCGCAGGCAGCCAGGGGGCATCGGCCGGCCAGGTGATGGGTTTGGCCTTGACCGTCAACAGCAGTTCGGCCGAGGTGACGCGCATCAGCTTGCCGGATTTCGGCCCCTGGGCGGCGCTGTCCTGTACCGGCTGTGCCTCGACCAGCGCAGCGTTGAAGATCTGTGCCGGAATGATCAGTTCGCCACTGTGTTGCGGGTAGATCGCGTAACGCATTTCGATCACGCCGTGGCGCAGGCCATCGATGTCTTTTTCGTAGGTGCGTGATTCGCCCAATTGTTCGATGCGTGCGTCAGGTATCTGCAAGGGTGGCAGGCTGCTGTCGTCGTACAGCGACACCGAGTGGTAGATGCGCAGGGTCAGGACTGCCTGGGCCTGAACGTACACGCTGGTTTGATCGAGGCTGGCATCGATGAACACCGGGGCGCGTTTGTTTGGGGTGTCCGGTGTTTCACTCTCGACCACTTGCAGGGTGATCGGCTGACTCTGCAGTTCGCCCAGTTGCAGGGGCGGAATCACGACGCTGCCGTTTTGCCGCGGCAGGAGGGTGATGATCCAGCGCGTGGCGGCCTGGTTTTCACCGCTGAGGGTGTTCAACTGGTTGACCTGGCGGGTGCCGCGCACTTCGAACAACGGCTCCAGCGGTGTCAGGTCGGGTTTGCCGAACTGGGTCACGTCGGTGGATTCCAGGGTCAGCTCGACCGTCTCGCCTGAGCTCAGGCGACTGCGGTCCACACTGGCGGCCAGCTCTGCAGCCTGTACCTGGACAGTGCAGAACAACAGGCCGTGCAGCAGCGCGAGCAATAAAACGGTGAAGCGGGTCATCGAGTTTTTTCCTGATCCTGATGTTGTTGCTGTTCGTACCAGAATTTTCGCCGCAGCAGCTCACCGGGGTCATCCGGGATCTGCCGCAACCACTGCTCCAGTGCCTGACGCTGTTCACCTTCGATACTGTCGGTGGCAGGACGCAAGGGCGGCGTGGTGTGCTGTTCGTCACCCAACTCGCTGCCAGGCACTTCATTGGCCCCCGGTCTGGGTGGCGACACCGGTGGTTGCTTGGTGTTGGAGTCGGCCGGCGGTTCTTGCGCCTGCGGCTCGCCGTTGTCCGAAGACTGCGATGAAACACCGGGTGGAGTCTGTTGTTGCATGGCCTGGGGTTCATCGCCGGCGGAAGGGGCCGGTTCCGGGGCGGGCGGGCTGTTTTTCTGCTTGAGCAGCTCTTCCACCAGTGCCTTGTTGGTCAGCGCCGGGCGCAAATCCGGTTGACGTTCCAGAGCCTGTTCGTACGCGTCCAGGGCCGCCTCCAGCTCACCGCTTTTGGCCAGGGCATTGCCTCGATTGTAGTGGGCGTGGGCATCGTTGCCTTCTGCGAACCGCTCGGCGGCGCGGGTATAGTCTCCGGCTTCATAGAGCGCCACGCCTTGCCACTGGTGGTCTTCGAAGCGCCGGGCGGCTTCGGCCGGGCGCTTTTGCTTGAGCAGGTGCACGCCTTGTTGGTCGGGACGCAACCACAGGTCGGCGAGGTCGAAGGCGTAGCTCGGTTGAGGCAACGCCAACAGCAGCGGCAGGCACAGCAACCAGCCGCGACGCCCCGCGCAGGCCGCCAGCAACAGGAGAGGTAGCAACAGCCAGTAACCTTGATCGGCCCAGGTGTCCAGGCGCAGGGTCTGACCGTCGTTGCGCAAGTGGCGTGGGCCGTCGAACAGGCCAAGGGCATGCAGGTCACTGTCGTCCAGGCGCGCCTGGCGAAAGCGTCCATCCAGGTCGTTGGCAAAACCTTTCAAGCCTGGCTCGTCCAGGCGCGGCACGAGAATGGCCCCTTGTTCATCCTTGAGGAAACTGCCGTCCTCCTGAGTGATGGGCGAGCCTTCGGCGGTGCCGATGCCAAGCATCAGAAATTGAGTCGATTTGCCGCTGAGCGCGTGACGGATGCCCAGCCGTTCCTGTTCGGTCAAGGACGAACCGATCAGCAGGATCCGGCCGTCGCCCAGCGCCGCTTGTTCGAGCAGCGCCAGGGCCTTGATCACCGCCAGATCGGCGCGATGCCCGGCCTCTGGCATCAACGACGGCTTCAGTGCGTCCAGCAGATTGCGGCTGGTGGACAGATCATCCGACAGCGGTACCAGCGTGTGGGCACTGCCGGCGTAGACGACGATGGCGGTTTGCGCGTCGCTGCGAATCTGCAGCAGATCGAACAGCTTGCGTCGTGCCTGTTCGAGCCGGTTGGGCATGACGTCGGTGGCGAGCATTTCCGGGGTCAGCTCGAGCACCACCACCAGCGGGTCGGCGGGTTTTTGACTGGTCTGCTCGACACGCTGCCAGCCCGGACCGAGCAGGGCGAGCACGGTCAACAGCCACGCGAGACCGAGGGCGATCCAGGGCAGTTTACTGTCACGGCCACTGCCACCACTGAGCAGTGCGGCGTGAAAGGCTGGTGGCAGAATCATTTGCCAGCGCCCGGCGCGCTTCTTGCGGTGCCAGAGTTGCCAGAGCAACCAGCCAAGCACCGGCAGCAATAGCAGCCACCAGGGGCGGAACCAGTACGGCCACAGCACACTCATCGACGCCTCCGCAGGCGCAGGCGTTTGAGACGCTGGCGCCAGTCAGGCAGCAGTTGGGTTTGCAAGAACAGATCCTTGGTAAACAGGCGTTGCAAGGGGTTGTCCGGCCAGAGCACGGGGGCGACCAGCAGCATGCTCAACCATAGCGCCAGGGCCAGTGGCCAGTGGTACAGCGCTTGGGTCGGGCGGGCCTGGGTGGGTTGCTGGGCCACGGGTTCCAGTTGGTCAAGGGTGTCCTTGATTGCCTGCAGCTCTTTGCCGTCGCGAGCACGGAAATACTGGCCACCCGTGGCCTCGGCGATGGCCTTGAGGGACGGTTCGTCCAGGTCCAGGCTCGGATTGACGCCGAGAAAGCCGACCGTGCCGCTTTGTTCCGGATCGGCGCCGATGCCGATCGGGTAGATTTTCACGCCTTCCTTGGCGGCGAGTCGTGCCGCGGTGAGTGGGTCGATTTCACCGCCATTGTTGGCGCCATCGGTCACCAGGATCAGCACGCGGCTGGTGGCCGGACGCAAACGCAGGCGCTTGAGGGCCAAACCGATGGCATCGCCGATGGCGGTGTTTTTCCCGGCGATGCCGATGCGCGCCTCATCGAGCCAGACGCGCACGGTGTGGCGGTCGAAGGTCAGCGGTGCCTGCAGGTAGGCCTGGCTGCCGAACAGGATCAGCCCGACCCGATCACCTTCGCGGCTTTCGAGAAAGTCTCCGAGCAGATGCTGGACCAGTGACAGGCGACTGATGTCTTCGTCCTGCCATTGCATGTCGGGGAAATCCATGGACCCGGAAACATCCACTGCCACCAGCAGGTCACGGCCGCTGGCGGCAATCGGCAGGGGCTCGCCGAGCCACTGCGGACGAGCCGCCGCGACCAGCAGCAACAGCCATAGCAGGATGAACGGTGCCTGCTGGCGCCAGGCGGGCAGGTTGGCCCGGGCGCGTCGCCCGGCGAGGCCTTCCAGGTCGCTGAGGAAGCTGACCTTGAGCGCCGGTTCACCACTGTCGGCCACCGGCAATACGATGCGCATCAGCCACGGCAGCGGCGCAAGGGCAAAAATCCACGGCCAGGCGAATTCAAACATGTTTGCGAATCCACGTATCGACGGCTTGGGTCAGGCCGGCGATGGCCTTGTCGTCGAGTTTGCATTCTGGTTTGTAGGCGCCTTCCACGAGCACCATCCAGCGGGTCAGGCCGGCCGCCGGGCAGCGATTGTCGAGGAACGCCAGCCATTTGCGGCCGTTGAGGGTGTGGCTCTGGCTGTAGGGATAGTGGTTGCGGCACAGACGCTTGAGCAGGCCGTTGAGTTGCTGCAGCCAGGCACCGGCCGGCGCACCGTCGTAAGGCTTGGGCATCAGTGCCAGTTCAGCCAGGGCCGCAAGGCGTACCGGGTCAAGCGGCTGTTCGGCACGTACCACGGGGCGTTTTTGCGGAATGAAGCGACGCAGCTTCCACAGGCCCAGGCCGATCAGTGGGACCACGAGCAGCAGGAGCCACCAACCCGGTGCCGGAGGCCAGAATTCCACCGGTGGCGGGGATATCAGCGGTTGCAGTTGATCAAGGCTGCTCATCGGCCTTTCCCCGGTTTCTGTGGGTTCAGGTACTCGCGCAGTTGCTCGACCATCTCGCTCTGAGTGCTCAACGGCATCATCAGCACCCGTAGCTTCTGCGCGAGCAGTTCCCAGCGGGCGATACGTGCTTCGGCCTGGGCACGGTAAGTCTGGCGCAGTTCGAAATTCAGCGTGTCGAGTTCCAGTTGCGCGCCGCGTTCGGCGAAACGCAACAGGCCGGCGGCGGGCAGGGCATGGTCCAGCGGATCGGACAACGGCAGCAGCAACAGGTCACAGTGGCGCGATAACAGGCTCAGTTGTTGCTCGGCGCTGTCCGAAAGGGCGCGTTCGTCGCAGATCACGATCACCAGGCTGCCAGGGCGCGACACTTCCCGGGCGCGGCGCAGGGCAATGCCAAAGGCGTCGCGGTCCGGCTCGCTTTCGCTGTTGAGCGACTGATTGACCCGCACCAGCCGGTTGAGCAACTGCAGCAGGCTTTGCTTGCTGCGCCGAGGCTTGATTTCGTAGTGCTCGTTGTCGCCATACACCAGCCCGCCGACCCGGTCGTTGTGCCCCAGGGCGGCCCAGCCGATCAGGCTCGCGGCCTGGGCGGCGAGCACCGACTTGAACATCAGGCCCGAACCGAAAAACAGCCGGCGGCTTTGTTCGACCATGATGAAGATCGGTCGCTCACGTTCTTCGTGGAACAGCTTGGTGTGGGGTTCCTGGGTACGGGCAGTCACGCGCCAGTCAATGGTGCGCACATCGTCGCCGGCCTGATAGACCCGCACCTGATCGAAGTCGACGCCACGCCCGCGCAGTTTGGAGTGGTGCAGGCCGATCAGCGGGCTGCGCTGGCTCGGCGTGGAAAAAAGCTGCACTTCGCGTACGCGATGGCGCATCTCGATCAGGTCGGCGAGGCTGACACGGATGCCCGGCTCGGGCGGCAGGCTGGCGTTCATCGGGGTCAAGCGACGGCTACGACGTCGAGAATCCGCTGGACCACCCGGTCCTGATCGATGCCAGCGGCTTCGGCTTCAAAGGAAAGAATGATGCGATGGCGCAACACGTCGAACAGCACGGCCTGGATGTCTTCCGGGCTGACGAAGTCGCGGCCGGCCAGCCAGGCGTGGGCGCGGGCGCAGCGGTCCAGGGCAATCGAACCGCGCGGGCTGGCGCCATAGGCGATCCACTCGGCCATCTCCGGGTCGAACTTGGCCGGGATGCGGGTGGCCATGACCAGCTGCACCAGGTATTCCTCCACGGCGTCGGCCATGTACAAACCGAGGATTTCCTTGCGCGCGGCAAAAATGGCCTGCTGGCTGACCCGGCGTTCGGGCTTGGTTTCGCCGTTGAGCGCTTCGCCACGGGCCTGTTGCAGGATCTTGCGTTCAACGGTTGCGTCCGGGAAGCCGATTTTTACGTGCATCAGGAAGCGGTCGAGCTGGGCTTCAGGCAGCGGATAAGTGCCTTCCTGCTCGATCGGGTTCTGCGTGGCCATCACCAGAAACAGGGGCGACAGCTCGTAGGTGCTGCGCCCGACACTGACCTGGCGCTCGGCCATGGCTTCGAGCAGCGCCGACTGGACCTTGGCCGGGGCGCGGTTGATTTCGTCCGCCAGCACCAGGTTGTGGAAGATCGGGCCTTGCTGGAACACGAAACTGCCGGTTTCCGGGCGGTAGATTTCCGTGCCGGTAATGTCGGCCGGCAACAGGTCAGGGGTGAACTGGATGCGGTGGAACTGGGCTTCGATGCCTTCGGCGAGTTCTTTGATGGCCTTGGTCTTGGCCAGGCCAGGGGCGCCTTCGACCAGCATGTGGCCGTCGGCGAGCAGGGCGATGAGCAAGCGCTCGATGAGTTTTTCCTGGCCGAGAATCTGCGTTGAAAGAAAGGTTCGCAGCGCGAGCAGCGCTTCACGATGTTCCATCGATGACTGTTCCTGCAAAAGGGTGGCCGAGGACGTTCGAAAATGCGCCAGGGCTGGGGGCGTTACTTTAATCCATCGCGGGGGGCGGCGACTAACGGCATTTTGCGCAAAGTGCAGGAAATGGTTGGGGCGATTGTCGAGAATTTGTGCAGGTTGAAGAGGGTGGCGGTCTTTCGGGCCTCTTCGCGAGCAGGCTCGCTCCCACATTTGATCGCATTCTTGCCGGAATAACGCGGTCGACTGTGGGAGCGAGCCTGCTCGCGAAAGCGCCCGCTCAGGCACCATCAAATCTGGCTGATATAGGTGCCAGTACCCTTGAGAATGTTCTGCAGGGTTTCTTCCACTTCGGCCAGATCCGTCATGTCGGCATCAAAGGTGATTTCCAGCACGTCATCCCCATTGAGCGCATCGGCATCTGCCGCCGCAATTTCTATCTTCAGCAGGGAAGGGCTCAGGGTGACCTTCACGCCCTCCAGGGTCGAAGGCTCGCCGTCGAGGGTGATTTCCAGTTCCTCCTCGTCCGGGTAGCGGCTCATCAGGAACATTTCGCCCTGTTCGCTGTGGCAGCAGAGCATGGCCATGTTGTCTTCTTCGTCGTCGCAAGGGTTGACGATCAAAAGGGCGGTTTTCATTTTCATGGGAAATTCCTGGCTCGACGGGCGCGGTAAACGCAACAAGGGGCGATTCTGCCAGCCTGCGCACATTTCTGCTCGTTCGCGTATCAGTGACCGGGTTGTGAACGGGCAGAGTGTTACTGGTCATTTCTGGTACGGATGTCCCGTAAAACCGGATGGATAACCGTCATTTTTCTGTGCGAATGCTAGTGTTGTTCGATGCACATGCCTTGAGCAGCGTGCCGATGACCGAATATGTCGCAGCACCGCAAGCATGGGCCTTGCCGCACTCGTTAAGCTGCGCAACGGATGAGCACCCGTAAAGACATTGCGCTGCACCCGGCCCAGTCGTTTTTGCAGATGCCCATTCACGGAAGGTGAATGTGACCTGAGTGTCTCGTCCAGCTTCACCCACCTGTCACCCTGTTTCCTCTGCCCGAGAATCAGGAACCGGGTGACGGCTAGCTTTGAAACGTAGCCCCGAAAGGGGTTTCGCGCGACGCTTCCATCAATAACAAGCCCAAGCGGAGTACCACAGATGGCGTTCTTCACCGCAGCCAGCAAAGCCGACTTCCAGCACCAACTGCAAGCGGCACTGGCGCAGCACATCAGTGAACAGGCACTGCCACAAGTGGCGCTGTTCGCTGAACAATTCTTCGGCATCATTTCCCTTGACGAGCTGACCCAGCGTCGGTTGTCCGACCTTGCTGGCTGCACCCTTTCTGCATGGCGCCTGCTTGAGCGCTTCGATCACGCGCAACCGCAAGTGCGCGTCTTCAACCCCGATTACGAACGCCACGGCTGGCAGTCGACCCACACCGCGGTCGAAGTGCTGCACCACGACCTGCCATTCCTGGTGGACTCGGTGCGTACCGAGCTGAACCGCCGCGGCTACAGCATCCATACCCTGCAAACCACCGTGCTCAGCGTGCGTCGTGGCAGCAAGGGCGAGTTGCTGGAAATCCTGCCCAAGGGCACCCAGGGCGACGACATTCAGCAAGAATCGCTGATGTACCTGGAAATCGACCGCTGCGCCAACACCGCCGAGCTCAATGTGCTGAGCAAAGAGCTGGAGCAGGTGCTCGGTGAAGTCCGCGTGGCCGTCGGCGATTTCGAGCCGATGAAGGCTAAGGTCCAGGAAATCCTGACCAAGCTGGACAACAGTCAGTTCGCCGTCGATGGCGACGAGAAGAACGAAATCAAGAGCTTCCTGGAATGGCTGGTGGGCAACCACTTCACCTTCCTCGGTTATGAAGAGTTCGTGGTCAGCGACGAAGCCGATGGCGGCCACATCGTCTACGACAAGGACTCCTTCCTCGGCCTGACCAAGCTGCTGCGTGCCGGCCTGACCTACGATGACCTGCGCATCGAAGACTACGCCGTGAACTACCTGCGCGAACCGACCCTGCTGTCGTTCGCCAAGGCCGCGCACCCAAGCCGCGTACACCGCCCGGCTTACCCGGACTACGTGTCGATCCGCGAAATCGACGCCAACGGCAAGGTCATCAAGGAATGCCGTTTCATGGGCCTGTACACCTCGTCGGTGTATGGCGAGAGCGTGCGGGTGATCCCGTACATCCGCCGCAAGGTCGAGGAAATCGAACACCGCTCCGGCTTCCAGGCCAAGGCTCACCTGGGCAAGGAACTGGCGCAGGTGCTCGAAGTGCTGCCGCGCGACGATCTGTTCCAGACCCCGGTGGACGAGCTGTTCAGCACCGTGATGTCGATCGTGCAGATCCAGGAACGCAACAAGATTCGCGTGTTCCTGCGCAAAGACCCGTACGGCCGGTTCTGCTACTGCCTGGCCTACGTGCCGCGCGACATCTACTCCACCGAAGTGCGCCAGAAGATCCAGCAAGTGCTGATGGATCGCCTGAAAGCCACCGACTGCGAGTTCTGGACCTTCTTCTCCGAGTCCGTGCTGGCCCGCGTGCAGCTGATCCTGCGCGTCGACCCGAAAAACCGCCTCGACATCGACCCGCTGCTGCTGGAAAAAGAAGTGGTGCAGGCCTGCCGCAGCTGGCAGGACGACTACGCCGCACTGACCGTCGAGAGCTTCGGTGAAGCCCAGGGCACCAACGTGCTGGCCGATTTCCCGAAAGGCTTCCCGGCCGGTTACCGCGAGCGTTTCGCCGCGCATTCCGCTGTGGTCGACATGCAGCATCTGTTGAGCCTGAGCGACAAAAACCCGCTGGTGATGAGCTTCTATCAGCCGCTGGGCCAGGTCGCCGGTCAGCGCCAGTTGCATTGCAAGCTGTACCACGCCGATACGCCGCTGGCACTGTCCGACGTCCTGCCGATCCTGGAAAACCTCGGTCTGCGCGTGCTGGGTGAGTTCCCGTATCACCTGCGTCACAGCAATGGCCGCGAATTCTGGATTCACGACTTCGCGTTCACCGCCGCCGAAGGCCTGGAACTCGACATCCAGCAGCTCAACGACACGTTGCAGGACGCGTTCGTCCACATCGTGCGTGGCGAGGCCGAGAACGACGCGTTCAACCGCCTCGTACTGACCGCCGGCCTGCCATGGCGTGACGTGGCGCTGCTGCGCGCCTACGCCCGCTACATGAAGCAGATTCGTCTGGGCTTCGACCTGGGCTATATCGCCAGCACCCTGAACAACCACACCGACATCGCTCGCGAGTTGACCCGGTTGTTCAAGACCCGATTCTACCTGGCGCGCAAGCTGACCGGCGATGACCTGGACGACAAGCAACAGCGTCTGGAACACGCGATTCTCAGCGCCCTGGACGACGTCCAGGTACTGAACGAAGACCGCATCCTGCGTCGCTACCTGGACCTGATCAAGGCCACCCTGCGCACCAACTTCTACCAGACCGATGCCAACGGCCATAACAAGTCGTACTTCAGCTTCAAGTTCAACCCGCACTTGATTCCCGAGCTGCCCAAGCCTGTACCGAAGTTCGAAATCTTCGTTTACTCGCCACGCGTCGAAGGCGTGCACCTGCGCTTCGGCAACGTTGCTCGTGGCGGTCTGCGCTGGTCCGACCGTGAAGAAGACTTCCGTACCGAAGTCCTGGGCCTGGTAAAAGCCCAGCAAGTGAAGAACTCGGTGATCGTGCCGGTGGGTGCGAAAGGCGGCTTCCTGCCGCGTCGCCTGCCACTGGGCGGCAGCCGTGACGAGATCGCGGCCGAGGGCATCGCTTGCTACCGCATCTTCATTTCCGGCCTGCTGGACATCACCGACAACCTGAAAGACGGTGCACTGGTACCGCCGGCCAATGTCGTGCGTCATGACAACGACGACCCGTACCTGGTCGTGGCGGCGGACAAGGGCACTGCGACCTTCTCCGACATCGCCAACGGCATCGCCATCGACTACGGCTTCTGGCTGGGTGACGCGTTTGCGTCCGGTGGTTCGGCCGGTTACGACCACAAGAAAATGGGCATCACCGCCAAGGGCGCGTGGGTCGGCGTACAACGCCACTTCCGCGAGCGCGGCATCAATGTCCAGGAAGACAGCATCACCGTTGTGGGCGTCGGCGACATGGCCGGTGACGTGTTCGGTAACGGCTTGTTGATGTCCGACAAGCTGCAACTGGTCGCAGCCTTCAACCACCTGCACATCTTCATCGATCCGAACCCTGAGCCGGCGTCGAGCTTCGCCGAGCGTCAACGCCTGTTCGACCTGCCGCGTTCGGCCTGGTCGGACTACGACACCAGCATCATGTCCGAAGGCGGCGGTATCTTCTCGCGCAGCGCGAAGAGCATCGCGATTTCCGAGCAGATGAAAGAGCGCTTCGACATCGAGGCCGACAAGCTGACCCCGACCGAACTGCTGAACGCCTTGCTCAAGGCACCGGTGGATCTGCTGTGGAACGGCGGTATCGGTACCTACGTCAAGGCCAGCAGCGAAAGCCACGCCGATGTCGGCGACAAGGCCAACGATGCACTGCGCGTGAACGGCAACGAACTGCGCTGCAAAGTCGTGGGCGAGGGCGGCAACCTGGGCATGACCCAACTGGGGCGTGTGGAGTTCGGTCTCAATGGCGGCGGTTCCAACACCGACTTCATCGACAACGCCGGTGGTGTGGACTGCTCCGACCACGAAGTGAACATCAAGATCCTGCTGAACGAAGTGGTTCAGGCCGGCGACATGACCGACAAGCAACGTAACCAGTTGCTGGCGAGCATGACCGACGAAGTCGGTGGTCTGGTGCTGGGCAACAACTACAAGCAGACCCAGGCCCTGTCCCTGGCAGCCCGTCGCGCCTTGCCGCGGATTGCCGAATACAAGCGCCTGATGAATGACCTGGAAGGCCGTGGCAAGCTGGATCGTGCCATCGAGTTCCTGCCGTCGGAAGAAGCGATCAACGAGCGTATCGCGCAAGGCCATGGCCTGACCCGTGCCGAGCTGTCGGTGCTGATCTCCTACAGCAAGATCGACCTCAAGGAGCAGCTGCTGGGCTCCCTGGTGCCGGACGACGACTACCTGACCCGCGACATGGAAACCGCTTTCCCGCCAACCCTGGTGAGCAAGTTCTCCGTGGCCATGCGCCGTCACCGCCTGAAGCGCGAAATCGTCAGCACCCAGATCGCCAACGACCTGGTCAACCACATGGGCATCACCTTCGTTCAACGACTCAAAGAGTCGACCGGCATGAGCCCGGCGAACGTGGCCGGCGCCTACGTGATCGTGCGTGACATTTTCCATCTCCCGCACTGGTTCCGTCAGATCGAAAACCTGGACTACCAGGTTTCGGCCGACGTGCAACTGGAGCTGATGGACGAGCTGATGCGCCTGGGCCGTCGCGCTACGCGCTGGTTCCTGCGTGCCCGTCGCAACGAGCAGAACGCTGCCCGTGACGTCGCGCACTTTGGACCGCACTTGAAAGAGTTGGGCCTGAAGCTCGACGAGCTGCTCAGTGGCGAGATCCGTGAAACCTGGCAGCGCCGTTATCAGGCCTATGTCGAAGCCGGTGTGCCGGAGTTGCTGGCGCGTATGGTGGCGGGTACCTCGCACCTGTACACCCTGCTGCCGATCATCGAGGCTTCCGACGTGACCGGCCAGGATCCGGCTGAGGTGGCCAAGGCGTACTTCGCCGTGGGCAGCGCGCTGGACATCACCTGGTACATGCAACAGATCAGCGCTCTGCCGGTTGAAAACAACTGGCAGGCCCTGGCCCGTGAAGCGTTCCGCGATGACGTCGACTGGCAGCAACGGGCGATCACCATCTCGGTCCTGCAACAGGGCGACGGCACCCAGGACGTGGAAACACGGCTTTCCCTGTGGATGGCGCAGCACGAAGGCATGATCGAACGCTGGCGCGCGATGCTGGTGGAAATCCGTGCCGCCAGCGGCACCGATTACGCCATGTACGCGGTGGCCAACCGCGAACTGCTGGACCTGGCGTTGAGCGGTCAAGCGGCAGTGCCTGCCGCTGTCGCCGCCGAGCTGGAACCGGCGGCCTGATCAGGCGTTGAATGAAAAAGCCCCGCATCGAAAGATGCGGGGCTTTTTTTGTTTTATTGGGTCAAATCACCAGACACTGTTTTTTCAAGTGTAGGGCGTAGTGCTTCGAGGGGTGGCCACATTTCTTTCAAGAATTTGCAGTTTGAACAAAACCTGATCACCCATTTGGTCGTGGAAGCAATAACGATTCACTTGCCCACCCCATAGGTTTTTTTTGATAACGCCTGCATTGCGTGCCTGTAAGTAAACTGTTTGGTTGTCGCTGTTGAAATCATCGAGCGTGACAGTCTTGAAATTGTTATTCAGTAAGTTAAAAGAAGTCGTATCACCTCCCGCTGCGGGAAGCGCTCCGAGGTAACCTTGGATGCTCTTGCTGAAGTACATGTTGTAGTAGTATTTGCTTAAAATTTGCAGGTTGTAATAGTCGTCATAGCACCTGAAATGAACCACTATCCCTATGCTGTCTTTATTTTTAGAGGTGACGGCCAAACTTACCATTTCCTGTAAATCATCGAGGTAGATTTCTGCGGTCGTAATTAAGTGTTTGTACGGGCGTTTTGTATCGTCATGCTGAAAATGCCTGTTGCTTAATACACTTTCGAAAAAAGTCATGGCGGTCCCTTCACAAGTCAGGCGCGCTATGAAGGATCTTTCCTGGTCTTTGTCCATATATAAATCCATTATTTAAAGTTGAAAAAGGTGGCTGTTCCGTGCCGAACTTAAAATAACGTTAATTGTTGTATTTGACCTTGGTTGATTGTTTCGCAGTGCTACACAGCCCGCTCCCATATCCTGATCTACTATGGGAGCGAGCTGGCCCGTGCCTTTAGGCATCAGAAAGTCTGGGGGGCGATAACCCAGCGCGAGCAAATCCTTGAAGTCCTGTTTGCTCGCGCTGATGCCTGGCTGTCAGTAGCGGTTTTGCTCTGGCGTGTTGTCAATCATCGAGAGGTTACTTGTAGGTGTGGACAGCAAATTATTGAGCGACTGGTCAAATTTCTGCAGCGCCCGGACTTGCACATTCTGTTGTTCATTAATGTCGGCAACGATCTCTTCGCTACGTTTGTAGTCCGCCCACACGGGACTGAGTGCTTTGGCGTCATGCCCTTGTGCAGTGCCGAGATAGTTAAAATTCTTGTCGTAAAAATCCGCACTGACATCCGACTGGATGTCTGAACTGCGCGATGTAATCAGTTGGCTACGGGTGTCGACCACCGCCATCACGTCCGGTTTCGCCGCCCTGAGGCTCTGCATGTCCGGATACACGGTCACCGAGCCGAATTGCCGCTGCAGGGAGGCCTTGACCCAATCCACCGCCATGTCCGGCCTGGAAGTGGCTACATAGGCGTCATGAATCGGCTGCACCAGCAGGCTCTGGCCGAAACCGGTGCCGGCGTTGGCCTGGTAGTCCCGCAGATAGGCACGGTTCGTCTGGGTATTCTGGCTGTAGACGATGCCCAACGAGACATCGCTGCCGTTGGTAATCAGGGTGGCACCGCTGCGGCCTACCGGTTCGGTGAAAATGCCATTGAGCGAAGAGACCGCCGTGGGCGCGGTAGGGATCGAGCAACCGGTTAAGACAACCGTTATGGTCAGCGTACTGACAAGTGCAAGTTTCATGGTGTTTCTCCAGTGAAACAATTCAGTCGAAAGTTGAAGCTGCCGGTGCTGTACCGGCGGTGACTAAAGACTAAACCTTGGATGTTTTATTTAAATAGCCAATGTCCGCACTTGACCGGTGGCCAATAGTTTTGTTTGGTTTAACAGTCAGCGGTTAATTGCCTCGGGAAATAAAAAGGCCCGAATTTGCCATTCGAGCCTTTTTATTTATGGTTGAACGTACAGCCATCAGTTTTCCAATGGGATCAACACTTTCTCGTCCGGGGCCAATACCATGAACACCAACAGCTTCGCCGGTTTGGTTGTACTGGCGTTTTTCGAGACCAGGTGTTCCGAACCGGCGGGTTCGTACCAGTACTCACCGGCCTTGTAGGTGACCGCTTTTTCGCCTTTCACCTGAGACGTGATCGACCCCGAAAGCACGTAGGCCATGGCCGTGCCGTCGTGCTTGTGGGCGATGGACGATTGGCCTGGCTGGTAGTCAACCTCGATCATCAAAGCCTTTTTGCCCGGGGCATTTTTCAGCATCTGGTCCTGCAAAACGGTGACCTTTTCCGAAGGGTCATGGGCAAAGGCAGATGCGGACACAGTCAGGGCCAGGGCGGCGAGGGAGGCTGCACAGCAACGCAACATGTTCATGGTTCTTTACCTGCGGTGGTTAGTTGTTGCAAACCACAGTAGTGCGCAAGCGGTAGCGGTTAAACAGCCAATATTCCGGAAGGCGAGGGGACCAAAGCAAAGATCGCAGCCCATGTAGGAGCTGCCGCAGGCTGCGATCTCTTGATCTTGTATTCAGACGATCGGAAAACTGTTGAAGTCCACGGCATTGGCCAGTTGGCTGTCGATCAGGCCGATGAAACCCTGGACTTCGGGGCAGTTGAAATGCGATTTCATGGCCGCTTCCGATTGCCAGCGGGCACTGACGGTCCAGCGATTGGTGTCCTCTGGGCAGCGGTCGACCATATAGGATTCGCAGCCCGGTAGTTCACGCAGGGTTTCGACAATCTTTTGCAGTTGCTTACCCAGTTCATCCGAGCGGCCGGCGACGGCACGTACCTGTACGGTATTGATCACTTCATGGGACATTGCTCACACTCCTGAATCAGGCCGGACGAATCCTGCTCATTGAGGGTTAACGCCTATGCAGGATAGGCCTGACCCTGCGGACCGCCAATAGCCAATCGCCGGATAAAGCCGCAGGCCAATCCGTCAGGCCACCTGCTGCAAAATGTCGCGCACACGGTCCAGGGCGGTGTCGATGTCCAGGGTCTCGATGGCGCCAAAACCGAGGAAAAACCCGGCCTTGGGCGCTTGCTGATAGAAAAAGCTGTCAATGGCATAGAGCCCGACTTCGACTTTTTTCGCCAGTTCGATCACCAATGGAATATCCATGGGCACTTTGCACATCACCACCATGTGGAAGCCGGCGGTGGACGGCACCGCCTCCAGCCAGGGTGAGAGGTCGCCGGCCATGCGCGTCAGGATCCGCTCGCGGCGCCCGGCATAGATGGTATGGCAGCGGCGGATGTGCTTGAGCAGGCAGCCTTCGGCGATGAACTTGGCCAGCGCCCACTGCGGCAGGGTCGACGTGTGCAGGTCGGTGAGCTGTTTGGCGCGCACCACGGCCTCCAGGATCGCTGGCGGCAGGATCGCATAGCCAAGCCGCAATTCCGGCAACAGGGTTTTGGAAAAGGTCCCGACGTAAGCGACGATCCCCCGTTCGTCCATGCTTTGCAGGGAATCGGTGGGGCGACCTTCGTAGCGGAATTCGCTGTCGTAGTCGTCCTCGATGATGATCGCGCCCAACTCATGAGCCTTGGCCAGCAGTGCTTCCCGGCGCGCCTGGCTCATCGGTATGCCCAGCGGGAACTGGTGCGACGGGGTGACGTAGATCAGGCGCGTGCCGCGAGGAATCTGGTCCACAACAATGCCTTCGGCGTCCACCGGCACGCCGATCACCGTGGCGCCATGGGTGCCGAACAGCAGCCGCGCCGGCGGGTAGCCGGGGTCCTCCATGGCGACCAGGCTGCCCGGACTGATCAGCACCCGCGCTATCAGGTCCAGCGCCTGCTGCGCGCCGTTGCACACCACCACATCCTCATCCTGGCAATTGACCCCGCGGGAGAACGCGATGTGCCGTGCAATGGCGTTGCGCAGTGCAGGCAAACCCTCAGGCAAGCTGTACAAGCCCTTGGAGCCGGCAATCTGGCGCAGGGCGTGGGAGGTGCAGCGTCGCCAGTCATCCTGGGGAAACTGGCCCTTGCTGGTGGCGCCACCAATGAAGTCGTAGCGCAGCGAGCCTTCCAGGGTCGGATGACGCAGAAACACCGGCAGGTTGCGCCAGGACTCGATCACCTCGAAGCCGCCAAGCTCGGTGTAGTTCTGTTTACGCTGCACCTTCGACGAGCGCGCATTGACGTAAGTGCCTTTGCCGACCACCCCGGTGAGGAAGTTTTCGTAGGTCAACTGGGCGTAGGTATCGGAAATGGTCTTGCGCGAAATACCCAATTGTTCGGCCAGCAAACGGCTGGGCGGCAGTTGCGTCCCGGCGGCCAGGCGTCCGGACTCGATGGCGCTACGCAGTTGGTTATACAACTGGCCGGCCAGGTCCTTGCGGCCATTGATGACAACATGTAGTTCCATGCCGGCGAGACTCCGGGGCTGTTGAGGCGCGTGTGCGTCGCGCAAGATTACCCTTATCCGCTCGGTTGGCAGAAGTTGCGCAGTGGAAAAACCATCAATTGGTCTGCAGGCCTTGGTCCATGGGGAAATCGCGAAATTGGATCTGTCATGCTCCCGCGCCAGCGATTACCGTGAAATCAACTCAAGGCCGCACGAGAACGCTCCATGAAGCCCCGCCTGGATTACTACAGCGCGTCCCCCAAAGCGATGAAGGCCATGATCGCCATGGAGGCCCTGACCAGCAGCCTGAGCATCGAGCAGGACCTGCTGCACCTGGTCAAGATTCGCGCCTCGCAACTTAACGGCTGTGCCTTCTGCACCGACATGCACTCGGTGGATGCAAGGCGCCTCGGCGAAAGCGACCGCCGCCTGTATTCCATCGTGGTCTGGCGCGACAGCAACTTTTTCAATCCGCGGGAAAGAGCCGCGCTGGCCTGGACCGAAGCCGTCACCTTGCTCTCGCAAAGCCACGTCCCGGACGATGTTTACGCGCAGGCCAGGGAGCAGTTCAGTGAAAGCGAAATGGTCGACCTGACCATCGCCGTCACCACCATCAACAGCTGGAATCGCCTGGCCGTGAGCTTTCGCCAGACTCCCAGCGCCTGAGTCATTGTCACAGCAGGTTCATCATTGATCCGCAGGATGGAACTGTCAGTGTCATGTCGACAGGGAGTCCTCGATGTCAATCATGGAAACCAGCGCCCACCGGGGTGCTGCCGAGTATCGTGTAGCCATCGATAAAAATGCGTCCTGGCGCCAGTTGGCCGCGGGTATCGACCCCGAACTGGCGCTGTGTTTCACCGTCAGTGCCCGTTGCGGTTGTTTCATGCAAGCCGCCCGCAGCCTGAACATCAAGGCCACCCGCCTGCGCAGGCAACTGGCGCTGCTGGAAACACAACTGCGCTGCTCGCTGTTCAACCCGTCAGACAATGGTTTGAGCCTTAGCCGCGATGGTTTGCGCTTGCACGCACAATTGATCGCCCTGGCCCATGAGCGCGATTTGCCGGTGATCGAGCAGCCGTTGATTCGGCTGGCCGTGGCCGATTCGATCCTGCATGACATTCTCGGGCGTGACCTGGTGGCGCTGCTGCGGCGCAATGCCAGCGTGCGCCTGGACATCAAGACACTCGACAGCGAATTGTCCCTGCGAGCTGTCAGCGCCGACGTGGTGGTGTGGCTGGGCGAAACCGGATCGCCGTTGCCGGGGCCGAGCTTTGCCACCACCGAACCCCGGTCTCTGGCACAACTGGAGTACCTGCCGCACATTGCCAAGCGTTACTCACGGGTGGCTTCCAGGCCGGAATGTCTGGAGGAACTGGCTGATTTCCTCCTGGTGCAATGGCAGCAGGACTGCCAGGTTGAAAGCTTCCGGCCATGGAATGCACTGGTGGACCAGCGCCTGGCCGGAGCGGTGCAGTTGCAATCCTACGAACTGATGCTGGAGATGATTCGTTGCAGCGCCTGCGTCGGCCTGCTGCCGCACTACATGAGCCACTTCGACCGCGGCCTGGTGGCCTTGCCGGGCCTGTTCGAGCGGCCGATGCGGCGTCAGGTGTGGATGGCGGTCAACGCCGAGTCACAGGGTGAAGCACAGGTGCGGACGGTCGTCGAGTTGATCGAGAACACCTTCAGCGAGCGTCGGGAGTGGTTCGAAAGCTGAGTGCGATCAAAATGTGGGAGCGGGCTTGCTCGCGAAAGCGGTGACGAGCGGCAGGGGGAAGACAGTTGCTCCCACAGGGTTCGTGGCTATCCGCAAAATCCCCGAGCAACCAACAAAACTGTGGGAGCGGGCTTGCCCGCGATGAGGCCGGCACATTCAATTTCAATGTCGCCTGACAATCCGCCATCGCGGGCAAGCCCGCTCCCACATTGGTTCTCGCCACACTGGGCGGTAGCGTTATAGAGTGAACGGCCATGTCTGCTTCAAGGATGATTCACCCATGCCGACCACCGAACCCGTTATCACGTTCGAGCGCTTCAACGAATCCCATATCGAAGGGATTACGGCGCTGTACAACGATCCCGCCATCGCCCGGCAGACCCTGCAAATGCCGTTTCAGTCCACCGAGCTCTGGCGCAGTCGTCTGGCGCCGGATAACGAACGCCTGGTGAAGGTCGTGGCCCTGCATCAAGGCACGGTCATTGGCAACATTGGCCTGGAACAGTTCTCGCGCATTCGTCGCAGTCATGCCGGCAGTTTCGGCATGGGCGTTGCGGTCGAGTGGCAGGGCAAGGGCGTGGGTTCGAAGCTGCTCGCGACGGCGCTGGATATCGCCGACAACTGGATGAACCTGCAGCGCGTCGAGCTTTCGGTGTTTGCCGATAACGAAGCGGCCATTGCCCTGTACCGCAAGTTCGGCTTCGAAACCGAGGGCCTGTTTCGTGATTACGCCGTTCGCGACGGCGTCCTGGTGGACACCTTGAGCATGGCGCGCCTGCGTCGCCCGTCCAGGGCCGGCTGAGTCATTCGCCCAGGGCGCACGCCACCGCAGCTTGCGCATGCTGTGCTCCGTTTGTCAGGTGAAGTGCGCACCTGCAGTGCCCGCGTTTGCGCGACGGTGCAAACTGTCGTCAGGTTTAGTCGTACGCAGCGTGCGGGCATCTGCCATGCTCCAGGTCCGCAACACCGGTCTATTCAGGGAACACCGCTATGGACGATGTACAGCAACTGGGCGAAATGCTTCGCCACTACGCCGAAAGCGAAGCGCACAAAAAACAAGTGTTCGAGTCGCAATCGGCCGAGTGGGCGAAGCGCATTGGTGCGCTGTTCGATGAGATCCAGCAGTGGCTCGAACCGGTCAAGGCACCTGACCTGCTTGAAGTGAACCGCGACGTGTATGTCGCGTCGGGGCCGAGTGTTCCGGTGGAAACCTCTCCCTTCAAGACTGAAAAGCTGAGCATCCTGATCGCGGGCAAACCGGTGGAGTTCGTGCCGGAGGTGATGGGCGTCGGCGGGCAGATTTCCGTGGCGGTGATGGGCTTTACGGCAGCACGTTATGGCAGCGTGTCACTGGTGTGTCTGCCGCCATCCACTGGCTGGCAGTGGCGCAAGACCAATGGCTTGAAAGACCCGGACACCTTTGAGTTCGATGCAAACTTCCTGGCGCAGCAGCTACAGGTTTTGATCCCCCGGGATCGTGGCTGAGGGGGTTCCGGTTTTGTGAACAAGAAAAATCTCATGTGGGAGCGGGCTTGCTCGCGAAGGCGGATCGACATTCACATCAATGTCGACTGACAGGCCCCCTTCGCGAGCAAGCCCGCTCCCACAGTGATCGGTGTCGCATCAGATATCGGTGTTTCCCCAGCCTGGCTTCGCCTCTTCGGGCGCCACTGCATTGATGGTCTTCCCGGTAGCCGCCTCTACCCGCCGAGCCACCTCAGGGTCGTCGGCAAACGGGATCAGGCTCGCATCGTCCAGGCTCTCGGCGGTCTGGTGGCGCAGACAATACTCGATGGCGAACCACAAAAATGCCACCCCCGCCATGTTCAACATGACTTCAATCATCAGGCCAACTGCGCCTCGCGTTCGGCCATCGCCACGTCCGCAACCCGCACCGTGCGCCACACGTTGTAGGCCATCAGCAGCATGCCGCTGAGGAAGAACACCCCGCCGGCAAAGCGCACAACGAATCCCGGATGGCTGGCCTGCAAGGCTTCGACGAAGGAGTAGGTCAGCGTGCCGTCATCGTTGATCGCACGCCACATCAGGCCCTGGGTGATGCCGTTGACCCACATCGAGGCGATGTACAGCACGGTGCCGATGGTCGCCAGCCAGAAGTGCAGGTTGATCAGCGGCGTGCTGTGCATCCGATCGCGTCCGAATACCTTCGGCACCATGTGATAGGTCGCGCCGAAGGTAATCATCGCCACCCAGCCGAGCGCCCCGGCGTGCACGTGGCCGATGGTCCAGTCGGTGTAGTGGGAGAGGGCGTTGACCGTCTTGATCGCCATCATTGGCCCTTCGAAGGTCGACATGCCGTAGAACGCCAGGGACAGCACGAGAAAGCGCAGGATCGGATCGGTGCGCAGCTTATGCCAGGCGCCCGACAGGGTCATCATGCCGTTGATCATCCCGCCCCAGCTCGGCGCCAGCAGGATCAGCGACATGGCCATGCCCAGCGACTGCGCCCAGTCCGGTAGCGCGGTGTAGTGCAAGTGGTGCGGGCCGGCCCAGATGTACAGGGTAATCAGCGCCCAGAAGTGCACGATCGACAGGCGATAGGAATACACCGGCCGGCCTACCTGTTTCGGCACGAAGTAGTACATCATCCCCAGGAAACCGGTGGTGAGGAAAAAACCCACGGCATTGTGTCCGTACCACCACTGGACCATGGCGTCGGTGGCCCCGGAGTACACCGGGTAGGACTTGAACCAGTCGACTGGAATCGACAAGTGATTGACCACGTGCAGCATGGCGATGACCACGATGAACGCACCGAAGAACCAGTTACCGACGTAGATGTGCCTGGTCTTGCGTTGCACCAGGGTAGTGAAGAACACCACGGCGTATGCAATCCAGACCACGGTCATCCACACCGCGCCGGTGAATTCGATTTCGGCGTATTCCTTGGTGGTGGTGTAGCCCAGCGGCAGGCTGATCAGCATCACCACGATCACCGATTGCCAGCCCCAGAAGGTAAATGCGGCAAGCTTGTCGGAAAATAGCCGCACCTGACAGGTGCGCTGTACCGCGTAGTAACTGGCGGCAAATTGCGCGCTGCCGGCAAAACCGAAAATCACCAGGCTGGTGTGCAACGGGCGCAAGCGGCCGAAGGTGGTCCAGGGCAGGTCCAGGTTCATCTGCGGCCACACCAGTTGCGAGGCGATCCACACGCCCATCGCCATCCCCACGACGCCCCAGAAGACGGTTGCCACCACGAACTGGCGCACGACCTTGTAGTTATAGGCCTGACTGATAGTAGTTGTGCTCATGCTCAATGCTTCCACGGTTGCAATGCCGTGCACTGTAGAAACCCCGATGGAAACAAAACAGACTCAGGAATATTTCATTTGTGCGGATCAGATCTGAGTGCCGCCTGCGGCCATCTGCCGCGCTCTGATACGGTTTTTATGCACTCAGGTGAATCTGTAATGCGCTGAGCCGCAAGTCCATAGTCAACCCCACACAACAACCGCATACCCACCGACCTGTAGGAGCTGCCGAAGGCTGCGATCTTTTGACTTTGATTTTTTAAGATCAAAAGATCGCAGCCTTCGGCAGCTCCTACACAGGGGAATGCGGTGAATCCTGATGAGGTAGCCACATGTATCAGTACGATGATTACGACCGGGCGCTGGTGTTCGAACGGGTTGCGCAGTTTCGCGATCAGGTCGAGCGTTTCATGGCCGGGGAACTGAGCGAAGAAGAGTTCCTGCCATTGCGCCTGCAGAACGGGCTGTACCTGCAAAAGCACGCCTACATGCTGCGGGTGGCGATTCCCTACGGCACCCTGAGCGCCCGGCAGATGCGTACGTTGGCGAGCATCGCCCGGGATTACGATCGCGGCTACGGCCATTTCACCACCCGGCAGAACATGCAGTTCAACTGGATCGAACTGGCCCAGGTGCCGGACATCCTAGAACGCCTGGCCGAGGTGGAAATGCATGCGATCCAGACCTCCGGCAATTGCGTGCGCAACATCACCACCGAAGCCTTTGCCGGGGTGGCGGCCGACGAAATGATCGACCCGCGACCGCTGGCGGAAATTCTGCGGCAGTGGTCGACCATCAACCCGGAGTTCCTGTTCCTGCCGCGCAAGTTCAAGATCGCCATCTGCTCGGCCGAGCAGGACCGCGCGGCGATCATGATGCATGACATCGGCCTTTATCTTTACCCAGGCTCCGACGGGCACATGCTCCTGCGAGTCATGGTCGGCGGCGGCCTGGGGCGCACGCCGATCCTCGGCTTGCAGATCCGCGAAGGCCTGCCGTGGCAGCACCTGCTGTCTTACGTAGAGGCGGTGCTGCGGGTGTATAACCGCCATGGCCGGCGGGACAACAAGTACAAGGCGCGAATCAAGATTCTGGTCAAGGCCCTGGGCATCGAGGCCTTCGCCCGGGAAGTGGAACAAGAGTGGCAGTACCTCAAGGACGGCCCGGCGCAACTGACCCTCGACGAGTTCGAGCGTGTGGCCAGTGCGTTCGTCGCACCGCCTTATCGTAAACTGTCCGACACCCATCTCGATTTCGGCACGCACCTGGCCGAAAACCCGACGTTCGCCCGTTGGGTGCAGCGTAACGTGCAGCCGCACAAAGTATCGGGCTATGCCAGCGTGGTGTTGTCGACCAAGCCCGGGAGCGCTGCGCCACCGGGCGATGTCACTGCCGAACAGATGGAGGCGGTGGCCGAGTGGTCCGAACGCTTCGGCTTCGGTGAAATCCGCATTGCCCATGAGCAGAATATCGTCCTTCCGGACGTGTCCAAGGCCGATCTGTTCACCCTGTGGCGCCTGGCCTGCGGACACAGTCTGGGCAGCGCCAACGCCGGATTGCTCACCGACATCATCGCCTGCCCCGGTGGCGACTTCTGCGCGCTGGCCAACGCCAAGTCGATCCCCATCGCCAAGGCCATTGCCGCCCGCTTCGAAGACCTCGACTACCTGCACGACCTGGGCGACATCAGCCTCAATATCTCCGGCTGCATGAATGCCTGCGGTCATCACCACATCGGCAACATCGGCATTCTGGGAGTCGATAAGAACGGCGCCGAGTGGTACCAGATCACCCTGGGTGGCGCCCAGGGCAAGAACAGTGCGCTAGGCAAGGTCATGGGCCCGTCCTTCAGCGCCGCGCAAGTGCCCGGGGTGATCGAGCGCATTGTCGACACCTTCGTGCGCTATCGCGAGAGCGAAGAACTGTTCGTCGACGCCTTCCAGCGGATCGGGCTGGAGCCGTTCAAGGAGTCTGTCTACGGGAAAGTGCTGGAGGTGTCGGCATGAATAATCTGTTGCGGCTGGAAGAGGGTGTGGCGCGGATTGCCGCGGATGATCCGTGGACGCTCGTGCGCGACCCGCAAGCACCGCTGCCCGTGGGTGCCGCGATTCTGCCGCTGAGCCAGTGGCTGGAAAACCCGTCGCAAAACGGCGTGTGGCTGGGGCCGGACGATGAAGTGGAACGCCTGCAGCCATGGTTTGCCCAACTGCCCTTGATCGCCCTGGATTTTCCGAGCTTTCGTGATGGCCGCGGGTACAGCCAGGCGTATCTGCTGCGCACGCGATTGGGCTGGGCCGGCGAGTTGCGCGCCATCGGCGATGTCTTGCGCGATCAACTCAGCCACATGCGCCAATGCGGTTTTGACAGCTTTGCCGTGCGTGAAGACAAATCCGCGGAAGATGCGTTGAAGGGATTGGCGGGGATGAGCGTGTTGTACGGGCGCTCCGTGATTGAGCCGCGGCCGTTGTTCAGGCGCCGTGTAGGAGCGAGCTTGCTCGCGATGGACGTCAACGAAAACGCGAATATTCTGGATAAACGCGTCGCCTGTCACACCATCGCGAGCAAGCTCGCTCCTGCAAATACGGTTTCGACGGCTTTGCCGTGCAAAAGGGCGCATCCCGAACGGCGGAATGCTCCCGGGTGATGTCAGTTGATGCGAACCAGCGAAGCGCGCTCGCCTGGCGACAGCTGGTCGATTTCCAGCAGTGTCAGGTTTTTTGCTGCTTCGCTGGCCAACGGACTGCCGAGGTTACCCGCGGCGTCTTCGGGAAGTTTGTACATTGCGCCGGTCAGTGGATCGACTACCAGCATGCCGATCAACCCGCCAATCAGGATGTTGCCCCAGTACCAGCCGCTCATGCTGGTATCCAGAGTGGTACTGGCATCGGCATAGCCGTCTTTCTTGAAGGTGATGGTGTAGGCCTCACCCTTGAAGTAGCCACGACCGGAAGGCAGTGTCACGGTGTTGGGCGTGGAGCCGTTATGTACGACGACACCGGCTTTGTTGGTAATGGTGAAGTTGGCGCCGCTAGGCGTGCTCGATACGTTCACCGGGTATTTGCTGTCACCGACGATGCTTGCACAGCCTGAAGTCAGGAGTGCTGTAGTCAGGGCTGTAACGGTGAACAGCTTGCGGAGAGCTTCCATGGTTGATCCTTGCGACCGGTCATTGCCGTCATTGGCCGAGGCTTGCTTCATGTCGCCTCGAAATGTAATGGGGGAGAGGTTTTTCAAGCGCCGCGAACCTTATCACTAGTGGCCTAGTGATATCATCAAAAATCTAAGGGATTCGCGTTGTTTGCTGACCGATACAGGGCAAACGGGGAAGGGACATACCCGGGATGGGCGTAACTCGCACGGTCGCTCCCCCAGGGTTAGTGTCGTACACGGATTCTGTCGACGACGTTAACCCCGTAGGAGCAGGATTGCCCGTAAACGGGCGTCCGGTTCAGCCCGGATCATTTCAACGCCGGGTCCCCCATGTTCATCTTCTTCCAGCCCTGCAACAGCACCTGGGCCTTGGGCTCCTGGCCGTTGGCCAGGTAGTACTGGATCAGCGACAAGCGGGCATTGCGGTTGGCCGGCTGCTCTTTCAACAGCCGTTCCAGTTCGGCGCAGGCTTCGTCAATTTTGCCGCTGTCATGCAGGGCCACTGCCAGTACGTAGCCGAATTGCCCACTCTGCGGTTCCAGTTTCGCCGCCTGGCGCAGGTACGGCATGGCTTGAGCTGCCTGGCCGGCACGAATCAGCGCCAGGCCCTGGGTGTATTGCAGCAGGCCCGAGTCAGGATGGTCCTTGAGGCTTTGCGCCAGCAGGGCATGACCTTCCTGGCTGCGACCGTTGGCCTCCAGCCATTGCACCAGGGTGACCAGCGCCGGATAGAAGTCCGGATCGCGCTGCAGGGCCGTGCGCAGGAATCCTTCGACTTCTGCGTTGCGACCGCTGGCCTGATAGAGCATCGCCAGGTTGAGGTTCGCTTCGGCGCGTTCGAGCAGGTTTTTCTGCACCGCCTCGTATTCGGCGATGGCGGCATTCCAGCTGTCCTGAGCCGTGCCCAGGCCGGTGTGCGCGACACTGAGCAGATCACGGGCGGCGGCGATGCGCACGGCTCTCACAGGGTCACTCAACAAGGGTGTCAGCAGTGGCGCGCGTTCCGCTGGCGACAGGAATGCGCTGAGTGCGCGGATGGCGCTTTCACGGACTTGCGGTGCCGGGTTGTTGAGGTCCCTGGTGGCCAGTTTCAACGCTTGTTCGCTCGGATACTGCGCCAATTCGCCAAGCAGCGTCGCGCGCTGGATCGCCGGCAGGTTGCTGCGTTGCAGTTGCTCGATCAAGGCCTGCGCGGCACCGGCCTGACCGTTGCGAATCAGCCACAGGCTTTCGTCGTAGCGAGGGGCTTGTACCGCGCTGGCGTTGGCGGTGTTCCACAGCTTGAACTGCTCGGTGACCTTGTCGCCGGCCTTGCCCTGGTGGCAGGTCAGGCAGGCATCAGGCGTACCGAGTTTCTTTGCCCGCTCAGGGTTGGGGATGCTGAAGCTGTGGTCATGCCGGAAATCATTGCCCATGTAGAACTTGCCGGGCATGTGGCAATCCACGCACTGCGAACCCGGTTGGCCCATGGTGTGGCGGGTGTGTTCGACGGAGTCGTAGTTTTTCGCTTGCAGGCCCTTGCCGTCGACACCTTCCACGGTGGTTTTGCCGGCGGTGTTGTGGCATTGCAGGCAGACACCGTTGCCTGGCGCTTTCAATTGAGTGCTGTGCGGGTTGTGGCAGTTGCTGCAGCGCACGCCCTTGTCGAACATTTTGCTCTGGGCAAAGGAGCCGTGTTCGAACACTTCGTCCTTGATCTTGCCGTCCAGCGCGTACAGCTCGCGGGTCAGGACGCTCGGCAGGTAGTCGTCCATCAGCCGCTTGCCGACCGTGTAGCCGTCATCCAGAGGCGCGCGACGCGAGTGGCAGCGGGCGCAGGTTTCGAGTTCGACGGTGGCGTTCTTGTCCTTGAGGTCGACGGCAAAGCCGGCATGGATCAGGTCGGTCTTCTTCGCCGTCCATTCCAGGTGATTGGATGCGGGGCCATGACAGGCCTGACAGCCGACACCCAGGCTGTTCCAGTGGCTGTCGAAGGTGTTTTTTGCCGCATCGAAATTGCGCTTGAAACCGGTGGTGTGGCATTCGACGCACATGAAGTTGGCGTTCTGGCTCGGTTTGCTCCAGTGCAGCGGGTTCTTGAAGTTCACCCCCTGGCCCGGGTAGAGGTGAAACCAGCGGTGCTTTTCGGTATCCCAGGCAATGCCAAGGGCCTGCAACCGGCCTTCGCCGACTTCGATCAGGTACTGCTGCAAGGGAGCGATGCCAAAGGCGTAGGCCACCTTGAAATCGGTATTCCTGCCATCGATGCCCGGCGTGTTGACCCAGAATTCGTCGCCTTTGCGCGAGAACACCGTGGTCTCCTTTTCGGCCTTGAAGGTGACGTTGTTGAAGTCGCCGAGCATCGTGTCGGCGTTGGCTTGCTGCATCGCCAACTGGTGGTGGGAGCCTTGCCAGTCCTTGACCTGCTCGCCGTGGCAGCCCTGGCATTGCTGCTCGTCGACCATTTTTGCGGGCGCGATGGCGACGGGTTGCGGTTGGGTCGGTTGAACAGCAGGGGGGCTGACGGTGACCGGCTTGGGCAGCGTCGGTGTGCTGCTCAGCAAAAACCAGCCAATACCCGCCACCGTCAGCAACAGGATGCCGATGGTGACGGGGAACAGATAACGGTTGATCAGGGTCGGTTGCGAATCAGGGTTTGGCTGTGCAGCTTTGTTTTTATATGTCGGCATTACGACTTCCATGGTCCAGGTGCGATTGCCGTCAGGCGCGCGTTGAAGCTTGATGCAGCTTTGCCGGATGGTCGGCGTCTGTCAAATAACGGATGCGGTGAAGCTGATGGCCCCTTCGCGAGCAGGCTCGCTCCCACAGGAGAACGCATCCCCATGTGGGAGCGAGCCTGCTCGCGAAGGCGGCCAATCACTCCCCGACAAACCACCGGTAATACGGATTCCCGGAATCCCCGCGCATCACCTCGCGCATATCCCTGGCCCAGCCCTCACGGTCACCCTCATAGGCATGCAGGCTGGCCCGGTAGAACTGCATCAGGCGTTGTTGCTGGGTGTTCATGCGCTCGATGAACCCGCCATCGGCGTTCAGCAGTGCGGGCGGCTGGTGCAAGTCGAGCAGGGCCGGCAGTACGCGTGTGATCTCCCTGGCGCGCACCCATGGCGCGTATTCGATGCGCGGCTGATCGTCCGTCACCGGTTGCGCTTGACCAGCGAAGCGTTCCAGCCCCGCACGGTCAGTCACCCAGGTGGCGAGCAATGCCGCGGCCGAACCGATGCCGACATCCTGCAAAGTGCTGCGAACGCTGTCCTGCTGGAAGCGTGCGTTGATCTTCGCCGCATCCAGCTCAATCGGTTCCATGGAACCCACCAGCAGCATCTCGTGGAACTCGCTGGTCCACAGGGTCGCGTAGGGGAATACGTCGAGGAAGCTGCGTACCAGTGAGCGCGAGTCGTCGATGTTCTGCGTCGGCAGCGGCAGCCATTGGGCGACCAGGCCCTGTTTCTGCAAACGGCTGGCGGCCAGTTGGTAGAAGTCCCGGGAATACAGGTTGACCACGCCGGCAGCGGAGGGCGGTGGCGGTTCAAGGGTGATCAGGTCGTAGCGTTGCGGATTGCGCAACAGTTCCTGGCGACCGTCGCGCAAGCGCACGTCGACACCCGGATCGGTCGCGGCATTGAAATTGCCCTTGAACAAGGGGGCCGCCTTGACCACCGAGGGCAGCAGTTCGGCGACCACGCGATGTTCCAGGGCGGGGTAGCGGGTCAGGGCGCCGGCGGTGATGCCGGTGCCGAAGCCGATCACCAGCGCCGAACGCGGTTCAGCGTTGTGGATCAGCAAGGGCAGCAGCGCCTGAATCCGCATGTAGCGCAACGACGGCATGGCGTCGCCGGTATTGGACACGCCCTGGATGTACAAGCGCTGGAACGCCCGTTCGCCCTTGCCCTGGGTGACCACGGCGACGGTCCCGCCACGGCCTTCTTCGTAGAACGTCAGCGTGCCATTGCGTGCGCCCGGCAGCAGGCTGGCAAGCTTGTTGACCGGCGTGAACACAGCCAGTGCCAGGGACACCAGGCCAATGGCAACCACCGCCTGGCGCCGGCCTTTCTTCACGCCATGGCCCTTGCGCACGGCGAGGTACGCGATACCGGCGGCGATCATTGCCAGCAGCCCCAGGGTCCGTACCAGGCCCAGCATCGGGATCAGGACAAAGCCGCAGAGCATCACGCCGATGATCCCGCCAAGGGTATTGAACGCGACGACTTCGCCGACGTTGCGCCCCACCTGTGCGCCGCCGACGCTCAAGCGCAGGGCCAACGGGAACGCCGCGCCCAGCAACAGGGTCGGTACAAATACAATGCTCAAGGCAGCCACCGCAAACCGCGTGCTCATGCCCGCCAGTTCACTGCCGCCCCATGACAATACCCAGGATTCGGCCAGGGTCTGGGCGAGCACCAGCCAGCGTCCGAGCAACGCCACTTCCAGCAAGGCAATCGCCCCGGCTGCGGCAATCAGCAAACCGAACACTCCCCAGGGATCGCGCAGGCGATCGACCCGACGGGCCAGCAGCATGCTGCCCAGGAACAATCCGGTGAGATAAGTCGCCAGCACCACGGCAAAGGCGTAGGTACGGGTGCTCATGAATTGCACGATCGATTGCGACCACACCACTTCGTAGCCCAGCGCTACGCCACCGGCAATGGAGTACAGCCACAGGGCCAGGCGATCGGGGGCTTTTTCAACGTGATGTCTGGCCGCAGCATCGACGTGGGCCACGCGCCGGCGCTGGAACCACAGGGCCCCTGCGGCGGCCAGCAGGTTAAGCATGGCGGCGGCCAGCGCGCTGCCGCGCACGCCGAGGGTGGCAATCAGCACGAACGCGGCGAGCAGGGTGCCGGCGATGGCACCGGCGGTGTTCGCCGCATACAGTTGCCCGCCGGCCTTGCCCAGGTGTTGCGGGTCAGTGGCCAGGGAGCGAACCAGCACCGGCAGGGTGCCGCCCATCAACAGCGCGGGAATACCCACCAGCGCGAACGGCAGCACCCAGGCCAGCAAACCCACGTGCGCTTCCAGCCAGGCAAACGGGCTGGCCGCCAGGCTCATGGCAAAGGTCGCAGCGACACCGAGCACGGCCACCAGCACTTCCAGCACCGCGTAGAGCACAACCGGTTGCTGCATCCGGTCCGCCCAACGGCCGAACAGCAAGCCGCCCAAGGCCAGCCCGGCAAAAAATGCGCTGATCCCGGTGGTGATGGCATAGACCTCGACGCCTACGACCAACGACAGCTGCTTGATCCACAGCACCTGATACACCAGCGCCGCTGCGCCGGAGACAAACAGCAGTAGGGCAGGGATCAACAGCGCCGGGGAGGCGACTTGCGGGGCAGGTATGGCCGACGACTTGCTGGCGACACGTGAGGTCATGGATCTGTTGCCTTGTGCGAATTTTTGAATCGATTACAAACCGCGTAGGAGCTGCCGCAGGCTGCGATCTTTTGATCTTGCTCTTCAAAATCAAGATCAAAAGATCGCAGCC
>NZ_JBYSVW010000028.1:0-44805 GCF_058986625.1 Pseudomonas sp. GW821-FHT07G06
ATCGGCACCGGCGGTGCCTGGACCTACGTCGCCAATTCCGCCCACAACGAGTTCGCCGCCGGTACCACCTACACCGACACCTTCGCGGTGAGCAGTGCCGACGGCACCCTAACTTCGGTCACCGTGCATATCGCCGGCAGCAACGACTCACCGACTATCACGTCCAACGGTGGCGGGGCGACGGCTTCGATCAACGTGGCGGAGAACACCACGGCGGTCTCGACAGTGGCGGCGACCGATGTTGATCTGCCGGCACAAACGCTGAACTACAGCATCGTCGGCGGAGCGGATGCCGCGAAGTTCTCGATCGTTTCAGGCACAGGCGTGCTGAGCTTTATCTCTGCACCCAACTTTGAAGCGCCGACTGATTCGGGAACGAACAACGTTTATGACGTGATTGTGCGGGCGTCGGACGGCACGCTGTTTGACGACCAGGCGATCGCGGTAACCGTGACGGGAGTCAACGACAACTCCCCGGTGATCACCTCCAACGGTGGCGGAACGACGGCTTCGGTCAATGTGGCGGAGAACACCACGGCGGTTACGACGGTGGTGGCGACCGATGCCGATCTGCCGGCGCAGACGCTGAGCTACTCGCTCCTGAATACGGCCGGGACGGACTTCAGCAAGTTCTCGATCAGTTCGAGCGGGGTGCTGACGTTCAACTCGGCGCCCGATTACGAGAATGCCCAGGATGTCGGTGGTACTGACGGCGACAACGCCTACGTTGTGGACGTTCAGGTGTCCGACGGCAATGGCGGAGTCGACACGCAGACGATTACGGTGAACGTGCAGAACGTCGTTGAGACGCCAGTTGATACCGTGGCGCCAACGGTGACAGTGACAGGGACTGCCTTAGGCAGTTCGATGGGTTCAACGTCGACGGTCACATTCCAGTTCAGTGAGACGGTGAGCGGTTTCAACCTGTCTGATGTAGCCGTGACGACAACGAGCGGAACACCACGCGGAACCTTCAGTAACTTTACCCAGGTTGACGGCGATACCTACACGGCAACGCTGACCAGAACGCTGGGCGGTAGCATAAAGGTCGACGTTGCCGCGAACAGCTACACCGACCTGGCGGGTAATCCTGGTGCGGCCGGGAGCAGTGCAAACCTTCCGGCAGGCGTTGCCGGCGAACCCGTCAATCTGGCCCTCAACGTTCCACTGGCCGATATCAGCGGCCCCGTGACGGTGACCATCGGCGGTGTTCCTTCGGGGTGGGTGTTCAATGCAGGAACCGACAATGGCGATGGCACCTGGACCGTGCAGACCAGCGATCCCGGCGCATTGACTGTGACAACACCAAGCGAATTCGCCGGTGCGTTGGTGCTCGATGTCAACCTGTACTGGAATAACAGCGACGGCAGCACCGCAAGCGCCTACGTGTTCAACAACGTCGAAATCTATGCCCCGGGCGCACCGATCTTCGCCTTGTCCACCGACGACAACCTGACCGGCTCGTCCGGTGCCGACACTTTCGTATTCGCCCGGCCGATTGGCAACAACGTCATTTACAGCTTCGATGCGGTGACGGACAAGATCGACTTGATCGGCTTCACCGGCGTCAACGATTTTGCGGATGTGAGTATCGTCAACGACGCGAGCGGCAATGCCGTGCTCAGCATCAACGCCGACCAGACGATCACCATCAACGGCGTGGATGCGGCGGCGTTGAGCGGGGCCAACCTGCTGTTCGATGTGGACCCGGTCACGACCAATACGGGCACCCTCACCATTGCCGACGGCGCGATCATGCCGTTCGGTGGCAGCATCGACAACAGCGGCACCATAGCGCTCGGCTCCACCGGCAGCGGGACCGAACTCGAGATCCTGTTCCGTGGCGCGACGTTGACCGGTGGCGGGCAAGTGGTTCTGTCCGACAGCGCGCACAACGTGATCTTTGGTGGCAGCGCGGACACGGTGCTCACCAATGCCGACAACACTGTCTCGGGTGCCGGCCAGTTGGGCGCGGGGCAGATGATGCTGGTCAACTCGGGCCTGATCCTTGCCAGCGGCGTCAATGCGCTGGTGATCGATACCGGTAGTAGCGCGGTCACCAACACGGGGGTGCTGCAAGCCAGCGGCAGCGGCGGATTGGTGATTGAAAGTGCGCTCGTCAACAGCGGTAGCCTGTGGGCGAACGATGGCAATATTACCATCCACGGTGATGCTGCAGGCGCGGGAAGCGCGACTATCAGCGGTTCGGCGATGCTGGAATTCGGTGCGGCCTCCGATCAGCATGTGACGTTTGACAGCGGCGCGGCAGGCACGCTCAAGCTCGATGTGTCGACGGCGTTCAGTGGCAGCGTCAGCGGTTTTGTCGCAGGTGACAAGCTGGACTTTGGCGATGTGGCGTTCGGCGCCGATACGCAGATCACCTATGCAGCGAATGACACAGGCACCGGCGGCCTGCTGATGGTGAGCGACGGCGCGCATGCGGCGCAGATCGCGCTGAATGGCCAGTACGCGGCGGCGGGTTTGCAGGCGAACGCCGAGGGCAGCGGCAGTGAGCTGGCCTACGATGCCGCGGCAGCAAACCACAGGATGCTGGGCGGTCTGGCCAACGACACGCTGGTCGGCGGTGCGGGTGACGATCTGTTCCTCGGCGGGCAGGGCAACGACACGTTCTATGGCGGTCTCGGCAACGATACCTTCATGTTTGCTGCCGCAGGCTTTGGCAACGACTCGATCCAGGACTTCGACATCAATCCGAGCGGAGGGCAGGACTTGCTCAATATTGCGGGGACGGGGATCAACAGCGAGACGTTCGCTGCCAACGTGAGCATTGCGGCTGACGGGGCGGACACGGTGATCGGGATCGGCGTGGACTCTATTCGCCTTGTCGGTGTCAGCAGTGCCGGTATCGATCAGGCGGACTTTATCCTGGCGGTATGATGCTTTTGCTGCCGGCCGCTCGTTGCTGTGCGGTTGCAGACCCCATCGCGGATAAATCCACGATGGGGTCTGTGGGAGGTACTCTCAAGAACCTCGATGTACATTGACTGACTTGCCCAGCGCGTGAAGCGGTCATCCCATTGAAGTCAGCAAAGGGGTTTCGATAACCACCTCACTCTGGGGCAGCTCGTAATTTGGCACGACTACGTCGTCAACCTCTCGCCTCATCCTGTAGAGTTGATCGCATTGGCCATCACACGGGTTGCCGTCGCGATTGCCGTGGCGTCACTGGCAGGGCTCCGTTTGCTCCTGCAGGCGATGTGTAATTTGCCTCCTCAGGCAACGAAGCCTTCGGTAGCATGCCTTGAATTTTCTACGAGACTGGAACCATGGACCCTAACACTATGCTGGCTTTTACCCTGGTCGCCGCGATTGCCATCGCCAGCCCGGGGCCTGCGACACTGATGGCGATCAACAACAGCCTCGCCCATGGCCAACGCAGCGCAATGTGGTCCTCGCTGGGCAATGCCAGCGGCCTGTTCTGCCTGTCGGCGGCTGCGATGCTGGGGTTGGGGGCGCTGCTTGCCAGCTCCGAAGGGTTGTTCAACATGGTAAAGATCGTCGGCGCCGGGTATCTGTTCTACCTGGGGGTGAGGCAGTTGCTCAACAAGACGCCGCTGCTGGCTGATGGAATTCAGGAAGGACAGAGCCGGCGACCCACACGCCTGAAGCTGTACAGGTCGGCGTTTTTTACCGCGCTCTCCAACCCCAAGGCGACGCTGTTTTTTACGGCGTTGTTCCCGCAGTTCATCGATCAAGGCGCAGCCCTGTTCCCGCAATTCCTGATCCTGACCGCGATTTTCATGGCGCTCTCGGTGTCGTCGTTGAGCCTGTATGCCGCGCTGGCCTCGCGCGCCAAGGGCGTGCTGGTACGACCCGAGCTGTCCCGCTGGGTTAGCCGGGTGGTGGGGGTGACGTTCATCGGATTTGGTGCTGCGATTCTCGCTATACGCAGGCAGTCGGCCTGAGACATGAGTGTTGATGAGTGATCGCTTGTGGCCGATGGCTGCCTGTCTTGAAGGACTGCAACCGACTCGAAGCAGACGTTGGCGACAGGCAGGAATCCACAACCAAAAGCAGCCACTCAGTTAGCGCAGTTTTTTGACGGCATTGAGCTGAACCTGAACGCGTCGATCCAGTGGCCATGAAGAGGGTAAGGGCGGAATGTTTACCCGCCCTCCATTGTTCAGCTCCGCACGAATGCCAGCAGATCGGCGTTAATCGTATCGGCGTTGGTTGTAGGCATTCCATGCGGGAAGCCCGGGTAGATTTTCAGCGTACTGTTTTGCAGAAGTTTTGCCGACAGAACCCCGGAATTTTCATAAGGCACGATCTGGTCATCATCACCATGCATCACCAGAACGGGGATCTTGATGCTCTTCAAATCTTCGGTGAAGTCGGTCTGAGAAAAAGCCACGATCCCGTCATAGTGTGCCTTTGCACAACCCATCATGCCTTGCCGCCACCAGTTCCAGATGATGCCCTCAGACGATTTTGCACCTGGGCGGTTGTAGCCGTAAAAAGGCCCCGCTGGAACGTCGTGGTAGAACTGTGCGCGGTTGGCCTTCAGTTGTGCCTGCAGGTCGTCGAAAACTGACTTCGGCAGGCCGCCAGGATTACTCGGGGTCTGGACCATCAGCGGTGGGACGGCACTGATGATGGCGGCCTTCGACACTCGGTCTTCGCCGTGGCGCGCGATGTAATGAACGACTTCACCCCCGCCGGTGGAGTGGCCGACATGGACTGCGCCTTGTACGCCGAGGTGATCAACCACTGCCGCGACGTCGTCAGCATAGTGATCCATGTCGTGTCCGTCCCAGACCTGACTGGAGCGCCCGTGACCACGTCGGTCGTGTGCAACAACCCGGTAGCCGTTGGCCAGGAAAAAGAGCATTTGCGCGTCCCAATCGTCCGCGCTCAGTGGCCATCCATGATGGAAAAAGATGACCTGGGCATCGCGCGGGCCCCAGTCTTTGTAAAAGATCTCAACACCGTCTCGCGTAGTGACATACCCCATGTTCGCATCTCCTGAATGAAGTGAAGGCCTGAACCGAATCGTGTTTCGATCAAGGCCCTGAATGAACAAAGCGCAGCCCATCCAATAGGCGGTTCAGAGGGCGTGTTTCTGGATTGGTATCTGTCTGCCCCGTGAGTTCCATGACGACTGAGCAACACCTTGCACCCGAGCCGCTTGGCCGCCCGAAGACTTTAGGTTTAAAGTCAACTTTAAGGTCAATGGGTTTTTTGAGGTGGAATATGAGAATAGGCGAACTGGCGAAAATCAGCGGGTTGGCGCCTTCACGCATCCGCTTCTACGAAGCGAGCGGCCTGATCAAATCGGTCGAGCGTAAAGCCAATGGCTATCGGGATTATGCGCCTGACACTCAGTGGGTTCTGGAGATCATCACCGGTGCGCAGGCGGCGGGCTTTTCATTGGAAGAAATCCGCCAATTGATGCCGATGAATGCGAGTGGTTGGCAGCACGAAGAGTTGCTCAGTGGCCTCAAGCAAAAGGTTGAGGAAATCGAAGTCCTGCAGCAGCGGTTGGCCCAGAACAAGGCGCAACTTCTGCTGGTCATCAAGGGCATCGAGGGTAAGCCCGAGGGCATGGCGTGTGCGGACAATGCGCAATTGCTGTTGCATCGTCTGCGCGATGAGGGGGTGGCAGTCACTTCAGGCCGCCGTGATGCAGCGTCTTCCAGGAAAAAAACAGCCCGTCAGGCTTCCGAGGCCTGACAGGCGCAACAGGTTTCAGCGCTCGCCAACCAGGGTGGCAAGTGGTTTTGGCGCATAGAGCGCGCTCTGGAACTCAGGCACATATTCGTACTTCATCATTTTCCCCAGCTTCAGGGAGCGGAGGTAGTTCGACAGACTGCCGTCGCCCAGCGTGAGGATGGCCGAATCCGCGTCCCGGCTGGAACCATGGCTGAGCTGGCGGGAAACAGCGTACCCATAGGCCAGTTGGCCCTGGTGATCGAGATTGGTGAAACTGCTGGTGACGATATCGACATCGCGGGACAGGTCGTCGAGCTTCTTCGCTCTGAAGGACACGTCCGGTTTGCCGGTCTGGCTGTCGGTAATGTCATACACCACCGATTGCGCATCCTCTTTGCGGTCAATGCCGGTCAGCCATTTCGGCAGGTTGTAACCGACGACACCACGCACCCTCGCCAGCTCGGTATTCACGGGCAGCTTGAGCACATAACCCCAGAAATCTCCAGACATCGACTGACCAATCAGCGTAAACGGACCCAGATTGGCTTTGCCGGGTTTGTTGGTGATGATCGACACGGCCACCTCGTTGTAGGCGTCGTTATCGCAGTGCTCATAGGTGTACGCGGTGAACGCGATCAAGCCGCGACCTGGCCAGAGCTGCAGCGGCTGCACGGTTGCCAGTACTTCGGGCGGCATCAGTGCCCGGAGCCGGTCCAGGTCCGCCGTATAAACAGCCGTTACGCGACTGTTCTGGTAGTAAAAGTTTGGCGAGTACGACTCAAAGCCAATGTCGACCTTATTCTTCTCCAATCCCTTGAACCAGCTCAGATCAACGCCCGGTACTTCTGCTGCAATCACCGACAACGGAGGGTTGGAGCGAAAGCGGTCATACAGACCGCCCTTGACGACGGGCACCTGGTGGCCTGCGATATCGATGGTGGTTGTGTCGGTCGGACTGGGCATCTCAGGCGTCCCCGCCAACGCAGCGTTGGCAAAAGTGTTGAACAGTAATGCTGTTAAAACGGCGCTTGCGAGTTTCAATCGGTCTTTCTCCAGGTGATGGGATGTACTTGATGGATCAGCGAGCTACGTTGCCGGCGGCGAGCACGGTCATCACGGCTTCAGCCACGGCCTTGGGCGATTGAGGGTTCTGACCGGTCACCAGCCGCCCATCGGTGATGGAAAATGACGTGAACGGCAGCCAGCCCTTGCGGTAACGCGCACCCTGGCTCACCAACCTGTCCTCAAGGAAGAAGGGCACCTGGCTCTTCATGCCCGAGAACAGCTCTTCGCGGTCAGAGAATCCGGTGATGTTTCTGCCCTTGATGATCAACTGGCCTTGTTGATCCTTCAGATCCAGGAGTCCCGCTACACCATGGCAGACGGCCGATACGATGCCGCCCTGGTTGTAGATGGTTTCGGCGACACGCCGCAGGTCGGGGTTATTGGGGAAATCCCACATGACACCGTGGCCTCCCGTGAAGTAGATGACGCTGAACCGGGACGGATCGACATCGGCGATGGGTATCGTGTCTTGCAGGCGAGCGCGAAAGGCAGGGGACTGCAAATGCTCACGGGCAGCCTTGTCCATGTAAAGCCAGCCGAGGCTACGCTCGTCCAGAGGCACAGTGCCGCCCCTGGGGCTGGCAAAAACCGTCGTGTAGCCGGCCGCTTCCACCACATCGGTGAAATGCGTCAGCTCGGTCAGCCACAAGCCCGTGCTATCGGTTCGTGAGGGATAGCTGGCGTGGTTGGTCATGATCACCAGTATCTGGCGATCTTGCGCAACAACCGTGGAAGGGGCCGGCCCAGCATTTGCAAAAGTCATGAATGCACCGCCTATCAATACCAACGCACAGGAAATAAAGGTTTTCAACATCATCCAGGGTCCGACCGTCATGCAGGTCCGTGCATGCTCACCTTAAACCTCACTTTAAGGTCAACCCCGCTGCTGCAAAAAATCGCCGCGGCTACTCGCACACTTTTGCTTGACCCTCAACCTGACTTTAACGCTAGCGTCTGAGGCTGGTTGAGCAAGGCAACAACGCTCGCCATCAATCCTGTCAGGAGCAACGCATGAGTCAGCAAGGCAACCCGGATACGCAGATGAAATGGATGATTTACGGCGCCAACGGTTATACCGGCGAGTTGATCGCTCGAGATGCCGTCAAACGTGGACTCAGACCGGTGCTGGCAGGACGCAGCCGCGACAAGGTCGAAGTCCTGGCCCGTGAACTGGGCCTTGAAGCCCGGGTGTTCGGACTGGATGACGAGGCGCGGTTACTTGCCCAGATCAAGGGCCATGGCTTGGTCCTGCACTGCGCAGGACCATTTTCAGCGACCGCCGCACCGATGATGGAGGCCTGCTTGCGTGCCAATGCGCACTATCTGGACATCACCGGCGAGATTGCCGTATTCGAACATGCCCAATCCCTGAATGAGCGTGCGCGTGCGGCGGGCGTGGTGATTTGCCCCGGCGTCGGCTTCGATGTGGTCCCAACAGACTGTGTCGCCGCTGCACTGAAAAAAGCGCTGCCGGATGCAACGCATCTGGCGCTGGGGTTTGATTCGCGCTCCAGCTTTTCGCCTGGCACTGCCAAGACTTCAATCGAAGGCATGGCGCAGGGCGGCAAGGTACGCCGCGACGGGAAAATCGTCTCGGTACCGCTGGCGTATCGAGTCCGTCGTATCGACTTCGGCGCCGGAGAGAAACTGGCCATGACCATTCCCTGGGGCGACGTTTCCACGGCTTATCACACCACCGGTATTGCCAATATTGAAGTGTTCATACCGGGTTCTGCCGGCATGATTCGCGGTGCCAGGTTTGCCAATTTGATTCGTCCGCTGCTGGGTTTGTCGTTCGTGCAGAGGCTGCTCAAGGCACGCATCGGCAAGACAGTGGTCGGTCCGGACGAGGAAAAACGTGCAGATCAAGGCACCTATGTGTGGGGCGAAGCCCGTAACGCTCGTGGAGATCGCAAGATTGCGCGTGTGCACACTGCAAACGTCTATAGCTTGACGATCTACGCTGCGTTGGCCGTGGTCGACAACCTGTTACGGATGCGCCCGACTGGTGGGGCCTACACGCCTGCGCGGTTGTTGGGCGCCGATCTGGTGACGCACCTGCCAGGGTCGGGTGACTTGAAGGTCGAATAGTACTTGGGAGCTGGAACTGAATGGCAGTGGATCGTTCTTCATAAGCCTTTCAAGTTCAAATCGCCGCTTATGGTTGAACGTCCGATTTTGACCGCTTTCCTCCGGTCAAAATCGAATGAAGCAGATTCTTTGTCGTCGGTTAGCCTGCCAATTTTTGCCCACAAAGCTTTGCATCAATTGGTTACATTCATAGAATAAGCTGATCAATCTGCCTCGTTTCCGGGTAATGCCATGGCGATCAACTTCGACCTCAATGACCTGCAAGCCTTCCGTGCCGTGGTCGAGCAGGGCAGCTTTCGCAAGGCCGCCGATACGGTGCGCATTTCCCAGCCCGCCTTGAGCCGGCGGATCGAAAAACTCGAAGATGCCCTTGGCGTGCGCCTGTTCGAGCGCACCACGCGCAAGGTCAGCCTGACCCAGGCCGGACGGGGTTTCATGCCCAGCGTCGAGCGCCTGCTGGACGATCTGGACGTGGCATTGCTGGGCATCAGCGAAGTCGCTTCGACCCGGCTCGGCCATGTCACGGTCGCCTGTGTACCCTCGGCGGCTTACTACTTCATGCCGCGGGTGATCGCGCACTATCACCGGCAGTTTCCGCGGATCAAGGTCAAGGTGCTGGACTCCAGCGCCCACGACGTCTTGAGCGCGGTGGTCAATGGCGAAGCGGATTTTGGCCTGAGCTTCATGGGCACGCTGGAGGCCGAAGTGGATTTCGAGCCCCTGGTGCAGGAAGGGTATGTCGTGGCGTGCCGGCGCGATCATCCGCTGGCGGGGCGAAGCAGTGTCACCTGGGACGAGTTCTATCGGCAGGATTACATCTCGCTGGATAAAACCTCGGGCAACCGCTTTCTGCTGGATCAGGCGTTGACCGGTGTGGTGCCGCAGCGGTCGAGTATTTGTGAAACCCGTCATGTGACCACCATGATTGGTCTGGTGGAGGCCGGGTTGGGTGTGGCGGCGGTGCCGTTGATGGCGATGCCGGCGGCGGATCATCCGATCCTGACGCGGGTGCCGCTGACCGATCCGCAAGTGATGCGCAGCGTCGGTCTGATCAAGCGCCGGGGTCGAACCCTGACCCCGGCGGCATTGGAGCTGGAACGGCTGGTGGTGGAGATGAAAGTCCTGCAGCCGTCGGTCAGCGACTGACCGAGTCCAGTCCGGTCGCCTTCACATCCGGTTGAGCCTGGGTCGAGGCCAGGAATTCCAGCAAGGCCTTGGCTTCGGCCGGGTGCTGTGCCCCTACCGGGATGCCGGCGGCAAACCGGGTCACCGATTGCACGGACTCCGGAATCTTCGCCACGAAACTGACCCCCGGCACCGGCAACAATTCGCTGACCTGCTGAAAGCCCAATTGATAGTCGCCGGTGGCAACCACCGAGCCCACGGGGATTTTCGGTACCATCGTCGATTTGCGCTTGAGCTGGTCTTCGATCCCCAAACGCTTGAACAGCTGCTGTTCGATGTACACGCCGCTGGCACTGTCGGAGTAGGCCACCGATTTCGCCTCGAGCAATGTCTTTTTGAGGCCCTCGACATTGCTGATGTCCGGCTTCGGTGCACCTTCGCGCACCACCAGGCCAATGCGCGAATCCGCCAGTTCGACCCGTGAAGCAGGGTCGACCTTGCCTTGTTTGATCAGATCGTCCAGTGCGTAGCCGACCATGATCACCACGTCGGCTTGCTCACCCCGGGCCAGGCGATTGGGAATCGCTTCCGGCGCCTTGCCCATGGAGGGACCGAGCGCGGTGTCGAGGGTGTGGCCGGTGGCGGCGGCGAACTTCGGGCCGAGGATCTTGTAGGCCGCCGTGAAGCCGCCGGAGGTCATCACACGGATCTCTTCAGCCTGGGCAATGCCGCTCAATCCAAGGCTGGCCACCAACGCGATGGCGGCAAAACCGAACTGTTTTTTCATGATTGTGTTCTCGATCAAGGGCAGGTTCACGACGCCACCGGTTGCAGATGATTCGAGGCGCGGCGATAGAGCATGAGCGTCGCGCACAGCGCGCACAGTGCTGCAAAGCTCATCCAGTAGCCTGGCGCCGCCTTGTCGCCGGTGTACTGGATCAGCAAGGTCGACATCGCCGGGGTGAACCCGCCGAACACGGCCGTGGCCAGGCTGTAGGCGAGGGAGAAACCGGCCACCCGGACTTCCACGGGCATGATCTCCGTCAGCGCCGGGATCATCGCGCCGTTGTACAGGCCGTAGATGAACGACAGCCACAACAGCACCAGCAGCATGTGGATGAAGCTGGGCGCGTTCACCAGGTAGGTCAGCACCGGGTAAGTGGTGGCGATGGCCAGCAAGGCCATGGCGATCAACACCGGGCGTCGACCGATACGGTCCGAGAGTGCGCCGCCAATCGGCAGCCAGATGAAATTCGAAACACCCACCAACAATGTCACCAGCAGCGCATCGGATGTGCTCAGGTGCAGTACGGTTTTACCGAAGGTCGGTGCGTACACCGTGATCAGGTAGAACGCGGTGGTGGTCAGGGCGACCATCATCATGCCGGCGAACACGATCAGCCAGTTTTGCCCCAGGGTGCGGAACACCTCACCCATGCTCGGGCGGTGTTTACGGGTGGCGAACTCTTCGGTTTCTTCCAGGTTGCGGCGCAGCAGGAAGATGAAGGGCACGATCATGCAGCCGACGAAGAACGGAATGCGCCAGCCCCAGTCGGCAATCACACTCGGCGCCATCCACTGGTTCAAGGCGTAGCCCAGTGCGGCGGCGACGATGATCGCCACTTGCTGGCTGCCCGACTGCCAACTGGTGAAAAAGCCCTTGTGGCCGGGTGTAGCGATTTCGGCGAGATACACCGACACGCCACCCAGTTCCGCACCGGCGGAAAAGCCCTGCAGCAGCCGCCCGATCAGCACCAGGGCCGGGGCGAACAAACCGATGGTCTCGTAACCGGGCACCAGCACAATCAGGATGGTGCCGCTGGCCATGATCGACAGGGTCACGATCAACCCTTTGCGTCGACCCACATCATCGATATAGGCACCCAGCACCACGGCGCCCAATGGACGCATCAGGAAGCCTGCACCGAACACGGCGAAGGTCATCATCAGCGAGGCGAATTCGCTGCTGGCCGGAAAGAACACGGCAGCGATCTGCGTGGCATAGAAACCAAAAAGAAAGAAGTCGAACTGTTCGAGGAAGTTACCCGAGGTGACCCGGAAGATTGCGCTGGCCCGGGAGCGACCGGCAGTCGCGGGCCGTTGGATTGATGCTGTCATTGAACTGTACTCCACCGCTTTTATGACGTGCGCCGGCTGGACGCGGCGCACGGTTCTTATTAGGGCGGATAGTGGAGCAGGGGTATCGATATGTTAATTGCATAGTTGGCATGCATTGATGTGCAAAGCGGATCAATGCATTCGAGGAGCAAGCGCTATTCGCTGTGCGCCCGCACCATGCTCTCGGTGCCCAGCCGATACTGATTGTTCCCGCTGCGCTTGGCCTCATACATCGCCAGGTCGGCGATGTGCAGCAGGCGGTCGATGCTCGGTGCATGATCGGGGAACACGGCGACGCCCAGGCTGGTGCCGATGTGGCGCTGGTCGTTGCCGATGGTGACGGGCGGGGAGAGTTCGACGAAGATTTTCTGGCAGATGCTGCGCGCTTCGTCCTGCAGGTTTTCGCCTTGGGGCAAGCCCTGGAGGATGACCACGAATTCGTCGCCACCGATCCGGGCGACGGTGTCGGTGCCGCGCAGAATGCGCTTGAGCCGGGTGGCGGTGGTGACCAGCACGCGGTCGCCGGCCGCGTGGCCATAGTGGTCATTGATGGCCTTGAATCCATTGAGATCGACAAACACCAGCGCCACCCGCGTGGCGCTGGCGCGCGCCTGCTCCAGCGCTTCGGACAGGCGCTCTTCGAGCACCAGGCGATTGGGCAGTCCGGTCAACGGGTCGTAATGGGCCAGGTGCTTGAGGTAGTTGGCCGAGGCCTTTTCTTCGGTGATGTCGCGGACCACGCCCATCATCTTGATCGTTTCGTCGTGGTCATTCTTGACCACGTTGCCGGTTTCCCGCAGCCAGCGGATCGTGCCGTCGGGCCAGACCACACGGTATTCCTCATCATGGTTTTCGCCGGTTTCCAGGCAACGCAGTTCGCCGGCCCGGACCCTCAGCCGGTCGTCAGGATGCACGCAGGAGCAGAACAGGGCGTAGGAGGGCGTCACTTCACCGATCTTGAACCCGAACATGCCGAAAATCGCGTCTGACCAGTACAGGCGGTCGGTGTCGACCTCCCAATCCCAGGTGCCGATGCGAGCGAAATACTGGCTGCGTTTGAAGCGCTCGGCGTCGCCATCCTGGTGGATGTTCCGGCCCTCGGACAGGCTGTTGATGATCGCGCGGTACTGCGCCAGTTGCTTGTGCAGCGAGCGTTCGCGCCAGACCAGCGCGACGATCAGGGTAAGCGTCATTGAACCAAGGATGACGCTGGTCCAGAGCAGGATCATTCGGGCATGGCCATCAGGGCGTTGAACCGTACGAGTAATAGTTGATTATTTTAGTTCAGCAAACCGCTTTGAACGCAGCGCGCGGAGACGGCAATGGTTGCCAAGCGCGGGCAAATCTGGGAAAACGGCGCCCATCAGGCCCTTGAGGGCGAGTGAGCATACGAGTGAATTCAATGAATGACGAGCTTCAGATAATCGATCTGCAGTTGGGTGACGGAAAAGCCGCGGTTAAAGGCGCGCTGATCACCACCCAGTACCGTGGCTGGCTGGAGGACGGGACCGAATTCGATTCTTCCTACAGCCGGGGCAAACCCTTCCAGTGCGTGATCGGCACGGGGCGGGTCATCAAGGGCTGGGACCAGGGCATCATGGGCATGCAGGTCGGTGGCAAGCGCAAGTTGCTGGTGCCGGCGCACCTGGCCTATGGCGAACGCAGCATGGGCAAGATCACGCCGAACTCGAACCTGATCTTCGAAATTGAATTGCTGGAAGTGCTGACGCGGGATGATTGACCGGTGCGGGCGGGGAGATCTACAGCAACTGCCCCGTATCCCAAAGATGGACCAGCTCTCCCGGTGCCTGGTCCTCTGGCACTTTAAGCACCATCCGGTCTTCCTGCTCGCCTAGTCGATAGTTCACCTCTATCTGGTAAAAGCGCTGGTCACCACGCCCGGATACCGTGCTGTCCAGGGTCAGGCAACCCTCCAGTACCGAACAGATGCGGGTGCGCTGGCTGATGTCGCATTGCGCAAACTCGATCTCCCGAGGGCGGCTCAAGGCGTGAATCGCCGCGAAACCACCCTGGCGGGAGAGGCGAACCCGGGCGTCGTCGCCCAATGCAGGCAGGGTTTTCATAGGGTCTCCGTGATTTCGATGCCCGTTTGAGCCCAACCCTGGCGCACGGCCTCGACTTCTCGCGCGCCGAAGCGTTGGGCGGCATGGTCGACGGTCAGCCGGGCGAAGGCATCGAAATCGGCGTCCGGATTCAGGCGTTTGTCGCACAGGGCGTCGTACCAGATCACCCCGGCTTTCTTCCAGGCGAACCCGCCAAGCGCTCTGGCCGCCAGATAAAACGCGCGATTGGGGATGCCGGAATTAATGTGCACACCGCCATTGTCCTCCTGGGTGATGACGAATTCACGCATGTGATCCGGTTGCGGATCCTTGCCCAGCAGCGGGTCGTCGTAGGCCGTGCCCGGATGGGACATCGAGCGCAGGCCTCTGCCATTGATCTTTGGCGTCAGCAAGTCAGCCCCGATCAGCCAGTCCGCCTGCTCGACGGTGTGGCCAAGGACGAATTGCTTGGTGAGGATGCCGAACACATCCGACAGCGACTCGTTCAAGGCGCCGGACTGGTTGGCGTAGATCAGCCCGGCCGTGCTTTCGGTCACGCCATGGGCCAGTTCATGGGCGACCACATCCAGCGAGCGGGTGAAACGCTGGAAAATTTCCCCGTCACCGTCGCCGAAGACCATTTGCGCGCCATTCCAGAAGGCGTTTTCGTATCCCTGGCCATAATGCACGCTGCCGACCAAGGCAAATCCCTTGTTATCGATCGAGTCGCGGCGCAGCACCTTCCAGAAGAAATCATAGCTGGCACCCAGTGCATCGTAAGCTTCGTCGACGGCCGCATCGCCTGTGGCCGGCTGGCCTTCCATTCGCACCGGCATACCCGGCAGCAGCATTTTGTTCTGGGCGTCGTGCAGACTGCGCTGGGCCACTCCCGGCTTTCCGGGCGGCGGCAGAATCGCCCGCTCCGGCGGCCGCGAAGGTGGCCCGGGATTGGGCAGCAGGTTTTGCACATGATGCAGGGTGATCATCGCCGCCGTGCGCTGCGGTTCTGAGCCGTGGGCGATGATGCGGTTGAGAATGTAGGGCGGGATAAAACTGCGCAGTGCTGGTGAGTCGTTCATCAGTGCATCCCTGGCGTGACAGCGGTCGATACTGATGTGATCCGGGCACCGCGCGTTCGGTTCCGTACCGGGTCCTTGTGCGAGCTGGTTCGCGATAGCGACAGGTCGGTCAAAAATGATGTTGAATATCACGCCACCGTCGCGAGCCAGCTCGCTCCCACAGGTTTTGTGTTTGAACTCACCCGCCTTACAGGAAGCCCATGTCGCCAACCAAAGAATTTCTGGAGATGGTCCAACTGCTGGATGTCACTTACCGGCACTGGACCGGTGCGCGCTTGCCGGCTCCGCAATCGCTGAGCGAAGACGAGCGTCTGGCCTGGCTGCATGCTCGCGCGCCTTTTGCTTTGCTGGCCCATGGCACCGAGGCCGATCCGCTGTTTTATTACGCCAACGAGCAGGCCCTCGCCAGTTTCAAGTACCCGCGCGAGCAGTTCATCGGCATGCCTTCGCGTTTCAGTGCGTCACCGCTGGACCGGGAAATGCGCCAGACGCTTCTGGAGCAGGTCACGGCCCATGGCATTGCTCATGGCTACAGTGGCTATCGGGTGGACCGGCAGGGCAATGCCTTCATGATTCATGAAGGCAAGGTGTGGACGCTGGTTGATCAGCAGGGTGTGCACTTGGGGCAGGCAGCGTTGTTCTGGCCGGAGGCTGCACGGGTTGGGCAGTTGGACTGAGCGTCGATCAAGCGCCCGGCCAGTCCCTGAACAGCGGAGTTCGTCCATTCGCGGACGGGCGGTAATCCCAGGTCAGGCGGTCCAGTCCCGGCTTCATCGCCAGAATGTGCCGGACAGTAGCGCCAGCGATGCTCAACGCCAGTGTCTGCCCCGGACATTGATGGCGTCCTGCACCAAAGGTGAAGCTGCGCCGGTTTGGGCGGTCGAGCAGGAGTGCGTCGGGGTTGTCATTGAGCTGAGGGTCGCGATTGGCCGAGGCCAGCAGCACCAGGATCATGTCTCCGGCATTCAGCCTTGTGCCGTCGATTTCGCAGGGAGCGGCGACGAAGCGGCGGGTGTTCTGTACCGGCGGGTCAAAACGCTGCACTTCGGCCAGCAGATCGTCGACATGGGGTGATTGGCTGAGTAACGACGGGTGTTGAATTAACGCCAGCACCGCGTTGCCGATCAGCCCGGCCGTGGCGTCGAACGTCTGGGAAAACAGACCGATCAGGTTGGCGATCAGCGTTTGCGGTGCGCCGCCGGTGAAGCGCTGGCGGATGCCTGCAAGCAGGCGGCTGTGGTTGTCCGGGTCAGCCAAAAGCTCGACACAGTAACCGCTCAGTTGTTCGGCAGCGGCATGGGCGGCAGCCAGCTGTGCCGAGGTGCTCAAGGGCGACAGGCAAGCCACGAAGTCCGCCGTCAGTTCGCTGATGATTCGACCCTGAGCCGGGGTGAATCCCAGCAACGCCGCCACCACGCACACCGGCCCACGGAACATGGCGTTGTGCAGGCCGATGGCGTCGGCGGAGATCAAGCGGGCGCTGACCAGACTCTCGACTTCCCGCGTATCGATCAACTCCAGCCCCGGTGCAATCGCCGACCGTGGGCAATGCTGGCGCTCACCCTCATTCATGCGCATCAATTGGCCGAACACCTGGCCGGCCAGGCCATCGGCAATCGCCCTGGGGACGGGCTCCTGTGCGGGGCGAACATGGCAATCGGCATGCGCCAGCACGGCAGCCACCGCCCGGGCGCTGCTGGCCACCCACATGTTCAGCCCCGGATGGAAAGCCAGCCCGCCCTCGGCACGCAGTTGTGCGTAGTAGGGATAAGGATCGGCATGGGTCGCAGCGATGATCGGGTCCATGGGTCACAGCCTTTTGTTGTTGGAAAGTGTTGCTACTATCTCCAGTCCGAAAGGGCGTTGATTCGTCCGGGAGCGAAATATGAGCGCAGAACAACACGACATGGGCGTCTCGCAGGTGGCGGCGGCCATCGCCGAGCCAGCACGGACGAAAATCCTCTGTTCGCTGATGGATGGCCACGCCCGCACCAGCACCGAGCTGGCGGCGGTGGCCGAAGTCAGCGCGTCGACCGCCAGTGCCCACCTGGCCAGACTCAAGGAGCTGGCGCTGGTGCGGCTGCACGTCCAGGGACGTCACCGCTATTACAGCCTGGCGGACAAACGCGTCGCCCAGGCCCTGGAAGCGCTGATGGTGATCGGCCAGAACACGGCGCCGCGCTTCCAGGCGCGGACCCCGGATCGCCTGCAGTTCGCCCGCACCTGCTATGACCACATGGCGGGCACCCTGGCGGTACTGCTGCATGACCGGATGCTTGAGGCGGGCTGGCTGGAGGAAACCGACGAACAGGCCTATCGCTTGAGTGACAGTGGTTCGGCAATGTTTCAGGGGCTAGGCATTGAAGTACAGGATCTGAGCACGCGGCGCCGCCGCTTTGCCTGTCCGTGCCTGGACTGGAGCATGCGCCGGCCGCATCTGGGCGGGTCGCTGGGGGCTGCCTTGCTGCAAACGGCACTCAAGCGCCAGTGGGTGACCCAGGATCTGGACAGTCGGGCGTTGGCGTTGACGGCGTTGGGGCGCAGGGAGATGGCGCGGCGGTTTGGGCTTGAGTTGCGGCTGGATATTGAGGAGAAGAGCAAAAGATCGCAGCCTGCGGCAGCTCCTACAGGGGCCGCGAAATATCCACTGTAGGAGCTGCCGAAGGCTGCGATCCTGGGGGCGGCGTTGGGGGGCAAGGAGATGGCGGGGCGGTTTGGGGTTGAGTTGCGGTTGGATATTGAGGAGAAGAGCAAAAGATCGCAGCCTGCGGCAGCTCCTACAAGGGCCGCGAAATATCCACTGTAGGAGCTGCCGAAGGCTGCGATCTTTTCATTCGGCCATGAAAAAGCCCCCCGTCGGTCACCCGATGGGGGGCTTTTGTGCGTCTGGCGTCAGGTCAGACCTTGACGATCCAGCCCGCTGGCGCTTCTATGTCGCCGGTTTGCACACCGGTCAGCTCTTTGTAGAGCTTCTGGGTGACCGGGCCGACTTCGGTTTCGCTGTGGAACACGTGCAGGTGGTCGTTGTAGTCGATGCCGCCAATCGGCGTGATCACCGCCGCAGTACCGCAAGCACCGGCTTCCTTGAAGTCGGAGAGCTTGTCGATGAACACGTCGCCTTCAACCACTTCCAGGCCCAGGCGGGTCTTGGCCAGCTCGATCAGCGACAGGCGGGTGATGCCCGGCAGTACCGATGGCGAGTTCGGGGTCACGAACTTGTTGTCGTGGGTGATCCCGAAGAAGTTGGCCGAACCGACTTCCTCGATCTTGGTGTGGGTCATCGGATCCAGGTAGATGGCGTCGGCAAAGTGGGCTTTCTTGGCCTTGGAGCCCGGCATCAGGCTGGCGGCGTAGTTGCCACCGACCTTGGCCGCACCGGTGCCTTGTGGCGCAGCGCGGTCATAGCTGGAAATCTGGAAGTTGTGCGGGGTCAGGCCACCCTTGAAGTAGGCGCCGACCGGGATGCAGAAGATCGAGAAGATGAACTCGGGGGCGGTACGCACGCCGATGTTGTCACCCACGCCGATCACGAACGGGCGCAGGTACAGTGCGCCGCCGGTGCCGTACGGCGGAATGAAACGCTCGTTGGCGCGGACCACGGCCTTGCAGGCTTCGATGAATTGCTCGGTGTCGACTTGCGGCATCAGCAGACGGGCGCAGCTGCGCTGCATGCGCAGGGCGTTCTGGTCCGGGCGGAACAGGTTGATCGAGCCGTCCTTGCAACGATAGGCCTTCATGCCTTCGAAGCATTGCTGGCCATAGTGAAGGGCAGTGGAGCCTTCGCTGATGTGCAGCACGTTATCTTCGGTCAGGGTGCCCTTGTCCCATTCGCCATTGCGAAAGTATGACAGATAGCGCTTGTCGGTCTTGATGTAGTCAAAACCCAGCTTGTCCCAATTGATGCTTTCGTTACCCATGACACCCTCTATCACTTAACAACCGCCGAAACGGTTCAAGGCTTCTGACGTTTTTCCGGATGGGCACAACAATACTTCATTCCGGGCCAATTTCGCAGCCCAGACTAACGGCTGATCGGCAGATTAATCGTGTTGGCCTCAAGAATTCGCGAGCAGGCTCGCTCCCACATTTGAAATGCATTCCCCCTGTGGGAGCGAGCCTGCTCGCGAAGAGGCCATTACAGCCACCATCAATCGCCCTGAATCAAAGATGCAACGCATGCCCCAGCGCACGCAACGCCGCTTCCTGCACCGCCTCACCGAGCGTCGGATGCGCATGGATGGTGCCGCCGATGTCTTCCAGCCGCGCGCCCATCTCCAGGCTTTGCGCGAACGCCGTGGACAACTCGGACACGCCAACCCCCACCGCCTGCCAGCCGACAATCACATGATTGTCCCGACGGGCGACCACACGCACGAAGCCGCTTTTCGACTCCAGGGTCATCGCCCGGCCATTGGCGGCGAACGGGAAGCTCGACACGATGCAGTCCAGGCCTGCAATCCTGGCCTCGTCCGGGGTCTTGCCGACCACCACCAGTTCCGGGTCGGTGAAGCACACGGCGGCGATGGCGGTCGGGTTGAACTCGCGGGATTTACCGCTGATCAGCTCGGCGACCATCTCGCCCTGGGCCATGGCCCGGTGCGCGAGCATCGGTTCGCCGCTCAGGTCGCCGATGGCATAGACGTTGCGCATGCTGGTCTGGCAACGGTTGTCGATCTTGATCGACGAACCGTTCATGTCCAGGTTCAGCGCTTCGAGGTTCCAGCCCTGGGTGTTCGGCTTGCGACCGACGGCCACCAGCACCTGGTCGGTTTCCAGATTCAGGGTCGCGCCGTTCGGGGCCAATACTTGCAAGGTATTTTCTTTTGAATCAAAGCCTTGCACGCTGTGTTTCAAGTAAAGCTTTACGCCGAGTTTTCTCAGTTCGTCGTGCACAGGCTGGGTCAGTTCGGCGTCGTAGGCCGGCAGGATGCGCTCCTGCGCTTCCACCACGCTGACCTCGACACCGAGCTTGCGATAGGCAATGCCCAGCTCCAGACCGATGTAGCCACCGCCGACCACAATCAAGCGCTTGGGCACGGATGTCGGCGCCAGGGCTTCGGTGGACGAGATGATCGGCCCGCCAATCGGCAACATCGGCAAGTTCACGCTTTTCGAACCGGTGGCCAGCACCAGGTGCTCGCACTGGATGCGTGTGTCGCCGACCTCGACGGTTTTACCGTCAACCACTTTGGCCCAGCCTTGAATGACCTGGACCTTGTTCTTTTTCAGCAGCGCGGCAACGCCGGTGGTCAGGCGATCGACGATGCCGTCTTTCCATTCCACGCTCTTGGTGATGTCGAGGGTCGGCGCCGAAACGCTGATGCCCAGGGCCGAAAGCTGATGGTGCTGCTGCGTCTGATGAAACTGCTCGGCGACGTGAATCAGTGCCTTGGACGGAATGCAGCCGATGTTCAGGCAGGTGCCGCCCAGGGATTGGCCTTCCACCAGGATAGTCGGGATGCCCAGCTGGCCGGCACGGATCGCCGTCACATAACCGCCGGGACCGCCGCCGATGATCAGCAGCGTGGTGTTCAGGGTCTGCATGACTTTCTCCACAAATGCTTAATCGACAAAGAGCGTGGCGGGTTGTTCGAGCAGGCCACGAATGGCCTGGATGAAGAGCGCCGCGTCCATGCCGTCGACCACGCGGTGATCGAAGGAGCTGGAGAGGTTCATCATCTTGCGGACCACGATCTGGCCTTTGATCACCATCGGCCGTTCGACGATCTTGTTCACGCCGACAATCGCCACTTCCGGCAGGTTCAGCACCGGCGTGCTGACGATGCCACCCAGGGCGCCGAGGCTGGTCAGGGTGATGCTCGAGCCGGACAGCTCGTCGCGGCTGGCCTTGCCGTTGCGCGCGGCGGTGGCCAAGCGCGAGATTTCCGCTGCGCTGTCCCACAGGCTGCGGGCTTCGGCGTGACGTACCACCGGCACCATCAGGCCAATATCGGCTTGCGTGGCAATACCGACATGCACGGCGCCGAGGCGGGTGATGACCTGTGCCTCATCGTCATAACGGGCGTTGATCTGCGGGAAGTCGCGCAGGGCGACGACCATGGCGCGGACCAGGAACGGCAGCAAGGTCAGCTTGCCGCGAGTCGCACCGTGTTTTTCGTTGAGGTGCGCGCGCAGCTCTTCCACGGCGGTGACGTCGATTTCCTCGACGTAGCTGAAGTGGGCGGCGCGCTGGGTGGCGTCCTGCATGCGCTGGGCGATCTTGCGGCGCATGCCGATCACCGGGATCTGCTGTTCGTCGGTGCGCTGGGTGTAAGCGCTGCTGACCGTCGATGCATTCGACTGACCCTGAGCCAGGTAGGCGTCGAGGTCTTCATGCAGCACGCGGCCGGCCGGGCCGCTGCCACGCACCAGGCGCAATTGAATGCCGAGGTCCAGCGCATGCTTGCGCACGGCCGGGGAGGCCAGCGGACGTTCATCGGCCGCACGAGCCACCATCGGGCCCTGGCATACAGCAGCTTTCGGCGCTGGGGCAGCGACCGGTTTGCTTTCAACCACGGCTTCGACTTTCGGTGCTGCGACTGGCGCTTCTTTCACAGGAGCCGGTTGCGCCGACTCCTTAACGTTGCCCGCGCCTTCGACTTCAATGCTGATCAGCACACTGCCAACCGCCATGACTTCGCCCGGCTGGCCACCGAGGGCAATCACCTTGCCATGCACCGGCGACGGGATATCGACCATCGCCTTGTCGGTCATGACATCGGCCAGCACCTGATCTTCGACGACCATGTCGCCGACCTTGACATGCCAGACCGACAATTCAACTTCTGCAATGCCTTCACCAATGTCCGGCATTTTAATGACGTGCGTGCCCATTCAGACCTCCATGACCCGTTTCAACGCCGCGCCCACTCGGGACGGCCCTGGGAAATACGCCCACTCTTGCGCGTGCGGGTAAGGGGTGTCCCAACCGGTGACGCGTTCGATCGGCGCTTCCAGGTGGTGGAAGCAATGCTCTTGCACCAGCGACACCAGTTCGGCACCGAAACCACAGGTACGGGTCGCTTCGTGCACCACTACGCAACGGCCGGTCTTTTTCACCGATTTGACGATGGTTTCCAAGTCCAGCGGCCACAGGCTGCGCAGGTCGATGACTTCGGCGTCGACGCCGCTTTCTTCAGCAGCGACTTGCGATACGTACACTGTGGTGCCGTAGGTCAGCACGGTGACGTCCTTGCCCGGACGGGTGATCGCAGCGACGTCCAGCGGCACGGTGTAGTAACCGTCCGGCACTTGCGCGGCAGGGTGTTTCGACCACGGGGTTACCGGGCGGTCGTGGTGGCCGTCGAACGGGCCGTTGTACAGGCGTTTCGGCTCGAGGAAGATCACCGGGTCATCGTTTTCGATGGAGGCGATCAACAGGCCCTTGGCGTCGTACGGGTTGGACGGCATCACCGTGCGCAAACCGCAGACCTGGGTGAACATCGCCTCGATGCTCTGGCTGTGGGTCTGGCCGCCGTAGATACCACCGCCGCATGGCATGCGCAGGGTCATCGGTGCGGTGAACTCGCCTGCCGAGCGATAACGCAGGCGGGCGGCTTCGGAAATGATCTGGTCGGAGGCCGGGTAGACGTAGTCGGCGAACTGGATCTCGGCCACCGGGCGCAGACCGTAGGCGCCCATGCCCACGGCGACACCGACGATGCCGCTTTCGGAAATCGGCGCGTCGAACACCCGGGAGGTGCCGTACTTGTTCTGCAGGCCTTCGGTGCAGCGGAACACGCCGCCGAAGTAGCCAACGTCCTGGCCGAACACCACGACGTTGTCGTCACGTTCAAGCATCACATCCATGGCCGAGCGCAGGGCCTGGATCATGGTCATGGTGGTCGTGGTCATGGCGGTTTCCAGCTCGATATTGTTGTTGTGATCGTTCATGTCAGATCCCCAACTCTTGACGCTGGCGCTTCAAGTGCTCCGGCATCTCTTTGTAGACGTCTTCGAACATGGTCGCAGCGCTTGGAATCTGGCCGCCGGCGAGGGTGCCGTACTGTTCGGCTTCCTTCTGTGCGGCGATCACTTGGGCTTCGAGCTCGGCGCTGACCGCGGCGTGTTCCTCTTCGGACCACTGGCCGACCTTGATCAGGTGCTGCTTGAGGCGCGCAATCGGATCGCCGAGCGGGAAGTGGCTCCAGTCATCGGCAGGACGGTATTTCGACGGATCATCGGAAGTCGAGTGCGGGCCGGCGCGGTAGGTGACCCATTCGATCATTGTTGGGCCGAGGCCGCGGCGCGCACGTTCGGCGGCCCAGGCGGAAGCGGCGTACACAGCGTAGAAATCGTTGCCGTCGACCCGCAGGGAGGCAATGCCGCAACCGACGCCGCGACCGGCGAAGGTGGTGGCTTCACCACCGGCGATTGCCTGGAAGGTGGAGATCGCCCACTGGTTGTTGACCACGTTGAGAATCACCGGCGCGCGGTACACGTGGGCGAAGGTCAGGGCGGTGTGGAAGTCCGACTCGGCGGTGGCGCCGTCGCCGATCCAGGCCGAAGCGATTTTGGTGTCGCCCTTGATCGCCGAGGCCATGCCCCAGCCCACGCCTTGGATGAACTGGGTGGCGAGGTTGCCGGAGATGGTGAAGAAACCGGACTCCTTGACCGAGTACATGATCGGCAATTGCCGGCCCTTGAGCGGATCGCGCTCGTTGGACAGCAGCTGGCAGATCAGGTCGACCAGCGGTACGTCGCGGGCCATCAGGATGCTTTGCTGGCGGTAGGTCGGGAAGCACATGTCGTCGATGTTCAAGGCCAGGGCCTGGGCGCTGCCGATGGCTTCTTCGCCGAGGCTCTGCATGTAGAACGACATCTTTTTCTGACGCTGGGCGACCACCATGCGGTTGTCGTAGATGCGGGTCTTGAGCATGGCGCGCATGCCCTTGCGCAGGATCTCCACCGGCACGTTTTCGGCCCACGGCCCAAGGGCATTGCCCTGGTCGTCGAGCACGCGGATCAGGCCACGGGCCAGGTCAGCCGTGTCAGCCGGTTCAACGTCGATTGGGGGTTTGCGCACCGTGCCGGCATCGGTCAGATGCAGGTAGGAGAAGTCGGTTTTACAGCCGGGACGGCCCGAGGGTTCGGGGACGTGCAGGCGCAGCGGTTCATACGCTTGGGTCATGGCTTCTACGCTCGATCTTGTGAATTTCTTGTAGTGAGCTGACAGATTTCGTTCGGTAGAAGAAATCTTGTCCTACAACAATCATAGGCCCGCCCAAGAAGAATATTTCTCTCTGTTTCGTTGCGTTAAAGATCATTTGCAGATAAAAAACCTGCATAAGCATAAAAAACAGGTGGTTTTGTCTCATGCGCAAACTGGACCGTACCGATATCGGCATTCTCAACAGCCTTCAGGAGAATGCGCGCATCACCAACGCCGACCTCGCACGCTCGGTAAACCTCTCACCGACGCCGTGTTTCAACCGGGTCAAGGCCATGGAAGAACTGGGGGTGATCCGCGAGCAAGTGACGCTGCTCGATGCCGACCTGCTGGGGTTGCATGTGAACGTGTTCATTCACGTCAGCCTGGAGAAACAGGTGGAGGAGGCGTTGCAGCATTTCGAAGAGGCGATTTCCGACCGCCCCGAGGTGATGGAGTGCTACCTGATGGCCGGCGACCCGGACTACCTGATCCGGGTGCTGGTGCCGACCATCCAGTCGCTGGAGCGTTTCATGATGGATTTCCTGACCAAGGTGCCGGGGGTGGCGAACATTCGATCGAGCTTTGCGCTCAAGCAGGTGAGGTACAAAACCGCGCTGCCGCTGCCGGCCAATGGCCTGACGTTGGGTAACTGAAAATCAAGGATCGCGCTGTGTAGGAGCTGCCGAAGGCTGCGATCTTTTGATCTTCAGAGATCCACCTTTCGCCAGAATCAAAAGATCGCAGCCTGCGGCAGCTCCTACAGGGTCATAGCTGATTGATGGGGATTTTCAGGTGCGGCCAATGGCCTGACTTTGGGCAACTGAAAGCAAGGATGGCGCTGTGTAGGAGCTGCCGAAGGCTGCGATCTTTTGATCTTCAGGGATCCACCTTTCGCCAGAATCAAAAGATCGCAGAGGGGTTAGAGCTGATTGACGGGGATTTTCAGGTAGGTCACGCCATTGCCCTCGGCCGGCGGCAAGTTCCCTGCCCGCACGTTTACCTGGATCGCCGGCAGCAACAGCGTCGGCATGCCCAGCCCCGCGTCACGCCGTGTACGCATCTCGACGAATGCGGCCTCATCGATCCCGTCATGCACATGAATGTTGCTTTTGCGTTGTTCGCCGACCGTGGTCTGGCAGTGGGCCGACCGGTCGGCCGGCGGGTAGTCGTGACAGACGTAGAGCTTCACGCTGGCAGGGAAGGCCAGCAATTTTCGAATTGAGGCAAACAACTGGTGAGCATTGCCGCCGGGGAAATCGCAGCGGGCGGTGCCGACGTCGGGCATGAACAGGGTGTCGCCAACGAGGATTTGTTCTGCGTCGATCAGGTAGGCCATGTCCGCCGGCGTATGGCCGGGCACGTGCAGTGCGGTCGCCCTGAGGTTGCCGATCATGAACGATTCGTCGGGGGCGAAAAGGTGATCAAACTGCGAACCGTCGACGCGAAATGATGGCTCCAGATTGAACAGCGCCTTGAACACGTCCTGGACCTTGCTGATCGACTCGCCGATGGCGATTTTTCCACCCAGCTGTTGGCGCAGATAGGGCGCGGCGGACAGGTGATCGGCGTGGGCGTGGGTTTCCAGCAGCCATTGCACTTGCAGTGTGTGGGCGCGGACGAAGGCGATGATTTTGTCAGCCTGGGTGGTCGCGGTACGCCCGGCCGCACCGTCGTAGTCGAGCACGGGGTCGACAATCGCACACTGCCCGCCATCAGCCTCGTAGACCACGTAGCTGTAGGTCGAGGAGGCGGGGTCGAGGAAAGCTTCAATCAGTGCGGGCATGGACACGAACCTGTGCAGGGGTGGAAAAGTCAGTTGCAACACTTTATGTAAAAACATAATGTTCGCAGCTTAAGTGACGTTGAAGGCATCCTGCAAATGCAATCCAGTCTGACCGAATGTGAAGTCGCCCAACTGCGCGCCTCGGCCTCCAAGGCTTGCGCGTTGCTCAAGGCCCTGGCCAATGAGGATCGCCTGTTGATCCTGTGCCAGCTGACCCAGGGCGAGCGCAACGTCGGCGAGCTGGAAAAAATGACCGGCGTGCGCCAACCGACCCTGTCCCAGCAACTGGGGATCCTGCGCGATGAAGGACTGGTCGCGACCCGTCGTGAAGGCAAGTACATTTTTTACGGTCTCGCCAGTCACGAAGTGATCCAGGTGATGAAAACCCTCTCCGGGCTGTATTGCGGGGCGGTGCTTAAAAGCTGGGTTCAACCTTGATCTTGTTCAACACACCGTACCTGTGGGAGCGGGCTCGCCCGCGATGGGTCCGGCACATCCAACATTGATGGCGACTGACCTGACGCCATCGCGGGCAAGCCCGCTCCCACAGTAGTTTTGTGTCGCGGCTGATAGAAAACTTGCGTGCAGCAAAAGGAACAAGCAATGAACGATCAACACTGGGGCCCATCCATCAGTGCAGATATCGTGGTGATCGGCGGCGGCACGGCGGGCATAGGCCTTGTCGCCAGCCTGCTCAAGCGTAGCCCGCAGCTGAACATCACCCTGATCGAGCCCGACTCCCGGCACTACTATCAACCGGCCTGGACGCTGGTCGGCGGTGGTGCCTACAACGTGGAAAACACCGTGCGGCCGATGGCGTCGGTGATGCCGCGCGGGGTCAATTGGGTGCAGGCTGCCGTGACCGGCATCGACCCTGACCATTGCCGGCTCATCCTCAGTGACGAACGCACGGTCAGCTATCGGAACCTGGTGGTTTGCCCCGGCCTGCGCCTGGCCTGGGAAAAAATCGAAGGCCTGGAGGAGACCCTCGGCCAGCACGGCGTGACCTCCAACTACAGCTACCGGCACGCGACCTACACCTGGGACCAGGTGCAGAAACTGCGTGGCGGCAAGGTGCTGTTCACCCAGCCGGCCATGCCGATCAAATGTGCCGGAGCGCCTCAAAAAGCGCTGTACCTGTCCTGTGATCACTGGAACAGGGCCGGTGTGCTGAACAACATTGACGTCGAGTTCAATCTCGCGGGCGCGGCGTTGTTCGGCGTGGCGACCTTTGTCCCGCCGCTGATGAAGTACATCGAGAAGTACAACGCCCGGCTGGCATTCAATTCGAACCTGGTCAAGGTCGACGGCCCGGCGAAAACCGCGTGGTTCGAGGTCAAGGACGCCGAGGGCAATGTCTCCCGACAGGCAAAAACCTTTGACCTGCTGCATGTCGTACCGCCTCAGGTGGCCCCGGATTTCGTCGCCCGGAGTCCGCTGGCCGACGCCGCCGGCTGGTGCGAGGTCGATCCCCACAGCCTGCAGCATCCGCGTTATCCAGGCGTCTTCGCGCTGGGTGATATCTGCGGCACCAGCAATGCAAAAACCGCCGCGGCGGTGCGCAAGCAGATAGTGGTCGTGGCCGAAAACCTGCTGGCCTTGCGCAAGCAACAACCACTGCCCCTGAAGTACGACGGTTATGGCTCCTGCCCGCTGACGGTGGAGAAGGGCAAGGTGATTCTGGCCGAGTTCGGTTATGCGGGCAAATTGCTGCCGACCTTTCCCCTTGACCCGACGACGCCGCGCCGCTCGGCGTGGTGGCTCAAGGCAACGCTGCTACCGTGGTTCTATTGGAACGGTATGCTCAAGGGTCGCGAGTGGCTGACGCGTCTGTCCAGGGTCGACTGAGAACTCCCTATGTTGCTGGCAAGTCTGTTTGGCGTGGTGATGGGGTTGGTATTGGGGTTGACTGGAGCGGGCGGCGGGATTCTCGCGGTGCCGGCCCTGGTACTGGGATTGGGCTGGAGCATGACCCAGGCCGCTCCGGTAGCGTTGTTTGCGGTGGGCAGTGCGGCGGCGGTCGGCGCCATCGATGGATTGCGCCATGGCCTGGTGCGGTACCGCGCGGCGTTGCTGATCGCTGCGCTCGGTGCGGTGTTTTCACCGGTGGGCATCTACTTCGCCCATCAGTTGCCGGAAAAAATCCTGATGATCCTGTTCAGCCTGCTGATGGTCATGGTGGCCTGGCGGATGTTGCGCCGTGAACGCAAGGACGAAGGCCCGAGCGACCACGGGCACGCGAACTGGGGCCAGAAAAACTGCATGCTCGACCAACAGACCGGGCGCTTTTCCTGGACCGCCAAATGCACCGCGACCCTCGCCGCGCTCGGAGCGGTCACGGGGGTGGTCTCGGGATTGCTGGGGGTGGGCGGCGGCTTCCTGATCGTCCCGGCGTTCAAGCAACTGACTGATGTGCAGATGCGCGGAATCATTGCCACCTCGCTGATGGTGATCAGCCTGATTTCGGCCATCGGGGTGATCGGCGCGTTCCATGCCGGCGTGCGCATCGACAGCGTGGGCGCCACCTTCATTGGCGCGAGCATCATCGGCATGATCATCGGCCGCAAGCTCTGCGCCCGGGTGCCGGCGCGGGCGTTGCAGATCGGGTTCGCCAGTGTCTGCCTGCTCGTCGCCGTCTATATGTTGATCCGTGCCTGAGTTTCAGAGTGCTCGGTATTGCAGGTTGAAACCCAGTTTTGCGGACTGACCCTGTTCCAGCAAACGCAACCCCGGCCGACCGGGCAGGTGGTGCGCGTTGACCGGGTGACTCACCGGTTCAATGCAGAAAAAACCCAGGCCCACCGGGCAGTAGAGCAGGTAGTAATCACTGCCGGTGGCCTGGCAGTCCAGTTCGTATCCGAGGTCGGGCTGGCGGATCAGGCAGTGGCCGTTCCATTCGCAGAAGCCATTGTCCACGAGCGATTCGGGCAATGGCTTGAGCTGCTGAAAATCCCACTCGACCGGCAATGCGCTGAGTTGCGTCGGCAGTTTTTTCTCATTGCACAACCATACTTCGCGGGCCGCGGCCTGCAGTCGGGTGTTGGCGGTGCGCGGCAGATACGGATGCAGTCCCAGTCCATGCCAGGCCGCGTGTTCGGCCAGATGAGTAACGCTCAATTCGATGCTCAGTTTGCCTTCGCTCAGATGAAAGCGTTGGCGGGCGCAGTAGGCGAAGGGGGTGGTGCTGTCGAGTTGCAGGACCACTTCATTTTCCGACCGGGAAACCACTTCCCACGATTGCTGCCAGGCGCTGCCGTGAATCGGCAGGGGATCGGTGAGGCTATTGGGCGCCAATGCGAGCCAGCCATCGGGGCAGTCGAAGCCGCCTTCGGCGATGCGGTTGGACCAGGGGATCAAGGGAAAGCAGCCGAGCTTGCCGGGCAGGCCGGTGTTCAGGGCGTGCTCATCGGCGTGACGCAACAAGGGCTGGCCGCTGCTGCGCACGGTCCAGTTGACGATGCTGGCGCCAATGTCTGGGGCGAGGGTGAGGCGGGTGAGGTCGTCTTCGAGTTCGAGCAGATTCATTGTTTTTCGTTCTGCGTTGGAAGGGTGGGAAAGATCGCAGCCTCGTTGCACTCGACAGCTCCTACGGGGGGATGCCGTCAAAGTACGAGTCGTCGAGTGCCGCGAGGCTGCGATCCGTCAGGACTTGAACAAAGGCTCAGGCAATCCCTTCACCCCGGGATCAAGGGCAAACACGCCACCGGCCAGTGATTGAACGTCATGGTCATCGCCGGGGCGAATCGAGGTCACGAAGAGGGTGTCCAGCCGACTGCCGCCGAAGGCGCACATGCTGGGTTTTTTCACCGGAACGGCGAGGGAGCGGTCGAGGCGTCCTTCGGGGGTGAAACGGTGAATCAGGCCGGCATCGTTGCCGCAGATCCAGTAACAACCTTCCGCATCCACCGCCGCGCCATCCGGTCGGCCGCAGAACTGATTCATGTCGACGAACAACCGGCGATTGGACGGCGTGCCGCTGTCGATGTCGTAGTCGAAGGCCCAGATCTGCTGGACCTGCGGATGGGAGTCGGACAGGTACATCGTGCGCCCGTCCGGGCTGAAGCCCAGGCCGTTGGGCACGATGAACCCGCTCAGCCGGGACTCGAGCGGCCCGCGTTGCCCGGCGCTGTAGCGGTACAACCTGCCGTCGGCGGCGTTGGCGCTCATGTTCAGCACCATGCTGCCGGCCCAGAAGCGTCCCTGACGATCGCAGCGGCCGTCGTTCAGGCGCATGTCGGCGCGGGCATGGTCGACGTGGGCCAAGGGTTCACTGTCGAGGCTGCCGTCGTTGCGCGGATGCAGGCGGAAGAACCCGCTTTCCATGCCGGCGACCCAGCCGCCGTCGGCATGACGCGCGATGCAAGCGAGCATCTCCGGGGTTTTCCAGGTATCCACCTGCCCGGTGTCGGCACTCCAGCGCTGTAAATCGCCGGCGGGAATATCGACCCAGTACAGAGCGCTTTCTTCAGGCACCCAGACCGGGCTTTCACCGACTGCGTTGCGGGCGTCGACAATCAATTCAGCTTGCATGGCAACTCATTCCCTTGGCTTTTGTTGTGGGGATCAAGCGGGGCGCGAAGGTTCAGTCACCGAACGGGCCGGCTACGCAAAAGGCGCCGCCCTGGTACAACCGCGCCGGGTCATCGGCGGCAGGCATCGGCTGGGCTTCGATTTTTTCGCGGAACTGTTCGGAGCTGTCCTGCGCGACAAAACCCAGGGCCGTGGCATGGCGGTTGTCCCACCAGACGTCCTTGTTGTCGGACACGCCGTAGACCACGGTGTGGCCGACGTTCGGGGTGTACAAGGCACGTTCGAGCAGTTGCGTGAGGTCGCCGAAACTCAGCCAGGTGCTCATCATCCGCCGGTTGTGCGGCTCGGGGAACGAGGAGCCGATGCGCACGCTGACGGTCTCGATGCCATAGCGGTCGAAGTAGAACGTGGCCATGTCCTCGCCGTAGGACTTGGACAGGCCGTAGTAGCTGTCCGGGCGGCGAGGGGAGCGGGCGTCAATGACTTCGTCCTGCCGGTAGAAGCCGATCACATGGTTGGAACTGGCGAAGATCACCCGCTTCACCCCGTGGCGGCGCGCGGCTTCGTAGATGTGGAACACGCCGCAGATGTTGGCGCCGAGGATATCTTCGAACGAGTGCTCGGTCGATACCCCGCCGAAGTGCAGGATCGCGTCCACGCCTTCGACCAGTTGATGCACCGCTTGCTTGTCGGCGAGGTCGCACGGCATCACTTCTTCGCGATCATCGATGGCTGGCGCGATGTCGGCGATGTCCGACAGGCGAATGACATTGGCGTAAGGGCGCAGGCTTTCGCGCAGGACTTTGCCGAGGCCACCGGCGGCGCCGGTCAGCAGCAGGCGGTTGAAAGGAGGGCGGGCGGTTGCTGTGGTGGTCATGGGAATCCTGGGTGCGCTGTTGTTGGTTTGTTGTAGGTTGTCGTATGACTTGGGTGAAGTATCGTTAGGCTTTCCGGCTCTTGTCAACGCGGCATTGGTGGAAATTGACGGAGGGTCGTCCTGTCTTGTCCTCTTCTGTAGGAGCGAGCTTGCTCGCGATGAACCTGAGAACGCCACGGGGTATCAGGTTTCCAGCGTTATCGTTGACGACCATCGCGAGCAAGCTCGCTCCTACAGGGGCTGGTGTTGATGCCTACGATTTACAACAACGAAATCGGGTAGCTGATGAAAATGCGGTTTTCATCGAATTCGTTGGTGCTGAAACTCTTGCGGATACTCGCGTTACGCCATTTCACGTTGAGGTTTTTCAGCGCACCGCTCTGCACCGTGTAGGCCAGTTCGGATTCGCGACCCCATTCCTTGCCGTCGGTGATGGCGCCGGTGTGCACGTTGTCACCACTGATGTAGCGGTTCATCAGGGTCAGGCCGGGAATGCCGAGGGCGACAAAGTTGTAGTCGTGGCGCACCTGCCAGGATTTCTCCCGGGCGTTGTCATAGCTGGAGTTGTAGCTGTCGTTGGCCAGGGTACCGCCGCTGGTGCCGTTGACCCGCATCCACACATCGTCGCCGGTGAGTTTTTGCAGGCCGACATAGAAGGTGTTGCCGCCATATTTGGCCGAGAGCAGGGCAAACGCGGTCTTGTTGTCGAGGTCACCGGCCTTGGCGCTGCCGTCTTCCTTGCCGATGAAGTAGCCCAGGTTGGCGCCCAGGGTCCAGTCGCCGACGGGCTGGCTGTGGGTCAGGTTGAAGTATTGCTGCTGGTAAATGTCGCTGAGTTCCGAGTACCAGACGCCGACCTGCGTGCGCTTTTCATTGAACGCGTATTCACCGCCGCCGAAGTTGAAACGGTCGGAGGTGAACGCCGTTTTACCGTTCATGAACATGTCTTCCATGCTCGCGTCATTGCGCGGGCTGTTTTGCTGGAATTGACCGCCATACAGCGTCAGGCCGCTGATTTCGGCGGACGTCACCTGGGCGCCCTGGAAGGTCTGCGGCAGTGAGCGGCCATCGTCGGAACGCAGGATCGGCAGCACCGGCATCCATTCGCCGACCTTCAATTCGGTTTTCGAAATCTTGCCTTTGAGCGCCACGCCCAGGCGGCCGAAATTGTCAGCGGGGCGGCCGTCGTCGTGGATCGGCAACAGTTGCGTGCCGCCAGTGCCCTTGCCGCCATCGAGCTTCTGCGAGTACAGGCCCAATACATCGACACCGAAACCCACGGTGCCCTGGGTGAATCCGGACCTGGCATCGAGAATGAAGTTTTGCGTCCACTCTTCAGCCTTGCCCTGGGGGTAGGCCGGGTTGGTGAAGTTGCGGTTGAAGTAGGCGTTGCGCAGGTTCAGCGTGGCCTTGGCGTCGTCGGTGAAACCTTCGGCCTGGCAGGTGAGGGGCAAGACGAGGGCCAGCCCGCTGCAGCCGATCAGGCTCAGGGTATGACGACGAGAATGGTTTACTAGCGAAGAACGGGCGGACGAATTGCGGACGAGCTTGCTCACTGTGACGCTCCCTTGTTTCTTGTTTTTATTGTTGTCATACGTCGTCGTACAACATTAGGGCGATATTTGCGGGATTTTTGTGGGTTGTCAATCGGAAGTTATACGATGACTTGTGGCGAGGTGAGTTGAAATGGATAGCCCTGTGGGAGCGAGCCTGCTCGCGAAGGCGGACTATCACTCACATCAGTGTTGAATGTGAGAATGCCTTCGCGAGCAGGCTCGCTCCCACAGGGAATGGATTGTCAGCTGGAAATCATGGGGGGCAGGGTACCCAGTAGCGAGACCGCCGCGACTGCACCAAGCCCCAGCATCCACTCCAGCATCACGCTGGTGCGCAATGCTTGCAGACGCTGCTCGCAATCATTGATCCGCAAGCGATTGAACAATGCCAGGCTCAGCATCGTCGCCACCAACGTTGCCTTGATCAACAGGATCAGCGCAAACCCGCTGAACAACGGCGTCGGCCAGAACGCCCCGGTGAGCACCCTTACATTGATCAGCCCGGTGATCAGCAGCCCGGCGACCAGGCCGTATCCGACACCGCTGAAACGCTGCAACATCACGCGGATCGAATGCCCCGCAGGCTGTCGCAGAATCATCACCAGCAACAACAGGCCACCGAGCCAGGCACCCACGCAGAACAAGTGAATGAGTTGATTGAGGATCAGCAACTGGCCTGCGCTGCCATCGAGCATGGCGCCGTGGCCGACCGGGGCCAGGGTGGCCAGCAGCAGGCCGCTGAGGATCAGGCGCAGTGCGAGGCTTGCGCGCAAGGGTGTCAGCAGCAACGCCACCAGCGCGAGGTTAATCAGCAAATGCCAGCGCCAGACCTGGCCGAAAAAGGTATTGCCCAGCACCAGGCCCAGGGTCGACGGATCGAAGGCCGCGTCCCAGGCCCCGGCCATGCTCGCGGTAATCAACAACAACCAGCAGACCCCGCTGGCCAGCGCCGCCACGGCCAGCCAACGGCAGGTGCGTGCCAGGCGCTGATCCAGTGCGCTTTCGTCACTTGATAGCAAGGGCCTGAACAGCCAGGCCCCGAACAGCATCAGCACCACGATGAAATGCAGGAAGCGACACAGCACCAGCGCACTCGCCATGAGTTACTGGCCAACCTTGAAGGCGTAGGCACCTTCGCTTTTGTGGGTATCGACCGATACCGCGTGCCATTCGACCTTGTAGGTACCGGCGGTCAGCGGCGCGACAGGGGTGACGACCAGGGTTTTCTTGTCGTTGCCCTCGGTGGTCAATGCTTTCACCGCCACCGGTGCGCCATCCCGGGTCAGGGTGACTTTGGTGAAACTGGCCTCGATACCCTCGGAGAACTCCAGGCGCAATTGCATTGGCGCGGCCACGGTGCTGTCAGCGGCCGGTGTCTGGCTTTTCAGGTGGGCGTGGGCCAACACCGAAGAAGCGGCGAGCAGCGAGCCGAGCAGGGCAGCGACGGTCAGGGTTTTCTTCAGCAGCATCGTGGGTACCTCAGGCAGTTTCCAAGTGCGCAGAGTTTAGCTTTCCGACAGCGGCTGTACGAAGATTCGTTTTACCCTGTCGCCGCAGTCCAGAGCGGATGCTAGTCTTGCTCAACGCTGTTGTCGGGGACCCGCATGGGCAATCACAAGATCGAGATTCGTCGCAGTAACGTCGAAAAAATCCTGCTCGGGGCGGAAAAGGTCTTCGCTGAAAAGGGCTTCGGCAGCACGGCCATGGCCGACATCGCCGCTGAAGTGCAACTGCCGCGTTCCAACCTGCATTACTACTTCAGCACCAAGACCGAACTGTACAGCGCGGTGCTGTTCGATTTGCTGGAAGTCTGGAAGCAGGACGCGCTGTGCTTCGAGATGTTCGACGACCCGCGCGTGGTGCTCAGCAGCTACATCCGCGCCAAGATGAACCATTCCCGCAGCCGGCCTCATGGTTCGAAAGTCTGGGCCAACGAAATCATCCACGGCGCGCCAACCCTCGGCGCAGCGCTGGATGCGAGCCTGTACGACTGGGCCAAGATGAAGGAAGCGAAAATCCGCCAGTGGGTGGACGACAAACGCATCCTGCCGGTGGAGCCGTCGAGCCTGCTGTACATGATCTGGGCCTCGACCCAGCACTATGCCGACTTCGATCACCAGGTGAACATTCTCAACGACCACCAGCCGCTGTCGGACATGCAGTTTGAAAAGGCAGTGCAGACGGTGACCAGTGTGATTTTGCGGGGGATCGGGTTGGAGCCTTGAGGTTGGGTGGTGTGGCTGCTGGCCTCTTCGCGAGCAGGCTCGCTCCCACAGGTATCATTGGTGTACTCAGGTTTGATGTACGACACAAATCCACTGTGGGAGCGAGCCTGCTCGCGAAGGCGACGGTTCAGTCGCAGCTAATGCTAAGGGCTGACGTGATACGGATTCCTCGGATCATGATTCCAGTCCAGGAACGGCTTGCCAGTCTCCACCGGCACCATCTCGATACAGTCCTGCACCGGGCAGGTGATCTGGCACAGGTTGCAGCCCACGCACTCCTCATCGATCACCTGGTACTTGTGCGTGCCATCCGCTTGCTTGAGGCTGGCCACGGCCTGGTGCGAGGTGTCCTCACAGGCAATGTGGCAACGACCACAGCCGATGCACGCCTCCTGGTCGATTTTCGCGATCACCTGGTAGTTGATGTCCAGGTACTTCCAGTCCGTGGTATTGCCCACCGCGCGCCCGGAAAATTCCGCGATGCTGGCGTAGCCCTGACTGTCCATCCAGCGTGACAAACCGTCCTTCATGTCTTCGACAATCCGGAAGCCATGCAGCATCGCCGCCGTGCACACCTGTACCGCGCCGCTGCCCAACGCGATGAATTCCGCGGCGTCGCGCCAGTTGCCTATGCCGCCGATGCCGCTGATCGGCAGGCCTTGGGTCTGCGGGTCGCGGGCGATTTCGGCGACCATGTTCAAGGCAATCGGCTTGACGGCCGAGCCACAGTATCCGCCATGGGTGCTCTGGCTGCCGACCATGGGATTGGCCACCATGCGTTCGAGGTTGACGCTGGTGATCGAGTTGATGGTGTTGATCAGCGACACCGCATCGGCACCCCCACGGTGGGCCGCGCGGGCGGCGACGCGGATGTCGGTGATGTTCGGCGTGAGCTTGACGATCACCGGCAGCGAGCAATAGGTCTTGCACCAGCGGGTGACCTGTTCCACGTATTCCGGCACCTGGCCGACCGCGGCGCCCATGCCGCGTTCCGGCATGCCGTGGGGGCAACCGAAGTTCAGTTCGATGCCGTCGGCACCCGTGGCTTCCACCAGCGGCAGGATGTGTTTCCAGGACTCTTCGACGCAGGGCACCATCAAGGACACGATCAGTGCGCGGTCCGGCCAGTCCTTTTTGACCTGGGTGATTTCCCGCAGGTTGATCTCCAGCGAGCGGTCGGTGATCAGCTCGATGTTGTTAAAGCCCAGCACCTCCCTGTTCGCCCCGAAGTGCGCCGAGTAGCGCGAAGACACGTTTACCGCCGCCGGATCTTCCCCCAGGGTTTTCCAGACCACGCCGCCCCAGCCGGCCTCGAAGGCGCGGACCACGTTATAGGCTTTGTCGGTGGGTGGCGCGGAGGCCAGCCAGAATGGATTCGGTGCCTTGATGCCGGCGAAGACAATCGACAGATCGGCCATTTACGCAGCCTCCACGTTGAGCATCAGTTGAGTGTTGATCGCCTCGGCGGCGCGCTTGCCATGCTGCACGGCTTGCACGGTGAGGTCTTGATCGAGGCTGGTGCAGTCGCCGCCGGCATACACGCCGGGGATGCTGGTGCGCAGCTGTTCATCGACGGCGATGCGCTCGCCCTGGCGCTTGAGTTCGCGTGCCAGCGGATCGGCGAGGGCGTCGCTGTCAAAGGCCTGGCCGATGGCCTTGAAGATCGCATCGGCAGCCAGCTCGAAGGTTTCACCGGTGGTTTGCAGGCGACCTTCGACCAGGTGGGTGCGGGCGAAACGCATGCCGCGCACGCGGCCATGGTCGTCGAGCAGCACTTCTTCAGGTTGCGCCCAGGTCATCAGCCGCACCTGGTTGGCCTTGGCAATCTCCTGTTCGTGATGGGTGGCGCCCATGTCTTCGGCGCCGCGCCGGTACACCAGGTTCACGTCACGGGCGCCGAGACGGGCCATTTGCACGGCCATGTCGATGGCGGTGTTGCCCGCGCCGAGGACGATGCAATGGTCGGCCAGGGGCAATTGGCTCAGGTCATCGGCCTGGCGCAGTTCGCGGATGTAGTCGGTGGCGGCGAGCAGGCCGGGCGCGTCTTCGTGGGCCAGGCCCAGTTGTTTGCTGGCGTTGAGCCCGAGGCCGAGGAACACCGCATCGAACTGTTGATGCAGTTCGCTGAGGGTCAGGTTGTCCCCGAGTTTTTGCCCTTGGCGGATTTCGATTCCGCCGATTTCCAGCAGGAACTCAAGCTCCCGTTGCGCGTAGTCGTCCACCAGTTTGTATTTGGCGATCCCGTACTCGTTGAGGCCGCCAGCCTTTTCCCGCGCCTCGAAGATCACCACGTCATGCCCGTGCATGGCGCTGCGGTGGGCGCAGGACAACCCGGCCGGACCGGCGCCCACCACGGCGATGCGTTTGCCGGTGGCGGCAGCACGCGGGAACGGGTGCGTGCTGAAATGGGCGTTGTCCACGGCGTAGCGCTGCAACAGGCCGATCATGACCGGCGCGCATTCGTGGGCGTTGTTGCGCACGCACGCTTGCTGGCAAAGGATTTCCGTCGGGCACACCCGGGCGCAACTGCCGCCGAGGATGTTGGCCGAGAGGATCTTCTGCGCGGCGCCTTGCACGTTGTCCTGCTGGATATTGCGGATGAACGAGGGAATGTCGATTTCGCTCGGACAGGCATTCACGCAGGGCGCGTCGTAGCAATACAGGCAGCGCGAAGCTTCGAGCTGAGCCTGGCGCTCGTTGAGCGGCGGCGCCAGATCGGTGAAATGGCCGGCGAGGGCGGCCGCATTCTCGACGGGGTGCGGGAGGTGGTCCAGGGTCTTGATCACGGTGTTGGCCTCACGGTTATTTGAGGTGCTGCCTCTGAATGGGCATTGATTCAACTCGATCCCTGTAGGAGCTGTCGCAGGCTGCGATCTTTTGACTTTGTTTTTTAGATCAAGATCAAAAGATCGCAGCCTGCGGCAGCTCCTACGGGGATCGCATTTCAAATGTGGGAGCGAGCCTGCTCGCGAAGGCCGAAGGCCTCGATTTCAGCGTTTCACTGCCGTCGGCTTGTGCAGCTCAGCCCGCTTGCTCAGCAAGTCAAACACCGCCGGGTACGCCGGCCGTTCGATGTAGCGCCCGGCGCCACGCTCGGCCCGCAGGTCGCCGTCGGCCCAGACCACACGGCCCTGGCTGATGGTGTGGCTGGGCACGCCGCGTACGGTCTTGCCTTCGAAGATGTTGAAGTCCACCTGCTGATGGTGGGTCTTGGCGGAAATGGTCCGTGTGCCTTGCGGGTCCCACAGCACCAGGTCGGCATCGGCCCCCACACGAATCGCGCCTTTGCGTGGGTAGAGGTTGAAGATCTTCGCGGTGTTGGTGGACGTCAGCGCGACGAATTGCTGCATCGAAAAACGTCCGCTGTTCACCCCTTCATCCCACAACACCGCCATGCGGTCTTCGATGCCGGCGGTGCCGTTGGGGATCTTGCTGAAGTCGTCGCGGCCTGCGGCTTTTTGCTCGGCGCAGAAGCAGCAGTGGTCGGTGGCGGTGGTGTGCAGGTTGCCCGATTGCAGGCCATGCCAGAGCGCCTCTTGATGGCCGCGAGGGCGGAACGGCGGGCTCATCACGTAACCGGCGGCGGTTTGCCAGTCCGGGTGGCGGTAGACACTGTCGTCCAGGAGCAGGTGCCCGGCCAGCACTTCGCCGTACACCGGCTGGCCCTTGCCGCGGGCGTAGGTGATTTCGTCGAGGGCCTCCTTGGTCGAGACGTGCACCAGATACAGCGGCGTACCCAGGGTTTCGGCGATACGGATCGCCCGGCTCGCGGCCTCGCCTTCAACCTGTGACGGTCGCGACAGTGGATGCGCTTCCGGCCCGGTGATGCCCTGGGCCATCAGCTTGCGTTGCAGGTGATAGACCAGTTCGCCGTTTTCCGCATGCACGGTCGGCACCGCGCCCAGTTCCAGGCAGCGTTCGAAGCTCGCCACCAGGGTGTCATCGGCGGCCATGATTGCGTTCTTGTAGGCCATGAAGTGCTTGAAGCTGTTGACGCCGTGCTGGCTGACCAGTTCGGCCATTTCCTCGCGGACCTGGTCGCTCCACCAGGTAATGGCGACGTGAAAACCGTAGTCCGACGCCGACTTCTCGGCCCAGCCGCGCCACTGATGGAAGGCTTCGAGCAGGGATTGCTGCGGGTTGGGAATCACGAAGTCGATGATCGAGGTGGTGCCGCCGGCCAGTCCCGCCGCCGTGCCACTGTAGAAGTCTTCGCTGGCCACCGTGCCCATGAAGGGCAGTTGCATGTGGGTGTGCGGGTCGATGCCGCCGGGCATCAGGTATTGGCCGCTGCCGTCCAGCACTTCGGCGCCTGCGGGGATATCGAGGTTTTCGCCGATGGCCTTGATCACGCCGTCTGCGCAATACACATCGGCGCGATAACTTTCATCATGGGTAACAACGGTGGCGCCACGGATCAACAGAGACATTCCGAGTTCCTCGCAGGCAATGACCGGCTTGTGCCGGTTCTAGATGTTTTATATGACGCCAGCGTCAACAGGTGTATTCCTGTCAGTGCTGTCAGGATTAAACGCTAGCTGCAGTTATTCGAATCGGCAAGAATATTTTTTATAAGCTTATGCAGTTATTAACTGATTGATATTTAACGATTAAATACAAAAATCACCAAAATGGTGAGCGACCTCACCATTTTGACGCACTTGACAGGATCGAAAAATAGTCAAGATTTCTTATGTGAAATCAGCTGTTTGAGTATGGTCTATGGTTGATGCGCAGCCATTGAAAAAAGATCAACGCACCAGTTTGAGTCCTGACTGTCCGGACAACTTGCCTGGCATTCGGCCTGAGTGGCCTGACAATTAGTCGAGTCAGCGAATAAAACCGATAAACATCAGTTGGTTGCAATGTGTTTATGGAACTGCCCGATGCGTAATCGGGGCACCCGGCACGTTTATTGATGCCGCCAGCCCCCGATGAGCAAAAAAATAATTCAAAGAACAGTGGAGCGGCCATGCAACAGATCAGATCGCAAGTGACCGAGCGCGACGGCTTGTTTGAGCTGGAAGCCGGCAGCGATGTACTCGACAGTCCCCGTTACAACCACGACATTGCACCGACCAAGGTGCGCGAACGCACCTGGAACAAATGGCACATCACCGCGCTGTGGGTGGGCATGGCGATCTGCGTGCCGACTTACACCCTCGGTGGCGTGCTGACCGCGTACTTCGGCCTGACCGTCGGTGAAGCGCTGCTGGCGATTCTGTTTGCCAACATCATCGTGCTGATTCCCCTGACCCTGAACGCCTTTCCCGGCACCAAGTACGGCATTCCCTTTCCGGTGTTGCTGCGCTCGTCCTTCGGTGTACTCGGTTCCAATATTCCGTGCCTGATCCGCGCCCTGGTGGCGTGCGGCTGGTTCGGCATCCAGACCATGTTCGGCGGGTTGGCGATTCACCTGTTCCTCGGCTCGGTGTTCGAGGGCTGGAAATCCCTGGGCGGCACCGGCGAGGTCATCGGCTTCATGGTGTTCTGGGCGCTGAACCTGTGGGTGGTGATTCGTGGCGCCGAGTCGATCAAATGGCTGGAAACCCTGTCTGCACCGCTGTTGGTACTGGTGGGTGTAGGGCTGCTGGTCTGGGCCATGCCGAACGTGTCGATGACCGAGTTGCTGGCGATTCCGGCCAAGCGTCCCGAAGGCGCCGGGGTGGCCAGTTACTTCGCCGCCGGGCTGACCGCGATGGTCGGCTTCTGGGCCACGCTGTCACTGAACATTCCGGACTTCAGCCGCTACGCAAAAAGCCAGAAGGATCAGATTGTCGGGCAGATCATCGGCCTGCCGCTGACCATGTTCCTGTTTGCTTCCCTGGGTGTGGTGATGACCGCGGCCTCGGTGAAGCTGGTGGGCGTGACGGTTTCCGATCCTGTGACCCTGATCGGCCATATCCAGAGCCCGGTGTGGGTGGCGCTGGCCATGGCGCTGATCATCATCGCCACGCTGTCGACCAATACCGCAGCCAATATCGTGTCGCCGACCAATGACTTCCAGAACATCGCCCCCAAGGTGATCAACCGCACCAATGCCGTGCTGCTGACCGGCTTCGTCGGCTTGGCGTTGATGGCCCATGAGTTGTTGAAAAAGCTTGGCCTGATCGTTTCCGACCTCAGCCTGGAAACGGTCTACTCCAACTGGTTGCTCGGCTATTCCAGCCTGCTCGGGCCGATCGCCGGGATCATGGTGGTGGACTATTTCCTGATCAAGAAACAGCAACTGGACCTTGCCGGCCTGTACCGCGATGACGTGTATCCGGCGTGGAACTGGAGCGGTTTCATGGCCTTCGGCGTGCCGGTGGTGTTGACGCTGCTGTCGCTTGGCAGCGATGCCTTCAGCTGGTTCTACAGCTACGGGTGGTTCACCGGCTCGATTTTGGGAGGGGTGATTTATTACGGGTTGAGTGTGATGTGGCCCAGCCCATCTGTCGCGAAATCGGCGGTGTAGCGGCTGGCCTCTTCGCGAGCAGGCTCGCTCCCACATTTGGAATGCATTCCCCTGTGGGAGCGAGCCTGCTCGCGAAAGCGGCGGTCCTAACACCAACGAATTGCCTGAAGAAACACACAAGAACAGCCAGAGGAGATCATCATGAACGCGGCCGTCGACGTTCTGCAGTCCAGCCATCAACACATCAACCGCGACCGCCTGTGGCAGTCGCTCATGGAACTGGCCAAACTCGGCGCCACGGTCAAGGGGGGCGTGTGTCGCCTGGCCCTGACCGATCTCGATCGCCAGGCTCGGGACATCTTCGTCAAATGGTGTATCGATGCCGGCTGCACCGTCAGCATCGACGCCGTCGGCAACATCTTCGCCCGTCGCCCCGGGCGCAATCCCGACCTGCCACCGGTGATGACCGGCAGCCACATCGACACCCAACCCACCGGCGGCAAGTTCGATGGCTGCTTCGGTGTATTGGCGGGCGTCGAGGTGCTGCGCACCCTCAATGACCTGAACATCGAAACCGAAGCGCCGCTGGAGGTGGTGGTCTGGACCAACGAAGAAGGCTCGCGCTTTGCCCCGTGCATGATGGGTTCCGGTGTGTTCGCGGAAAAATTCACCCTCGAAGAAACCCTGGCCAAGGTCGATGCCGATGGCGTGACCGTGGGTGAGGCGCTGAATGCCATTGGCTACGCCGGCCCGCGTAAAGTCAGCGGTCACAAAGTCGGGGCCTATTTCGAAGCCCACATCGAGCAAGGCCCGATCCTGGAAGACGAACGCAAGACCATTGGCGTGGTCATGGGCGCTCTCGGGCAGAAATGGTTCGACCTGAAACTGCGTGGCGTCGAAGCCCACGCCGGCCCGACCCCGATGCACCTGCGCAAGGACGCCCTGGTCGGTGCCGCGGTGATCGTCGGTGCGCTCAACCGCGCCGCCCTCAGCCATCAACCCCATGCCTGTGGCACCGTCGGTTGCCTGCAAGCCTATCCCGGCTCGCGCAACGTCATTCCCGGCGAAGTGCGCATGACCCTGGACTTCCGCCACCTGGAACCGGAACGCCTGGATTCGATGATTGCTGAAGTGCGCGAAGTCATCGAAACCACCTGCGACGAACATGGGCTGACCTTCGAACTCACCCCGACCGCGGACTTCCCGCCGCTGTACTTCGACAAGGGCTGCGTCGAGGCTGTGCGCGGTGCCGCCCAAGGCCTGGGCCTGTCGCACATGGACATTGTCAGTGGGGCAGGGCACGACGCGATCTTCCTCGCAGAGCTCGGTCCGGCCGGGATGATCTTTGTGCCGTGCGAAGGTGGTATCAGCCACAATGAAATCGAAAACGCTGCGCCGGAAGATCTGGCGGCCGGGTGTGCGGTGTTGTTGCGGGCGATGCTGGCGGCTTCGGCGGCGGTGGCCAGCGGTGAATTAGCGGCTTGAAGATCAAAGGATCGCAGCCTGCGGCAGCTCCTACAGGGGAATGCGTTCTCATGTAGGAGCTGCCGCAGGCTGCGATCTTTGCTTTCATGTCACAAAGCGAAATGCTCAATCGTCATCCTGTTGAATCCCTCAATCAGTGGAGCAATACGATGTCGTCCAACACCCAGCCGGTCAATCTGCTGCAATCGATCCCGCAGGTTTTCGAAAGCCTGACCCAGGTTCATGTCGCCCTCGACAATCATGATCTCAATCCCACCCTCAAGCATTTGATCCACCTGCGCGCCTCGCAGATCAACCAATGCGGTTTCTGCGTGAAGATGCACACCCGCGAGGCCCGTGAGGCCAACGAAACCAACGAGCGTCTGGATCGCCTGATCGTCTGGCGCCATGTCAGTGATTTCAGCCCTTCGGAGCGCGCCGCGCTGGCGTGGACCGAAGCCTTGACGGTACTGGATGAAAAAACCGATTACGCCAGCTTGCGCGGTGCGCTCAGAGCGCATTTCAGCGACGAGCAGATCGGCGCCTTGACGGCCGAGATCGGCATGATCAACCTGTGGAACCGCTTACAGGTGTCGAGGCACTGATTGATGAGCTCCGCTGAAAACGCCGCCACTGTGTTCGAGCAGCGCCGGCCCTTTTTGCTCGGTCTGGCCTACCGCATCCTCGGCTCGCGCGCCGAAGCCGAGGATGCGGTGCAGGAAATGTTCATCAAGTGGCTGGAGGCAGACCGCGCCTCCATCGCCACACCGGCCGCCTGGCTGACCACGGCTTGCACCCGGCACTGCATCGATGTGCTGCGCTCGGCCCACACATCCCGGGTCGACTACGTCGGCACCTGGCTGCCGGAGCCGATTCACACCACCCATCAGGACTCACCCGAGCACCGGCTCGAACTGGCCTCGTCATTGTCCACCGCTTTCATGTTGCTGCTCGAGCGCCTGTCACCCAAGGAGCGTGCCGCATACCTGCTTCACGAAATCTTCGACATGGATTACCCGCAGGTCGCCGATGCGGTCGGCGTACAGGAAGCCGCTTGCCGCAAACTGGTGTCCCGGGCCAAGGCGAGTCTTGGCAACGGACATGCTCGTTACCAGCCGCCACCCATGCGTCAAAACCAATTGCTGAGCGCGTTTCACAGCGCTATCGCCAGCGGCTCGACCGTTGCCCTGAGCGCCATGTTGACCGAGGACGTTGAACTCTGCGCCGACAGCGGCGGCAAGGCGCCGGCCATCCGCGAAACCCTGTCGGGGATCGCTCGTGTACTGGATTTCATCGGTCAGTCGCTGCACACCTATTGGCAGGCGTGCCAATGGCTGCCCATCGAGATCAATGGTGCCCAAGGTGTGATCATCAAGGCCGACGGCGTCATCACCGCCTCGATGACCTTTGGCTTTGATGACGCGGGGCGAGTGAGCCGGATCTTCATCATGCGAAACCCGGAGAAGTTGGCGCGGCTGGAGGCGTCGCTGAGTCTGTACTAGTCAAGCGACCACCTGAAAATGATGAAGATCCCTGTGGGAGCGGGGGGGGGGGGGGGGGGGGGGGGGGGGGGGGGGGGGGGGGGGGGGGGGGGGGGGGGGGGGGGGG
>NZ_JBYSVW010000029.1:0-42065 GCF_058986625.1 Pseudomonas sp. GW821-FHT07G06
GCGGCAGCTCCTACACCGATCTCTGTAGGAGCTGCCGCAGGCTGCGATCTTTTGCTTTTTAAAGGGCGAAAGGCAACGGCGTATTGACCGTCTGCCGCTGCGCCAGGCGCAGCTGGAATTCCATCGGATCGTGAATCAACACGTCCTGCCCGGCGAACGACTCCGCCGCGATCAAGCGTGACAACCAGAACCGTACGCAAGCCACCCGCAGCATGGTCGGCCACAACTCGGCTTCAGCAGCGGTGAACGGTCGCAGGGTGGCATAAGCGCCCAGCAAGGCCCGTGCTCGCGGTCCATCGATCACGCCTTCGTCGTCCGAGCACCAGTCGTTCAAGGCAATTGCCACGTCGTAGAGCATCGGCCCGGAGCAAGCATTGTAGAAGTCGATCAGTCCGGTCAGGTGGGTGCCTTCGAACATCGCGTTGTCGCGGAACAGGTCGGCGTGAATGTTCGCCCGCGGCAGAGCGAGGATTTTTTCTTTCTGTCGGGTGATTTCTTCCAGCGCCCGTTGCAGCAGGTCTTTCTGTTCGGCACCGAGGTGCGACAGGAACTGCGTGCCCTCTTCCAGCATCCAGTCCAGGCCGCGATCGGTTTTGCGCTTGATCATGTTGGCCTGGGTCGCCAGGTGTAGATGGCCGAGCAACTCACCGACCTGTGCGCAATGTTGCGCGTTGGCTTGCTTGATGTGCTTGCCGGCCAGGCGTGGTTGCAGCAAAGCAGGTTTGCCCGCCAGTTCGCGCAAGGCCACGCCGTCGGTGGTGCGCAGGGCATAAGGCACTGGCAGGTCGGCGCCGTGCAGCACGTCGAGCAGTTCGATGAAAAACGGCATTTCCTGAACCGGACCGCGTTCGACCAGGGTCAGGACAAATTCGCCCTGCTCCAGGCTGATAAAGAAATTGGTGTTTTCGCTACCGGCGGCAATCCCCTGGAAATCAAGCAGGCGGCCAAGGCCATAAGGGGCGAGAAAAGCTTCCAGCTCGGGCCGAGCCAGGGGGGTGAACACAGACATGTTTAAACTGCCAGTACGGGCGCCGCTGTTGAGCCAGCGCCGATTAAAGTTAAGGACGACTTACCACTTAAAAATTTCCCACGCCGGAATCAGCATATCCGGGTAATCAGAGCGGATGAAGTTACCTTCTGATCCGTCGGCGCGTACCAGGAAATACGGCTTGCCGCCTTTGGGCGTGACTTTGATCGCATACAGAAAACCGTTTTGGCGGTATTCCTGGATGACCTTGTCCCCTTCCGTGCGGATCGTGACATCTGGCTCCGGTGTCGGCGCATCGTCCGCTGCCATGACGGCCAGTGGTGTGATTGCAAACAAGCCAGCCAGCAACAGGCGATTTAGTGTGCGCATGATAACCTTGTCCCTTTGTCGTCAACGGTCCCGCTATTCTAGCGCCGGACCCGCCGAAAAGGTTGATCCTGCACATGAGCCAAGCCCCCCTCGTCCTGGTGGACGGTTCTTCTTACCTGTACCGCGCCTTTCACGCGCTGCCACCGCTGACCACGTCCAAAGGCCTGCCGACCGGTGCGGTCAAGGGCGTGTTGAACATGCTCAAGAGCCTGCGCAAGCAATATCCGAACAGTCCGTTCGCCGTGGTGTTCGACGCCAAGGGTGGGACTTTTCGCGATGACATGTACGCCGAGTACAAGGCCAACCGTCCGAGTATGCCTGACGACATGCGCGTGCAGATCGAGCCGCTGCACCAGAGCGTGATCGCCCTGGGCTTCCCGCTGCTGTGCGTCGAAGGCGTCGAGGCCGATGACGTGATCGGCACCCTGGCCCGCAGCAGCGCGGCGGCGGATCGTCCGGTGATCATCTCCACGGGCGACAAGGATATGGCGCAACTGGTCGATGGTCACATTACCTTGGTCAACACCATGACCGGTAGCAGCATGGACGTGGAGGGCGTGAAGGAGAAATTCGGCGTCGCTCCGGAGCAGATCATCGATTATCTGGCGCTCATGGGCGATTCTTCCGACAACATTCCGGGCGTTCCGGGCATCGGTCCGAAGACCGCTTCCGGCCTGCTGGTCGGTGTGAACGGCGGCCTGACCGAACTCTATGCGCAGCTCGACATCGTGCCGACCCTGCCGATTCGCGGTGCCAAGACCCTGCCGGCCAAGCTCGAAGAGCACAAGGAAATGGCCTTCCTGTCCTATCAGTTGGCGACCATCAAGGTCGACGTGCCGCTGGACATTGGCCTCGACGACTTGCAAATGGGTGCGGAAGATCCGGCGAAACTCTACGAGTTGTACAGCCTGCTGGAGTTCAAGAGCTGGCTGAACGACCTTGATCGCGACGCCAAACGCCTGGAACTGAGCGCTGCCGCCGAGCCTGCACCGGCTGCCGATCTGTTCAGTGAACCAGAGGCCGAAGCACCGGCCGTCACTGCTGAAGCCGCCTACGAAACCATCCTCGATCAGGCGCGTTTCGATGCCTGGCTGGAAAAACTGCACAACGCCAAGCTGTTCGCCTTCGACACTGAAACCACCGGCATCGACGCGCAGCAGGCGCAACTGGTGGGTTTGTCGTTCGCGGTTCAGGCTAACGAAGCGGCCTACATCCCGTTGACCCATTCCTACATCGGCGTGCCGCAGCAGCTGGACCGCGACACGGTCCTGCGCGCGCTCAAGCCGATTCTGGAGGACCCGAACAAGCTCAAGGTCGGGCAGCACGCCAAGTTCGACATGAACATCCTGGCCAACTGCGCCATCGGCGGCGTACAGGACAACGGCATCACCGTGCGCGGCATAGCCTTCGACACCATGCTTGAGTCCTACGTGCTCAACTCCACGGCCACGCGCCATGACATGGACAGCCTGGCGCAGAAGTATCTGGACCACACCACAGTGAGTTTCCAGGACATCGCCGGCAAAGGCGTGAAACAGCTGACGTTCGATCAGATCGCCCTTGAGCAGGCCGGGCCTTATGCCGCCGAAGATGCGGACATCACCCTGCGTCTGCACCAGGCCCTGTTCGAGAAGCTCTCGGCCATTCCGAGCCTGGCCAGCGTGCTGACCGACATCGAAATCCCGTTGGTGCCGGTGCTGGCGCGCATCGAGCGCCAGGGTGCATTCGTCGACGCCGCCCTGCTGGGTGTGCAAAGCATCGAACTGGGCGACAAGATGGTCGCACTTGAGCGCGAAGCCTTCGAGATTGCCGGCGAGGAATTCAACCTCGGTTCGCCCAAGCAGCTCGGCGTGATCCTTTACGAGAAACTCGGCCTGCCGGTGCTGAAAAAGACTGCCAAGGGCCAGCCGTCCACGGCCGAAGAGGTGCTGGCCAAATTGGCGGAAGACGACTATCGATTGCCGAAAGTGCTCATGGAATATCGCTCCATGAGCAAGCTGAAAAGCACCTACACCGATCGTTTGCCGGAACAGATCAACCCTCGCACCGGGCGGATCCATACGTCGTACCACCAGGCTGTCGCCTCCACCGGGCGCCTGTCCTCCAGCGATCCGAACCTGCAGAACATCCCGGTGCGCACCGCCGAAGGGCGTCGTATCCGCCAGGCCTTCGTGGCCCCGACCGGTTACAAGCTGCTGGCGGCGGACTACTCGCAGATCGAGTTGCGGATCATGGCGCACCTGTCACGGGATGAAGGGCTGATGAATGCCTTCCGCCACAATCTGGACGTGCACACCGCGACCGCCGCCGAAGTGTTCAAGGTCGAACTCGCCGATGTCACTTCCGACCAGCGCCGCAGCGCCAAGGCGATCAACTTCGGCCTGATCTACGGCATGGGGGCGCAGAAGCTCGGCAAGGACATTGGCGTCGACACCAAGACCGCCAAGGCCTACATCGATACCTACTTCGCCCGATACCCCGGTGTACGCCAATACATGGACCGCACGCGGGCCCAGGCCGCCGAGCAAGGTTATGTCGAGACGTTCTTCGGTCGTCGCCTGTACCTGCCGGACATCAACTCCAACAAGCCGCAGGAGCGCGCCGCCGCCGAACGCACGGCGATCAACGCACCGATGCAAGGCACCGCTGCGGACATCATCAAGAAAGCCATGGTTGCCGTGGATAACTGGCTGACCGCGTCCGGCCTCGACGCCAAAGTCATCTTGCAGGTGCACGACGAACTGGTGCTGGAGGTGCGTGAAGACCTGGTCGACCAGGTTCGCGATGAGATTCGCGTACACATGAGCGAAGCCGCGAAACTGGATGTGCCGTTGCTGGTCGAAGTGGGTGTTGGAAACAACTGGGATGAGGCTCACTGAGCCTTCCTGTAGGAGCGAGCTTGCTCCGGGCGGCGTTCCGACGATGGAGTGTCAGGTACATCGATTTCGACTGAAATTCCATCGCTAGCAAGCTCGCTCCTACAGAAAAGAGTCGTGTTCTGCTGCGGCATGGTGCCGCGGCAGAAGGGCGCAAACAACTTAGTCCGCAAGGCTATCGGAGTTATTTCAAAGCTATTTGAAAAAAATCTGAACTAATCTTGCGAAGCACCACTCAGAGGTACTGAATGGCTGGTGAAGCCCTTCGATGCTCCTATGTTGTGTTAAGTGTTGGCAGATATCTGGACCCCGCCCTAGCGGTCTAGAGCTTGAACCCCGGAACTTCTCCCTCCCCATATGAAGTCCGGGGTTTTTTTTGCCTGAAAACTGCCTGTGGCACGCTCATGCTGCGTTAAAAGCGCGGCTCGAAATGCTCATTTAGGCCCCTAAAGTCGAGCGCGCCCCCGGCCGTTTCGAGCCGCGCTTTTGCCTTGCCTGAGCGCACCACAAACAGTTTTCGATTTTTATTGGGCTTCTGCCTCGACACCCTTGTCCGCCAGCTCCATCCAGCCTGCCAGTACGGTATAGGCTTCTTCCAGGCCCATGCGTTTCGGGGCCGAGAACAGCTGAATCGTCACCAGATCGCCCCAGCCCTTGCGGATTTCCGCCTGAACCTTGAGCAGTGTGTTCTTGGCCGCGCCATAGGTCAGCTTGTCCGCTTTGGTCAGCAGAATGTGCATCGGCATGCCGGCAGCCACGGCCCAATCGAGCATCAGCAGGTCGAAATCGGTCATCGGATGGCGGATGTCCATCATCAGGATCAGGCCTTTCAAACTCTCGCGGCCACCCAGGTACGCTTCCAGGTGACGCTGCCAGTGTTGCTTGAGTGGGATCGGTACTTTTGCATAACCGTAGCCCGGCAGGTCGACCAGACGGCGTTCATCGTCTAGCTTGAAGAAATTCAACAGTTGCGTGCGCCCCGGGGTTTTCGAGGTGCGCGCCAGGCTGGCGTGGGTCAGGGTGTTCAGGGCACTCGACTTGCCGGCGTTGGAACGCCCGGCGAAGGCGACTTCGAAGCCCTCGTCATCCGGACATTGGTCGACTTTGGCGGCGCTGAGCATGAAGGTGGACTGTTGGCACAGACCGAGGATGGGATTCTTGAGTTGCATGGGATTTCCGATGTGGGCGGCGCCAGGAATGGGTGCGGCAAGCAGTGTCGCTTCCGTTTCAGTGACGCCAGTATATAATGCCGCAGATTTTGTGTGCGCTTTGTCCCAGCGTAGGATGAAGTTCACGAGAGCGACAGACCTTGATTGCGCACTAGAACGCAGCACGCTCTCAACCCTGAAAAGGTCGTTTTATGACGAAATGGCTGCTAGCTGCCGGTGTCTTGATACCGCTTTACAGCGCTCAGGCTACACAGGATCCGGAAGCTGTGTACAACCGTGTTTGTGGTGCCTGTCATTCCGGCCAATTACCCATGGCGCCAAAAAAAGGCGATCAGGATGCTTGGACGCCGAGGTTGGCGAAAGGTATGGAGACGCTGGTGCAACACGTGACCCAGGGTTTCAAGGCGATGCCGCCGCGTGGTTTGTGCATGGACTGCAGTGCCGAGGATTACCAAGCCATCATCCATTGGATGAGCGAGTAAGCCCGGTCCATAACTCTTAACCCTTAGCCGTAGTTGGATTAGCTGATGAAGAAATTGATCGTGAGTCTGCTGTTGACCGTGGGCATCTCCGGCATAGCCCATGCTGCAGGTGAGGCAGTACAACCGGGTGATGCTAAAGCTGGCCAGGCCAAAGCCGCCGTCTGTGGCGCCTGCCACGGCCCGGATGGCAACAGCATGGCGCCAAACTTTCCAAAACTGGCGGGTCAGGGTGAACGCTACCTGACCAAGCAATTGCACGACATCAAGTCGGGCAAGCGCACCGTTCTGGAAATGACCGGCCTGCTGACCAACCTGAGCGATCAGGACCTGGCGGACATCGCCGCCTACTTCGCCAGCCAGAAAGGCAGCGTCGGTGCCGCCGATCCTAAAGTCGTCGCTCGCGGTGAAGCCTTGTTCCGCGGCGGTGACCTGGCCAAGGGCCTGCCATCCTGCACCGGCTGCCACTCGCCAAATGGCGCAGGTAACGCCCCGGCGGGCTTCCCGCACCTGGGTGGCCAGCACGCTCAATACATCGCCAAGCAACTGACCGATTTCCGCAAGGAAGACGGCGGCCGTACCAACGACGGCGATACCAAACCTATGCAGAGTATTGCCAAGAAGCTGAGCGACGAAGACATCGCCGCTGTGTCCAGCTACATCCAGGGCCTGCACTAAGGCCGGCGGATCGGGCGTTGAACGGGGGTACATATCGCCTGCAACGTTAACGCTCGATTAATCCGTTGCAACGAGTATAAAAAGGGTGGCTTTGGCCGCCCTTTTTTGTGGCCGCTGCCGTTACACTACAGAACTCAAGCCCGCCAGGACCTGTCTGAAAACACGTCGCGCGAGGCGAAAAATTTGTCCAGGAGTGAAGCATGCGTAATCTGATCATCAGCGCCGTTTTTGCCGCTGCCAGCCTGTTCGGCATGACTGCCCAGGCTGCTGAAGCCCCCGCCGCACCTTATGTCGAACTGAGCAATCCGGTTCCGGTCGCCGTGCCTGGCAAGATCGAAGTGGTAGAGCTGTTCTGGTACGGCTGCCCGCACTGCTACGCCTTCGAACCCGTGATCAACCCCTGGGCCGAGAAGCTGCCTTCGGACGTGAACTTCGTGCGCATTCCAGCCATGTTCGGTGGCCCGTGGGATGCTCACGGCCAGATGTTCCTGACCCTTGAAGCCATGGGTGTCGAGCACAACGTTCACGCCGCGGTGTTCAATGCGATTCAGAAAGAACACAAGAAACTGACCGACAAGGACGACATGGCCGACTTCCTCGCTACCCAAGGCGTGGACAAGGACAAGTTCCTCGCGACTTTCGACTCTTTCGCTATCAAGGGCCAGATCGTCAAGGCTCGAGAGCTGGCCAAGAAGTATGAAATCTCCGGCGTTCCAACCATGATCGTCAACGGCAAGTACCGCTTTGACGTAGGCTCCGCCGGCGGTGCCGAACAGGCCCTGCAACTGGCCGACAAACTGATCGACAAAGAGCGAGCGGCTAACAAGGCTGCCGCCAACTAAGGGCAGTCACTGCCATGCGCCGATGGGGTACTGAACGCATCGTTGGCCTGCATGATCCGCGGGTCAACGAGCATCATCTGGAATCCACGGGCCTGCCCGCAGACAGTCGTCTGCGCTTGCTCAGTTTCAATATCCAGGTCGGCATCAGCACCGAGCGCTACCGGCATTACCTGACCCGGGGCTGGCAGCATCTGCTGCCGCACACCGGGCGTGCCGACAATCTGCAGAAAATCGGCAATCTGCTGGGCGACTTCGATCTGGTCGCCTTGCAGGAGGCCGATGGTGGCAGCCTGCGTTCAGGCTACGTCAATCAGGTTGAGCATCTGGCCCAGCTCGGTGCCTTCCCCTACTGGTATCAACAACTCAATCGCAATCTCGGTCGCCTGGCCCAGCACAGCAATGGCGTGCTCAGCCGATTGCGCCCGTGGGCCATTGAAGATCATCCGTTGCCGGGCCCAAAGGGGCGCGGAGCCATCCTGGTACGGTTCGGTGAAGGCCCGGAAGCACTGGTGGTTGTCATGATGCACCTGGCGCTGGGCGCCCGGGCGCGCAGCCTGCAACTGGCCTACATCCGCGATCTGATTGGCGACTACAAGCATCAGGTACTGATGGGCGACATGAACACCCATGCCAGTGACCTGCTGCAAAATTCCGCGTTGCGCGATCTCGGCCTGCTCGCGCCGCAACTGGAAGCAACGTTCCCCAGCTGGCGCCCCCAGCGCTGCCTGGACCATATCCTGCTGAGCCCGAGCCTGACCCTGGAAAAGGTCGAGGTGCTGGCACAGCCCATTTCCGATCACCTGCCGGTCGCGGTAGAGATTCGTCTGCCGGGTTCGCTCACGGCCGATGCATTGCCCGCGTTGAGTCCTGCCCCCTCGCGGAACCCATGAATGAGCGACGAAGCACAGCGCTGGAAAGAGAAATACCTCCAAAGCATCGAACAACAGGAAAAGCTCGAACGTCGCTGGGACGCGCGGCTCGACTTGCTGCGCCGAGGGCTGGTGCGCAGCACCCTGGCGGCGGAAGGTACTGACCGCGCGGTTGACCAATGCATGAAGGAAATGCGCGAGGTTGTGCGCACCGATGACATGGACGCCGGCCTGGCCGCGCTGATTCCTCGCCTGGAAAAAGCCGTGCTCGACTCCGAACAGCGTCGGGAAACCCGGATCAACCAGACCAGTGCCGCCCTGACTGCACTGGTCACTCAACTGCAAACATTGCCGCTGCCACGGGATGTGAGCCGGCCACTCAAGAGTTTCGCCAAGCAACTGGATGCGCGGGTCAGTCAGGCGCGTGAGATGCCCTTGTTGCTCAGCGAGCTGAGTGGCTTGCAAGGCAAGGCCCTGAGCCAGCTGGAGACCCCGACGGAACCTGATCGGCCGGGCTTGCTGCAGCGATTGTTCGGCGGTCGTGAAGCAGAAGAGCTGGTGGCATCAACGACTGCTTCTCCTGCGCCGGCGGCCCCCGTAGCCGAGAGCCCTGCGGCGATTATCGAGTCGGCCCCGGTCGCGCTTGAGACGGCAATCTGCGAAGCGCCCATGGCCAAGCGAGTTGCAGAGGAGTCCGCGTCGACCGGGCCAGTCGAGGCTTCCCCTGCTCCGGCAGTCGTGGCCCTGGCACCTGCCGTCGCGCAGCCTCAGCCCGCCATGGCAGGCGCGGCAGAAACCAGGTCGGCCGAGAAGCCGACGCCGGAAACACCTCTTGAGTCGCAAGTGAACCCCGACGAGCTGACCGTGCCAGCATCGCCGGATAGCCAGGTGTTGCTTGCGATTCCGACAGCGGAGGTGGCCGCCGCAGATCAGCCGCTATCCGGGCACGACACTTTCTACGCACTCCCGGATTCCCCAGAGCCCTCCTACAGCTCGGTGGCCAGCCACATCGAACACACGCTACTGGGGCTGCTCGAAGACCTGACATTGCCCGAGCGTCATCGCCCGCAAGCCGAATCCATGCGCGATCGTCTGAAAAACGGTTTGAACTGGTACGAACTGCTACCGATTCTCGACGACTTCGCCACATTGATGCTGGCCATTACCGACAGCGGCCAGCATGAGTTCGAAGCCTACCTGCAACGACTGAACGAGCGCCTCGAATCGTTCCAGAGCAACTTGCAGGCCGCCACCGCAGGACACGCCGACAACCGTTCGGCTGCGCGGCAGATGGACACGCAGATCCGCGAACAGGTTGATGGCTTGCAAAGCAGCATGCAGGAAGCCGCGGACCTGGAAGATCTCAAGCACGTTCTGGAAAACCATCTCGAAGGCTTGCTGGGCACCATGGACCAGCACCAGAAGCAACGCGATGAGCGCGAGCAAGAGGTCGCTGCGCGCCTGCACAGCCTGGCCGAGCGCGTCGCCCATATGGAGCAGGAGGCCCAGGGTTACCGCGAGCATCTTGAAGAGCAACGGCAGAAGGCATTGGTCGACCCGTTGACCGGCCTGCCCAACCGCGCAGCCTGGAGTGAGCGCCTGGACCATGAAGTCAAACAATGGCAGCAACATGGCAATACGCTTTTGCTGGCCATGCTCGACCTCGATCACTTCAAACGTATCAACGATAACTACGGGCACCTGGCCGGTGACAAAGTGCTGAAGATCATTGCCAGCGTGTTGCGCAAGCGTCTTCGCGGAACGGACTTCATTGCCCGGTTCGGTGGCGAAGAGTTTGTTCTGTTAATGCCATCCACGGTGCCGGCGGCGGGGCTGAAGTTGCTGGAAAGCCTGCGTGCCGCCATCGAGGCCTGTCCGTTCCACTTCAAGGGAGAGCCGGTGACCATTACCGTGTCTGCCGGAATGTCGGCGTTCAGGCCCGGTGAGCACAGCGATCAGGTGCTTAAAAGAGCCGATCAGGCGCTGTACCGTGCAAAAAATGCCGGACGCAACCGCGTGGAGCCGGGCTGAGCATTATTTGCTCCATTTTGTTTAATTCGCGGCGATTGCCGTCAGCCCGCAAGGCATTACGTTACACTGTTGCATTATTGTCTTGTGTGTACTGCCTTTCGCCATGAAATATCTTGCTCTGATCGTCTCACTTGCTCTGCTGGCCGGCTGCGCCAGCGGTCCCCGTTTTGACACCAGCCATCCTTCAACCAATTACGACAGCCGTGTGCAGTTCGTGGTGGTGCATTACACCAACGCCTCGCTGGAGCGTTCGCTGCAACTGCTGACCCACGGCGAGGTCAGCAGTCATTACCTGATCGGTGACGACAAGGGCGCCACCATCTACAAGCTGATGGATGAAAACGTTCGCGCCTGGCACGCCGGGGAGAGCGAATGGGATGGCCGGACCTGGCTGAATTCCAGTTCCATTGGTATCGAAATCGTCAACCCGGGGTTCAAGGACACTCCAACCGGGCGCGTGTGGTACCCCTACAGCGAAGATCAGGTTCAGTCCTTGATCGTATTGCTCAAGGACATCAGCAAGCGTCAGGGCATCAAGCCTCGCGACATCATCGGCCATAGCGATATTGCACCGTTTCGCAAACTGGACCCGGGGCCGCTGTTCCCCTGGAAGCGTCTGGCTGCCGAAGGTCTGGGTATCTGGCCGAACGAACAGGCGGTCGCGCGCCAGCAAATGCTGTTCGCCGATCAGTTGCCGAGCATCAGCTGGTTTCAGGCGCAATTGGCCCGCCTGGGTTATGCCGCGCCACAAACCGGCGAGCTCGATGTCGCGACACGACATGTGATAGCGGCCTTCCAGATGCACTTCCGCCCGGCGCGCTTCGATGGCACTCCGGATGCGCAAACAGCCGCGCTGCTTTTGGTGTTGAATCAGACAAAATAATGGCGCCCGCCCGGCGGTCAGGGCTTTTTCCCAATCAGCAGCTATAACTCATTGGTAATCCATCGGATATTGCGCAATGACTGCTGCTCGAGAGACCTTCCGTAGTTGGTTCCATCGCCCCTGGTTCCTGGGGCTGATGTCGGCTGTCTTGAGCGCAACGTTATTGATGGCCGGCAGCCTGTTTGTCGCCATTCATCAGGTCGAGCAAAACGAAAGCGAAGAAATGAATGCTCAGGGTGAGCGCTTTCTCGCCCGCCTGGAGCAGCTCTTCGGGCAACTGCGTGAAAGCCTGGACGACCTTGAAGCGCAACCGTTGCGCGGTTGCGATGCTGAAATGATCGCGACCTTGCAACAGGTTACGTTCAATTATCGCTTTGTCTACGAAGCCGCCTACATGGACTCCTCGCGAATCTGCTCCAATCGCCCTCGCCAGGAAGGGCTGTCGCTGATTCGATCGCCAGACATCAAGGGCCCGACCTACAGCTATTGGCTCAATACCACCACCGAACCCGATGAAAACCGCGCCGCCCTGATGCTGGGGCGCGGGAATTTCCGGGTCGCGACCTCTCGCGGGCATTTGACCGATATGGTCGACCTGTCGCCGGGCAGCAGCCTGCTGGTAGTCCTGGACCATGGTACGCGCGCGATTCCGGTATTGGGCTCTTCCCAGATCTGGCCGCCGGTCGAGGCCTGGCCGCCGAAAAACCGCGATGCGCTGCAGATCACCCAGACACGCCTGATTTACCGCATGCCCACCGACAACCCGGAGTATCAGTTGGTGTTGATCAGCCTGCGTACGGGCATGCATATCCCGTCGGTCTGGTGGTGGCTGCTGCCGGCCAGCCTGGCGCTGGGCATATGCGTCGGGTTCCTGGTGTTCCTGCTGGTACAACAGCGACAGTCGCTGGATGCCGAGCTGGCCGGGGCGATTCGCCGGGGCGAGTTGCAGGTGCTGTATCAACCGATCTTCGACCTCGATAGCCGCAACTGTGTCGGGGCTGAAGCGCTGCTGCGCTGGCGCAGGCCGGACGGTACCCTGACCAGTCCCGACCTGTTCATTCCGATGGCGGAGGACACCGGGCAGATTCGCCAGATGACGGATTTCGTCTTGCAGCGCTTGCTCGAGCAACTCGGCCAGCTGCTGCGTGCCAACCCGCAGTTGTACATCTCGGTCAATCTCGCGGCGTGTGATGTGATGGTTCCGCGAATCGGCCAGGTCATGGCGAGGCTGCTGACCCTGCACCGCGTTGCTGCGCGGCAAATTGCCTTCGAGGTCACCGAGCGTGGGCTGGTCGATGTGGTGGTGGCCCGGGAAAACCTGCAATCGCTGCGGGATGTCGGGCACCAGGTGTTGATCGACGATTTTGGCACCGGCTACTGTAGCCTCGCCTATTTGCAAACCCTGCCGGTGGACTGCCTGAAAATCGACAAGGCGTTCATTGATGCGTTGGGCCATGACGCCGCCAGCAGCGGTGTGGCCCCGCACATCATTCACATGGCCCAGTCGCTGCATTTGAAGGTGATTGCCGAGGGCATCGAACATGAGGCCCAGGCCGAGTTCCTGAGCAGTGAAGGCGTGAAGTTCGGCCAGGGTTGGCTGTTCGCCCACGCACTGAGCGCGGTTCAGTTCATTGAATTGATCACCCGGGGCCGACGTCGGGCCGGCCGGCGGCTGGATGACGAAGCGTGACCGCGATTTAAACCGTCAGCGCCATGTAGAACTGAGTGCCCTGCCCCGGCCGTGAATAGACGCCCATCCGCCCGCCATGCAATTGCACGATTTCCTTGCACAATGCCAGGCCGAGACCGGCTCCGCCTTTCTTGCGTCCGACCTGCACGAACGGCTCGAAGATCCTCCCCTGTTGACCATAGGCAATGCCTTCGCCGTTATCCTCGACACTGATGATGACCCGGTCGCCGTGGCGCCGGGCGTGCAGGCGTATCCGCCCGCCGGGACCGGTGTGACGCAAGGCGTTGTCGAGCAAATTATCGAGTACCCGCTCCAGTTGTGGCTGATCGGCCTGCAAGCGCGGCAAAGGCCCCTGCACTTCCACCAGCAGACTGATTTCCTTCTCGGCGGCCGATGCGGCAAAGCGTGACTGAGCCTGTTCCAGCAGCACCTCGATGGAACACGGCGCCAGGGTGAGTTTTTGCAAACCGTTCTGGTAACGGGAGAAATTCAGCAGGTCATTGATCAGCTGCATCAGCCGCTGCATCTCTTCATTCACGGTATCGAGCAGGTCGGCTTCCCGGGAGTCCGGGGCAAAGTGCGCGCGCTCGCGGAATAATCCGAAGGCCATGTGCATGCCGGTGACTGGTGTGCGCAATTCATGGGAGGCGCGCAATACAAACTCGCTGCGTACCCGTTCGAAGGCACGCTGCTCCGTGACGTCATGCAGCACCATCACGGCGCCGAGAATATGGCCCTGGGTGTGGCTGACCGGAGTCAGGCTATAGGTCAGCAGTCGCGACTCGCCGTCGACTTCGACACTCAAGTCCTCCGGTGCCCGCTCCAGGGTGCCGCCGCGCAGCACCAGTTGCAGCTGCTCATCGAGTTCAGGGCGCTCCAACGCTGTGCCCAATCCCTGTCCCAGGCGATCGGACTCCCAGCCCAACTGACGCTGGGCCACAGGGTTAAGGTGTTCCAGATGGCCCTGACGATCGATCATCAGCAGCCCGTCGTCGATGCTGTCGAGCACGGCCTGCAAACGTTGCTGGCCGGCCAGCAACTCATCGACGTTGGTGGCCTGATGTTCACGCAGCGCCTGGGCCATGATCCCGAAACGCCGGGTCAGCTGGTTGAGTTCCACTGCCGAGGAGATCGGCAGGGTGACATCGAAATTGCCTTGGCCGATATTGTCCGCTGCCTTGGCCAAGGCTTCGATGGGCGCCCCGAAACGCCGGGCAATGGCCTGTGCGGTCACGAAGCCAATGACCAGCACCGCCAGTCCCACCAGGGCAAGTAATCCTGCAATCAGCAGTGCCCGCTCCCGGGCCTGGCGCTCGGTATCGTTGATGTTATCCAGCGCGCGCTTGTGCTCGGCGATCAGGCCATTGCGCAGTGCGTTGAATTTTTCCGTCAGGTTGTCATGACTGCTGAGCACAGTCGAAGGGTCCGGGGACGCCTCATAAGCTTCGATAAAGCGCTCGTAGTCAGCCTTGGCTTTTCTGAAGCCGTACTCGCTTGTGTTCTGTGCGGGCTCCTGGGCGATGCCTTCCTCCAGCAATTGGAAGTAACGCTGCTTCGAGGCGGCGAAAGCGGCGGAGTCAGGCTTCTCGCTGAGCATGATGATCAGCTGATCACCCAAGGTCTGGCGCAGCTTGAGTCCCAGGTCCAGGGTGATGAAGTTACTGCGGGTCAGTGCTTCCTGGCTGCCGGCCATCTGCATCACGCTGACCAGCCCGAGCAGGAGCCCGAGCAAGGCGACGGTGATCAGTGCGGAGATACTCAGGAAAAGCCGAGTCTGCAATTTCATCGCCAGTTTCATCGGCTATTGCTCACAAGTTGTACTGCTTGCGTTTGCGGTACAGCGTCGAGGCATCGATACCCAGGGTTTTGGCCGCTTGATCCAGCGTGTCGGCAGTGGCGAGGACCGCGCCGATGTGGGCTTTTTCCAGCTCGTCCAGGCTCAGCGCCGCGCCGATGCGCGGTGCATTGTTGACCGCGGTTTCGGCCATGCCCAGATGACTGATCTCGACCCGCTCCTGCGGACAGATGATGCTTGCGCGCTCGATCACGTTGCGCAGCTCGCGGATGTTGCCCGGCCAGCGATAGCCCAGCAACGCTTCCCGGGCCTCGTCGCTCAACGCGCGCGCGGGACGGGCATACTCCTTGACGAAACGCGCCAGGAAACGATCGGCCAGGTTGAGAATATCTTCACGGCGTTCGCGTAGCGGTGGCAGGTGCAGGGTAATGACATTCAGGCGATAGAGCAGGTCTTCACGGAAACGACCATCGCGGACCATGTCCTCGAGGTTGAGGTTGGTGGCTGCAAGGATGCGCACATCGGCACGGCGGGTCACCGGATCACCGACGCGCTCATATTCTTTGTCCTGAATGAAACGCAGCAACTTCGGTTGCAATGTCAGCGGAAAATCGCCGATTTCGTCGAGAAACAGCGTCCCGCCGTCCGCCTGGTTGACTCGGCCCAGGGTGCTTTCGCTGGCGCCGGTGAAGGCGCCACGACTGTGGCCGAAGAGTTCGCTTTCCATAAGCTCGGCGGTCAGCGACGGGCAGTTGATCGTGACGCAGGATTTCTTCGCGCGTTTGCTCCAGCCGTGAATGGCTTGGGACAGTTCGCCCTTGCCGGTGCCGGATTCACCGAGAATCAGGATATTGGCATCGGTCGTGGCCACCTGGCGTGCGGTTTCGAGGACCACTTTCATGGCCGGGCTGTGGGAGTCCAGACCATCCTTGGGTTTGCGCACTTCACCTTCCAGGGCTTCCAGCCGCGCCGACAGCTGCCGCACTTCCAGTTGCTTGGCGGTTGCCAACCGCAGTTGATCGGGGCTGCACGGCTTGACCAGATAGTCGGCGGCACCGGCCTGAATCGCATCCACCGCCGTGTCGACGGCTGAGTGCGCAGTGACGATCACCACCCGCATCCAGGGCGCCTGGATACGCATCTGGGCCAGCACATCGAGGCCGTTGTCTTCACCCAGGCGCAAATCGAGGAAGCACAGGTCGAAGACCTGGCGCTGCAATAGGGCTTCTGCCTGCGCGGCGCTGGTGGCGGTGGCCACGCTGTAGCCTTCATCTTCGAGGCAGTAACGGAAAGTACGCAGGATGGCGGACTCATCATCCACCAGCAGAATGCGGCCTTGGTGCTCAGTGGCTGATTCCATTTTCCTACGCTCCTTAATGAATGATCTTGATTTAGTCCCGGAGAAATCGGGCAAGTTGCATGATTGATTCTGAGCCATTCCTGTCATGGCAGGGTAGCTTTCATCCGATGTATCGGTTTGCCGGCTGATGTAGCGGGTCTTTTAATAGATGCCCGGTTTCCGACAGCGGCCAGCGTGTATTTCTGACATCCGCGTCCTCCTCTCAATTCAAAAAATTTACGCCTTCCTTCAAATGAATCGTGCAATACGCACGACCGCACAGGTGGCATCGTGCAGGATGCGTACGACGTGATTTCTTTGTTGATCTTAAGATATTGATATTAAAGGGAATTAATTCAATTCAATGCTGGCATGCAGGCTGCAATTGTCTGGTTAACCAGGGCATTCAAAAACAAACGCCCGCTATCGAATACCGACTCGAGTGGTAGGAGCTCCAGGATGAACCGTCAACGTGCCGCCCACCTGCACCTCTCGCCTGTGCACATTCAGCAAGGACTGTTTGCTGTTCTGGCGCTGTTGCTCACCCTTATCGGCGGCCAACAGTTTCTGCGCTGGGAGCAGAGTCAGCAGCCGCAAGCGCCACAACTGTCGATTCAGCCTCCGACCCAAACTCATTTCAGCGCTGTCGGCAGCCTTCAGGCCGATAGCACCCCGATGCGCATGATGGACGTCGACCAAGCCGGGTCTGCAGGTGAGATACGTCATCAGGAGCGCTGGGTGTTCTAGGTAATAAATTTCCGCCGCAGCGATGTGCCGGGAAACGCAACACCTCTAAATAGAAGCGTAAGGAGAATCACCATGTTGAGCTGGGCAATCACATTCCTGATCATTGCCATCATCGCCGCAGTACTGGGCTTCGGTGGTATCGCGGGCACCGCCACGGGTATCGCCAAGATTCTGTTTGTCGTGTTCCTGGTGATGTTCATTGCTTCCTTCTTCTTTGGCCGTCGCGGTCGAGGCTGACATGAACGGTTTGTTCAAGACGCTGGCAGCCGCCCTGCTATCGGGGCGGTAGTGCCATGGCATGCGGGCTGAGGATTCCCCGGCCTGCCTGAGGCCCTCATGCAGGGCTTGTCGATGGAACAGAATTTGTACACGAAGGAGGTCACAGCGCCTCTTTCTATCTGCGTCACCTGAGGAAGGCTGGCGCATGACCAAGGGGTCGGGACGTTCTGCCTGTTTCAGGGGCGGAGTGACCTACGGGTACAGGGAGTACCTGCGTAAGGGCCGGGTCAGGAAAAGCTGCTGCGCAAGTTCGCCGGACCCCCATGGCTCGACGAGCTTGCGAAGGGCTGGATCACGCAACACGTTGAAATAGAGCGCTCGTCTCGATTTCATCACTGTTATCGCGTCCTTGTCCCTGTTACGTCGGAAATTACTTTTCCCGGTGTTTCACAGGCGACCGTATATCGAGAAAAATCCCTTTTTTTTGGCCGCGATTTTTCGCTTTGTCCTACGGGATTCTGCTTAAAAATCAACGCTCGGTCACTGCTCAAAAAACATTCAATCTGCTCTGTGATGACCGGTTCACGGCACTTATGCCCGCCGAAATGTCGCATTCGAACCGATTGCGACGTCGCATTCAGTGAAAAAACCTCATGCCGATTCGGCATAGGGTAGGCGTTTACGGCATTAGACGGCGCTTCCTTGCATCGGAATAGTTGCGCCTTTTTTCGCCTGCCAGAGAGCCGCAAACACGCGCTTCGGGGCACCTTATACGGGGGGTAGATGCACTAGACTTTTTCGCCACGAGCGTTCCAGTTCGCGCATCTCCCTGAGTCAAACGCAAGTAAGGGTAAAGATATGAAGAAGGCAAAGCTCAGCCTCGCCTGGCAGATCCTCATCGGTCTGGTATTGGGGATAGCAATCGGTGCGCTGCTCAACCATTTCAGTGCCGAAAAAGCCTGGTGGATCAGCAACGTCCTGCAACCGGCAGGCGATATCTTTATCCGTCTGATCAAGATGATCGTGATCCCGATCGTCATCTCCTCTTTGATCGTCGGCATTGCCGGCGTCGGTGACGCCAAGAAGCTGGGCCGCATCGGCTTCAAGACCATCATCTACTTCGAAATCGTCACGACCATCGCCATCGTGGTCGGTCTGCTGCTGGCCAACCTGTTCCATCCGGGTGCCGGCATCGACATGAGCACCCTGGGCACTGTGGACATTTCCAAGTACCAGGCGACGGCGGCCGAGGTCCAGCATGAACACGCGTTCATCGAAACCATCCTCAACCTGATCCCGTCCAACATCTTCGCGGCCATGGTTCGCGGCGAAATGCTGCCGATCATCTTCTTCTCCGTATTGTTCGGTCTCGGGCTGTCGAGCCTGCAGGCGGACCTGCGCGAGCCGCTGGTGAAGATGTTCCAGGGCGTGTCGGAAAGCATGTTCAAGGTCACTCACATGATCATGAACTACGCCCCGATCGGCGTGTTTGCACTGATCGCGGTGACCGTGGCCAACTTCGGCTTTGCGTCGTTGATACCGCTGGCCAAACTGGTGATCCTGGTTTACGTCGCCATCGCCTTCTTCGCGTTCGTGATCCTGGGCCTGATCGCTCGCCTGTTCGGCTTCTCGGTGATCAAGCTGATGCGCATCTTCAAGGATGAGCTGGTACTGGCCTACTCCACCGCGAGCTCCGAAACCGTGCTGCCGCGCGTGATCGAGAAGATGGAAGCCTACGGCGCGCCGAAAGCCATTTGCAGCTTCGTGGTCCCGACCGGTTACTCGTTCAACCTCGACGGTTCGACCCTGTACCAAAGCATTGCAGCGATCTTCATTGCCCAGTTGTACGGCATCGACCTGTCGATCAGCCAGCAACTGCTGCTGGTCCTGACGTTGATGGTCACCTCCAAAGGCATCGCCGGCGTACCGGGCGTGTCCTTCGTGGTCCTGCTGGCTACCCTCGGCAGCGTCGGTATTCCTCTGGAAGGCCTGGCGTTCATCGCCGGTGTCGACCGCGTCATGGACATGGCCCGTACCGCACTGAACGTGATCGGCAACGCCCTGGCTGTTCTGGTGATCGCTCGTTGGGAAGGCATGTACGACGACGCCAAGGGCCAGCGTTACTGGAACTCCCTGCCGCACTGGCGTAGCAAGGAAAAGCTGCCAGCGGGCGAGATTTCCAAGAACTGATGCAATACCCCTTGTAGGAGCGAGCCTGCTCGCGATGGTGGCAGGAGCACCGCGCTTATCCAGAATGCCCGCGTCATCGTTGGCGTCCATCGCGAGCAAGCTCGCTGCTACGACAAACCCCGGAGAAATCCGGGGTTTGTCGTTTCTGGCCACCCCGCTATCATTCGCGGATCTTTTGGGGGATTTGACTGATGCTCAATGGCCTGTGGCTTGGCTTCTTCATCGTGGCAGCCGTTTCGGCGCTGGCGCAGTGGCTGATTGGTGGCAACGCCGGGATATTCGCGGCGATGGTGGAGAGCATTTTTGCCATGGCCAAGCTGTCGGTCGAGGTCATGGTGCTGCTGTTCGGCACCCTCACCCTCTGGCTGGGTTTTCTGCGCATTGCCGAGAAGGCCGGCATCGTCGAATGGTTGGCCAGGGCCTTGGGGCCATTGTTTTTGCGCCTGATGCCTGAAGTCCCGCCTGGTCATCCGGCCATCGGCCTGATCACCCTGAACTTCGCCGCCAACGGCCTCGGTCTGGACAACGCCGCCACGCCTATCGGCCTCAAGGCCATGAAAGCACTGCAAGAACTCAACCCCAGCGCTACCGTTGCCAGCAACGCACAGATCCTGTTCCTGGTGCTCAACGCCTCTTCGCTGACCCTGCTGCCGGTGACCATCTTCATGTATCGCGCCCAGCAAGGCGCGCCTGACCCGACGCTGGTGTTCCTGCCGATCCTGCTGGCAACCAGTTGCTCGACCATTGTCGGCTTCCTGTCGGTGGCGTTCATGCAGCGCCTGCGCGTCTGGGACCCGGTGGTGCTGGCCTACCTGATCCCCGGCGCCCTCGCCCTCGGTGGTTTCATGGCGTTGCTGGCGACCCTTTCAGCGACCGCGCTGGCGGGCTTGTCATCGATCCTCGGCAACCTGACGCTGTTTGGCCTGATCATGCTGTTCCTGCTGATCGGCGCGCTGCGCCAAGTGAAGGTCTACGAGGCCTTTGTTGAAGGTGCCAAAGAAGGTTTCGACGTCGCCAAGAACCTGCTGCCCTATCTGGTGGCGATGCTCTGCGCGGTGGGTGTCCTGCGGGCCTCCGGGGCACTGGACTTCGGCCTGGACGGGATTCGTCATCTGGTGGCGTGGGCCGGTTGGGACACGCGCTTCGTCGATGCGCTGCCGACGGCGATGGTCAAACCCTTCTCCGGCAGTGCCGCCCGGGCGATGCTGATTGAAACCATGAAGACCTCGGGCGTGGACAGCTTCCCGGCGCTGGTCGCGGCGACAATCCAGGGCAGTACCGAAACGACGTTCTATGTGCTTGCGGTGTACTTCGGTGCCGTGGGCATCCAGCGTGCACGCCATGCGGTTGGCTGCGCATTGCTGGCGGAGCTTGCCGGGGTGCTGGGTGCAATCGGCGTTTGCTACTGGTTCTTTGGTTGATCGGTGCCGTCAGCCAGCGTCTTGAGCGCGGCCTTGCGCTCTTCCGTCGGCAAGCCACCGAGCTTTTCCACGGCGACATAGAACCTGGGCCAATCGCCATCCACCTGATGGAACAGCGCATCAAATGCCGGTACCCACTGGTCGTACAAGCCAAACGGCAATAGCCGGGCATTGTTCATGGGGGCATGGATCCAGGCGTCGTAGCGTTTGTCTCCAGCCCACTGGCTGTCGCGCAGTTGCCGGTATTCGTTGCGCAGTCGCTCGAACTCGGCCGCTTTGCGCTGGCGCATCTGTTCGGTTGGCAACGGCAAGGCGTAGAGCTTTTCCAGCCGGGCGCGGGTTTCCAGCACCAACGCCGTGAACTGGTCGCGCTGACGCGCCTGCGCATTGTTATCCGGTGGCAGGTGGCGATAGGCCCGCCATTGGCGGGTACCTTCCTGCTCGACGAAGGTGGCAAAGGACTCGTTGAACTCGGTGTCGTCCTTCACATAGACGCGCTGGTGGGCCAGTTCGTGAAAGATCAGCGTGGCCAGTCGCTCATCCCCCCAGCCCATCATCGAACTGATGATCGGGTCGTTGAACCAGCCGAGTGTCGAATAGGCCTCGACGCCGCCAATCGACACGTCCATGCCCTGCAAGCGTTGCAAGGCTGCTTCACCGCGAGCTGCGCTCTGAGTGTAGTACCCGCGATAGGCCACGCAGCCGGCGATGGGAAAGCAGTGGTTTACAGGCTTGAGGGAAAATTCTGGCGTGACGAAGACATTCCAGACGACGAAGGGACGGCCAATGTCCGCGTACAAGCGGTAACTTTGGTTCTCCGGCAGGTGCAATTGCCGGCTGGCGAACGTTCGAGCCTTTTGTGATTGCTCCAGGTGCATACGCAGTTTTTGCTCGCGCGCCGGGTCGGCAATCACGCTGGAAACCGGTTCCCTGGCCTGCAGCAACTGCATTTGGCCGCTGGCCAGTTGGCTGTAATAGCTGATGCTGGTGCAACCGTTGAGCAACAAAAACAACACGCCCGGAAACAAAACGCGAAAAACGCGATCAAGTAACCCAAGGCTAGGAAGCGGCCTGATCACAATAATTCTTCCTTGGAGAGTCTTCCCGCAAGACTATCCCGCCTCACTGGAGCTCCGCTATGCGCACGATGATACTGACAGGAAGTCTGCTGTTGCTGGCCGGCTGTGCCGGATTCGGATTACCCCGCCATGATCCTGCGCAAGCCTGGATCGACCTGGACTCGAAGCAGGAAGATACGGCGTTGCAGGCATTGGAGGTCGATGACAAGGCCACCGACGACAAGCGCTACTTCGAGGTTCAGCCCGGTAGCCATGAATTGACAGTCCGCTACCAGTTTCCGGTGCAGCCCACCAACATCGGCCCCGACGCCGAGCCTTTGTGGCGCGATTGTCAGTTGAACGTGAAATTCAAGGATTTCAACGCCGGCGAACGTTATCAACTGCAAGCGGGCAATATCGGTTTTCGGCCGTGGGCCAAACTCTATGATCAGCAGCGAAAAGTGATCGGCCATGGCACCCCTGCGGGCTGCCAACGAACCTGATCGGCGTTATGCTGGATGAATATCCCCTGGGACATCCATCATGCGCAGGTTGATGCTGTTACTCGCCGTCGGTGTCGTCGCGGGCTGTCAAAGCCCGATGCCGACACCTGATCCAAAAATGGCCTGGGTTGATTTTTCGACGCCCTTCCCCAACGACAAGTTGTTGATGGCTGAACGCCTGGACAAACAACGATTGCGCGATGGGCGTTATTTCGAAGTGACGCCCGGCAGCCACGAACTGATCGTGCGTTTCGACTTTGAAGTCCCCGGCGGCGGTGGCTTGAGTATGATGAGCGGGCCCTCTGAGCGGCTGTGCTACCTGACCATCCGTTATGATCATTTCGAAGCCGGTCAGCGTTATGTACTCGAAGGCCGCTCCATAGCGTTTACCCCCGGCGCCCGTCTGTACAACGCCAAGCGCGAGATCGTCGCTGAAGACCGGGAAGCCTACTGCCTGATGTGAGATGTCAGCGGTCGTTCTTCTGGTAGATGATTTTTTTGGTGCCGTTTTCGCACGAGCCAACGACCATGTTCTGGTCGTGCACTTCGTCGTTGGTGACGATTTCAAGCGTGTAGGAAGTGACGCCACTGGCCTGGATCTTGGCTTCGATCTCGGCCTTGAGCTCTTCGCAGGGCTTCGGTGCTGCAAGGGCCGACGTGGCCAGCGCGCAACAGATAACCGCCAGGGCAAAACGTTTCATGGTTGAAGCTCCTTTGAGGCAGCACGCCTATTCACAGGTTTTCGCTGCTGTCATTTATTCGACCATATTATTAGCGGGCAAATCTGTCACGACGCAAAAAAGATCGCAGCCTTGGGCTCCTCTTGCCGAATGATCCCGGCAAGTTGCGCAAGGCTGCGAACTTTTCTTTTCAAAAATGAAGATCTAGCTGACCAATGTTGCCTCCAGGCTGATCTTGGCATTCAGCACTTTGGACACCGGGCAGCCCTCTTTGGCCTTGTTGCTGAGTTCTTCGAACTGCACCTGGCTTGCTCCGGGGATTTTCGCCTGCAGAATCAATTTCACTGCGGTGATAGCAAAACCGCCGTCCATTTGATCCAGAGTGACTTCCGCCTGGGTATCGATGCTATCGGCCTTCAGGCCGGCGTCACCGAGAATCATGGAGAACGCCATGGAGAAACAACCGGCGTGGGCAGCGCCGATCAACTCTTCCGGGTTGGTGCCCCGGCCGCCTTCGAAGCGCGCCTTGAAGCCGTAGGGGGCTTCCCGGAGCACGCCGGTTTCTGTGGAAATCGAGCCGATGCCGGTTTTCAGATCACCTTCCCAATGGGCCGATGCTTTCTTGACGATAGCCATGCCAGTCTCCTGAAGGTCGGCGCGAAAGGTCGCGCCTGTGGGGTTTTCGGTTGCCAGGGTTGTGAGGATAGACGAAGGGGCAAAGTTCACTTCGTCCGATCAATCTGCTTTTTTCGCGGGATTTTTTACCGGGCTATTGAAACTCGGGTATATGCCCACATTGCATGAACACGCTTTTGGATTCGGCAGGTTTGCGTTCGCAAGAACAAACCTGCGCCCTCAATTGGAGAAGCAGGTTTATGAAACGACTGTCCGATATCAAGTTCTCTACCCTCGATCTGGTGCCGGTGCGCGAGAACGGCAGCGCGGCCCAGTCGCTGCGCAACTCGCTTGACTTGGCGCAGCATGTCGAGAAGTTCGGTTACAACCGCTTCTGGGTGGCTGAGCACCACAACATGGACGGCATCGCCAGTTCCGCGACTTCGGTTCTGCTCGGTTATCTGGCCGGTGGTACATCGACCATTCGAGTCGGTTCAGGCGGGGTGATGCTGCCCAACCATGCCCCCTTGGTGATTGCCGAGCAGTTCGGCACCCTGGAAAGCCTTTATCCGGGCCGGATTGATCTGGGCCTGGGGCGCGCGCCCGGTTCCGACCAGATGACCGCACGTGCCTTGCGCCGCGAGCGCTCCGGCAGCGCCGACGACTTCCCGGAAGATGTGGCGGAACTGGTGCGCTACCTCGGGCCACGTACCCCGGATCAAAGGATCATCGCCATGCCGGGAACCGGGACCCATGTGCCGGTCTGGTTGTTGGGGTCGAGCCTGTTCAGTGCACAGCTGGCCGGTGAGCGCGGTTTGCCCTACGCCTTCGCTTCGCATTTCGCACCGCGCTACATGCATGAAGCGATTCGGGTCTACCGCAATCACTTCAAGCCCTCAGCCGTTTTGGATAAACCCTACGTAATGCTCGGCGTGCCATTGGTGGCAGCCGATACCGATGAGCAGGCCGATTACCTGGCGACTTCGGTGTTCCAGCGGATTCTCGCCCTGATGCGCGGCCAAAGTCTGGTACAGCGTCCGCCGGTGAAGACCATGGACGGCCTGTGGCTGCCCCATGAGAAAGAGGCTGTGCACGATTTTCTTGGTCTGGCCATGATTGGCAGCCCACAGAAAATCCGCGCCAAACTCGAGGTCCTGATCGAACAGACCCAGGCTGACGAGCTGATTTTCACCTGTGACCTGTACGAACATTCGGATCGCGTGCACTCCTACGAGCTGCTGGCGCAGGTCATGCGAGGCTGATACTCAAACGGCAGGCATGAAAAAGCCGGCGCCAGGGCGTCGGCTTTTTCAATCAGGCGAGGACCGGCCTACTTTTTGTAGACGATCACTTTGGCGCCCTTTTCGCATTTACCAACAACTTTTCCGCCAGCGGCGCTACCTTTATCGACAATCTCCAGCGAATAACCGGAAACGCCCTTGGCATCAAGTTTCGCTGCGATTTCGGCTTTCAGCTCTTCGCATGGCTTGCCACCATCTGCCAACACGGTCCCCGCAAGGCTCAATAAACCTACCGCCAACATAAACTTCTTCATCGGTTGCATTCCCTGGTCGGATCATAGGGGTAACCAGCCGTCAGCCGGACGCACTCATGCAGCGCTGTGCCATTCCCTATGGCATTCGGCCGGCGTGCAAGTTCAGAAGACTAGCCCAAAGTCAGCTGCTGGCAATCCGGAATCCGACTTTCAGGGTCACCTGAAAGTGCGCGGCCTTGCCGTCCCTGATGTGCCCACGGGTCTCGGTGACTTCAAACCATTCCATGTACTTGATGCTTTTGCTGGCTTCGGTCAGGGCGTTGTTGATCGCATCCTCGATACTGCTGGTGGACGAGCCAACCAGCTCGACTTTCTTGTAGGTGTGATGGTCAGACATGGCGTTCTCCTTGGCGTGTGAATTACAGCCTAGCAGTGATTTTTCCTATTTCTTCTGTTGGCCGTACTGAGAGTGAAGTTCAGATTTTCTGCACTTTCTCGAACCCCTGAAGTCCCAACCAACACACGCCACTCATCACCAATGCAGGAGAGCCACCATGGCCAACACCTCGTTACGCAAAGCCTCATTGCAAAGCATGGAAGCCGAGATCGAGAGTCTGCTCAAGTCTTTGGAAAACCTGAAGGACGACGCCTCGGACGAGTCGCGTAAAACCCTCAAGACCCTGAAAGGCAACGCCGAGAATGCCTTGAAGCACTCGCGTCATCTGCTGGCCGACGCTTATGAAGAGGTCAAGGTCAAAACCCGTGAAACCGGGATTGCCACCCGAGACTACGCCCAGGAGCACCCCTGGACTACAGCCGGTGTCGCCGTGGGCGCATTGGGCCTGCTGGCCGCTTATCTGTTGTGCAAGCGTGATTAATCCGCCCGGCGCAGCTCGTTTTTAAGCCACTGCGCCAGTTGCCGGGCGCGCCCGTCCGCGGCGCGCTTGGGTAGCCACAACGCCAGTTGTGCCGGGGTTTCACTGAAGCCCCATGGCGCAACCAGGCGGCCGGCCTTCAAGTCCTCCGCCACCAAGGGTTCGGGGGCAATCGCGACGCCCAGACCTGCGACGGCGGCTTCCAGCAAGTAATACAAATGCTCAAATCCCTGACCGAACTTCAGCGCCCCGGCGTCGAGGCCGCATTGTTGCGCCCAGTTTGGCCAGGCTTGAGGACGTGAGGTGGTGTGCAGCAAGGGTTCGTTCTGCAGTGCGCTTCCCGGCGCTTGCTTGAGCCGCTCATAGCCGGCGAACCGAGGGCTCATGACCGGACCGATAGTTTCGCTGGCCAGCTCGAAAACCTGCATGTCCGCCGGCCAGGGTGGCTCGGCAAAGACCAGCAAGGCATCCAGTCCCGGTCTTCGCGGATCGAGATCGCCTTCTCCGGCCGACAGGTGCAGGCGCAGGTCAGGCAAGTCGGCATTGAGTCTCCCCAGTCGCGGGATAAACCAGCGCGCCAACAGGCTTCCCGAGCAACCGAGCACGAACGGGGCGTCGGCCGTGCTTTGTGTGAGTTCGGCGCAGACGCTGCGCAGGCGCTCGAAGGCTTCGCTGCTGGCGTCACGCAGGCGTAAGCCGGCATCTGTGAGTTTCAGGCCGCGACCGTCCTTGATGAACAGGCTCACGCCGAGGTGTTCTTCAAGCACCTTGAGCTGCCGGCTGACGGCACCATGGGTGACATGCAGCTGCTCGGCCGCCTGACTGACGCTGTTCAAGCGGGCAGTGGCTTCGAAGGCGCGAAGCGCATTCAGCGGAGGAAGGTCATGGCTCATGGAATCTGTGAGTTTTCCTGACAGGTTGTGGCGATCTTATCGGTTTTCAGGCCGGGGCGTCAGGGGTAGAGTGAAGCCCACTATCTCTTTATGCATCACTTCACGCATTCAACTGGAGCGCCAAATGACCCAGACTAATCTGCGCAACGGCCCTGATGCCAACGGCCTGTTTGGCGCGTTCGGTGGCCGCTACGTTGCCGAAACCCTGATGCCGTTGATCCTCGACCTGGCCCGTGAATATGAATTGGCCAAGGAAGATCCTGCATTCAAGGAAGAACTGGCCTACTTCCAGCGCGACTACGTCGGACGTCCAAGCCCGTTGTACTTCGCCGAGCGTCTGACCGAGTTCTGTGGCGGCGCGAAGATCTATCTCAAGCGCGAAGAGCTGAACCACACCGGCGCACACAAGATCAACAACTGCATCGGCCAGATCCTGCTGGCGCGACGCATGGGCAAGAAGCGCATCATCGCCGAGACCGGCGCCGGCATGCACGGCGTGGCGACTGCCACCGTGGCTGCGCGTTTCGGCCTGGATTGCGTGATCTACATGGGCACCACTGACATCGAACGCCAGCAGGCCAACGTGTTCCGCATGAAGCTGCTGGGCGCCGAGGTTATCCCGGTGGTCGCCGGCACCGGCACGCTGAAGGATGCAATGAACGAAGCCCTGCGTGACTGGGTGACCAATGTCGACAGCACCTTCTACCTGATCGGCACCGTGGCCGGTCCGCACCCTTACCCGGCGATGGTCCGCGACTTCCAGGCCGTGATCGGCAAGGAAACCCGCGAGCAGTTACAAGCCCAGGAAGGTCGCCTGCCGGACAGCCTGGTGGCGTGCATTGGCGGTGGCTCCAACGCCATGGGCCTGTTCCACCCGTTCCTCGACGACAAGAGCGTCGAGATCATCGGCGTTGAAGCGGCCGGTTACGGCATCGAGACCGGCAAGCATGCGGCCAGCCTGAATGGCGGCGTTCCAGGCGTGCTGCACGGCAACCGCACTTTCCTGCTGCAGGACGACGATGGCCAGATCATCGATGCCCACTCGATCTCCGCCGGCCTCGACTACCCGGGCATCGGCCCGGAACACGCCTGGTTGCATGACATCGGCCGCGTTCAGTACACCTCGGTGACCGACGACGAAGCCCTCGCCGCATTTCACCAGTGCTGCCGCCTGGAAGGGATCATCCCGGCCCTGGAAAGCGCCCATGCCTTGGCTGAAGTATTCAAGCGTGCACCGACCTTGCCAAAGGATCACCTGATGGTGGTCAACCTGTCCGGCCGTGGCGACAAAGACATGCAGACCGTGATGCACCACATGGAACAATCTAAGCAGGAGAAACACTGATGAGCCGCCTGCAAACGCGTTTTGCCGAACTCAAGGAACAGAACCGCGCCGCCCTGGTGACTTTCGTGACCGCCGGCGACCCGGGCTATGACACCTCCCTGGCCATCCTCAAGGGCTTGCCGGCGGCTGGTGCCGACGTGATCGAGTTGGGCATGCCCTTCACCGACCCGATGGCTGACGGCCCGGCCATCCAGCTCGCCAACATCCGTGCGTTGGGTGCCAAACAGAATCTGGCGAAAACTCTGCAAATGGTTCGCGAGTTCCGCCAGGACAACAACGAAACGCCGCTGGTGCTGATGGGGTACTTCAACCCGATCCACATGTACGGTGTACCGCGCTTCATTGCTGAGGCCAAAGAGGCCGGCGTTGATGGCCTGATCGTGGTCGACCTGCCGCCGGAGCATAACGGCGAGCTGTGCGACCCGGCCCAGGCTGCGGGTCTGGACTTCATTCGCCTGACCACGCCAACCACCGACGATGTGCGCCTGCCGACCGTTCTCAACGGCAGTTCCGGTTTCGTCTACTACGTGTCGGTGGCCGGTGTGACCGGCGCCGGTGCCGCCACGCTGGAACACGTCGAGGAAGCGGTCGCCCGTCTGCGCCGCCATACCGACCTGCCGATCAGCATCGGCTTCGGTATCCGGACTCCGGAACAGGCAGCGTCCATTGCACGCCTGGCTGATGGTGTGGTGGTGGGCTCGGCGTTGATCGATCACATCGCCAATGCCACGTCGCCGGAACAAGCCGTGGATGGCGTGCTGAGCCTGTGCTCGGCATTGGCCGAAGGCGTGCGTAAGGCCCGCGTCAGCTGAAGGCAGCGTTCCTGATTCAGAGACTGAACAGCAAAACGCTGTAAACCTTGTGGGAGCGAGCTTGCTCCGGGCGGCGATCCGACGATAGCGGCGTGTCAGCCAACATCAATGCTGGATGTGCAGCCCTCATCGCGAGCAAGCTCGCTCCTACAGGTTGCGGGTCAAGGCAACTCTATGCCGCCTGCTGCCTTGTGCAGTTTGCGCAAATGCTCGCCAATCTGCTTTACGTTGGCTTCGTTGGCGGCCATTTCGGCGGCACGACCCGGTTCGAGCAACGCTCTCACTTCCTTGTCCAGGTCCCCGGACAGCGCCAGGAGCTGCTTCTGGCGCTGGCTGCTTTCCGATTCCAGATGCTCCCACTCGCTCGGCTGTGGCAAGCCATAACCGTTGGTGCCCAGCAGTTCCGCCGGACGGCTGAGGAAGCCGCTGTTGGCGAGAATGTCCTTGAGCGTCTCGTTGGCCTTGTCCATGCCGCCATTCTGCAGTTCCCGGGCGCCCAGATAGCGCTGCTTCACTTCATCCTGAGCCAGCAGCAACTGCTGACGGAAACTGGCCTGTTCCAGCAGGAGCAACGCCGCGCTGGTGCGCAGGTCGGCCTGCTCGAACCATTGCCGACGTTCCGCGGCTTTCAAGTCCAGCCACTCTTCGACGGTTTCCTGTTTGATCGGCAAGTGCTTTTTCAGGATTTCGAACATCGCCTGATAGCGTTCGCGGAAGGAATCGAAACGATAACCCAGGCGCAAGGCTTCCCGCGGATCGTCCAGCACACTGGTGTCCGCCAGCCCTCGACCTTTGAGCACTTCCAGCAAACCGTTGGGCATGATGTTGTCGAGCCCTACCAATTTCGGGTTGTTGGTGCCGCCACGCAGCAATTTCAGTTCTTCCACCGCGCAGTTGTTCGACAGGAAGAAATAGTTGCCGTCGTAGCTCCAGTGCATCTCGGCGGCACGTTCCACCACGTCTTCAATCTCTGGGCGCGACAGGTTCAGGGGCACGGAGGCCAGGCTGCGCAGTTCGGTCTTGGTATATTCGTCGATGACCTGGGACAGCGGCAGGATAAACAGCCGCGACGGGTATTTGCCGACCAGGCCATCCCAGCTCGACAACTGCACGTCGCCGACGAAGGCGCGATACGACAGCACCAAGTGCTGGTCCAGGTCCAGTCGACAATCCGGGCCACGGGGGCGGCCCGGCGCGCAGATCACCAAACGCAGCATGCTGTGGCCCCAGCGGCTGAACAGGTTCTGGTTAGCCTCGGCCAGCAGGTAGTCAACGGCATAGACCCGCTCCGGATCGACCTGCCCCAGTGGTGTCTTGGCGAAGTCGTTGCCGGCATTGAGGAACGCGACGGTTTTGCTGCAGGTGTCACTGGCGGCGGGCGCCCAGCCGAAATGCTCTTTGTAGTAGCGGTACAGTGCGGGACGGCGGCAGGCGTAGCTCGGGTCGAGGAGGAAATACTCCATGTTGACCGCGACGAACTCCTTGGGGCTGCTGGTCTCGTAGATATCCGGACTGCGGGCGATCTGGCGATTGTGCTGTTCGCGTTCTCCCCGACGGCCTACGTATTGCTGCCAGCCGGCCAGGTCGAGCAGGCGCGGATCATCGCTGAGGGTAAAGCGCCGATCGGACTGGCCCCGACATTGGTCGGGTATGCCAACCAGCCCTGAGCTGTTGTTGCGCCGGGTGCAGCGCTGAATCAGCTTGCGCTCGTCATCCGGCCACAGGCGCGAACGGTCGTAGATGTGAGTCAGCTCGTGCAACACAGTGGCCAGCATTTCCCGGCGCACGGTGCCATGGGGGCGATGGGTTTTTTTGCTCGCGGCGCTGCCATCGGTGAGGCCGGCCAGCAGGTTGCGGTTCAGATCGAGCTCGGACACCAGCGATGCCTGGCCGTAGGCATTGCGCGGCATGTCATCGGTCCAGCCGACGACGATACGTCGGTCCAACTGCTCGATGAAGCGTGGCGGTAGCGCCTGCATGGCTTCATCAAGCAACGCCTGGCTGGCTTGCTGTTGCGCGGGCGTCAGACCTTCGGTCTTGAGTTCTAACTGAAGGCCTGCGTGGGCCGTGTTGCCGAGCAGCAACAGGGCCCAGGTCAGCAGCCAGGCGCGTGGGCACCTCACAGTGCGAGGATGGCTTCGGCGAGATCCTGATCGCTGGCGTCGCGCGCTTCGGGCACGCGGGTGCGCAGCAAGTTGAAAGCGGACTCCAGGTGAGCGCCACGAATGTCGCCATTGCTGGCGACGAAACTGGCGGCGTCGTCCTGGGCTTCGCGCACGATTTTCGAATCGCGAATGGACGTGGTGGTGTCGGAGGTGAAATCGAGGGTGCGCTGGGTCGCACGGATCAGGATGTTACTGGTGGCAACCAGAGTATGCGCCTGGGCCACATCGGCCAACAGCAGCAGGCCGAGGATGGCAGCAATCAGCGGGTTACGCATGGAACGAACTCCAGAAAAGCAGGGATAACTATTGGACGAGAATTGCTTGCGCCAGTTCAAGGTCGCTGGCATGAAGTTTTGCCTGGGTCTGGCGCAGATACCGAAGGGCCGACTCCAGTCGTGCGCCTCTCAGTTGGCCGTCACTGGCAATGAATGCCGCGGCGTCATCGTGGGCGGCGAGCAGTAGTTTATGGTCGAAGGGGGCTGAGGTCACGAGGCTTGTGGCGTAACCACTGGCGACGGTGCCCTGGGTGGACAGGTTGAAGGCGTCATAAGCGTGGGCTGATGCGCAGTAACCCAGGATGAGAAAGGCTGGAGTGATCAGGAAGCGGGAAGGAAAACGCATGAGACTCGACAGTTGAAAGTGAGTCCCAAGGCTAGCGCAAGGGCCCGTCTAGAGCCAGTACCGAAACATTGGGGCACGCCGGGCGTGCCCCATGTCTGTACCGCCGTTTAGATGGTCAGGATCGCCTGAGCCAGTTGTGCGTCTGTTGCACTCAGTTGCGGCGCCTTATGGCGAATGTGATCAAGGGCGCTTTCCAGCTTCACACCGCGGATGGAGCCTTCGCTGGCGACGAAGCTGGCGGCGTCGTCACGGGCGGCGAGGACGATCTTGTCATCCTTGAACGACGACGAAACGATGTTGGTGGTCGCATCGGACGTGGCCTTGAGTGCGTTGACCACTGCATCCGTGGTCACGATGAAGCTGGAGGCTTGGGCACCGGCAGCCACGGCAAACAGGGCCGCGGCGCTAAGCAGGCGAAGACGGGACATGGGGTAACTCCTTTTGGTAGACCATTTGAAATATGGCGCAGTGTCTGCAAAGTCAGACGCCAGGCACTCGGCGTTCGCCACGTTCTGAAGTGATATTAGGCCTGTCTGTGTCGGTTCGAACAGTCCTGACCCTGCGTGCAGGAAGTCAGCGCCAGAACGGCTTATCCAATTCATTGCTGCGGTCGGCGTGGCTGATACCCAGATCCGCTAGCTGGCGATCATCGAGTTGAGCCAGCAAACGTCGCGTTCTCGCCCTTTCCAGGCCAGCGCAGAGCCGCTTCAGCAGCCCTCGGAGCCTCTGCTGACAAGGTCTCGATTGAACCGAGGGAATGGAAAAATCCTGTACGTTCGTCATGGCACGGTCCCTGTCCTGATAAGTAGAGAGCTCCATGCTGACACCTGCCGAATATCTACTACAGACACACAGTAGCGATATTGTACTCATGCAGTTTTAGATTTTTGCAAACTGTACTGGTTATCAGGTTTCTCTTCTGTAAGACCAGGTTTGCCAAGCCAAAACGACAAAACCCGTCGTGGTTGCCCACGACGGGTTTTGTTTTTTCAATTCGGGTTGCTGGCGGTGGACCTTAAGGTCAGAGCCAGCGACGCTAACTTAGCGCCAGAACGGCTTGCTCAGCTCTTCGTAGCGTTGTGCTTCGCTAATCCCGGCGTCAGCCAGCAGACGCGAATCCAGGCGAGCCAGTTGATGGCGGCTGGTAATGCGGCGCTGCCACAACATCAGGTTGGCGATAACGCGCAGAGGCAGGGAAGCCTGGGTTTTTGCAGCAGTGTCTTCGAAGAACAGATCGGAACTGAGTGTACGTTCCATGGTGGTCATCCTTCCGCTTGTGGCGGGATTAGGTAGTGGTTTAACTGGTGCCCATGATCCTCTTGTTTGCCTAGTCTCTGTAGATACAGTTCATCTGTATTGTGAGAGCTCAGTTAACTGTTTATAGGGGGTGTACTGGTCGAAATTGAGGCAACTGTACCTGTCTGCACTGTTTGAGTGCAAAATTGCTGTTTTACCCCGATGAGGTAGGAATTTTCTGTAGGAAATGACCAGTACAGCAGTACAGTTTTTTTCATATTGCGAGGGTGGCAATAGCAAGCTGGCGAAACTGTGTTTGCGCCAGCTGTTATCTGTAGCAATTACTTCTTCAGCATGTGCCCGGTTTCTTCCAGGTTTATGTGCCAACTGAGTGCGTCACGCAGGATGTGCGGGGTGTGTCCGCCGATGGCGCACGCTGCAGTGAAGTAATCATTCAGCGCCTGGCGGTAATTCGGGTGCACGCACTTGTCGATGATGACCCGGGCACGCTCCCGGGGCGCCAGGCCTCGCAAGTCTGCCAGGCCCACTTCGGTCACGAGGATGTCGACGTCATGTTCGGTATGGTCAACATGGCTGACCATCGGCACCACGCTGGAGATTGCGCCGCCTTTGGCGATCGACTTGGTCACGAACACGGACAGGTGTGCGTTGCGTGCGAAGTCGCCCGAGCCACCGATGCCGTTCATCATCCGGGTGCCGCAGACGTGGGTGGAGTTGACGTTGCCGTAGATGTCGAACTCCAGCGCCGTGTTGATGCCGATGATGCCGAGGCGGCGCACGACTTCAGGGTGGTTGGAGATTTCCTGCGGGCGCAGGACGAGTTTGTCCTTATAGCGCTCCAGGTTGCCGAACACATCGGCGTTGCGCCGGCTCGACAGGGTGATCGAGCTGCCCGAAGCAAAGCTCAGCTTGCCGGCGTCGATCAGGTCGAAAGTCGAGTCCTGCAGCACCTCGGAATACATCGTCAGGTCTTCGAACGGCGAGTCGATCAAGCCACACATCACCGAATTGGCGATGGTGCCGATACCGGCCTGTAGTGGACCGAGCTTGTTGGTCATGCGTCCGGCAGCCACTTCCTGTTTGAAGAAGTCGATCAGGTGGTCGGCAATGGCCTGGGTCTCGGCGTCTGGCGCCAGCACCGTGGAGGGTGAGTCAGCCTGGTTGGTGACCACGATGGCGACGATTTTTTCCGCCGGAATCGGGATGGCGGTGCTGCCAATGCGGTCATCGACGCTGACCAATGGAATCGGAGTGCGGGTTGGGCGATAGGTCGGGATATAGATGTCGTGCAGGCCTTCGAGGTTCGGATTGTGTGCCATGTTGATCTCGACGATCACGTGCTTGGCGAAAATCGCGAAGCTGGCCGAGTTGCCTACCGAGGTGGTCGGCACGATATGCCCTTGCTCGGTGATCGCAACGGCTTCAATCACGGCAATGTCCGGCAGTTTCAATTGCTGGTTACGCAATTGCTCCACGGTTTCCGACAAGTGCTGGTCGATGAACATGACTTCACCGGCGTTGATCGCCTTGCGCAGGGTGCTGTCGACCTGAAACGGCATGCGTCGCGACAGCACGCCAGCTTCGGTCAACTGCTTGTCGAGGTCGTTGCCCAGGCTTGCGCCGGTCATGAGGCTGATCTTCAGCGGCGTGACCTTGGCGCGCTCGGCCAGCGCCTGAGGAACGGCCTTGGCTTCGCCGGCGCGAGTGAAGCCACTCATGCCGACGGTCATGCCGTCCTCAATCAGAGCGGCAGCGTCGGCAGCGCTCATCACTTTGTCCAACAACGAAGGCAGGCGAATACGGTCACGGTACATGGATTGTTATCTCGGGCAACAGGTAGCAGGACGTGCAGTCTAGTGAATTGCGCCGACTTCTGTCCCGCTACCAAGGTCGCAATCGAGGCGTCTATTCCGGGCCTTTCAAGCAAAACACCGTTACCGGATCGGTAACAAAAGCATAGTTTGTCCGACGATTTGCGCAAACAAAAACGCCCCGACGAGTCGGGGCGTTCTGTGTACCGCAGAGGATTAGTCGACGGCTTTTACCATGTCTTCGATGACCTTTTTGGCGTCACCGAACACCATCATGGTTTTGTCCAGGTAGAACAGTTCGTTGTCCAGGCCGGCATAGCCGCTGGCCATCGAACGCTTGTTGACGATGATGGTCTTGGCCTTGAACGCTTCGAGGATCGGCATGCCGGCAATCGGCGATTTCGGATCGTTCTTCGCGGCCGGGTTGACCACGTCGTTGGCGCCCAACACCAGCACCACGTCGGCCTGACCGAACTCGGAGTTGATGTCTTCCATCTCGAACACCTGGTCGTAAGGCACTTCGGCCTCCGCCAGCAACACGTTCATGTGCCCCGGCATACGACCGGCAACCGGGTGGATCGCATACTTCACGGTCACGCCGCGATGGGTCAGCTTCTCGGTCAGTTCCTTCAACGCATGCTGCGCCCGTGCTACCGCCAGGCCATAGCCCGGTACGATGATCACGGTGTCGGCGTTGGTCAGCAGGAAAGTCGCATCGTCAGCCGAGCCGGATTTCACCGGACGGGCTTCCTTGGCGCCTGCCGGACCTGCGTCGGCTGTATTGCCGAAACCGCCGAGCAGTACATTAAAGAAGGAGCGGTTCATCGCCTTGCACATGATGTACGAGAGGATCGCACCGGACGAACCTACCAGCGAACCCGCGATGATCAGCATCGAGTTGTTCAGCGAGAAGCCGATACCTGCCGCTGCCCAGCCGGAGTAGCTGTTGAGCATCGACACGACCACTGGCATGTCCGCGCCACCGATCGGGATGATGATCAGCACACCCATGATGAAGGCCAGGGCCAGCATCAAGGCGAAGGCGCTGAGGTCGCCGGTCAACATGAAGGTGATGCCCAGGCCCAGGGTGGCCACACCGAGCAGCAGGTTCAGTTTGTGTTGACCGGTGAACTGTACCGGTGCGCCCTGGAACAGGCGGAACTTGTACTTGCCCGACAGCTTGCCGAAGGCGATTACCGAGCCGGAGAAGGTGATCGCACCAATGGCGGCACCGAGGAACAGCTCCAGGCGGTTACCGGCCGGGATCGCGTCACCCAGTTGTGCAACGATACCCAGCGACTGCGGCTCGACGACCGCTGCAATGGCGATGAACACCGCGGCCAGGCCGATCATGCTGTGCATGAAGGCGACCAGTTCGGGCATCTTGGTCATTTCAACGCGTTTGGCCATGATCGAACCGGCGGTGCCACCGATCAGCAGGCCGACGATCACGTAGACGATACCGTCATGGGCCAGCTCGGCACCGAGCTTGTAGATCAGGCCGACCGTGGTGAGGATCGCCAGGCCCATGCCGAGCATGCCGAACAGATTGCCGCGACGCGACGTGGTGGGATGCGAAAGGCCCTTGAGCGCCTGGATAAAGCACACCGAGGCGATCAAATACAGGGACGTAACCAGGTTCATGCTCATGCTTGCTGCACCTCAGCCTTGACTGCTTCGGCCTTGGCAGCCGGAGCTTTGGCCGCTTTCTTCTTGAACATTTCCAGCATGCGCCGGGTCACCAGGAAGCCACCAAACACGTTGACGGCGGCCAGGGCCACGGCCAGGGTGCCCATGGTCTTGCCCAGCGGGGTCACGGTGAGGGCGGCGGCGAGCATGGCACCGACGATCACGATGGCCGAGATGGCGTTGGTGACAGCCATCAGTGGTGTGTGCAGCGCAGGTGTAACGTTCCAGACCACGTGGTAGCCGACATAGATGGCCAGCACGAAGATGATCAGGTTGTAGATACCGTGAGAGATCAGCATGTCTTCCATTGTTTTTATCCTCAGCCGTTCTTGCGCACGATCTGGCCGTCGCGGCACATCAGGCACGCGGCGACGATATCGTCTTCAAGGTTGATCACCAGTTGTCCTTCTTTATCGAACAACAGTTTCATGAAGTCCAGCAGGTTGCGTGCGTACAGCGCCGAAGCATCGGCCGCCACTGCGCCCGCCAGGTTGGTCGGGCCAACGATGGTCACGCCGTTTTCGACGACCACCTGATCGGCCACGGTCAGCGGGCAGTTACCGCCCTGGGCGGCCGCGAGGTCGATGACCACCGAACCCGGTTTCATCTGTGCCACGGTTTCTGCGCTGAGCAGCGTCGGTGCCTTGCGGCCGGGAATCAGTGCCGTGGTGATGACGATGTCTGCCTGCTTGGCGCGCTCGTGCACGGCCGCGGCCTGGCGCTGCATCCAGCTGGCCGGCATCGGCCGGGCGTAACCACCGACACCAACGGCGCATTCACGCTCTTCGTCGGTCTCGTAAGGCACGTCGACGAACTTCGCGCCGAGGGATTCGATCTGCTCTTTCACCGCAGGACGCACGTCAGAGGCTTCGATCACCGCACCCAGGCGTTTTGCCGTAGCAATGGCCTGCAATCCGGCCACACCGGCACCAAGGATCAGCACGCGCGCCGCTTTCACGGTGCCCGCAGCCGTCATCAACATCGGCATGAAACGAGGGTAATGGTGAGCGGCCAGCAAGACAGCCTTGTAACCGGCAATGTTGGCTTGCGACGACAGCACATCCAGGCTTTGGGCGCGGGAGGTACGTGGCGCAGCCTCCAGGGCGAAGGCGGTAATGCCGCACTCGGCCATCTTGGCGATGGTTTCGTTGTTGAACGGATTGAGCATACCCACCACAACGGTGCCGCTTTTAATCAGCGCCAGCTCGCTGTCGCTGGGCGCGACCACCTTCAAAATCAGCTCTGCTCCAAACGCATCATTGGCGCTGCCAATGGTTGCGCCTGCCGCTTCATAGGCACTGTCGACAACGCTGGCATTAATGCCGGCGCCGCTTTGTACAGTGACCTTATGACCCTGGCTGATCAGCTTCTTGATGGTTTCCGGGGTTGCAGCAACCCGTGTTTCACCGGTCTGGGTTTCGAGAGGAACACCAATGTGCACGTCAAATCTCCTGCGTGATCTTATTGAGTAAACCCATGCACTACGGATGGTGCGGCTGGGGCGGCCGATCAGCACGATCCCGCCAAATCAGGGCGGGGCGCGGCATTTTGCAGGCGAACTTTGTGCCCTTCAAGGGATTATGACGGGTGACGGAAAATTAACTACAAGTCACCCCGTGACCGAATGTCGCAACCAACCGGCTCAATCCCTTGCAGACCGTGCTTTACAAGGATTCTGGCCGAAATTGAAGAATTTACACATCGGCCGTATGAATGATGCGGCATCGCCTCGAAATAGTGGCGCAAAGCCGCATGATCAGGCGCTTGTGGGACGTTTGTACGACTTCTCGATACAGTTTGCTGTCATGCGACAAATACGTATATCTGTAGGGCTTTGTTTTTGCTGACTACGGGGTCAAGTAGCGCGGAGGAGCCTTTACTCCTCTAGGCTGTAGCTGTGCGCTTGGTTTACCAGCCAGTCACGAAATGCCCTTAATGACGCGGATTCGACCTTTCGCTCAGGAATCATCAGGTAATAAGCCTTGATGCTGGACAGTGCTTGCGGGTTGGCGATCACCAGGCGTTTTTCTTTCAACTCCCTTTGAATCAGGAACGGCGGAATCAGGGCAATGCCCATGTCATGCATGGCCGCTTGGGCGAGCATGGAGAATAGCTCGTAGCGGGGGCCTGTCATGTCTCGAGGGACATTCAGATGTTGGGAATCGAACCACTGGCGCCAGGCATAAGGACGGGTGGTTTGTTGCAGCAGGGGCAAATCGGCGATTTCGCCGGGCGTAAGGCTGGTCTTGTTCCCGAGCAGGTTGGAGCTGCAAACGGGCATCGGATTTTCACCCATCAGCCTGTGGGATTCCGTACCCGACCAATCCGCGTCGCCGAAGTAGATCGCGGCATCGAAATCAGTGTCGGCGAACAGGAACGGGCGTGTGCGGTTGGTCAGGTTGACCGTCACTTCCGGGTGCTTCTGCTGGAAGTCCTTGAGTCGTGGCAGCAGCCATTGGGTACCGAAGGTCGGAACCACGGCCAATTCGATTACGTTGGTGCCCTGCTGGCCCATCACGGACAAGGTGTCGCGCTCAACCGCATCCAGTTGAGTGGCGACCCGGCGGCTGTAGGAAAGCCCGGCCTCAGTCAGCTTCACTCCCCGCCGCGAACGTCGGAACAGTTCTACGCTGAGGAACTCCTCAAGGCTGGCGATCTGTCGGCAAATCGCCCCCTGGGTCAGCGAAAGCTCCTGGGCGGCCTTGGTGAAGCTTTCATGGCGCGCCGCGGCCTCGAAGCTGATCAGGGCGGTGGTGCTGGGTATCTTCCTGCGCATGTACGTCAACCTCACTAATGCATCGCATAAAAGCTCTTTTGCGACGTTTCGGAGTGAGAAATTAGCACAACAGTATGCGAAATCCTCGTTTGCCGTAGCGTCGATCCAGGCCTAGGATCAGTCCACGTTATTTGACCCGATTCGAGAGGACACACTCATGGGCGGTAAAGCTAGCTTCAACTGGATCGATCCCCTGCTGCTGGATCAACAGCTCACTGAAGAAGAACGCATGATTCGCGACACGGCTGCGCAGTTCGCTCAGCAGAGCCTTGCGCCGCGCATTCTTGAAGCTTTCCGCCATGAGAAGACCGACCCGGCGATCTTCCGCGAAATGGGCGAAGTGGGTCTGTTGGGCGCAACCATCCCCGAGCAATACGGTGGCAGCGGCCTGAACTACGTCAGCTATGGCCTGATCGCCCGCGAAGTCGAGCGTATCGACTCCGGTTATCGCTCGATGATGAGCGTTCAGTCCTCGCTGGTGATGGTGCCGATCAATGAGTTCGGTACCGAAGCGCAGAAGCAGAAGTACCTGCCGAAACTGGCCTCGGGCGAGTGGATCGGCTGCTTCGGCCTGACCGAGCCTAACCACGGTTCCGACCCGGGCGCGATGATCACTCGTGCGCGCAAGGTGGAAGGCGGCTACAGCCTCACCGGCAGCAAGATGTGGATCACCAACAGCCCGATTGCCGATGTGTTCGTGGTCTGGGGCAAGGACGATGCCGGCGACATCCGCGGCTTCGTTCTGGAGAAAGGCTGGAAAGGCCTGAGCGCTCCGGCGATTCACGGCAAGGTTGGCCTGCGGGCATCGATCACCGGTGAAATCGTGATGGACAACGTGTTCGTGCCGGAAGAGAACATCTTCCCGGATGTCCGTGGACTGAAAGGTCCTTTCACCTGCCTCAACTCGGCACGGTACGGCATCTCCTGGGGCGCACTGGGTGCAGCCGAGTTCTGCTGGCACACCGCTCGCCAGTACACCCTGGATCGTCAACAGTTCGGCCGTCCATTGGCAGCCACTCAGTTGATCCAGAAGAAGCTGGCCGACATGCAGACCGAAATCACCATGGCGCTGCAAGGCTGCCTGCGTCTGGGTCGTATGAAGGATGAAGGCACTGCTGCAGTCGAAATCACTTCGATGATGAAGCGCAACTCCTGCGGCAAGTCCCTGGACATCGCGCGCATGGCTCGCGATATGTTGGGCGGCAATGGCATCTCCGATGAATTCGGCGTTGCTCGCCACCTGGTGAACCTGGAAGTGGTGAATACCTATGAAGGTACTCATGACGTCCACGCGCTGATCCTTGGTCGTGCGCAAACCGGCATCCAGGCGTTCTATTAACAGGAGGACGTCCATGGGCGCGCTATCGCATCTACGGGTACTGGATTTATCGCGGGTGCTGGCCGGGCCTTGGTCCGGGCAGATCCTGGCCGACCTCGGCGCTGAAGTGATCAAGGTCGAGCGCCCCGGTAACGGTGATGACACGCGCGCCTGGGGGCCACCGTTCCTTAAAGATGCTTATGGGGAAAACACCAGCGAGGCCGCCTATTACCTGTCGGCCAATCGCAACAAGCAATCGGTCACCATCGACTTCACTCGCCCCGAAGGGCAGAAGCTGGTGCGTGAGCTGGCGGCGAAGTCGGACATCCTGATCGAAAACTTCAAGGTTGGTGGTCTGGCGGCCTATGGCCTGGACTATGAATCGCTGAAGGCGATCAATCCGGACCTGATCTATTGCTCGATCACCGGGTTTGGCCAGACCGGTCCTTACGCCAAGCGTGCGGGTTATGACTTCATGATCCAGGGGCTGGGCGGTCTCATGAGTCTCACGGGGCGACCTGAAGGCGAGGAAGGTGCGGGGCCGGTGAAGGTTGGCGTGGCGCTGACGGACATCCTGACCGGGCTGTACTCGACTGTCGCGATCCTGGCTGCGCTGGCGCATCGGGATCACGACGGCGGTGGTCAGCATATCGACATGGCGCTGCTGGACGTGCAGGTAGCCTGTCTGGCCAACCAGGCCATGAACTACCTGACGACAGGGAATGCACCTAAACGCTTGGGTAATGCTCATCCGAACATTGTGCCCTATCAGGATTTTCCTACGGCGGATGGCGATTTCATCCTTACCGTCGGGAACGACGGGCAGTTCCGCAAGTTCGCGGAAGTGGCCGGGCAGCCACAGTGGGCGGACGATCCGCGTTTTGCCACGAACAAGCTGCGGGTAGCGAACCGCGCGGTGCTGATTCCGCTGATCCGCCAGGCAACGGTGTTCAAGACCACCGCTGAATGGGTGGCGCAGCTGGAGCAGGCGGGCGTGCCATGCGGGCCTATCAATGACCTGGCGCAGATGTTTGCCGATCCTCAGGTCAAGGCGCGCGGGTTGGCCATCGAGCTGCCGCATGCGCTGGCGGGAATGGTGCCTCAGGTGGCGAGCCCTATTCGTCTGTCCGAAACTCCGGTGGAGTACCGGTTTGCGCCACCTCTGCTGGGTGAGCATACGCAGGAGGTATTGCATCGGGTCCTGGGGCTGGATGCAGGCTCGGTGTCTACGCTCAAGGCGTCTGGCGTGCTCTGATTGCTCTCTTCTATATAGGGAGGCGTTTTTGCTTCTCTATATAGGCCTCAAATCAGGCCTTTTAGCGCTTTCTGTAAGTTATTGATAGAAAAGCAAAATCAGTGCTTGACGGCAGATTTCAGATGTCTATAATTCGCCCCACTTCCGGCGCAGTCGAAACGGAAAACTCCTTGATAAACAAAGAGTTACGCAGTTTTCGGCAGCGGGTTGCTTCAGATCATCGAAGTGCCAAGGGAGTTGAAAAAGAGGTGTTGACAGCAGCGAGTAACGCTGTAGAATTCGCCTCCCGCTGACGAGAGATCGAAAGCGCAA
>NZ_JBYSVW010000030.1:0-38069 GCF_058986625.1 Pseudomonas sp. GW821-FHT07G06
GATGGTAGTGTGGGGTTTCCCCATGTGAGAGTAGGTCATCGTCAAGATTAAATTCCGAAACCCCAATTGCGAAAGCAGTTGGGGTTTTGTTTTTGCGCGTGAAAAAACAGGCCGCGCCCCATTCAAAGTCAATTGTGAAAAAAATCACACAAACCTGACTTCCCGGGTTTGGTAAGGTGCAGCTCATTTTTAATGGACTGAGTCTGCGCCCACGGATCGGCATTCTTTTCAAAGAGTTGCTGCACAAGTGCCTGAACCGATACCGATCAAGGACCACGAAAAAGAAACACGCCTGGTCAACAAGAGACTCCTGGCCTGCGCCTTGTTCGTTGCCACCATCACCTGTGCTCTGGTGGTGCGTCTGTATGTCCTGCAGGTCGTCGAGTTCGACTATCACTCGACCATCTCCGAAAACAATCGCGTACATGTCCTGCCGATTACGCCTACCCGTGGATTGATCTATGACCGCAACGGTGTACTCCTTGCGGACAACCGCCCCAGCTTCAACCTGACCATCACCCGCGAACGTGCTTCCAATGTCAACGAAGAGCTGGACGAGGTCGCCAATCTCCTGCACTTGCCCGCTGAAGACCGCTCGCAATTCGATAAGGTGATGAAGCAGGCACGTCACCCCTTCGTACCGGTGACGCTGTTCTATGAGCTGAGCGAAGAACAGATCGCCGTACTCGCCGTCAACGAGTTCCGTTTGCCGGGCATCGATGTCGAGCCGCAGTTCGTGCGGCACTATCCGCTGGGTGCGCACTTCGCGCATTCGGTCGGCTACGTCGGACGTATCAACGAGAAAGAGTCAAAGGCTCTGGATACGGTCGAGTACCGAGGCACCCAATCCATTGGCAAGACCGGGATCGAAAAATTCTACGAGGCGCAACTGCACGGCCATGTCGGTTATGAGGAAGTCGAAACCAATGCCCAAGGGCGCGTGTTGCGAGTGCTCAAGCACACGGATCCGGTGCCCGGTGAAAACATTGTCCTGAGCCTCGACGTCAAGTTGCAGGAAGCCGCCGAACAAGCCCTGGGCGATCGTCGCGGCTCGGTGGTTGCGCTCGATCCGTCGACCGGTGAAGTGCTGGCCATGGTCAGCAACCCGAGTTTCGATCCTAATCTGTTCGTCACCGGTATCAGTTCCAGGGAGTACTCCACGCTACGCGACTCCGTCGACCGACCGCTGTTCAACCGTGTGCTGCGCGGCCTGTACGCGCCGGGTTCGACCATCAAGCCGGAAGTGGCAATCGCCGGCCTCGACGCGGGGGTCGTCACGCCACAGACCCGTGTGTTCGACCCCGGTTATTACCAGCTGCCGGATTTCGATCACAAGTACCGCAACTGGAACCACAGCGGCGATGGCTGGGTGGATATGGATGCAGCGATCATGCGTTCCAACGACACCTATTTCTATGACCTCGCACACAAGCTGGGGGTCGATCGCCTGCACGACTACATGGCGATGTTCGGACTGGGTGAGAAAGTCTCCCTGGACATGAACGAAGAATCCCCCGGCCTGATGCCATCCCAGGCATGGAAGCGCGCCACGCGTCGGCAGGCCTGGTTTCCGGGCGAGACGGTGATTCTCGGTATCGGCCAGGGCTACATGCAGGTCACGCCGCTGCAATTGGCCCAGGCCACGGCGCTGATTGCCAACAAAGGCGTGTGGAATCGCCCGCACCTGGCCAAAACCGTGGACGGCGTCGCGCCGGTGGACGAGCATCCAATGCCCAATATTCTGCTCAAGGATCCACGCGACTGGGAGCAGGTCAACCATGGCATGCAGATGGTGATGCACGATGCCCGGGGGATTGCCCGAGCCGCCGCCGCGGGGGCGCAATACCGTATTGCCGGCAAGAGTGGTACCGCGCAAGTGGTGGCGATCAAGCAGGGCGAACGTTACAACCGGGAGAAAACCCGTGAGCGTAACCGCGACAATGCCTTGTTCGTCGGCTTCGCCCCGGCCGAGCACCCGAAGATCGTGATTTCGGTGATGATCGAAAACGGCGAGGCGGGTGGCCGCGTCGCCGGACCGGTCGTCCGGCAGATCATGGACGCCTGGCTACTCGATCAGGACGGGCACCTGAAGCCGCAGTACGCGGCACCGGGCAAGGCGCCGGACGATCCTCACGTCTGAAGCGTCAGGGCTTCACAGCACAGGCTCGCGGATGCTGAGCATGTGCTGGAAGCTCTCGAGGAACACCGTTTCGGCCTGGCTCATCTTCTGTTCGCGATTCCATAACAACTGGATATCGAAATCCACCACGCCGTCTTCCGGCGGCAGGCGCCAGAGCAGACCTTGCTCGACATCCCGGCGCACCAGATGCGTGGGCAAGGCGCCGATGCCATAACCCGCGCAGATCAGGCGGTAAATTTCTTCGAAACTGGTGGAGGACGCGACGATCTTGCCGGTGAAGCCTTGCTGATCGCGGAACAGCGTCAGGGGTGAAAGATTGCCGCCCAACTGGTCGCTGGTGAAGCTGACGAAGTTTTCCGCCGACAGTTGCTCCAGGGTCAGATTCTCTTGCCCGAACAGGCGATGACGCTGGCCACAAAAGTAAGCGTAGGTCTCGCGAAACAGCACCCGCTGTTCCAGCCGCGGCTGTGGCAGACGACACAGGCCGACGCCAATGGTCGCGGTCTTTTGCAGCAGCGAACTGATGATGTTCGAACTGCCCATCACCTCGACTTCCAGCTCGATTTTCGGGTGGGTTTCATGGAAGTCAGCGAGGAAATCATCGTAATGCCGTGCCTGCACACCGCTGACGGTGAGGATACGGATCTTGCCCACCAGGTCGTCGTGACGACTCTCCACCACCGTCCCCAGGCGTGAAACATCACCGTAGATATCGGCCGCGATCCGCAGGACTTCTTCCCCGGTTTCCGTCAGGTCAAAGCGTCGTCCGCTGCGGGCAATCAGCACGCATTCCAGCTGCTCTTCCAGTCGTTTCAGCGCCTGGCTGACGGCCGACTGGGTGATGTGCAGTCGCGCGGCAGCGCGGCTCATGCTGCCTTCCTGGCCGATGACCAGATAGGTGCGCAGCAGGTTCCAGTCGAGGCGGTCATTGAGAAAGCGCCGGCCGACCCACGGGTTGGAAGTGGAGGACATAAAACCTCATGCAGTAGCAGTGCTAATAGTAAAGATAAGGATTTGAAAATTGACTAATCCTGGCATGGAAGCGATAAAGCCTACAAGCGCCATAGAGCGCAACCGTCATCCGCCTTAACACCTGCCCAAAAACTATAAGTACACAGGGTCCTTGCATGCACACTACTCCCCAACCGCGCCGAGCCGCGGCCGCGGCCTTCATTGGCACGACCATCGAGTTCTACGACTTCTACATCTACGCCACCGCGGCGGCGCTGGTTCTCGGACAGGTGTTCTTCCCCAGCAGCGACCCGGTCATGAGTACCCTCGCGGCATTTGGCAGTTTCGCTGTCGGCTTCATTGCGCGGCCCATGGCCGGGATGGTGTTCGGTCATCTGGGCGATCGTCTCGGGCGCAAGAAAATGCTCCTGGTGACCATGGCCCTGATGGGCATCGCCACCGCGGGCATTGGCCTGTTGCCGAGCTATGCCAGCGTCGGCATCTGGGCGCCGATCGGTCTGATCGTGCTGCGTTTGATCCAGGGCATTTCGGTCGGTGGCGAGTGGGGCGGGGCGGTGTTGATGGCGAGCGAACACGCACCGGCCAGGCGCAAGACGTTCTACGCCTCGTTCGCCCAGTTGGGCAGCCCGGCCGGCTTGTTGCTGGCACTGATTGCTTTCCGCCTGGTGACGTCCCTTGAGCCAGAGGAGTTCCTCGCCTGGGGATGGCGTCTGCCGTTCCTCGCCAGCGGCGTATTGATGATGGTCGGCCTGTTGATCCGCTCCGGCGTTCACGAGTCCCCGGAGTTCGCCAAGGTCCAGGACAACAACGAGACCGCCAAATACCCGGTGATGGACGTGATCCGCACCTGCTGGCGGCAGATCCTGTTCGCCGCCGCTGCGGTGACCATCGGCTCGGCCGGGTTCTTCTTCACCAACACCTTCATGATCACCTACGTCACCCAGTACCAGGGCATTGCTCGTTCGACGATTCTCGATTGCCTGTTTCTGGTGACGATCATCCAGTTGCTCTCGCAACCGCTCTCGGCACTGCTGGCCGAACGTATCGGTGAAGGACGTTTCCTCAAATGGGTCGCACTGTTGTGCATGCTCACGCCCTACCCGATGTTTCTGTTGGTGGGCACGCAAAACATTCTGTTGATGACGCTCGGCATCGCGTTGGCCGTGGTGATTCTCTCGGCGCTGTACGCGGTGATCGCCGGCTACATGACCCAGGCCTTCCCGGTGCACCTGCGCTACTCGGGCATTTCCATCGCCTATCAACTGGCTTGCGCCGTGGCCGGGGGCACCACACCCCTGATCGGCACGCTGCTGGCCAGCAAGTTTTCCGGACAATGGTTGCCGCTGGCGGTGTTCTTCACCTTGCTCTCGGCCCTGTCCCTGATCGGTGTTTGCGGCCTGGCCCGCCTGCGCGCCAACCCGGTCGTCACCCACGCTGTCAAAGAGGTGTATTCGTGAGTAAACCTGCACACATCGACCCGGTTGAATGGCAAGCCCGTTGCGAACTGGCGGCGCTGTATCGACTGGTCGCGCACTTTCGCATGACCGACCTGATCGACACCCATATCACCCTGCGGATTCCGGGGCCTGAGCACCACTTCCTGATTAACCGCTATGGCGTGATCTTCGACCGCATGCGCGCCTCGGACCTGGTGCGCATCGATCAGGAAGGGCGGGTGGTCGACCCGGAGTACGCCGGCCATCGGGTCAACGCCGCCGGCTTCGTGATCCACTCGGCGATCCATATGGCGCGTCCGGACCTGAACTGTGTGATCCACACCCACACGGCGGCGGGCATGGCGGTCGCGGCGCAGAAGCAAGGCTTGCTGCCGATCAGTCAGCACGCGTTGAAGTTCTACGGCAAGCTGGCCTATCACACCTATGAGGGCATCGCGCTGTCGCTGGATGAGCGCGAGCGCTTGATTGCCGACCTCGGCCCGCACCGGGCGATGATCCTGCGCAATCACGGCTTGCTGGTCGGTGGTTCCGGGGTGGCCCAGGCGTTCCAGGAAATCCACTTTCTGGAGCGCGCCTGTCAGGCCCAGGTGCAGGCGCTGGCCGGTGGTTCGGCATTGCATTACCCGTCACCGGAAGTGTGTGCGCACACCGCCGAACAGTTTGACCGTGATGAGCAGGACAACATCATCGACCTGGCCTGGGAGGCCGCCCTGACGTTGATCGAATCCCAGCGCGAGTCTTATTTGTCATGAACGCCGACATCAACACCGTGGTTCTGCTGTCTCGCGACACCTTGCTGCTCAAGCAATTGCAGGCGGCGTTCGCCCGCAGTGCGCCGCAGCTCACCGCCGTGCTGGCCGACGATTCCCGGGCCGCCAATGCGCAGATGGCAGCGTGCTGGTTTCCTTTGCCGGGCAGTCTCGGAGCATTGCCGAACCTGCAGGTGATTCACTCGGTGGCCGCCGGTATCGACCACCTCGACCACGATCCGTCATGCCCGGACCTGCCGATTTGCCGCGTGGTCGACCCGGGTCATCGCCAGGGCATGACCGAGTACGTGCGCTGGGCGGTGATCCACTATCACCGCGGTTTCGATCAGGTGCTGTCGCAACAACGGGAGCAACGCTGGGAGCGGCCGCTGCAACGGGCTGCGGGGCAGTTCAAGGTCGGTGTGATGGGGCTCGGATCGCTGGGCAGCGCGATTGCTCTGGATCTGGCCGCCGCCGGCTATGACGTGCGCGGCTGGGCGCGGCGCAACAAGGACCTGCCGGGTGTGCGTACGTTCGCCGGGGCCGATGGGTTAAATCCGTTTCTCGACGGCGTCGAGTTGCTGATCAACCTGTTGCCACTCACCAGCGAAACCCGCGGCATCCTTGGCCGGGCCACGTTCGACCAACTCGCCAGCGGCGCAGCACTGGTCAACTGTGGCCGGGGCGCTCATCTGGACATTGACGATCTCGAACAGGCATTGGCCAGAGGACAATTGCGCGGTGCGCTGCTGGATGTCTTCGAACAGGAACCGCTGCCGGTCGATCACCGGCTCTGGAGCATGCCCGGTGTCACCATCACCCCGCACATGGCTTCGGCGGCTTCCCATGATTGTATTGCCGAACAAGTGGCGGAAAACTTCCGCCGATTGAATAGCGGCGAACCGTTATTGAACTGTGCGGACCGATTACTGGGTTATTGAACCCACCGCTATCCAACCCATAAAAATGCCCTGCGAACTCGCCCGCTCAGTTGGGCGAGCCATAACAACAACCTTCGCCTCAACCGTTTTACTGCCAGTCAAAACAATTAAATAACGAGTTCTTGATGAATTCCTGGAGACAGTGATGAGCGATCTATCGTCCGCAGAAAAGTCCGGCGCACCACCGGAAGTTGAAATCAGTATGAAAAAAGTCGCGGTGGCCAGCGTGATCGGTACCACCGTGGAGTGGTACGACTTGTTCGTGTTTGCCACGGCCTCGGCGCTGGTGTTCAACAAAGTGTTCTTCCCGGATTTCGTGCCGCTGATCGGAACACTGCTGGCTTTCGGCACCTTTGCTTCGGCGTATCTGGCGCGGATTGTCGGTGCGGCATTGTTCGGGCATTTCGGTGATCGCCTGGGGCGCAAGTCGATGCTGTTGATTTCGCTGTTGACCATGGGCGCGGCCACCTTCGCCATCGGCTTGTTGCCGGACTTTGCCACTATCGGTATCTGGGCGCCGATCCTGTTGTTACTGCTCAGGGTCGTGCAAGGCCTGGCATTGGGTGGCGAGTGGGGCGGAGCGGTATTGATGGCGGTGGAGCATGCGCCGGCCAACAAGCGTGGCCTGTACGGTTCCTGGGTGCAGATCGGCGTGCCGGCCGGGACCATGATTGCCAACCTGGCCTTCCTGTTGATCGCGGCGTGGCTGTCCCCTGAGGAACTGTTGGCCTGGGGCTGGCGTATTCCGTTCCTGGCCAGCGTGTTGCTGATCGCCGTCGGCTTGTACATCCGCTTGAACATCGCGGAAACCCCGGCCTTCAACAAGGTCAAGGAGGCCGAGGTGCAAGTGAAGATGCCGTTGGCGGAAGTGTTCCGCAAGTACTGGAAACAAGTGGTGCTGGGCGGTATCGCCACCATGTCCACGGGCGCTTCGTTCAACATTATCGTGGCGTTCGGTTTGACGTACGGCACGCAGAACCTCGGCTTCAGCCGCGGCGTGATGCTCGGTGTGGTGCTGCTGTCCTGCGCCTGGTGCATCGTCATGTTGCCGGTGTTCGGTGCGCTTTCGGATCGTTTCGGGCGCAAGCCGATCATTGTCGGCGGCATCATCGCCGAAGCGCTGGTGGCGTTCCCGATGTTCTGGCTGATGGATACCAGGGAGCTGCCGATGGTGGTCTTCGGCTATCTGTTGTTGATGACCGCCTTCGCCGCCAACTACGGGCCGATCGCGACATTCCTCGCCGAACTGTTCGGCACCCGGGTGCGGTATTCCGGGTTGTCCATCAGCTACATGTTGTCCGGCCTGCTCGGCAGCGCGGCGACACCCATCGTCACCACGGCATTGCTGGCCGCGACGGGCAAAGGGTCGTCGGTGGCCTGGTACATGATCGGTGCGGCCTTGATTTCACTGGTGGCGCTATTGCTGCTGACCGAAACCTTCAAGAAGGACATCAGCGAAATCCCGAGCGTCGCCCCGACAGACGATCCGGCCCCCGGCAAACCCTTCAAATCGGCTACGGCCTGACTTCCGGAGTTCAACAGCATGCGCAGAATTCAATCGGCCCCGGGCTACATCGGCCCGGTCGGCCCTTACTCCCAGGCCGTGGTCAGTGGTCACTTGGTGTTCACTGCCGGGCAGATCCCGGCTCAAAGCGGCCTCGACGACCAGCCTGCCGACTTTCCCGAGCAGGTGCGGCAAACCTTGCGCAACCTCGAAGCGATCCTGATTGAAGCCGGGTCCGGTTTCAGCCACGTGATCAAGGTCAATGCCTACCTGACCGATCCCGCACAGCTGGAGCCGTTCAACGCTGTGTACCGCGAGTTCCTCGGCCATGCGCCGCCGGCGCGCACCACGGTGTGCGTGGCACTGTGGGGGGTATCGCTGGAAATCGACTGTGTCGCCGAACTGATTGGCGGGGAGCCGCAACATGGATGAGTCGCAACTGATCGAACAGCTCAAGGCGGTGAGCTTTCCGACCCTCGGGCATTTTCTCGAAGAGGGATTCGCCGACCCACAACTACGGGCCATGGTGCCCAATGTGAAAGTCGTTGGCCGAGCCTTGACCCTGAAACTGCTGGGCGCCGATGCCATCGCCGTCAACCGGGCCCTGGCGCAGATCAGGCCGGGCGACGTGCTGGTGATCGACACGGGAGGCGACCATCGGCACGCCCCGGTCGGTGCGGTGACCAGTTGCGCGGCACGCTGCGCCGGGGCGGTGGGCATTGTGGTCGATGGTGCGGTGACCGACCTGCTGGAGCTGCGCGAAGTCGGGTTGCCGGTGTTCGCCCGTGGCACCAGTCTGTTGACCACCAAGCTGCACGGCCGCAATGACAGCGCCATCAATCAGCCCGTTCACTGCGCTGGCGTGACGGTGCAACCGGGGGATTGGGTGCTGGCGGACGACAACGGCGTGCTGTTTCTCGACACGGCATCGGCGCTGGCTGTCATCGAGCAGGCACTGGCTTCGGACCTTGCCGAGCCGCGCTTGCTCGAACGCTTGTGCGCCGGTGAGCCGGTGGCGCAGGTCTTGCGCGTCTAGTCCGTCAGCCGTTGCTGCAGGCTTTCAAGAAAGATCGTCTCGGCCCGGCTCATGCGCTGTTCGCGGTTCCACAGCAAATGAATGTCGACATCGGCAATCCCTTCGTGGGGCGGCAGGCGCCAGAGCAATCCGGTGTCGACATCGGCCGCCACCACGTGCTCGGGCAGACAGCCGATACCGAAGCCGGCGATGACCAGTCGCCGGACTTCCTCCAGGCTTGGTGACGAGGCGACGATGCGCCCGCTGAAACCCTGTTGATCACGGAAGATCGTCAGCGGCGAGAGCATGCCGCCGATCTGGTCACTGGTGAAACTGACGAAGTTCTCCCGCTGTAAATCCCCTTCGGCGACGTCCTGTCGACCGAACAGTCCATGGTGCTTGCCGCAGAAAAACGCATAGCGTTGACGCAGGAACAAACGCTGCTCCAGGCGTGGCTGCGGGCGCCGATTGAGGCTCAGGCCGAGGGTCGCGGTTTTTTCCTGGAGGGCGCTGACGATGTCGGAACTGCGCATCACATCGACTTCCAGATCGACTCGCGGGTATTGGCGATGGAAGTCGGCGAGGAAGTCATCAAAGCGCTCGGAGAAAATCCGGCTGATGATCAGCAACCGCACCTTGCCGATCACTTCATCGGCCGGTTGTTCCAGCACGCTGCTGACCTGGGACATCTGCCCGTAGATTTCCCCGGCCAGGGCGAAGATCTGCTCGCCGACTTCGGTCAGGGCAAAACGTGGTCCGCGACGGGCTATCAGTTGGCGGCCCAGCTGTTCTTCCAGGCGCTTGAGTGCCTGGCTCACGGCCGGTTGTGTCAGGTGCAGGCGGGCGGCGGCGCGGCTGATGCTCAGCTCCTGGCCAATCACCCGAAAGGTGCGCAGCAGGTTCCAGTCCAGGCGGTCATTGAGCAGGCGTTGCATAGTCGTTCAGCAGCCAGTCAGGGGCCAATGGGAAAAATCGACGGCTTGCACACGCCGTGCGCAAGCCTTGGAAAATCTACAGTCGCGGGATCGTAACACTGTTGGCACGCCGCAGCCGAGGCCAGTCGGATCCGGCAAAAAAGCCTCATGCGTAGGCGTAGTGCTGTTCACTTAAGAGATAGCGCGAACAATAAGCAACCTGTGGCGAGGGAGCTTGCTCCCGCTGGGGCGCGAAGCGGCCCTAAAAATGGGACTGCTGCGCAGTCCAGCGGGAGCAAGCTCCCTCGCCACAGATACAGTGTTCGTCCTTAAGTGAGCAGCAATATCATGCGTAGGCGAGGTTTTTTTCTTCCAGCAGTTCCTCATACAACGCCGCCCATTTGCGACCCATTTCGTCCGCCGTAAACAGAGTCTGATAGCGGGCCTGCGCCTTCTCGCCCATTTGCGCCGCCAGCACCGGGTTTTCCCAAAGCGTGCGCATCGCCTGACGAAACGCCAGTGGATCATTGGGCGGTACCACCAGCCCGGTTTCGTTATGGATGTTGATGTAACTGGTACCCGTGCCAATCTCACTGGAGATCATCGGTTTGCCATACATCGCGCCTTCAAGCAGTGAAATGCCGAAGGCTTCCGAGCGCAGGTGCGACGGGAACACCACCGCATAACTCAACTCGAGCAAGGCAACCTTGTCTTCATCACCGAGGAAGCCGAGAAAGTGCAGGTTCTGCAGCCCCAGTGCCCTGGCCTGGGCATGCAGCTCTTTTTCCAGCGGGCCGGTGCCGACGATCACCACGGGATAGTTCAGCCCCCGCATCGCTTCGAGCAGGATGTGCAGCCCCTTGTAGTAGCGCATGACACCGACGAACAGGAAGAACTTGTCCCCCAGCTTCTGGCGCCAGCGCTCGGTCCGTGCCGCGTCGTGCTTCGGATAACCTGACTTGTCCAGGCCATAGGTGATGACCCGGGTCTTGTCCCGGTAGTCCTTGAGCACGTCACTGGTGTGAAAGTAGTTGGGGGACGCCACGGCGATTCGATCCGCGCTGTCCAGAAACCGGCGCATCAACGGACGGTACAGTTTGAGCAAATGACGCTGGCGAATGATGTCGGAGTGGTAACTCACCACGCTGGGCTTTTTGGTGGCGCTGACAAAATGCACCAGGTCCATGAAGGGCCAGGGGAAGTGGTAGTTGACCACATCGGCTTCGGCGGCGAGCTCACGAAACTGCTTGAACACGCTGTAGGAAAAACCGGTGGAGGCGAGCTGAAAATCCATCCTGGCCTGATGCACCTGGTGCTCGCGGATCTGCAACACGCCCGGCGCCGGGTTATTGCTCAGGGTCAGCACCGTGCTGTCGACACCATGGCGCGCGCCAATTTCGCTCATCTGGAAAATGACTTGTCCGATGCCACCCATGGAGTCGGGCAAGTAGGATTTGTAAAAGTGCAGAACGCGCATATCAGTTCTCCATAGCCTGGCGGTAGGCGCGGGCGGTCACCGTCGCGCAACGCTCCCAGGAAAAAAGCTTCGCTCGCTGCAAACCCGCCTCGCGACAGGCCTGCCAGTGTGCCGGGTCGTCGATCAACCGCAGCATGGCATCGCGCAAGGTGTCAGGGTCGTGCGCCTCGATGTAGTTGCCGGCCTCGCCAGCCACCTCCGGCATCGCCGATATACCCGTCAGAATCACCGGGGTGCCACTGGCCATGGCTTCCAGCACCGGCAGGCCGAACCCCTCGTACAACGAAGGGAAGACCAGCGCCCGGGCGCCGGCCAGCAATTGCGCCAGATCCTCGTCGGGCAGGTAACCCAGCAGGCACACGTGACCTGAGGCGAGGGCCGAACGCAACTCGTCGTTGAACTGTTGGCGCTGCCAGCCGGCCATACCGGCGATCAGCAAGGGAAAACGCTGGCGCACGGTTTCCGGTAGTCGGGCATGGGCGTGCAGGGCCTGGGTCAGGTTCTTGCGCGGCTCCAGGGTACCGACGCAGAGAAAATACTCCCGCGCCTCGACGCCGTGGGTTTTGAGGACGCGATCGATGGTCTTGGGTTCACGCGGGTGGAATCGCGCGGCCACACCCAGCGGTGCCACCACGAAGCGCTCGGCCGGCAGGGCGAACCAGGCCTGCGCTTCATCGGCGATGTGCTGCGAGTCCGTCAGAATCAGCCGCGCGCGCTGTACGCCGTCGGCCAGTCGCCGCTCGATTTCGCGCAGACGGGCCGGTGGTTGGGTGTCGGGATAGTGCAGGTGGGTGAGGTCATGCAGCGTGATGATGGTCGGGCCGTTGAACGACAGCGGCCACAGGCTCGGCTCGTGATACAGATCGATGGTCTGGGCGGGGCGCCGGTCGAAGCGCTTCTGTTCCAGCCAGCGCCGCGCCTGATAGGCCCCCGGGATCTGTCGCAGCAATGGCGTCAAGCGCGAGTAACCGGGCATCGCCGCCTCAGGCAGGACCGAACTCCAGCCCCAGCCATGGAACAACGCCAACTCGACGTCCGGTTCCCGGGCCAGGGCCGTCGCCAGTTCGGCGACGTAGTGGCCGATGCCCGTGCGCGGGGCCTGGAGGATGCGGGCGTTAAGGGCAATTCGCATGCTGACTCTCAGGCACCTTCGCATCGGTGTGCAGGTTGCGCTGGATACGGTCGACCAGTTGCGCACTGGCCTCGCGCCAGCTCAGCCAGCGCCAGTTATCCAGGTTGAGGGGGGCGGGAAATGCGCCGCTCGTTTCCATGTCGATGACCATATCGGCCAGGCTCTGCGGGTCGGCGAGATTGAAGTACGCCATGTACTCGCCACCGATTTCGCGAAACACCGGGATGTCGCTGGCCATTGCCGGCAGGCCACGCTGCATGGCTTCCACCAGCGGCAACCCGAACCCTTCGACGTAGGACGGAAACACCAGCGAGGTCGCGTGGGTATAGGCGTGTTCCAGGCTCTTGTCCGAGAGCGTGTTGAACATGAACAGGCGCTGGTTCAACTGCGGATGCTGGCGGATACGCTCGATCAGCGCCTCGCACTTCCAGCCGATCTTGCCGACGATGCACAACCGGGCCCCGGACCCGGCCGCCCAGGCGCGCTCGAACGCGTCGAGCAGATACGCATGGTTCTTGCGCGGCTCGATGGTGCTGACCATCAGGAATACAGGGGCCGCCGACTTGAACATCTGCAGCAGCCCCGGGTCGACGGCGGAGCGGGCATCGCTCAGGTCGAGTTCGGAGCCGAGGTGGAAGAAGTCGAACCAGCGTTGCTGGACCTGCGCGGTGCCGATCCTGCGGGTCATCTCCTGGCGCACCTGGTCGCGGATGGTGGTCGAGATCGCCACGTAGCCATCGGCGGTGCGGGCGATCCAGTCGAACCATTCGTTGAACACCTTCACCAACCCGGCGTCGCAGAACTGCGGGTGGGTCAGGGGAATCAGGTCGTAGATCACCGACACGATGCCGACCCCGTCACGCTTGAGTTGCTCGGCCAGGGGAAAAAAATTGGCGTGCCAGGACGAGTCCAGCAGCACCAACTGGTCGCCAGCGTGATGTTGCAATGGCACGCAGCGCTCGGGAACCGGCTTGCCCTTGAGTATCCGGTCCAGCAGGCGAATCGGCAGGCTCAGGCAGGCAAACGCGGTGAGGCGGCAACCGACATAAAGCACCCCGCGGGCGAACTTCGATTGGCTGAAAGGACGGCGTCGTTCCAGCGTGCGGTGGCGCAGCCAGAACTGATTGGCGAACTGTTCGAGCTTCACCCGCAGGCTCACCAGATCCACTTTGGCGGTCGGCAAGGGCGCCAGGCTTTTCACCTCGAACAACGCGCCATTGATCATCACCACCGGAATGCATTCACGCTGGGCGTCCGCGGCCGGCAATTGCTGAATCACATTGCGCACGACTCGCTGAATGCCCGAGTTGGCATCGGGGTGTTCGAAAACGTAGGTACATTCCACCAGTAGTCTGGTCATTGCGTCACTCCAACGGTTTGCACCAGGTTTTCGCTGGAGCGGGTGACACTGGTCTGCGCTTCGAGCCAGGAGCAGCCGACAAAGTCTTCCTGGCGATTGTTGATCACGTGGAAGACCAGCCCGTAGTCACGCCATTCGAAATTGCGATCCAGGTGCGAGTCCAGCCGCGACAGGCTCAGGGCCACCGAATAGTTGCCCTTGCCCAGGCGCATGTCGAAGGCAAAACGGTAGGTGATGCGTTCGCCGGCACTCAGGTCGGTAAGGGCTTTGTCGACCCGGTGGGTGTTGATGCCATACATGGGCTGGCCGAGGCGATCCTTGATCATGAAGCCGAGAATCAGCCGCTCGATGTCCTGGCGCACCTCAACCTGCACTTCGAGGACCATCGCCTGACCGACTTCTGCCACTTCCACCGAACGGCCCTTGGGGTCCAGCAGGCGGACGCTGAGAATGCCCGCTTCGCCTGTTCCGGAAATGGTTTGCACCTGCCCGTTGGCGAGCATCTCCTGGCGCACCGTCTGGCCCTCGCGCTGGGCGAGCATGGCGTTGTAGTAGTCCATCACTTCTTCGGGCTTGCCGCGCATGGCCATGCGCCCGTTTTCCAGGAGGATGGCGGTGTCGCAGATCGACTGGATCGCGGAGCGGTCATGGGACACGATCAGCAACGTGGTGCCGGCCTTGCGGAAGTTGCGGATGCGATCGAAGCTCTTGTGCTGGAAGTAGGCGTCACCCACGGACAGCGCTTCGTCGACGATCAGGATATCCGGCCGCCGCGCGGTGGCTACGCTGAAGGCCAGGCGCATCTGCATGCCGCTGGAGTAGGTGCGAACCGGCTGGTCGATGGCTTCGCCGATCTCGGCAAAGCTCTCGATCTCCGGCATCAACGCTTCGATTTCTTCCACCTGCATGCCGAGCAACTGGCCGGCCATGAAGGTGTTCTGCCGACCGGTGAAGTCCGGGTGGAAGCCCATGCCCAGTTCAAGCAGCGCGGCCACGCGACCTTGCAGCTGGATGTCGCCGCAGGTGGGCTGGGTGGTGCCGGTGATCATTTTCAACAGCGTGCTTTTGCCGGCACCGTTGACCCCGACGATGCCCACGGCTTCGCCCGGCTGAATCTCGAAATCGACCCCTTGCAGCACCCAGTGCAGGTGATGCCGGGTGCGGGAAAACGGCACCAGCCATTCGAACAGCCGGCTCCAGCGATTGGGGTACTGCTTGTAGGCCTTGCCCAGGCCACTGACACGTATTTGTCCCATCAGAGCTCGTCCACCATTTCACCGACACGCTGGCGGAACAGCCGCAGCGCCATCGCGCAGAACAACAGGCCGATCACCAGCAAGGGGACCAGCGAGTTCCAGTTCGGCCATTGGTTGTAGAGAAACAGGTTCTGGTAGCTGTTCATCAGTGCCGTCATCGGGTTCAACCCGATAAAACTCTGGATACCCGGTGGCAGGATCGACAGCGGATAAACGATCGGCGTCAGCCAGAACCAGAATTGCAGGCAGATGCCGAAAAACTGCCCGACGTCGCGAAAGAACACGTTGAGCACACCCAGGATCATCCCCAGCCCCGCGGCGAACATCACTTGCAGGATTAGCAACGGCACCAGCGCCAGCAACGCCATGCCGGGCAGCCGCCCGCTGATCAGCAGGAAGCCGAGGAACAAGCCCAGGATGATCGCGAAATTAATCCCGGCATTGAGCAGTACGATGACCGGCAGGCAGATGCGCGGGAAGCTGATTTTCTTCAGCAGGTTGGCGTTTTCCAGGAACATGCTCTGGCTGCGCGTGGTGATCTCGGCGAACAGGCCCCAGGTCAGCAGGCCGGCGCACAGGTAGACACTGTAGGCCAACCCGTCATCCACGCCCGGCAAGCGGGCGCGCATGATGGTGGAAAAGATCACCGTGTAGACCAGGATCATCGACAGCGGATTGAGCACGGTCCACAAGGCACCGAACAGCGAGTTGCGATAACGCGCCTGAAACTCCCGTTTGACGCTGCCGAGGATGAAACCCCGGTAACTCCACAGGGATTGGTAAAGATTACGCAGCATTCAAACCGTCCGCCCGTATTGGTCTTCGAAGCGGACGATGTCGTCCTCTCCCAGGTATTCGCCGCTTTGCACTTCGATGATCACAAGGTCGATCACGCCGGGATTCTCCAGGCGATGCTTGTGACCGGCGGCAATGAAGGTCGATTCGTTCTTGGCCACCAGGTGCGTGCCGGTGCCGTTGTTGGTGACCTTGGCCATGCCTTCGACCACCACCCAGTGTTCATTGCGATGGTGGTGCATCTGCAATGACAACTTGGCGCCGGGCTTGACCACGATACGTTTGATCTTGAAGCGCGGGCCTTCCTCGAGCACGGTGTAGGTGCCCCATGGCCGGCTGACCGTACGGTGCAGGCGATAGGCCTCGTGTTCTTTGTCCTTGAGTTGCCTGGCCACCCGGCGCACATCCTGGGCGCGGTCGGCGTGGGCCACCAGCACCGCGTCGGCAGTGTCGACGATGATCAGGTCATCCACGCCCACGGTCGCTACCAGGCGGTTGTCGCTCTGGACAAAATTGTTGTGGCTGTCGATGAAAATCGCCTCGCCGACGGCGCGGTTGTTCTGTGCATCCGCCGGTACCAGCGCGGCCACCGCGCCCCAGGAGCCGATGTCGCTCCAGTCGAAACGGGCGGGCACGACGACCACTCTTTCGGAGCGCTCCATCAACGCGTAGTCGATGGAAATGTCCATGATTTCGCCAAACAGTGCCGGTGACAGTTCCTGTTGCACGCTCCCGGCGTTTTCCACCGCAGCGCTGGCGGCCATGCAGGTTTGCGTCTGCTCCAGCAAAGCGGGAGCGTGGGTTTGCAGTTCGGCCAGCAGGGTGGCGACCGAGAAGCAGAACATCCCGGAGTTCCACAGGAAGTTGCCGCTTTCCACGTAGTGCGTCGCGGTTTGCAGGTCGGGTTTTTCGACGAAACGCCGCACGCTGGCAGCGCCTTTGTCGTCCAGCGGTGTGCCGGCTTCAATGTAGCCAAACCCGGTTTCCGGTGCCGTCGGCACCACACCGAAGGTCACCAGGTGACCGCGCCTGGCCAGCGTCACGGCATGCTCGACTGCGTCCTTCAACGCGTCGACATTGACGATCAGGTGGTCGGCGGGCATCACCAGCATGATCGCGTCGTCGCCATGCAGGGCCTGGAGGGAGAGGGCGGCGGCGGCAATCGCCGGCGCCGTATTGCGCCCCGTCGGCTCCAGCAGGAAGTGCCCGCGATGACGGCCAAGGTGCGCGTCCCGAAAGTGATCCTTGCTCTGGAAGTAGTATTCGCGGTTGGTCACCGTGACGATATCGCCCCAGCCGTCGAGCAACTCGGCGGCACGCCGATAGGTCTTGCCCAGCAGCGACTGACCGTCAGGCAAGGCCATGAACGGTTTGGGATGGCCTTCACGCGACACCGGCCACAACCTGGTCCCGGCACCGCCGGAAAGAATCACGGGAATCAGCATGGCCTACTCCTTGGCGACGCGTTTCATGTCCGCATCCATCATCATGCGGATCAAGGTATCCAGGTCGGTTTTTGGTTTCCAGCCCAGCACACGCTGGGCCTTGGCCGGGTTGCCGAGCAGCACTTCGACTTCGGCCGGGCGGAAGAACGCCGGGTCAATCTTCACGTAATCGCGGTAGTTCAGGCCCACATGATCGAACGCGATCCGACACATCTCGCGCACGGTAGTGGTCACGCCGGTGGCCACCACGAAGTCGTCGGGTTTGTCCTGTTGCAGCATCAGCCACATGGCTTCGACGTAGTCCCCGGCAAAGCCCCAGTCGCGCTTGGCGTCGATGTTGCCCAGGCGCAGTTCCTGCTGTTTGCCCTGCTTGATGCGGGCGGCGGCGTCGGTGACTTTGCGCGTCACGAACTCGATGCCGCGCAGCGGTGATTCATGGTTGAACAGAATCCCGCTGCTGGCGTGCAGGTTGAAACTTTCGCGGTAGTTCACGGTAATCCAGTGGCCATACAGCTTGGCCACGCCATAAGGGCTGCGCGGATAGAACGGCGTGTTCTCGTCCTGCTGCTCGGCCTGGATCAGGCCGAACATTTCGCTGGTGGAGGCCTGGTAGAAACGCGTGTGCGGACTGAACTGACGGATCGCCTCGAGCAGGTGGGTAACGCCCAGTCCGTCGACGATGCCGGTGGTCACCGGTTGATCCCAGGAGGCCGCGACAAAGCTTTGCGCGGCGAGGTTGTAGACCTCGTCCGGCGCCGACTTGATCACCGCGCGCTGCACTGAACAGGCATCGGCCATATCGCCATCCAGGTAGACGATGTCCGCCTCGACCCCCATCTCGCGCAAGCGCCAGCGCGAGTCGCTGCTGCGACGGGCGACCAGACCGTGGACTTTGTAACCCTTGTCGAGCAGCAGTTTGGCCAGATAGGCGCCATCCTGGCCGGTGATACCTGTGATCAATGCACTTTTAGTCATTCTTGTCGTACTCGCTTCTCCCAGTCGGACAGGATCGCCCGCAGGGATTGTTGTGTTGTGATTTCAGACTTCCATCCGGTGGTCTGGGCCAGCCTGTCAGGGCTGCCACACACCCGACGCTGGTCCGCGCGGCGAAGTCGCGCAGGGTCTTGAACCAGTTGCAGGTTGACCTGGGCAAGATCTGCCAATTGTTCGATCAAACTGCGAATGCTCTGCTCGCGTCCCGAGCAAATGTTGTAGACCTGCCCCGGTGTGCCTTTTTCCAGCAAGGCCAGGTAGGCCGAGACCACGTCCGCGACATCGAGGAAGTCGCGCGTGACGTCGACGTCCCCGACCTCCAGTCGTGGCGCCTGCAGGCCTTGCTTGATCCGGCAGATCTGACGCGCGGCTCCGGCAATGACGAAGCTGTCTTTCTGCCCACTGCCGATATGGTTGAACGGGCGGGCAACCAGTACGGGCCAGCCTTCGCTCAGGCCCCACTGCAAACTGAGGAACTCGGCCGACAGTTTGCTCACGGCATAGGGATTGCGCGGGCAGGGGGCGTGCAATTCAGTGATGGGCAGATGCTCTTCAGCGACCTGGCCATAGACATCACCGGAGCTGACGTACAGAAACGTACCGGTGAACCCGCGCGCCTTGAGGGCTTGCAGCAGGTTCAGGGTGCCCAGCAGATTGATGTTCAGGGTGCCGGCCGGATCACGAAAGGCCTCCGGGACAAACGTCTGGCCGGCCAGGTGAATCACCGCATCGGGCATTTGCGGCCACAAGCCTTCGAGGCTCTCCGGCGCAGTAAGATCGTAGCGGTCGGGAACCGGCAGCAGCTCCCATTCCGAGGTGTCAGCCTGCAAACGCGATTGGATGTGTTGTCCTACGAATCCGCTCAGACCCGTGACAAACAGACGTTTTTTCAAACAGCGACCCCTTGGTCATGCATTTCATCCATTTCCCACAGGCTCCCTGGAAAAACTTGCGAGCGGCGCATGATCGCTCGAATGGCGGGTGAAATGTTTGTTGTAGTTGTTTGGTAGCCAATCTGTGCCATTTGCTCGGCAATTTCAACAGGTCCAACCGTGACCGGTCAGTTCTCGTCAGCGTAGCCCGATTTATTCTCGCCGGGCGGTTCACGAATCCTCAACGGATGTGGTTAGAATGCCCCTCGTCACTATTACCCGGGGTTCGGCAGCGTCGCTTCGAAACTGCGAGAAACTGACCACTAAAACAAGAACGAAGACGGGCAGGAAGACGATGGACGAGCGCCATTAAACACGGGCTCGAACCGTGTCCTCCCCGTCATAGCGTGAGGCTGCCGGGATGGCGGCGTCACCGTGGGATGCCATGAATTTCATTCTCTACTCCGACGTTAACGACAGCTCCATCAGCCAGAGTCTCGGCCGTCCCGAGTACAGTTACTACTTCGTGCTCAAGGCGTATCGACCGCTGTTCGAAAGCCTGGGACCGGTGCATGTCGTGTCATCGGCCGCCGAAGTCGATCCGCTGTATCGGCAGTTGCAGCAGGCCGGTCAGGACTGCCTGTTCATTTCCTTCGCGCCACCGCACAAGACCCCCACTGACCTGCAATGCCCGATGGTGTGCGTGGTCGCCTGGGAGTTCGACACCATTCCCGCCGAGCACTGGGACAACGATCCGCGACAGGACTGGAGCCGGACATTGGCACGCCTGGGGCGGGTGATCACCTTGTCCACCCATACTGCCGAGGCCATCCGCCGAACCCTGGGCGACGACTTCCCGGTGCTGGTGCTGCCGACGCCTTTGTGGGAACGCTTCGCCGACATTCGCCAGCAGTATCCAGGTACGCCGGTGAACGCCGGTGCCACGCTGCAGATCAAGGGTTGCATCCTGGACAGCCGCGCGATGGGGTTGTCCGCCGATGGCCTGATCGCACCGATCATCGAGCACCCCCCCGTGGAAGTCGTTGAGCCGGAGCCAGTACCGGAACCGCAACCGCAACCCGTGCCGCCGTTGACCCTGCGGCGACGCCTCTTCATCACCAGGCATTACGTGCTGCTGTGGTATTGCGAAGCCATTCGCGATCTGGTGCCGGATGCCGTTCGCCCATGGCTGGCCAGGCTTCGGAGACCTCAGTCGTTGCCGATCGAGCCCGTCGTCAGCGCAGCCTCCGTGCCGGATGAACCCGTCATCAGCGCAGCTTCCGTGCAGGACGAGCATCCACAAGCGGCCTTCCCCGACACCAGCCAAACGGTCGAGATCGTGGTCGATGGCGTCGTCTACGTGAGCGTGTTCAACCCAGATGACGGTCGCAAGAACTGGCACCACCTGATCACCGCGTTCTGCTGGGCGCTGCGTGATGTGGAGGACGCCACGCTCGTGTTGAAGATGACCCAGAACGACCTGTCGACCTATTACGTCGAGCTCATCACCTTGCTGTCCCAGCTCTCGCCCTTCGCCTGTCGCGTGGTGGTCATGCACGGTTATCTGCAGGACGAGCAGTTCGCCCGTCTCTATGGCGCGGCGAGTTACTACGTCAACGCTTCGCGCTGCGAAGGCCTGTGCCTGCCGCTGATGGAGTTCATGTCATGCGCCCGGCCGGCGATCGCCCCGAACCACACGGCGATGCGCGACTACATCGACGAACGTGTGGCCTTCGTCGTCAAGTCCTGCCAGGAACCGACGATCTGGCCGGAAGATGCGCGAATCCTGTATCGCACCCTGCGCCACCGTCCGGATTGGGGCTCGTTGAAAACGGCTTACGAGAACAGCTACGCCATGGCAAAAAACCGGCCGGACGCCTGGCAGGCCATGGCGGACGCGGCCAGTGAACGCATGCACGAATACTGCAGCTTCGCACCGGTGCAGCAGCGTCTGGCGCTGTTCTTCAAACAGGAATCCGTCCGTGATGTCGTGCCGGTGGTTGCCGAAACGGGGGCTGCATCGTGCTGATCATCATTCATTCGGAAACCAACAAGAGCAACATCCAGCAGAACCTGGGGCGACCCGAGTACAGCTATTACTTCGTCCTCAAGGAATTCCGCCCGGTGCTCGAACGGCTGGGGCAGGTGATCGAGGTCAGCAACCCCGACGAACTGGTCGATCGGCTGTATTTCGATTGCCGGAGCCGGGGCGAAGACTGCGTGTTCCTGGCCTTCTCCCCGCCGCATCGCACGCCGGTCCACTATGCGTGCCCGACGATTCCGGTGTTCGCCTGGGAGTTCAGCACCATTCCCACCGAGAGTTGGCAGGGCGAACCGCGGCATGACTGGCGAATGGTGTTGGGCGCCTGCGGGACGGCGATCACCCACTCCAGCTTTACCGTGAATGCCGTGCGCGATGTGATGGGCCCCGATTACCCGATCAGCGCCATCGCGGCCCCCGTCTGGGACCGTTTTGCCGCCCGCGGTGAGCTGCTGGACAAGCGTCCGGTCGTGGGCCCCACGCGCCTGAACCTGCGCGGGCTGTTGATCGACAGTCGCACGGCGGACTTGCGCCCCTATGGCCCCGAGCGTTTGCGCGAGGGCACGCCGATCGCCTTCGATCAACCACCGCGCGACTGCGAGCTGTTGCTCGAGGGCGTGGTCTACACCTCGGTGTTCAATCCGTACGACGGACGCAAGAACTGGAAGGACATGATCAGTGCGTTCTGCACTGCCTTCCGCGATACGCCCGACGCGACCCTGGTGCTCAAGCTCACGCACCATGACATCGCCAACGCACTGACCGACATGATGCACCACGTCTACAAGAATCAGTCCTATCAGTGCCGCATCGTGTTGATCCACGGCTATCTGGCCGACATCGACTACGAGCGCCTGGTCGAGGCCACCAGCTACGTCGTCAACTGCTCCTACGGCGAAGGACAGTGCCTGCCATTGATGGAGTTCATGTCCTGCGGAAAGCCGGCGATTGCGCCGCTGAACACCGCCATGGCCGACTACATCGACCGTGACAACGCGTTTATCGTCGACAGCACCGACGAACTGACATCCTGGCCCCACGATCCTCGCGCAGCCTATCGTACCCTGCGTTACGTCACGGATTGGGACTCGCTGTGTACGGCTTTTTCCGCCAGCCATGACGTCGCCAAACAGGACGTCGAGCGCTATCAACGGATGTCGGCCCATGCCGTGCGCAGCCTGCAGGGATTCTGCAGCCAGGCCGTTGCCGAGCAACGCCTGAAGGCGGTGTTCGAGCAGTTGCTGCAACGGCGTGAAGCAAACTGCGCACAAGCGTCGGGCACATGATCCGGCGTCTGCTTGCGAAGTTGCGGTCCGCGCCGGTGGTGGTCACCGCACCCGAAACACGGGTCTCGCCCAGGGACATCGGTTTGTACGATGCCCTGCTCGACGGCTGGTTTCTGGGTGACAGCGGCGAACTGCTCAAAGGGTTTGCCATCACCACCGACGACACCTTGCTGGATGTCGGCTGTGGCGAAGGGGTCGCGACCTTGTTTGCGGTGCGTCAAGGCGCTTCGGTGATCTTCACCGACAGCGAACACGACAAGGTCCGCGAGCTTGCCCGGCAAGTGCAGGCGCAGTCGGATAAAGCGAATCTCGGTCTGGTCAGCAATAGCCTGCCGCTGCCATTGGCCGATGGTTGCGCGAGCAAAGTCGTGTGCATGGAAGTGCTCGAGCATATCGACCAGCCGGAACCCTTCATGGCCGAGCTGGTGCGCATGGGCCGCCCCGGCGCGCAGTACCTGCTGAGCGTACCGTCGCCGGTGGGCGAGCATTTGCAGAAAGGCATCGCCCCGGCCAGCTACTTTCAATCGCCCAATCATGTGCAGATTTTCACCCCCGAGCGCTTCGCCGCGCTGGTGGAGGACGCGGGCCTGGTCATCGAACATCGCCAGGCCACCGGGTTTTTCTGGGTCATGGGCATGATTTTTTTCTGGGCCAGCGAACGGGCCGCCGGGCGCGATCTGGGTGGTGCGGTTCGCGACCGGATCCAGGCGCCGTACCCGCCGCTGATGGAGAGCTGGGCGAAAACCTGGCAGGACTTGCTGGCACAGCCCGACGGGTTGGCGATCAAGCAGATGCTGGACCGGTTCATGCCCAAGAGCCAGGTGATCATCGCTCGAAAACCTCATGTCCAGGAGGGCGCATGAGCAACGAAAAACGGATCATGGACATCGAGCTGTTGCGCGGCATCGCGGTGCTTGGCGTGCTGTTTCATCACCTGCAGGACAGTCTGTTCGCGGCGGCTGTGCCCTTGCTGCAGGCCATCACGCTGTACTGCCAGCCGTGGTGGGGCGTGGATCTGTTTTTCGCGATCTCGGGCTTTGTCATTGCCCGTAGCCTGATCCCGGCCATGCGCCGCTGCACAACGCCTCAGGAGTATTGGCAACAGACGCGCAATTTCTGGTTGCGCCGGGCCTTCCGATTGCTGCCGTCGGCCTGGTTGTGGCTGGCGCTGATGTTGCTGGCGTGTCTTTTTCTCAACCGCTCCGGCGCCTTCGGCACCCTGCACGCGAACATTCAGGCGACCCTGGCCGGCGTCGCGCAGTACGCCAATTTCCGCTTTGCCGACAGTTTCTATCGCTACGAGTACGGCACCAGTTTCGTGTACTGGAGCCTGTCGCTGGAAGAACAGTTCTATCTGCTGTTCCCGCTGATGATCGTGCTGTTTCGCAAGCACCTTGTGTGGCTTTTGCTGGCGCTGGTTGCGGTGCAGTTGTTCACCTTGCGCACGCCGATCCTGATGGTGGTGCGTACCGATGCGCTGGCCCTTGGCGTGCTGTTGGCGATGTGGAGTACGCAACCGTCGTACCTGCGCTGGGAGCCCACATTCCTGCGTCGTCCATGGGCGGGTGTCGCCGCACTGATCGCGGTGTCGCTGCTGCTCGGCTTCATGGCCACGGATCGTTTTACCTTCACCCAATACCGGATCGGTGTGATCGCGGTGCTGTGTGCAGTGCTGGTCTGGATCGCTTCCTACAACCGCGATTACCTGTTGCCGCGTGGCGTGTTCAAGCACCTGATGACGTGGGTCGGCAGCCGTTCCTACGGGATTTACCTGATCCATATCCCGGCCTACTTGCTGGTACGTGAATTCATTTTCCGTTTACAGGCGGCCGGGCTGCCCAGCCCGGCTGGCCATCCGATACTGATGTTGCTGATGGCTGGCGGCCTGATCGTGCTGCTGAGCGAACTCAACTATCGCTTCATTGAAATGCCCATGCGCAACCGTGGCGCCTCGCTGGTCAAACGCCTGGGCACCTCCCGAACAGCCGTCTCATCCTCTGGAGCTACCTCATGCTGAGCCTTTTGAAGAAACTCACGGCGGGCACGCCCGTGCCTGTGCAGCCAGAGATTGCGCCTGCACCACCCGTGGCGGAGAAGGTCGACCCCTACATGCTCGGCCTGCACGACGCCATGCTCAGCGGCTGGTTCAATCAGCAGACCGGCGAACTGTTCAGCGGTTTCCCGGTGACCCCCGAGGACACACTGCTGGATGTGGGCTGTGGCGACGGCGGCAACGTGCATTTCTGCGGGATGCGCGGGGCGAAGATCATCATCGCCGATATCGACGCGGCCAAGGTCGAAGCGACCCGCCAGCGCCTGAGCGATACACCGGCCCGTGACGTCGAATGCCACGTCACCGACTGCAACCCGCTGCCGATTGCCGATGCGACCGCCACGCGGGTGGTGTCGACCGAAGTCATAGAGCATGTGGACGATCCGGCCCAGTTCCTCGCGGAACTGGTGCGCGTCGGTAAACCGGGCGCGCTGTATCTGCTGAGCGTCCCGCACCCCAGTTCCGAAGACCTGCAGAAAGACATCGCGGCGGCCGAGTATTTCCAGAAGCCCAACCACATCCGCATCATCAGCGAAGAGCAATTCAAGGCCATGGTCAGCGATGCCGGCCTGGAAGTGATCAGCCACAGCCAGTACGGATTCTACTGGTCGATGTGGATGTTGCTGTTCTGGGAAGCCAAGGTCGACTTCAGCAACCCGGACCATCCATTGCTCAACCACTGGGCGGACACCTGGCAGGCGATCCTGGCCTCGCCACGGGGTGCACAGATCAAGCAGGCGCTGGATGCGGTGGTAGCCAAGAGCCAGGTAATCATTGCGCGTAAACCCTGATTAGCCAACTGTGGGAGTGACGGTCTGCAACAGGCCGTCCGGCAGCACCATGGGTGCCGTCCCGTAGCATCGGATCAAGCCGGATCAGCAAAGTCCGCCAGGCTGCGAGGGCAAGCAGCCCCTGGCAAAAGCGGCCGGTGCAACAGGGCCGCCACTCTCTCCATAAATGGGGCATTACACCCAACCAACCGGGCGGTTACCACCAAAGTTGAGGAATATTCCCCCCTCACGCTTTCTCTCGCTTTGAAACATTCAGAAACATCCTGTTCATTAATCTGAGCTTTTTCTTCACCCCACGGCAATGGCTCATATGTTGCACCACCCCCTGGCACCCGCAACAGCTGTCGCCCCGGACATCATGGAGACGGCACGACTTGCCGGGTTCGGCCGGACGCGAGGGGTGAAAAATGAAACGTGCGACACCACCATTCAACTCCATCGCCTCTCATGAGGCGCTACTTATGAGTCCCATGATCAAGATTGGCATTGTTGACGATCACCCGCTGTTAAGGGATGGGGTCACAATGGCGCTGAAGAAAATAGCTGACTTTCAGGTGGTCGAGCAGGGCGGATCTGCCGATGATGCCATGGAAATTGCCGCTCGTTTTGCTCCGGATGTGTTGCTGATGGATGTCAATATGCCGGGCGACAGCTTTGCCGCCGTGCGAGCGATCTCGGCGTCTTCGCCGGCCGTTAAAATATTGATGCTGACGGTATCCGAGTCCATCGAGGACGCCTGTTCCGCCCTCGAAGCGGGCGCGCAGGGCTATGCGTTGAAAGGCATCAGCGGTCTTGAGCTTGTGCAAGCCATCAGAAATGTTGCCGGGGGTGAAACCTTCATTACCCCTAAACTTGCCGGCAGGCTGTTAAGCAATATCAGAAAGCACGCGGGTGACAAGCAGAAGGTCGAGCTGACCCATCGCGAAGAACAGGTTATCCGGGAAGTATCGAAGGGCCTGACCAACCGCGAGGTGGCTATCAAGCTTGAGCTGTGCGAGAAGACCATCAAGCACTACATGACGAATGTCATGTACAAGCTACGCGTTCGTAACCGGACGCAGGCGGTGGCTGCAGTGATACGGCATTGGGAGAGTGACCATATATCCAGCCTGTGTGGTGCTCTTCAACGCCGCGACTGGAATGACAACAGGAAGCCGAATAACGAGCCATAAGCGCTTGCGGTGACTTGGGCGCAACGATCATTCTGGTCTGAGGGGATCAGATTTTGAACTGTGCCCTGGCTTTGGTTCCGGCATGGGGAGCCGATTCAATGATGAATACGCCGCCGAGGGATTCGACGCGATAGCGCATGCCGACAAGGCCCAGATGCGTTCTTCCTCGACCTGGCACACTCGGTTTCTCGGCTGAAATACCCACTCCCGCATCCTCGACTTGCACTTCCAGCAGCCCTTCAGAGTACGAGGCACTGAGTTTTTGGCCTTTTCCTCCGGCGTGAATATAGGCGTTGTTCAACGCTTCCTGGGCGAAGCGGTAAATACCAATTTTAAGCGCTATCGGTACATCGTCCGCAAGCGTATCAAGCTGCAGATCGACTCGCGTCTCGGTTCGCTCTTCGTGCCGCTCGGCCAGCAATACCAGGGCATCGTGCAGGCTCAGATCATTGACTTCGGGCAATGCCAGGCCGAGTGATATTTCCCGCACTTCGTTTAAAGCATCCTGGCCGGCACGCCTGATCATTTCCAGGGCTTCTACATCCGAGACGCCTTCCGAGCCTTCGAGCTCTTCAAGGCGAAGGAGAATAAGTGCCAACAGCTGGGCAGGACCATCATGCAGATCTGCTCCGATCCGCCGCAGAGTGAGTTCATTGATTCGGGAGAACTCGCGATTGGCTGTAGTGACTTTGCGCTGGAGGGCGGCATTGTTTGAGTGCAATCTGGCTTGCTCATCCATTCGCCATTTAAGTGCTGTTTCATGCTGCTTTATTATCTTGTCGCCACGCCGAACGATAAAAAACAACAGTAAAATCATGGCTGTCGTTGCTGTTCCAACAATCGCCCAGACTTTCTTGCGAACGTTATTGATTTCGCGCTGTAACGCCTCCGCAGTTTCGTAGAACTCACCCACCGCAATAATCTTTCCAGTACCCGCTTCGCGCAGTGGAGCAAATATTTCATAGAGTGGAATATTCAGGCTTCGCTCAAAGGCATCCTCAATATCATCCACCGTAAAACCTTCAAGATCATTGTCGAACTCTGTATGGATCTTGCCGGTCAGCGCCTGTGAGATCTCTTCTGTCGGAAAGGTTTTTTTAACCGTGGATTTGTCGGTGCTGTAGACAATCGTGCCGTCTGGCAGCCAGATCTTCACCGAGACAACATGTGTACTGAGCGAGGTGCTGGACAGCAGGTGGTCAATGGTCTGAATAGTTTCATCGGGGAGTTCTTTTGCAGTGGTTAGTCCCTGGGCAAATGGTTCGAGAAAGTTCTGCATATAACGCGCGCCCGTCTCAGCCGCGGTTTGAACCGTTGCATCTTCGATGCTGTGGCTGACGAGGTTGCCAACGAACGTCATGGTCAAGCCCAGGATGATTGTGGCGCAGATCACGAACTGGGTTGAGCGGCTTAAATGGCGCAATTTCGCCCGGGTTCCCGGCCTCCCGGGCCCTGCGCCATGGGACTTTTGGCCAGTGTCCGATTCGACCAAGGTCTGATCCGATTCGTTGACCAAGGTCCCGGAATTTGGCTGGGCTTTCGTCTCTGTACACATCCGGGTAGCCCCTCAATACTCATTTTCAATGGAGTGTAAAAGTGGTGTTTGAGGTTGAGGGCGGGAGGCGCGATGAGTATTTTAAAAAGATTCTCAAACAGTCTGGGTAATCGCTACTTCCGGCAACAACAGCCGGGGGTTATTACCCATAGTGCTCCACTCAATCAGAACCAAACCCATGATTTGAATGATTTCCTGACTCCTCCACCAGGCGTGAGCAGCCACTCTCCAATACATACTAGTCAATTGATAGTCGATGCCAGTTTTCTCATGGATAAAAGGCTTGTTGACGTAGCCGCAGAGCCCCGATACGTGACGGGGCCATTCGCAAGTCACACCTTCTATTCAACCTGCGTTCATGGGCCATCGCCTCCTTGAGGCGCAATACCCGCCTGTAGATACGGTTGTCACGGGGAATCAATCCTCAATCGAGCACTGCTGATTGCACGCAATTCGGCAAGGGTTCGGTGCGGCCGTGGGACCAGGTTCCGTCGTGCAATTTTCAATTTTCCGTTTATGGGGTTCAGCACTAAACCACGCGTTTACAGCGGTGTTTTATGCGTGTGGTTTCCTGATTGCCAAGCATCGAGGAAACAGCCATGGCCAGCTTCATCAAGTCCGATCTCGAGTTCATTCTCGAACAAATCTTCATCTCCGAACGGCATGCAGCAGGCGAGAGTCTGATTGACATGCTGCCAAACGTAGAAGTCCCCTTCGGCCTGCGCACCGTCTCCGGCATCTACAACAACCTGGCCAATCCCCAGTTCGGTGCTGCCGACAACTTCTTCCCGCGTATGACGACGCCGGTGTTCAATACCGCGCAGGTCCAGCCGGTCGGCTTCTTCGGGCCCGCCGACCCTGGCGGAACCACGCCGACCTCCTACCTGCAGACCAGCGGTGCCGTCTTCGACTCGCAGCCGCGCACCATCAGCAACCTGATCGTGGACCAGACCGCCAACAACCCGGCGGCGGTCGCGGCCGCCGCGACCAATCCGGATTCACAGGTCGTCACCAGCCCCGGCCTGGATGGCCTGTTTGGCACCGCCGACGACGTTTCCGTCTTCCAGATCCCCAACATTACGCCGGACGCGGGCCTGACCGTGCCGTTCAACCAGTGGATGACGTTCTTTGGCCAGTTCTTCGACCATGGCCTTGACCTGGTGACCAAGGGCGGCAGCGGCACCGTCTTCATTCCGTTGCAGCCCGACGATCCGCTCTTCGTGCCGGGCAGCCCGACCAACTTCATGGTGCTGACGCGCGCCACCAATCTGCCCGGTCCCGACGGCATCCTGGGCACCGCCGATGACATCCACGAGCAGAGCAACACCACCTCGCCGTTTGTCGACCAGAACCAGACCTACAGCTCGCATCCCTCGCACCAGGTGTTCCTGCGCGCCTATGAGCTCAACGCCGCCGGCGATCCGGTCGCCACCGGCAAGCTGATCACCAATCGTGACCTGGGCGTCGATGGGCATTTCGGCACTGCCGATGACGTCGAAATCGGCGGCATGGCCACCTGGGCCGTCGTCAAGGCCCAGGCCCGTGATCTGCTCGGCATCAACTTGACCGATGCGGACGTGTTCGACGTACCGCTGCTGGCGACCGATGCCTACGGCAACTTCATCAAGGGGCCCAACGGTCTCCCCCAAGTCGTGATGAAGGGCCTGGACGGCATCGCCGGCACCGCCGATGACGTGCTCGTCGAGGGTAACCGGGCCGCGCCGATCAGCCTGACGAACGCCGTTCGCACCGGCCACCAGTTCCTCATCGACATCGCCCACAGCGCCGACCCCACCGGCGGCCTGACGGCTGACGCGGACACCGTCATTGGTGGCCCGCAAGCACCCGGCACCTACGACAACGAGTTGCTCGACAAGCACTACATCGCCGGTGATGGCCGCGTTAACGAGAACATCGGCCTGACCACGGTGCATGAGATCTTCCACAGCGAGCACAACCGGCTGATTGACCAGACCAAGGAGACAGTGCTGGCCTCCGCCGACCTCGACTTCCTGAACAAGTGGTTGCTGCCCGACGCCCAACTGACAGCGCTGCCCGTGACGCCGGCCGACATCGCGGGCCTGCACTGGAACGGCGAGCGGTTGTTCCAGGCCGCCAAGTTCGGCACCGAAATGCAGTACCAGCACCTGGTGTTCGAAGAGTTCGCGCGCACCATCCAGCCGCAAGTGGACGTGTTCCTGGCCCCCATGGGCAACGACACCACGGTCAATCCGGCGATCGTCGCCGAGTTCGCGCACACGGTCTTTCGCTTCGGCCATTCGATGCTGCTGGAGACGGTCGATCGTTTCGACCCCAACTTCAACGTCGTCGGCGATGGCAATCCGGTTGACCCGGGCAATCAACAGACCGGCCTGATCGCGGCCTTCCTCAACCCTCTTGCGTTTGCTGCAAGCGGCCCCACGCCGGAGCAGGCGGCTGGCGCCATCGTGCGCGGTGTCACACGGCAGGTCGGCAACGAGATCGACGAGTTTGTCACTGACGCTCTGCGCAACAATCTGGTCGGCCTGCCGCTCGACCTTGCCGCGCTCAACCTGGCGCGTGGCCGCGAAACCGGCATCCCGTCGCTGAACGCGGCGCGGCGCGAGTTCTACCACATGACCGGCGACAGCCAGTTGACCCCCTACACGAGCTGGGCCGATTTCGTGCAGCACATGAAGCACCCGGAATCGCTGATCAACTTCATCGCCGCCTACGGCACACACTCAACCATCACTGGCGCCACGACGCTGGCAGACAAGCGCGCCGCGGCGGCGGACCTCGTGCTCGGCAGCGCCACGGCCCCGGCAGACCGCCTGGATTTCCTGAACAGTACCGGTGCCTGGGCCAGCAACGCCGGTGCGGACGGCATTCTGCACACCGCAGACGACGTGACCACCACCGGCCTGGACTCCATCGACTTCTGGATCGGCGGCCTGGCCGAGGAGAAAATGCCCTTTGGCGGCCTGCTGGGTTCGAGCTTCAACTTCGTCTTCGAAACCCAGTTGGAGAACCTGCAGAATGGCGACCGCCTGTACTATCTGGCCCGCACCGCAGGCCTCAACTTCGGCACTGAACTCGAGAACAATTCGTTCGCTAATCTGGTGATGCTCAACAGCGACGCCACACACCTGGCGGCCAACATATTCCAGACACCGGCCTTCACCCTGGAGGTCGACCAGACGCAGCAGTTCAACCCGAGTGTGGTGGCCGGTCCGGACGGCATCGTCGGCACGGTCGACGATCTGCCCGCCAACGCCGACCCCTTTGGCCCGTCGGACCACCCGATCGGCTCACCACGGATTGACCATTTCACGACGCTGGTGATCCGCGACAACCCCGATACAGTGGGCCCGGATACCAATTACCTGCACTACACCGGCGGCGACACGGTCGTGCTGGGCGGCACGGCCGGCAACGACATTCTCATTGCCGGTGACTCGGACGACGACACCGTCTATGGCGACGCCGGCAACGACCGGATCGACGGCGGCTACGGCAACGACAACCTCTTTGGCGGCGCCGGTGACGACATCATCACCGACATCGGCGGTGACGACGTCATTCGTGGCGAGGACGGCAACGACGTCATCCAGGCCGGCAACTCGACCCTCGCCGGCAACAATCTGGTGTTCGGCGGCGCGGGCAAAGACTTCATCATCACCACCGAAGACATCACGATGACCTTCGCCGGTGCGGGCGACGACTTCATCCTCGGCGCCAAGGTCAACCTGGCGCCGACCGGCAATGAAGGTGATGACTGGATCGAGGGCGGCACCCAGGACGGTGCGCCCGGCGATAACATGAGCCCGACTCTTACCGACGACGTGCCCGGCAACGACATCTTCATCGGCACCGGCGGATTCGATGAAATGATCGGTGAAGGCGGCGACGACACCTTTGTCGCCAGCGATGCCCAGGACAAGATGGACGGCATGTCCGGGTTCGACTGGACCACCTACAAGAATGACAAGTACGGCGTGACCGTCGACATGGTCGTTCCCTTCTTCAGCCCCTATCACGCGGTGCCCAATGCGGCGGGCGATATCGTGGGTGCGGTGGGGCAATCGCCCGATGCGGTCTATGACCGGTTCGCGGAAGTGGAGGGCCTGTCGGGGTCGGCCTTCTCAGACTTCCTGCGCGGCGATGAACAAAACGCCGCCATCATCGCCAACATCACGGCCAGGGGCAGCATCCTCACCAACTTCGACCTCGTCAGCGGCCTGCGGGACTTTGTCGGCAGCGCCGGTTTCGGCGCCGACGGTGTAGGGGGCACGGCCGACGATCAGTTCGGTGCGGGCAACATCATCCTCGGCGGCGATGGCAGCGACATCATCGAAGGCCGTGGCGGCAGCGACCTCATCGACGGCGACAAGTGGCTCAACGTGCGCATCAGCGTGCATCAGAATCTGGATGGCACCGGGCCGGAGATCGCCAGCTTCGACAGCATGACGCCGATGATCCCGCTGATGTTGAACGGCACCTACAATCCAGGCCAACTCGTCGCCGTGCGTGAGATCCTGCCGGGCGTGGGCGGTTTCGACACCGTCAACTTCATGGGCCCGCTGGCGAACTACACCGTCACCGTCAACGATAACGCCACGCCGCTCGATTTTGCCGACGACATCGTCACCGTAACCGACAATGTCGGCAAGGAAGAAACCGACCGTCTCACCCACATCGAACGGCTGCAGTTCTCCGATCAGGCCATGGTCCTCGTGCCCGGGCTCAACGCTGAGCCGGTGGGCGCGCTGACCGTGGACAACACCGCGCCGACCGTTGGCCAGACGCTGACCGTGTCGGCGGCAGGTATCTCCGATGGCGACAACGCCGGTGGGGCGATCCACAATTCCATCAGTTACATATGGCAGTTTGAAGCGACACCGGGTTCGGGCGTGTTCGAGGACATCATCCTCGGTCCAGGCCGCATCGGTATCGGATTTACCAGAGCGGACGCGCCCACGCTCACGGTGACGTCGGATCTTGCCGGCCTGGCCGTGCGCGTCAAAGGCATTTATGCGGACGATCATGGCGTGACCGAGCAGGTATTCTCGGCACCGACTACGGCAGTAGTGGCCGCGGCGCCAACCCCCGCACCGGCGCCTTCGCTGATCGATCCGCAGACCAGTGCCCCCAGCAACGGTGTGCGTTACACGCAATCCGACCTGGCCTTCATCCTTGACCAGATCAAGATAGCCGAACACCACGCGGCCGGTGAGAACCTGGTTTCTTTGCTGCCGAACATACGCGTGCCCTACGGTTTGCGCACGGTCGAAGGGACGGAAAACAACCTGCTCCATCCCGAGTACGGTGCCGCCGATAACGTATTCCCGCGCCTGACCACGCCGGACTTCCGCCCCGCCGACGCCGGTACGAGTTACACCCAGACCAGCGGCCTGGTGATCGACTCGCAACCGCGCACCATCAGCAACCTGATCGTCGACCAGACCGCCAACAACCCGGCGGCGGTCGCGGCTACCTTCGATCCCGGCCTGGATGGCATCCTCGGCACGGCTGACGATGTCCTCAAGGCCGGTGCGCAGGTGGTGACCGGAACCCGCACCGACGGCAGCACGTTCCAGACCTTCTTCGACCCGAACGCGAGCCCCGACGCGGGCCTGACCGCGCCCTTCAACCAATGGATGACCTTCTTCGGCCAGTTCTTCGACCATGGCCTTGACCTCGTCACCAAGGGCGGTTCGGGCACCGTGTTCATTCCGCTGCAACCGGATGACCCGCTGTTCGTGCCCGGCAGCCCGACCAACTTCATGGTGCTGACGCGCGCCACCAATCAGCCCGGCCCCGATGGCATCCTGGGCACGGCCGACGACATCCACGAGAACACCAACACCACCTCGCCGTTTGTCGACCAGAACCAGACCTATAGCTCGCATCCTTCGCACCAGGTGTTCCTGCGTGCCTATGAGCTCAACGCAGCGGGCGATCCGGTGGCCACCGGCAAGTTGATCACCAATCGTGATCTGGGCGCCGATGGGCATTTCGGCACCGCTGATGACGTCGAGATCGGCGGCATGGCCACCTGGAAAGTGGTCAAGGCGCAAGCCCATGATCTGCTCGGGATCAATCTCACCGATGCCGATTTCGACAACGTGCCGCTGCTGGCGACCGACGCCTACGGCAATTTCATCAAGGGTCCGAACGGCTTTCCGCAGGTGGTGATGAAGGGCGTGGACGGCATTGCCGGCACGGCCGACGATGTGCTCGTTGAAGGCAATCCGGCGGCGCCCATCAGCCTGGCCAACGCCGCGCGCACTGGCCATGCCTTCCTCAACGACATTGCGCACACCGCCGTTCCGGTGGACGACCAGACCGGCGCGGCGCTCCTGCCCGATGCCGACAATGTCATTGGCGGTACGCCTGCGCCGGGCTTCTACGACAACGAACTGCTGGACGCGCACTACATCGCCGGCGACGGCCGGGTCAACGAGAACATCGGCCTGACCACCGTCCACTCCATCTTCCACCATGAGCACAACCGCCTGGTCGATCACACCAAGGAGGTGGTCCTGGCAACAGCGGCAAGCGGCGATGTGTCGTTCCTCAACGAGTGGCTGCTGACGCCCGTCACTGCCGTTCCCGCCGACACCTCGACCCTGGACTGGAACGGCGAGCGCCTGTTCCAGACGGCGAAGTTCGGTACCGAGATGCAGTACCAGCACCTGGTGTTCGAGGAGTTCGCGCGGACCATCCAGCCGATGGTCGATCCCTTCTTCGCCCCGGGCCAGGTGTACGACACCGCGATTGATCCGAGCATCGTTGCCGAGTTCGCACACACCGTCTATCGCTTCGGCCACTCGATGCTGCTGGAACAGGTCGACCGGCTCGATCCGAACTTTGCCTCGAGCGATATCGGGCTGATCCAGGCCTTCCTCAACCCGCTCGAGTTCGCGGGTAGCGGCGCCACCCCGGAAGAGGCGGCCGGTGCCATCGTGCGCGGCGTGACCCGCCAGGTGGGCAACGAGATCGATGAGTTCGTCACCGAAGCCCTGCGCAACAACCTGCTGGGCCTGCCGCTCGATCTGCCCGCCATCAACCTGGCGCGCGGCCGCGATACCGGCATTCCGTCCCTGAACGCGGCGCGGCGGGAGTTCTATTTGCCCACCGGTGACGCAGAGCTCAAGCCCTACACCAGCTGGGCCGATTTCGTGCAGCACATGAAGCACCCGGAATCGCTGATCAACTTCATCGCCGCCTACGGCACGCACTCGACCATCACCGGCGCTACCACGCTGGCGGACAAACGCGCAGCAGCTGCGGACCTGGTGTTCGGCGGCGCGACCGCACCGGCCGACCGTGTCGACTTCCTGAACAGCACGGGTGCCTGGGCCAGCAACGCTGGTGCGGACGGCGTGTTGCACACGGCAGACGATGTGACCATCACCGGCCTGGATGCCGTCGACTTCTGGGTTGGCGGGCTGGCCGAGGAGAAGATGCCCTTTGGCGGCATGCTCGGCTCGACCTTCAACTTCGTCTTCGAGAACCAGATGGAGAAACTCCAGGACGGTGACCGCTTCTACTATCTGGAGCGCACCGCCTCGATGGACTTTGGCGCCGAGCTTGAGAACAACACGTTCGCCTCGCTGGTGATGGCCAATACCGATGCCACACACCTATCGGCCAGGGTTTTCCTGACGCCGGCCTACATTCTGGAGGTCAACCAGGCGAACCAGTACAACCCCAGTGTGATTGCCGGACTCGACGGCATTGTCGGCACAGCCGACGATCTGCCGGCCAGTGCCGATCCCTTTGGTCCGTCGGACCACCCGATTGGCTCACCGCGCACTGACTTCCTCACGCCGCTGGTGATCCGCGACAATCCCGCCACGACGGGTCCGGATACCAACTATCTGCACTACACCGGTGCCGATACGGTCGTGCTGGGCGGTACGGCCGGCAACGACATCCTCATTGCCGGCGACTCGGACGACGACACGGTCTACGGCGATGCCGGTAACGACCGGATCGATGGCGGCTACGGCAACGACCAACTCTTTGGCGGTACCGGTGACGACATCATCACCGACGTGGGTGGCGACGACGTCATCCACGGCGAGGACGGCAACGACGTGATCCAGGGCGGCAACGGCCTCAACCTGATCCTCGGCCAGGCCGGCCAGGACTTCATCGTCACCGGCGAGGACGCGGCCGACACCAGCGGCGGCCTGGGCAACGACTTCATCCTCGGCAGCAAGGCGAACGAATTCGCGCGCGGTGGCGAAGGCGATGACTGGATCCAGGGCGGATCCGCCGATGGCGTTGCCGGTGACAACTTCGACCCCTTCGGCAACGATCCGATCAATGGCAACGATGTCTTCCTGGGCGATGGCGGACCGGACAACTTCGACGGAGAGGGCGGTGATGACATCATGGTCGGCAGCCCCAGCGAGGCGGACCGTTTCATCGGGTTCTCCGGGTACGACTGGGCGACCTACAAGGACGATCCGAGCGGCGTGACCATGGACCTCAACTCCAGGCTGCGCTTCTTCGATCAACCGGCGGTGCCTGGTTCCAACGCGTCGATCCTTGCCCGGCTGGACCTGGTGGAAGGGCTGTCGGGATCGGCCCATGCCGACTTCCTCAGCGGCGATGACTCCACTGCCGACTTGCTCGCCGTCGCTGGCGCCAAGGGCAGCGTGCTCACCAACTTCGACCTCATCAGCGGTCTGCGGGACCTGGTCGGCAGCGCCGGCAACGGCGCCGATGGCATTGCCGGCACGGCCGACGACAAGTTCGACGGAGGCAACATCGTCCTGGGTGGCGCCGGCAGCGACATCATCCAGGGTCGCGGCGGCGACGACCTGATTGACGGCGACAAGTGGCTCAACGTGCGCATCAGCGTGCGGCAGAACATCGATGGCACCGGTCCGCAAATCGCTACCTTCGACAGCATGACGCCCCTGGTCCCGCTCATGTTGAACGGCACCTATAACCCCGGCCAGCTGCAGATCGTGCGCGAAATCCTGACGGCGACCGGTCCCGACTTCGACACGGCGCTGTTCTCCGGCAATCTGGTGGATTACACCGTGGTCGAAAACGCCAACGGCACCTTTACGGTCACCGACAGTGTCGCCGGCAGGGACGGGACCGACACCCTCAGCCATATCGAGCGGTTGCAGTTCTCCGATCAGTCGCTCGTGCTCGGCGGTTTGAACGCGGCGCCAGTCGGCTCGCTGAGGATCGACGATCCTACGCCCGCCGTTGGCCAGCGGCTGACGGTATCGGCGGCAGACATCACCGATGCCAACAATACCGCGACCGGCGGCGCGATCACCGGGCCCATCAGTTTCTTCTGGCAGTTCGAAGCGCGTCCGGGCTCGGGTGTCTTCGAAGACATCACCTTCTTTGCCGCCGGCGAGGTCGCGCGCGCGGAGGGCACGACCGTCACGGTGGGCTCGGAACTCAGGGTCCCACCACCGGCGACTCTCATTGGCGCCGTACCGGCTGTGCCAGAACTCGTCGTGGCAGCCGGGCTGGCACTGCGCGTCAGGGCGGTCTACCAGGATGCCAATGGCGTGCTGGAGGAGGTGTTCTCGGCGCCGACTGCACCGATCACGCCGGCCGGTACTGGCACCGTCAATGTCCTGCCGGTTGGAACGGTGCTGATCAGCGATACGACCCCGACGCCAGGCTCGGCCTTGACCGCCACAGATGCGTTCACCGACGCCAACGGGATCACGACCTCGGTGATTACCCATCAGTGGCAGGTGGGGAGCGGTGCGATCTTTACCGACATCGCCGGCGCGACGGGCACGACCTTCACGCCCGACCCGACGCAGTCCGGTCAGCAACTGCGTGTCGTCGCGAATTACACCGATGACCTCGGAACACTTGAGCGAGTTACCTCTGCCGCAACGACAGTGGTCGGTGATTTGTTTGTCGGTACTGCCGGTGGTGACCTATGGACCGGCACGGCAGGCGACGACGTGGCCAGCGGAGGTGATGGCAACGACTTCCTGAACGCCTTGGGCGGCAACGACATCCTCAATGGTGACGCGGGCAATGACATTCTCATCGGCGGTAGTGGTGCCGACACGATGGCCGGCGGAGTCGGCATCGATATCTACGAAGTCACCGACCTGGGGGACGTAGTGATCGAGCTCGCCGGTGCCGGCAACGACTCGGTCTGGACCT
>NZ_JBYSVW010000031.1:0-35861 GCF_058986625.1 Pseudomonas sp. GW821-FHT07G06
TGCGCCGGAAGTGGGGCGAATTATAGACATCTGAAATCTGCCGTCAAGCACTGATTTTGCTTTTCTATCAATAACTTGCAGAAGGTGCTGAAACGCCCCGAAGGAAGCCGGAAAGGCGGAGGAAAATGCGCCCTCTATATAGAAGAGCTTCCTCAACGCCAGCCGCTGCCCAGGTCATGGCCGAATAGCGAGTCCACCGCACACGGAAGATTGTGCTGGCCGCCAAAAAACAAAAAAGCACCCAAGGTGCTTTTTTGTTAGCGCATTCAGCTGAATAACGTCGCCACCCCGGCCCGCGCCGTATGTAGCTTCTTATAGCTGTCGATCAGACGAAGGTGCCTGTCGAGGCCTTCCAGTTTCATGCTCGTCGGTGTCAGACCATAAAAACGTACGCTGCCATCGACCGACCCTATCGCCGCGTCCATGCGCTCGTCACCGAACATCCGGCGGAAGTTGACCTCGTAGTCGCTCAGTTCCAGATCATCGTCCAGCTGCATTTCCAGCACGACGTTCACCGCTTGATAAAACAGGCCGCGTTCGACGGTGTTGTCGTTGTATTGCAAGAAGGCTTCCACCAGATCCTTGGCCTGATCAAACTTCTGCAAGGCGAGATAAATCAGCAGCCTCAGTTCCAGGATCGTCAACTTGCCCCAAGGCGTGTTGTCGTCGAATTCGATGCCGATCAAGGTGGTGATGTCGGTGTAATCATCCAGCTCGCTGCTTTCCAGCCCCTGGGCCAGCGATCGCAGGCCGACTTTGCTCAGGCTGTGCAGATTCAGGATGTCGGCACGGAACTGCAGCGCCTTGTTGGTGTTATCCCAGATCAAATCTTCGACCGGATAAATTTCCGAGTAATCCGGCACCAGAATGCGGCAGGCCTTGGCGCCGATATGCTCATAGACCGCCATGTACACTTCTTTGCCCATGTCTTCGAGAATGCCGAACAGGGTCGCGGCCTCTTCGGCATTGGAGTTTTCGCCTTGACCGGAGAAATCCCACTCAACGAATTCGAAGTCCGGCTTGGCACTGAAGAAGCGCCACGAGACCACACCGCTGGAGTCGATGAAGTGCTCCACGAAGTTATTCGGTTCAGTCACCGCCTGCCCTTCGAAGGTCGGCTGCGGCAAATCATTCAGGCCTTCGAAACTGCGGCCTTGCAGCAGCTCCGTCAGACTGCGTTCCAGCGCCACTTCCAGGCTTGGGTGCGCGCCGAACGAGGCAAATACGCCACCGGTACGCGGGTTCATCAAGGTGACGCACATCACCGGGAACTCCCCGCCCAGCGACGCATCCTTGACCAGCACCGGGAAGCCCTGCTCTTCCAGGGCCTGGATACCGGCCAGGATGCCCGGGTATTTCGCCAGTACTTCCTGCGGCACATCCGGCAGGGCCATTTCGCCTTCGAGGATTTCACGCTTTACCGCGCGCTCGAAGATCTCTGACAGACACTGCACCTGCGCTTCGGCCAGCGTGTTGCCGGCGCTCATGCCATTACTCAGGAACAGGTTTTCGATCAGGTTGGACGGGAAGTACACCACCTCATTGTCCGACTGGCGCACAAACGGTAGCGAACAAATACCACGCTGGGTGTTGCCGGAGTTGGTGTCGTACAGATGCGAACCACGCAGCTCGCCATCCCGGTCGTAAACCTTCAGGCAGTATTCGTCGAGGATTTCAGTCGGCAGTTCGTCCTTCGATCCCGGCTTGAACCAGCGCTCATCCGGGTAATGCACAAACGCCGCGTTGGCGATGTCCTCTCCCCAGAACTGATCGTTATAGAAGAAGTTGCAGTTGAGCCGCTCGATAAACTCGCCCAGCGCCGATGCCAGCGCGCCTTCCTTGGTCGCGCCCTTGCCATTGGTAAAACACATCGGCGAGTGCGCATCGCGAATGTGCAGCGACCACACATTGGGAACGATGTTGCGCCACGAAGCGATTTCAATCTTCATGCCCAGGTCGGCCAGGATGCCCGACATGTTGGCGATGGTTTGCTCCAGCGGCAGGTCCTTGCCCGCAATGTAGGTGCCCGCCTCGGAGGTCGAGTGCGGCATCAGCAACGCCTGGGCATCGGCGTCGAGGTTTTCGACCTCTTCAATCACGAACTCAGGCCCGGTTTGCACCACTTTCTTTACCGTGCAACGGTCAATGGAGCGCAAGATCCCCTGGCGGTCCTTGGCGGAGATGTCCGCCGGCAATTCGACCTGAATCTTGAAAATCTGGTTGTAGCGGTTTTCCGGGTCAACGATGTTGTTCTGCGACAGGCGGATATTTTCGGTGGGGATATTGCGAGTCTCGCAATACAACTTCACGAAGTACGCCGCACACAACGCCGACGAAGCCAGGAAATAATCGAACGGCCCCGGCGCCGAGCCATCACCCTTATAGCGAATGGGTTGATCGGCGATCACCGTGAAGTCGTCGAACTTGGCCTCAAGTCGAAGGTTGTCGAGAAAGTTGACCTTGATTTCCATGTGCGATTACCAGAATAACGAGCTAAACGATTTGGCCGCCATTATCCGGTTTTTCAGCGCTGACCGTTAACTTTCCACTATTTATCGATCAACGCGACACCACGCTCCTCCAGCAAACGTACAAACATCGTGAGGCTCTGCGACACCGTCCCCCTGCGCCACACCAACCAGGTGCGCAGATAGCGGAACGACTCCGACAACGGCCAGACGCTGACCGTCGTACACCCCGGCATGCTTTCGAGCATGCTGCGTGGCATCAGCGCCAGGCCGGCCCCCGCGCTGACGCAGGCCAGCATGCCGTGATAGGACTCCATTTCGAAAATCTTGCCGGGCACCGCCGCGCCATTGGCAAACCAGCTTTCGAAATGATGGCGGTAGGAGCAGTTGGAGCGGAATGCATAGATGTTTTCGCCATTCACATCCTTGGCCCGATGAATCGGCTCATGATTGAGCGGTGCGATCAGGACCATCTCCTCCTCGAATGCCGGTACGCCTTCCAGCGCCGGATGCAACACCGGCCCATCGACAAATGCCGCGGCCAGCCGCCCCGACAGCACCCCGTCGATCATGGTCCCGGAGGGACCGGTGGACAGGTCCAGTTCGACCTTCGCGTGTTTCTGGTTATAGGCAGCCAATAGCTCTGGAATTCGTACCGCTGCAGTGCTTTCCAGCGAACCCAGGGCGAAGGCGCCTTGCGGTTCCTCGCCCGCTACGGTGGCCCGCGCCTCCTGAACCAGGTCGAGAATGCGTCGAGCGTAATCCAGGAAACTCCAACCGGCCGGCGACAAGCGCAGGCGACTCTTCTCGCGGATAAACAGATCCACACCCAGGTCCTGCTCAAGCTGCTTGATTCGGGTCGTGAGGTTCGATGGCACCCGGTGGATATGCTGGGCGGCAACGCTGATGCTGCCGTGCTCGGCGACAGCCTTGAAAATTTCGAGCTGGACCAGATCCAAGTCATTCTCCAAACGTGAACGTTATGCTCAGTATTATTCAGTTTCCATAAAACATATACCCCCATAACCTGAGCACATTCCTACCTAGCAGGACGGTGCCATGACCCACGTATCCAGCCTTACCCATGCCATTTCGATCAACCCGACCACGGGCGAGCAGATCGGCCAGTACCCTTTCGAATCCGATTCGGCACTACAGGCCGCGCTGGCGCGGGCCACTACCGGGTTTCGAGCCTGGCGCGGCAAACCGGTAGAGCAACGCGCGCAGCTTTTGATCAGCCTCGGCCAGGCCTTGCGCAACAATGCAGAGGCCATGGCCAACATGATCACCCTGGAAATGGGCAAGCCGATTACTCAGGCCCGTGGCGAAATTGAAAAATGCGCGCAGCTCTGCGAGTGGTACGCCGAACAGGGTCCCGCCATGCTCGGCGCAGAACCGACCCTGGTCGAAGGCGGCAAGGCACGCATTGAATATCGCCCGCTCGGCCCGATTCTCGCCGTGATGCCGTGGAACTTCCCCATCTGGCAAGTGCTGCGCGGCGCGGTCCCTACCCTGCTTGCCGGCAATACCTACGTGCTCAAGCACGCGCCCAACGTCATGGGCAGCGCCTACCTGCTGCTGGAAGCCTTCAAGCAGGCGGATTTTCCTGAAGGTGTCTTCGAGGTCATCAACGTCACCCCGGACGGCGTATCCAAGACGATCGCCGATCCACGCATCGCGGCCGTCACCCTCACCGGCAGCGTGCGGGCGGGCATGGCCATCGGTGCTCAGGCCGGAGCCGCGCTGAAGAAATGCGTATTGGAACTGGGCGGCTCCGACCCGTTTATCGTACTCGACGACGCAGACCTCGATGAGGCGGTCAAAGCCGCGGTGATCGGGCGCTATCAAAACACCGGACAAGTCTGCGCCGCTGCCAAACGCCTGATTGTCGAGCAAGGCATTGCAGAGGAATTTACCCGCAAGTTCGTCGAGGCCACCCAACGACTGGTCGTCGGTGATCCACTCGCCACCACCACTTACATCGGCCCGATGGCGCGCGTCGATCTGCGCGACGAACTGGACCAACAGGTGCGCGACACACTGGAAGAAGGTGCGACCTTGCTGCTGGGTGGAAAGAAGGTCGAGGGCACCGGCAACTACTACGAACCCACTGTACTGGGCGACGTGACCGATCAGATGACATCCTTCAGGCAGGAATTGTTTGGTCCAGTGGCTTCAATCATCACGGCCCGCGATGCCGCCCATGCACTGGAACTGGCCAATGACAGCGAGTTCGGCCTCACCGCCACTATTTATACGCGTAATGGCGAACTCGCCCGGAAGATGGCTGGCGAACTTGAAACCGGCGGCGTGTTCATCAACGGGTATAGCGCCAGCGATCCGCGTGTCAGTTTTGGTGGCGTGAAGAAGAGTGGCTTTGGCCGGGAACTCTCGCACTTCGGGGTGCGCGAATTCTGCAATGCTCAGACGGTTTGGCTGGACCGGCGTTAAGGGCAATGCAGTGCTTCGAGCTGGCTCAGCCATGATCTGGTTCAACCTGCAACGCAGCGCAAGCAGTCAGGCTGACATCGCGATCCTCAGCGCCACTGCTGCTTCAAGCAGCTTGTTCGCCTGGGTCGAGACAGCTGCGGCCATTTCTTCATCCCCTGCTTCTCTGAGCGTTGCAGCCAGATCGAGCAGCTTCCCCACCTCGGCCTCGATAGTGCGGACGGATTCGCCTATTTGGTATTTAAGTGAATGAGCCATCTCGATCAAACCTCGGACCGGATTAAAGACAAATCCCACCTGGGCGAATGCTCAAGTCATTCAGTGGCGCGTCACTGACCGCCATTCGATTGCCCCAAAACCATTGTGGAGTACTGAGCAGAGCGTATCGAAAGTTGTGATGTCATGTCGTACTCCAGTAGCACTTGGCCCAACGGTGACGCCACGGCATTTCGTATTCAGATGTCACACTTTCGTCACACCTATCTAGCACAATACGGTCAGCCAAAGGGATTTGGCCCATCTACAGAAAGCCCGGCCCAGCGCCGGGCTTTTACTTTCTGGCCCATCTTCCCCAAGCCGGACGACTGATTCAGAGCACAGGGTGGTTCAATTCAACCCGCTCTGATGTTGCCCGGCGAATTGTCTCTGGAACCAGTCCGAGAGCATCGCCTTCTCGGAGTAGAGCCTGTCACTTCTGTTCGCACGCCCCGGACGCTGGAGGTAGAGCTGATCCATGACTCTGGCGTCGGCCTGGTTCACGATCTGGCCATTTTGTTTGAGAACGTAATGTAGATCGATGCTCGGCCAGGTAATGTCGCGCATGAAGCGCACCTCATAGGCATTTATCCTCCAGGGTTCGTAACGACCGGCCAGGTCGATGTTGCGTATTTCAATTTGCAGCTGCTGGTCGGCTGGCAGGTACCGCTCGCCAAGCTTCTGAAGGTAGCTGCGCAGCTCTTTCATGACATAAGGATCGGCCCCACGTTCATAGCCCGGACTGTCCAGGCTGGCATCGCTGAATTTTTCGGGGTTATTGAAGACGACTTCGACCGAGGGCGCTGCGGTGGCAAGTGGCACCCTAAACAGCGCCAGCAGTGCGATCGAGGTGCAAAGGGTTATTGAGCGCATGGCATCACCTCCGGGTGCAACGCTTTTCAATGCATGCGGCACCCTGTTCAGTTTACGCCTGAAGTGCATGCCCGCTGCGTGTGTTTCCACCTCCTGTCACGGGTCAGCGCTGCTCTTTACACACCAGCCGAATGAGCAGCAAGACCAACAGCACATTCAATACGGCCAGCGAACTCAGGCCTGCCAGCACACCGCCAGCGCCTCAGGTTACTCGGCCGCGCGCGACCTGACTCAACGGCAGCACGCTCCATGACTTTGGGATGAGCTGAAAATTTCACCAGGAACGCGCCTACACTGAAAGGCACAGCGATTGAGAGGACATGGAGCTCCACGCATGCGCCCTAGCGCCCTTGTGATACTCCTTATCAGCTATGCCGTGCTGATGGTGGTTTTTTTCAAGCTAAATGCTCGAAACAATCGACGCCGCAGAGAAAGTCTTTACGAGACCTTTGAAACTGCAATGCGACAGCATGGGATCAAGTCTTTCGAGATCATCAAGGAAAGCATTCATATCGGTAACAACTTTCGGCCATCAGAGCTGTACCGGATATTGTTGGACGATTCAGGGCACTACTTTCTTTACTCGCACGCCAGTAACGCGCAGCCAACTTTAATGCCGCTGACCGAAGAGCGAGCGTTACAAGCTGCACAGGGTGAGATGGGAATTCAGGCATAGACCATCGCAACCGCCACTACCAGAGAGCCTGAAAGTGCGGGGCTGCCCCGCCCAGCGCCGGGCTTTTTGCTACCTGCTACGCTTTTCTTGGACAAAGGAGAACCGGCCATGCCCCTACCAGATGATCCTACCCCCGCCCTACTCAGCCGACTCAATCAGAACATCATGGCCTTGGGTTGCGCCATCGAAGAAATAGGCATTTGGATCAAGCAACGCGGATCCACGGAAGTGTCCACCCGTATTGACGATCAGCTAGCCGTGCTCAGCGCAAATGCTGACTTCATCGCTGAAACCATTGCCGAGTTGATTGCCAGGTGTGAGCCTGAAGAAGAGGAAGATCCCGAGGATTGAGCCCTCGGCATCGCCATCATGGCGCCAGAGTGACTGGGTGCCTGAAGCAGAAGGGATGCTGGTTAACACAACTCGCACCAAAACAGGACCATGCTCGTAGCCCAACCGCTGGTAACGATCCCGATTCCAAACATGACGCCGAGAAGCAGAGTTTTTGCCCACATGGCTCGAATCTCCGGATACCGCATTCAATGAATGCTTCAGTATGAGCACCTGAGCAAAATCCAAGCCATTTGGCACAGCTCCAGCCCGGGCCCGGCGATTGCGCTGAAACAGTCTCTTCGAGTCGTGAAAAATTCCCCAACAAGGGGTTCGCTTACCCTACATTTTGGGCTGAAACACCCAATGACTGGGGCTCGGTTTGATCTAGGCTTGAATGAGATCACGCGGGAGAAAAACACCATGTCCCTGTCTCTCAGAAATCCATTGGCCTTTGCTTTGGCGGTCATCTTTTGCACAGCCGCGCGCGGTGAAGGAGCCACAGACACCTATCACCCACCGGCAATACTTCCCCTGGAATCCGAGACGGCGCCAAGACTTATTGCCGAGCCGCCGCTTGCCGAGCCCCTTGCCCGCGGAGTCGTCATTATCCAGTACCGCACAGAGCACGCGAGGATCATGCCGGTATTTGGTAAAGCGGCGGCTGATGTATCACCCCGCCTCGGGCACCTTCACGTGACCGTCGACGACTGGAAAGGCACATGGGCGCACACCAGTGAAGACCCGATTATCCTGGTCGGACTGCCCCCCGGCACTCACCAGGTTCTTCTTGAAGTGGCCGACCCGACTCACAAAGTCCTTACCAGTACGACAGTGCGTTTCATCGTTCCGGAAAAGTAACCCGCTGACGCCTCTCATTAGTCGCCACTTCACTTCAGTTGTCTGCTTGCCCCAATCGAAGAAGTTTGCCTCCGATATTGGCTGCCCCCCAGTCAATAGCGGAGGTTTGCTTAATGGCCTACGCTCAGATTCGGCAGTAAACCAGCTGGAGTCTCGACGTGTTCAAACGCTGATCAAGACATCCAGGGCAGAGAGGATCTTGGTCGGGAGCGACAAAGGATGAAACCGGAATATTCATGCATCAAATGGATCGCCATCGCTGCCGTTTCGGTGGCGCTTGTATCAGGCTGTGCCAGCAAGAACGACCCCGTGGCCCAGGCCGAGAAAGCCGATGTAGCCAAGGGCATCGCCGCCCCCAGCCTCACGGAAACGAAGGCCATCGCCGAGGAAGCCTTCATCTACGGACTGCCGATCGTAATGAACTATGCGGTGATGTATGAGTACGCCGTGGACAAAAGCGGCCCGCAGTTCAAGGCCCCCTTCAACCAGATCAAGAACGAACCCCGTGTCTTCACTTACCAGGATACGGCCATCGTCACGCCCAACAGCGATACCCCCTACTCCTTCCTCTGGCTGGACCTGCGCGCCGAGCCCATGGTGCTCACGGTCCCCGCAGTGGAAAAGAAACGTTATTACTCGGTGCAACTGATCGACGGCAACACTTACAACTACGGCTACATCGGCAGCCGCACCACGGGGAACGGCCCGGGCAACTACATGGTGGTCGGGCCTGACTGGAAGGGCTCCATGCCGCCCGGCATCAGCAAAGTCTTCTATTCGACAACGCCCTTCACGGTGGCAGGCTATCGAACCCAGCTCTTCAATCCCAAGGACATGCCGAATGTGGTCAAGGTGCAGTCCGGCTACAAAGCCCAGCCGCTGTCGGCGTTCTTGAAACAACCGGCGGCACCTGCATCGCCGGTTATCAATTTCCCTCCAACCACCACTGCGGGGATCAAGGAGAACTTCTTCGAATATCTTGATGCCGCACTCCAGTACGTACCGCCAACACCGGAAGACCGGGAAATTCGGGCGCGAATCGCGAAAATCGGCATTGGACCAGGCAAGAGCTTCAAGCTCCAGGACCTCTCGCTCGAACACAAGGCCGCTGTCCTGCTGGGCATGAAGGAAGGTGACGAGAAGGTGGACAAGTGGTTGTCCGGCGGACTCAAGAACGTCAATGGCTGGGGCATCGGTTCGTACTTTGGCGACCGCCATTTCTACAATGGTGACTGGTTGAAGCGCGCGGCCGCGGCCAAAGGCGGTATTTACGGCAACGATGCCGTCGAAGCCACTTACCCCATCACCCGCACAACCGCGACCGGCGAGCCACTGGATGGCAGCAAGCATAACTACACACTCACCTTCCCGGCGGGGCAACTGCCTCCAGTGAACGCGTTCTGGTCGGTGACGATGTACGACGGCAAGACACAGCTCCTTATCAAGAACCCGATCGACCGCTATCTACTGAACTCGCCCATGTTGCCCGGCATGAAGAAGAATGCCGACGGGTCGCTGACCCTCTACATCCAACGCACCTCGCCCGGCAAGGCACTGGAAGGCAACTGGCTGCCCGCACCCGATGGCCCGATTTACCTGGTGATGCGCCTCTATTGGCCCAAGGAGACGCCGCCTTCAGTTCTGCCGGCTGGCGAAGGCACCTGGAAGCCAGCAGGCCTCGTGGTATCGAAATAGAACCCGCGCCAGCTCACGCAGATCCCCCGGCATTTGTCGGGGGTTTACCGTTCCAATACAAGCCTGTCTTCGCTGACAGGCAACGGGTGTGGTGCATTTATCCTGCCTTCCAGTCTGTTCACGAACGCCAGGGCTTCGGCATAGCTGCGAAACTTGACGCACCACGCGTTCATCCAGACATTCCAGTCTTGCGGTGTCCGCGCTTTTTCGATTTTTATCAGCATCCTGGCATCCCTCCCTTTTTGCGGTTTAACCCAGTCTCGAACCTGGAAAAAACCGAAATGCGGCGTGTGAACCTTCGTCTGCGTGTCCCGGTTGAAGGCGCGGGGAAAACAGTACACAAGGTGAGGAGGAGCAGACTCTGCAGATGCGGATTTGGCGGCATCCGAAGCTTGCGTCAAAGCGAACTGCAGGACCTGCCTTTGCTTACCTTCCTCGAGGCGCATTTAAAACGGCTGAAGGGGGGATTAGAAAATCAATAATCATCAATAATGTAGCTTGGCGGGCGTTACTGATTCTGATTCGTGCGAGGACATTGGATGCCTCCCACCGAAGGCAGCTTCAGCAACGCCCAGGCTTTGGCGGTGAAGCTGTAGCTCTTGTCCTGAAAATCAATGACACGCTCTTCGCAAAGACGCTTGAGCACTTCACGCACGCTGATGAACGCCAGCTCGACGGCGGATGACTCCAGATAGGCATGCACCCCCTGCACGCCAATGGAGCGGCCCTCTCTGGCGGCGACCAGCAAGGCGTGGATCACCTTCAAGCGGATAAGGCTGGTGCGCAGCCCATACACGCGCAGCAATTCACGAATCTGGCCGTTGGTGATGCGATCCGATTCGATGACGGCTGTCTGCTGCTGTGGCGTAGCGGAGGGCGTCGAGACCGAGGGGTTGTACATGGGAAAAATCCTTTTCAGAAACGTACAGGGTAAAAACCGGCAGTGATTGTTTTTGGAGTTTTTTGCGCCGAACGCCTGGCGTGCCATGGCTTTGAACTCAGGACCCTGTCATGGCGCGCGCTCCTCGGAAACCGATCCATTGAAGGCACCACGGCGACGGCGCAAGCGTTGTGCCATGGACAGCACCCAGACAAAAAACACCGGGACACACAGGACCCCGAGTACGGTCGCCGCCAGCATGCCGCCGATGACGCCCGTGCCGATCGCACGCTGACTGGCGGCCCCCGCACCACTGGCAAGCGCCAGGGGCAGCACGCCGAGAATGAACGCCACAGACGTCATGACGATTGGGCGAAAACGCAGGCGCGCCGCTTGAGCCGCCGCTTGCGCGAGGCTCAGGCCCTGCTCATGAAGTGCCTTGGCAAACTCGACGATGAGAATGGCATTCTTCGCGGAAAGGCCGATGATGGTGATCAGTCCCACCTTGAAGTAGACGTCGTTGGGCATGCCCATCACCGTCACCGCCAATACCGAACCGAGCATGCCCACCGGCACGATCAGCAGCACGGCGAAGGGAATCGCCCAGCTTTCATACAACGCCACCAGCACCAGCAAGACCATGGTCAACGACAGCCCCACCAACAGCGGCACCTGGGCGCTGGCCTGCTGTTCCTGCAACGACAACCCCGCCCATTCGAGACTGAAACCGGCCGGCAACTGACGGGCGATTTTCTGCAGCTCCGCCATCGCCTGCCCGGTGCTGTAACCCGGCGCGGCATCCCCGGAAAAACGCAATGACGGCGAGCCGTTGTAGCGCGCGATCTGCAACGGCCCGACCTGCCATTCGAAGCGACTGAACGCGTCCAGTGGCACCAAGCGACCCTGGCGGTTGGGCACTTGCAGGCGCAGCAACGCTTCAGGCGTCTGCCGGCTGATGCCGTCCGCCTGGATGATCACGCGCTGCATCCGCCCCTGATTGGCAAACTCGTTGATCTGCTCCGAACCCAGCGCCGAGGACAGCGCCGAACTGATCACATCGAACCCCACCCCCAGGGCCTCGGCTTTTTCGCGGTCGATACTGACATTGATTTGCGGCGCATCGGCCAGGCCGTCTTCCATCAAGTAGTCGATCACCGGCGATGCCTTGGCGGCCTCAAGCAATTGACCGCGGGCCCTCAACAGCGCTTCGTGGCCCTGCCCCGCCAGATCCTGCAAGCGCAGCTCGAATCCGTTGGACGTACCAAGGCCTTCTACCGGTGGCGGCACCACGCTGAACAACGTGCCATCGGCGACGTTTTCGAAGGCTTCGTTCGCCCGCCGGGCCACCGCATCGCTGGCCTGCCCGCTGTCGCGCACCGACCAGTCCTTGAGACTGACAAACGACAATGCGGCATTGGCACCGACCCCGGAGAAACTGAAACCCATGATCGCCAGTACCTGGTCCGTGGCGGGTTGCGCCAGGGCATAGTGTTCCCACGCCTGCACCGTCACGTCGGTGCGCGAGGCCGACGCCGCGGGCGGCAACTGGATATCGGTGATGATGTAGCCCTGGTCCTCGGAGGGCATGAACGAGGATGGCAACCGCGCATAGGCGAAGGCGAGCACCAGCAGCAACACCAGGTACAGGCACATGCTGCGCGAGCGGCGGCGAACCCAGTTCGCACCCAGCCGCTCGTAGCGCTGGCCCAACGCATCGAAGCGACGATTGAACGTTTGCGCCCAGCGGCTGGCCCGGGCCTGGTACGTCGGATCATGGGGTTTGAGCACGGTGGCGCACAGGGCCGGCGTCAGGGTCAGTGCCAGGAACCCGGAGAACAGGATCGACACCGACAGGGCCATGGCGAACTGCTGGTAGATCACCCCCACCGAACCGCCCATGAACGCCAGCGGCAGGAACACCGCCGACAGCACCAGGGTGATGCCGACAATCGCCCCGCTGATCTGCTGCATGGCTTTGCGGGTCGCGGCCTTGGGCGACAGGCGTTCCTGAGTGATCAGCCGCTCGACGTTTTCCACGACCACGATCGCATCGTCCACCAGAATGCCGATGGCCAGCACCATGCCGAACAGGGTCATCATGTTGATCGAGAAGCCCAGCGGGGCCATGACGGCAATCGTCCCCAGCAGGCAGACCGGCACCACCACTGCCGGGATCAGCGTGTAGCGCAGGTTCTGCAAGAACAGCAGCATCACCAGGAACACCAGGACCATGGCTTCGATCAGGGTGTAGATGACTTGCTTGATCGCCACCTCGACAAAGTACGAGGTGTCGTAGGGCACGTTCAGGGTCATGTTCGCCGGTAGCGTGCTCGACAGCTGTTCAAGCCGGGCCTTGATCGCCGCCGCCGTTTGCAGCGCGTTGGCACCGGGTGCCAGTTGCACCGACATGGCCGCTGCGGGTTTGCCATTGAGGCGCGCGTCGAAACGATAGTCCTGTCGGCCCAGTTCAACCCGCGCCACATCGTGAATCCGCACGCTGGAACCGTCGTCATTGGCTCGCAGCACAATGTTGCCGAACGCCTCCACCGATTCGAGCTGCCCTTGCACCATCACGGTGGCGGTAATGTGCTGCTCGACGGGCCCCGGGCGCTCACCCATGCTGCCGGCGGGCACCTGCACGTTCTGCCCGGCGATGGCCTTGCCGACATCGGCCATCGACAGGTTGTAACCCACCAGCCGCGCCGGATCGACCCAGATGCGCATGGCCCGTTCGGCGGTGTACATCTGCACCCGGCCGACCCCGGCCACCCGGCGAATTTCATTGTTGATAGCCCGCGCAGCATAGTCCGCCAGCCCGATCGAGTCCTGCTGGCCATCGGTGTAGGACAAGGCATAGACCATCAGGAAGTTGGCGCGCACCTGCTCCACTTTCAGCCCTTGCTCGATCACCGCCTGGGGCAGGCGACCGATCACCCGTTGCAGACGGTTCTGCACATCGACCTGGGCCATGTCGGGATCGGTGCCCGGGTTGAAGGTGATGGTAGTTTCGGCGCTGCCGTTGGCGCTGTTGGACTCGTAATAGATCAGGCCCTTGAGACCGTTGAGCTCTTCTTCGATCAGGCTGGTGACGTTCTGGCTGACAATCTGCGCCGAAGCCCCGGGGTAACTGGCGCTGACACTGATCTGCGGCGGCGCCACGTCCGGGTATTGGCTGACCGGCAAGGTGCCGAGCGTGAGCGCCCCCGCCAGCGCGATGAACAACGCGATGACCCAGGCAAAATTCGGACGGTTGATGAAAAAATCCGGCATCGATTGCTTCCCAAGGCCAACGGCCGTCAGTGACGAGCCTGTTGCTCGGCCAGAGTGATGACGTTGACCTGCGTCCCGGCGACGAGTTTGTCGGCCCGCTCGATCACCACGTGTTCGCCGGCCGACAGCCCCTGGGTGATTTGCCAGTCGGAGCCGAGCATGGCGCCAGTGCTGACCACCCGTTCGCGCACTACGCCGCCGGCGTCTACCAGCATCAACCGCGCCTGGCCATCGGCGCCGCGCTGCACCGCTTGCTGCGGCACGAACAACGCTTGCGGATCGACCCCGGCCGGCGCCACCACGCGCACGTACATGCCCGGCAGCAGCACGTTGTCCGGGTTGGGAAATTCGCCGCGCAAGGTCACTTGCCCGGTGCTGCGGTCCACGGAAATATCGGAAAACATCAACTTGCCGCGTCGGGTCTGGACGGGATTGCCCACCTGCACCGTCACCTCGGCCGCCCCATTGCCGTTGAGTGTCAGACGACCGCTGGCCAGGGCCTGCTGCAAGGCCACGACCTGATCGGCCGATTGGGTGAAGTCCGCGTAAATCGGGTCCAGTTGCTGAATCCGCGCCATCTGCGTGGCCTCGTCCTGCCCCACCAACGATCCTTCGCTGACCAGGGCGCGGCCGATGCGCCCGCTGATCGGCGCACGCACCTGACAGTAACCCAGGTTTAGCCTGGCGCTGGTCACGTCGGCCTGGGCGGCCAGGCGATTGGCCTGGGCGCTCTTGAGATCGGACATGGCATCGTCGAACGCTTGCGGGCTGACGGCGTTGATTTCCACCAGCTGTTTATAGCGCTGTACCTGGGCATTGGCGCGATAGACATCGGCCTCGACCTTGGCCAGCGCGCCTTCGGCTCGCATCAACGCGGCCTTGAGCGGCGCCGGGTCGATACTGAACAGCAACTGGCCGGCCTTGACGTCGCTGCCCTCCTGGAAATGTCGGGTCAGCACCACGCCGGCCACCCGTGCGCGCACCTCGGCAATGCGCACCGGTTCGATCCGGCCAGGCAGATCCGTGGTCATGGCAAACGGGCGCGACTGTACCGTCAGCGTCTTCACCAGCGGCACCGACGCACTGTGTTCGGCGGGAGGCTTTTGATCACAGGCGCTTAATCCAAGCACCGTCAGCAATAGCCAGGCGGGTTTCATCGAGGTGAAATCCTTGTGCATTGCTACTCCCTGCTCAATGAAAAAAGAGTCTTCATGGCGCCCCGGCTCTGGATATCTACGCACACCCTGTAGGAGCTGCCGCAGGCTGCGATCTTTTGATGTTGTTTTTAAAAATCAAAAGATCGCAGCCTGCGGCTGCTCCTACAGGAGAGTGTCAGTGCTGCGGACGCTCGTTGATCGCGCTGGCCGCGCGGAACAGGATTTGCGCGACGAAATCAATCTCCTGCTCGGTGATGATCAGCGGCGGCAGGAAGCGCACGGTGGCACCGTGACGGCCGCCCAGCTCGACGATCAGGCCGTGTTGCAGGCAAGCCTGCTGGAAGGCCTTGGCCCTGGCGGTGTCCACCGGCGGATGCCCCTGAACATCGAGGGCGCCCTGCGGGTCGACGATTTCCATGCCGAGCATCAGGCCGCGACCACGCACATCGCCGATCCAGTTGAACTCGCTTTGCAGCGACAGCAACTGTTTGCGCAGGTGTGCACCCGCTTTTTCAGCGTGGGCCACCAGCCCTTCGTCACGGATGAACCGCAAGGTCGCGGTGCCGGCGGCCATGGCCAGTTGATTGCCACGGAAAGTGCCGGCGTGGGCGCCCGGTTGCCAGACGTCCAGGGAATCGTTGTAGACCATGACCGACAACGGCAGGCCGCCGCCGATGGCCTTGGACAAGGTGATCACGTCCGGGGTGATCCCGGAATGCTCGAAACCGAACATCCGGCCGCTGCGGGCGATGCCGCACTGGATTTCATCGACGATCAACGGAATGCCGTGGGCCTGGGTCAGCCGGCGCAGCTCCTGCATCCAGCGATCAGGCGCGGTGATCACCCCGCCCTCCCCCTGGATCGGTTCAAGGATCATCGCCGCCGGTGCGGTGACGCCGCTTTCCGGATCATTGAGCAAATGTTCGAGGTAGCGCACGTTCAAGGTCACACCTTGTTCGCCGGCCACCCCGAACGGGCAACGGTAGTCATGGGGGAACGGCAGGCGCTGCACGCCGGCCATCAGGCTGCCCAGGGCATTTTTCGGCGACAGGTTGCCGCTGATCGACAACGTACCCAGGGTCATGCCGTGGTAGGCCCCTTCAAAGGCCAGTACCGAATGCCGGCCAGTGGCGGTGCGGGTCAGTTTCAGCGCTGCCTCGACCGCGTCGGCACCACTGGGGCCACAAAACTGAATGCGCGCGTTACGCGCAAAGTCGGCTGGCAGGCAGCCGAAGATTTCCTGTACGAATGCGTCCTTCACCGGCGTCATCAGGTCCAGGGTATGCATCGGCACACCTGAAGCCATGACCTGAGTGATGGCTTCGACAATCACCGGATGGTTATGACCCAGCGCCAGAGTGCCGGCACCGGCCAGGCAATCGACGAAGACTTGTCCGCGACTGTCCTGCACGTAGATGCCATGAGCCCGTTCCAGCACAAGCGGAATGCGCCGAGGGTAACTGCGTGCGTTGGACTCCTGCTGTTGCTGGCGTTCCAGCATCGGCGTCGGATCAAGGCAGTAAGGGCTCGACAGACCGGTATGCGACAGACGTAGCTGTTGCGCGCCACCGGATGTGGCATTCGAAAAAGCACTCATGATTTCCTCCTGGGAGGCTGGTTTTGGAAGGAACAGGGCTGCCTGAAAACGAACGCTTCAGGTAACGAAATCCATGACACCGGACGCGGGGAATCCTTCCCCCGCTTCCACGGTTTTACTGTGGTTGCATTACATGTCGTAACGCAGAACCAGGCCCGCTGTGCGCGGGGCGCCGACATCGATGATGTCGCCACTGCGGTTGTTGGTGACGTATTCCTTGTCGAAGGCGTTTTTCACGTAGCCCGATACCGAGACATTCTTGGTGAGCTTGTACTCGGCGTTGAAGTTGGCCAGCCAGTAGTTGTCGGCCTTGCGCTCACCGGTAACCTGACCCGCGTCATCGAACTCGTACTCCGACGGGGACGTGCTCTGCCAGACGACATCGGTGTTGAGGGTCACACGGTCATTCCAGCGATAGGTAGCACCCAGCGCCATCTTGTACTTGGGCGAAAAGAGGAAATCCTCACCGCTCATGTCCCGGCCGTCGCTGGTGACGAAGTCCTTGTACTTGCCATCGGTCACGGAGGCCCCGGCGTTCAGCGTCAACTGTTGGCCGAAGTCTTTTTCAACGGAGACTTCCAGGCCCTTGATGTCACTGCTACCGGCGTTGAATACGTCAAGGACCTCGGTTTGCGGGTCCAGAATACTGACCTGCTGGTCCTTCCACTCGGTGTAGTACAGGTTGGCGCGGGTGCGCAGGGTCTGGTCCATGAACGAACCGCGGTAGGACAGCTCGTAGTTGGTGGTGAACTCCGGATCGTAGGATTGGTGACCGCTGCCGGCACGGACGTTGACGCCGCCGCCGCGATAGCCCTTCTGCACCATGAAGCCCACGAACTGGTTGTCGGCCAGTTCGTAGTCGATACCCAGCTTCGGCAACACGGCATCGGACGTCTGCGAGCCTTGTCCCGGCGCGGAGAAGTCATCTTGCTTGACGTCGGTGTCGTTGGTCTCGTGGTCATAGCGCAGACCGGTGATCAAGGTCCAGCGTGGGGCGAAGGTCCAGTTGACTTCACCGAACACTGCCTTGTTTTCGATCGTCGTATCGCCCTTGACCGTGCCAACCTGTTCGTTATCGAAGAACAACCGGTCCTGGAAATTGTTGGTGTTGTGGCCGTAGTAGAGGCCAGCGAAACTCTTCACCGTGTCCGAGTTGTAATTCAGGCGCAGTTCCTGGCTGAACAGGTCGCCATATTGCTTGCGCAGAACCACTTCGTTGGAGGCGGCGGACTGGTCGAAGTCCAGGCGGGCGTCGTAGTCGGAGTCGGTGTTGCTCGTGAGGCTGGTGATGGACCAGTCATCATTGAGGCGATAGTCGACCTTGGCGCTGACAGTGTCCTGCTTGAGTTTGTCGTAGGCGTCTGTGTTGGAGTCGATTTTGTAATAACGGATCCTGTCGCCTTGGCGTACGACCGCGTTATCGCCCTTGCGGTTTTCAGCATGGGCATACGTCAGCAGCACATCAAGATCATCGTTAGGCAGAATCAGCAGCTTGCCACGGTAGTTCGCGGTGCGGGTCTGGTTGGCGTCGTTGCCGTTGAAGAGGTTGTCGATGTAACCGTCACCCTCCTGATAATCCACGGCGATACGGCCGGCGATCTTGTCGTCGACGATCGAGCCGCCACCGGCCACCGCGCCACCGCGCTCACCGTAGGTACCCCCATTGGCCATCGCCGAAAGGCTCGGTTCAAAGGTTGGGTTCTTGGTTTGAATGACCACGGCACCGGCCAGGGAGTTGCGGCCTTGGGTGGTGGATTGCGGGCCGAGGAATACTTCGACCTGCTCGACGTCCCAAAGCGGCATCGGGCTCAGGGTCAGTGCGCGGTTTGGCTGCACGGCGCCGTCGACGAATACCGAGACCGCACCATTGAGCGCAGCCGGGCCCTGGTCATCGTAACCGGAGACCGGCACGCCACGGATACCCCAGTTTTCGTTGCCGGACGTGTTGTAGACACCCGGTGTGCGGGCGAAGACATCGACCAGGCTATGGTCTTCCTTCTCGCGCAGCTGCTTGTCCGTCACCACCGCGACACTTGTCTGGGTTTTCTCCAGGGAGCGGTCGATTTTTTCGCCCTTCACCGTGATCGGAGCGATCTCCATCGTGTTCGACTGTTCGGCCGCCCATGCGCCGCTGGCCATGCACACCGCCGCCCCCACAGCCAACGCAATTGTATTCTTTTTGAAATTCACGCCCCGCTCCCCTGCGACAGATATTTGTTGTTCTTGCTGCGCGCCAAAACGCTGTTCAGCGCAGCGGGGCGGAGTCTAATCCAAAAAAAAAAATAAGGGAATAAGATTGATAATAGCTCTCATTTGTAATAAATATGCCGCAATGTATCAACGAGAATACATTTCATTTGGATCTGGTCTGGCGACCTTTGCCCTGTTTCTTCAGGTCCGCCATCGACCACCCGACTGATCGAAAAAGATAAAAAGGATGTGCAGGATGTCTTCAATCGAACACCTGAGCGGGCGTTTCGACCCCTTGTCCAGTACTCCAGGGACTGGCCACGAACCGACGTTGCCGGTGCTGGTACAGGCGAAACCGGGACAGTCGATCCATGACCTGGATGTGTCGATCCGCGACACGCTGGACCAGGCGCTGAGCACCGTCGGCGGCGTCCTTTTTCGCGGCTTCACCGTTCCCACGCCCATCGACTTCAAGCGCTTCGCCGCCAGTTTCGGCGCACCGCTGGCCAGCTATGAATTCGGTTCTACGCCACGCAGCAAAGTGTTCGCCGGGGTGTACAGCTCCACCGAATACCCGGCCCATCAATTCATTCCCCTGCACAACGAACAGGCCTACACCCGGCCCTGGCCATCGCGCATCTGGTTCCACTGCATCAAGGCCAGCGAGACCGGCGGTGAAACGCCGATTGCCGACAGCCGCCTGATCTACCAGCGCATGCCGGCCGAGATCCGCGAGCTGTTCGCCAGCCGCGAGCTGCTCTATGTGCGCAACTACAGCGGCGCGCTGGATCTGCCCTGGCAGAAGGTGTTCAACACCGAGGATCGCGCCCAGGTGGAGCGCTACTGCCAGGACAACGACATCGAGTGGCAATGGAAGGACGATGGCGAGTTGCGTACCCGCCAGCGCTGCGCCGCCGTGCAGCAGCACCCCGATACCGGCGAGTGGGTCTGGTTCAACCAGGCGCACCTGTTCCATGTGTCGGCCATCGAGCCGAACGTGCGCGCCAGCCTGCTGGCCGCCGTGGGTGAAGAGAACCTGCCGCGCCACGTGTATTTCGGCGATGGCTCGGCGATCCCCGACGAGGTGCTCGACACCGTGCGCGAGGTTTATCGCCAGACCGCCATCAGCTTCCCGTGGCAACCCGGCGACATCCTGATGCTCGACAATCGACTGGTCGCACACGGCCGCAATCCTTACACCGGTGACCGCAAAGTCATCGTTGCCATGGCGTGAATTGCACATGTTCTCTTTCAAACACTGGATCGAAGTGCTGGAAACCAATGCCCGGCACTTTCCGCAGCGCGCCGCCCTGCACTTTCTGCCAGACGGCGTCGAGATCGGCGAAACCCTGACCTTTGCCCAACTGCACGAACAGAGCCAGTCCCTGGCGGCGGCGCTGCAAGCGCGCTACGCGCCGGGTGACCGCGTGCTGTTGATGCTGCCCAGCAGCCTCGACTACGCCCGCGCCTTCTGCGCCTGCCTGTATGCCGGGCTGATTGCGGTACCGCTGTTTCCACCACCCTCGCGCAAGCCGCGCCACCTCGACCGTGTGCGTAACGTGGTGGTGGATGCCGAGCCGGCGCTGATCCTCGCCCCCGCCGATCATTGCCAGAATCTGCTGGAACTGGTCGAGGGCCGGGTCGACGTGTCGACGGTCCAGGACCTCGGCACTCCGCCCGCCAGCCAGTGGACGCGCCCGGATGTCGATGGCGCGACAGTCGCCTTCCTGCAATACACCTCCGGTTCCACCGCCACCCCCAAAGGGGTCGAAGTGCGCCAGCGCAACCTGATCGCCAACGTCGAGCTGATGCGCCAGGCCTACGGATTCGACGAGCATGGCGCCATGGTCAACTGGCTGCCGCTGTACCACGACATGGGCCTGATTGGCGGCCTGCTGGCGCCGCTGTACAGCGGCATGCCTTGCTACCTGATGGCCTCGCAGACCTTCGTCAACGCCCCATCGACCTGGTTGCAAGCCCTGAGCCGCTACCGCGCCACCGCCAGTTTCGCCCCCAATTTCGCCTATGCCCTGTGCAACCGCGTGGTCAGTGACAACCTGATCGCACAGCTTGACCTGAGCGCCTGGCAACACGCGATCAACGGTGCCGAGCCGATTCACCCCGGCACCCTCGAAACCTTCGCCCAACGCTTTGCCGCCTGCGGCCTCAACCCGTTGGCGCTCAGTCCCGGGTACGGCCAGGCCGAAGCCACGCTGTGTGTCAGCGCCACGCCGGCCGATGCCTTGCCGGTGGTTCTGCGCCTGAACAAAGCCGTGCTGGAAACCGGCCGCGTCGCCCTGGCGGCCGGCGATGCCGCCGCCGTGGAATTCGTCGCCTGCGGTTATCCGCAGGCCTTGCACGACATCGCCATCGTCGACCCGCAGAGTCATGAACGCTGCGCCGCCGATCGCATCGGCGAAGTCTGGCTGAGCGGTCCGAGCAACGCCGAAGCCTACTGGAAAAACCCCGAAGCCAGCCGCGAGGCCTTCGAGGCGCGCATCGTTGGTGAACCCGGCCACTACCTGCGTTCCGGCGACCTGGGTTTCATGCATGAAGGCCAGGTGGTGATTTGCGGCCGGCTCAAGGACCTGCTGATTCTCAACGGGCGCAACCTGTACCCCCACGACATTGAATTCGCCATTACCGATGCCGAGCCGGGCATCCGTACCGGGCGCATTGCCGCGTTCTCGCAGATGGACCCGTTGCTGGGCCGCGAGAAACTGGTGATCGTCGCCGAGCCCCAGCGCAAATTCGTCGACCCGGTGCATCACCCGGCACTGTTTGCCTCGATGCAGAACGCCGTGCGTGAAGCGGCCGACTGCGGCATCGACCAGATCGTGCTGGTGGAAGCCGGCACCATCCCGATGACCACCAGCGGCAAGATCGCCCGCCAGGGCGCGCGCAAGCAATTGGCCGCGGGCACCCTGAGCATCATTGCCCGGCACGGTGGACAAACCGCCGCCATCAGCGAACGGATCGACCCTGCGCAACTGCTGGAGCGCGTCGCCGATACCTCGGCAAACGCCCTGCCCGCCTGCCGCCAGTGGCTGGAGCAAACCCTGCGCGAGGTCAATCCGTACCTGCTGGTGGACTTCGACCTGAGCCTGATCGGCCTGGGCCTGGATTCGATCGGCGTCGCCGACTTCGCCGCCCGCGCGCACAAGGACCTGGACTGGAACCTCGATACCCAAGACCTGTTCGGCGAACAAAGCCTGGCGGACTGGGCACAGGCCCTGCTGGACTTTCTGCATGAACCCGCACCGGGCGCCGCCGTCGCACCGGAACGCTCCAGCGTCAGCCAGGGGCGTCAGTCCTTTGCCCAAAGCCGCCTGTGGTTTTTGCGCCAACTGAACCCGGACGACACCCGGCACAATCTGGTGCTGCACCTGCGTCTGCAAGGCACGCTGGACACGGAAAACCTGGCATTGCGGCTCAATGCGCTGGTCAATCGTCATGGCGTACTGCGCACGGTCTACCACGATGGCGTCGATGGCCCGCAACAGCGAACATTGCCGGCGACTGCCGTGCCGCTGACCTGGCACGACCTGCGCGACCAACCTGTGGCGCTGCACCAGCAAGCGCTCACCGATTGCCTGGCACACGAACACGCGACACCGGTCGACCTGCAGAACGGACCGTTGCTGCGCGCGCAATTGCTCAGCCGCGACGACGAGCAACACGACCTGCTGCTGACCCTGCACCACATCGCCTTCGACGGGCGCTCGGCGCAAGTGTTGCTGGCGGAACTGGCCGGTCCGGTCGCTGGCGAACCGCCGGTGCAGTACCTGGATTTCGCCCTGTGGGAAGCCGAACACTGGAGCGCCGAACGGATCGCCGCGCAGCAGCAGTTCTGGCGCGAACATCTGGCAACCCATCCGCAAACCCTCGAACTGGGTGGCCCCGGCCAGAACCAGGGCGAGCACAGCCTGGACTTCACGCTGCCCCAGGCCACTTGCGAACATTTGACGGCACTGGCCCGCGAGCAAGGCATGACCCTGTTCATGGTGCTGCTGGCCAGCTATCAACTGGTGCTCAAGCAACTGGGCGGTCAGCAACAGTTCCTGCTGGGCACCGATGTCAACGGCCGGCCATTGGCCGAGCACAACGACGTGATCGGTTTCTTCGTCAACCAGTTGACCCTGCGTTGCGACCTGCGTGGCGAACCGACACTGGCCGGTTTCTTCGCTCAGGTACGCGATCAGGCGCGACTGGCCTATGCCCATCAAGGCCTGCCTTTCGATCTGGTGGTCTCGGCACTGGCACCGGAACGCCGTCCCGGTCACTCGCCGTTGTTCCAGGTCAAGCTCAACTATCAGCCGTCGCGGGTCAGCCCGACCGGGATCGCCGGTGCGCACATGACCTCGCTGGACGTGAAACAGGCGCCCGGGGATTTCCACCTGGTACTCGATCTGGTGCACGGCAGCGAAGGCATCGACGCGACCCTCAAGTTCCGCGGCGAGTACTTCGATCAGGACCGCGCCCTGCGCCTGCAACACCTGTGGACGCGCCTGCTGCAAGAAAACCGCAGCCTGCTGGACCAGTCGCTGTCTGCGCTGGCCGAACGGCTCGACGCCTGGGACCAGGGCTTCCAGCGTGAACGCCAGCAGTCCCAAACCCAGACCGGTCGCAGCCAGATGCTGCAAACCAAACGTCGCTCATTGACCCTTTAACCGAGTTGGATGCCTGTATGTCTATCGTGCCCCCACCGTCCCGCGCCCTTGGCGGCGTGCGTCGCAAAGCCATGAACGTCTCGGAACAACAACTGGTCAGCGAGCGCCTGCTCAACCCCGACCACGCCCTGCCACTGGTGATCGAGCCAGCGGTCAGCGGCGTCGACCTGGTCGCCTGGGCGGCCCGCGAACGGGAAAACCTCGAGAAAAAACTGCTGCAATACGGTGCCCTGCTGTTTCGCGGATTCTCGGTTCTGTCGGTGGAACAGTTCGATCAGGTGATCGCCGCCCTTTCGCCCGGCGCGCTGGAATACATGTTCCGCGCCTCGCCGCGCACCCGGGTTGGCGGCAACATCTACACCTCGACCGATTACCCGGCCGACCAGATGATTTTCCCGCACAACGAGCACTCGTACTCGCCGCGTTTCCCGTTGCGCCTGTTCTTCTACTGCCACATCCCGTCCGAGACCGGTGGCGAAACCCCGATCGGTTCGACCCGTGCCGTGAAGGCCAGGATCAGCCCGCAGATCGAAGAGCGCTTCCGTGAAAAAGGTGTGCTGTATGTGCGCAACTACGGCGACGGTTTCGGCCTGCCTTGGCAAACCGTGTTCCAGTCCGAAGACCGTGGCGAGGTGGAGGCCTACTGCGCCAGTGTCGGCATCGAAGTGGAGTGGAAAGACAACAACCGCCTGCGCACCCGTCAGCGCGGGCCGGCCGTGGTGCGTCATCCGCGCACCGGTGAAGAAGTCTGGTTCAACCATGCCACCTTCTTCCATATCAGCACCCTGCCACCGGCCATCCGCGACTCGCTACAAAGCAACTTCTGCGATCTCGACCTGCCCACCAACACTTTCTACGGCGATGGCGAAGCGATCGAATCCGAAGTCCTGGAATCCCTGCGGGCCGCTTACCTCGACTCGCTGGTGCGGTTCAGCTGGCAACAGGGTGACGTGCTGTTTATCGACAACATGCTCGCGGTACACGGTCGCGAACCCTTTACCGGCAAGCGCGCCATCATGACCGGCATGGCTGAAGCCCTGCTGTCGAGTGACGTCGCCGTCTGATCTTTCAACGGGTGCATCCAGTCGAACACCAAGGCTCACCTGACTCCCGTCAGTGGGCCTGCATGTCTCTGTCGTCGCCCAGATTTAACCCCAATTTCCAGTCGAGTTGAAAATGAGCGGACTCCAAGGTTTTCGTATTTCGCCGCAACAGGCGTCTGTGTATCAGCACATCAACGGCGTCGCCGAGCATTCACTGAGCTGCCATCTGCAGTGGTCGTTTTCCCAACCGGTTACCGCCCAAGACCTGAGTCGACGCCTTTGCGCGCTGATCGCTGACAGTGAAATCCTGCGCACCCGCCTGGTGCCCGTGCCGGGCCTGCGCTACCCGGTGCAGGTGATTCATGACGCCGCTGACTTACCGGTCAGGGTGCAGGACTTGCGTGCACTCGACCGTGCCGGCCAGGACGCCGCACTGACCCGACTGGCGACGCAGCCCCGTGACTGGACCACCCCGCTGGCCGTGACGCTGGTGCAACTGGCGGACGGGCAATCGGTGCTGGACCTGGCCGGTGCCAGCAGCCACTTCGATCTCGCCAGCCTGAAACTGCTGGCCCGGGCGTTGCTGCAAGCGTCCAACCCCGGGCTGACCGAGGCGCTGCAATACGCCGACTATGCCGAATGGCGCTGGAACCTGACTGAGGACGAACCCGACCATCCGGGCGTGACCTTCTGGAAACCGCAGGCCGAGAGCGAACAACCGGCCTTGCAGCTGTCGCTGGAGTCCGCCTCGGGTAACGGCTTTGCTCCGCAACGAGTGGATCTGGCCATCCCTGAGGACCTCGCCCGCCACCCGGCCCTGACCGCGAACCTGATGCTGACCGCTTGGGCGGCGCTGCTCGCTCGCCTTGCCGGTCAACACCAGGTTGCGCTGACGGTGATCCTCGAAAGCCGTGGACCGGAACTGGAAAACGCCTTGGGCCTGTTCGAACAGTGCCTGCCGGTCCGCTTCGACCTGGACATCCAGGCGACGCTGCTGGAACAAGGCAAAACCATCGCCGCCACCCTCGAACTCAGTGCCGGCTGGCAGGACTACTACACCCACGATCTCAATGACGGTTATGCCTTCGCCTGGCGTCAGGCTGATGCCCGGGAGCGCGATGCCAGTGCCGTTCTGAACCCGGTCAAAGCCTGTCTCAATGTGCATCAGGCAGCGGACGGTTTGCGGGCCCACGTGATTTACGACCGCCACATCCTCAGTGGCAATGCCGCTGCCTGCCTCGCCGAGCAATGGCTGCAACTGTTGCAAGGCGCGCTGGCCGCGCCGCAAACAACCTGGGCGCAACTGCCGTTGGGCGGTCCTTTGCAGATTCGGACCATCGATGTCGAACCGACACTGCCCGCCGTTGAGCCGGTGACGCTGGTGGAGTTGATTGCCCGCCAGGTGCAGCAACAGCCGAACGCCATCGCCCTGAGTGACAAGGACGGCGACCTCAGCTACGCCGGCCTCGATGCCTGCGCCACCCGCCTGGCTCATCAACTGCGGGCCGCCGGTATCGGTGCGGGTGTGCCCGTGGGCATTCTGTTTGCCCGTGGCAACGCCGCGATTGTCGCGATGCTCGCGGTACTGAAGGCCGGTGGCGCCTACGTGCCGGTCGATCCGACCTATCCGGCGGATCGCCGCGCCTACATGCTGGCCGACAGCGCCATCGCGCACATCGTGGTCAGCGCCGAACTGGCCGACAGCGTGCCCGACAGCCTGCAACGCTTTGTCCTCGACGACCTGACAGCACCAGACATCAGCGAACTGCCGCCGCTGCCGATGCCAGACGCGGACGACCTCGCTTACCTGATCTACACCTCCGGTTCCACCGGCGCACCGAAAGCCGTGGAAATCAGCCACGGTGCCCTGAGCTTCTCGACCCAGGTGCGCATGGCCGCCTACGCCACGCCGGTGCGGGCTTACCTGCTGCTGTCGTCGTTCGCCTTCGACAGTTCGGTGGCGGGGATTTTCTGGACGCTGGCCCAAGGCGGGCGCCTGGTCCTGCCGGCCACCGGCGAAGAACTGGAGATGCCGCGCCTGGCGCAATTGATGACACAACATCGCGTCAGCCATGGCCTGTCGTTGCCGTCGCTGTATCAGGCGTTGCTCGACCAACTGCAACGCAGCGCCGATAGCGACAGCCTCGAATGCTGGATCGTCGCCGGTGAAGCCTGCCCGCCGTCGTTGATCACCCAGCACAGCCAAGCCTTGCCGAATGCCCGGCTGGTGAATGAATACGGTCCCACCGAAGCCACGGTCTGGGCCACCTATGAAGTGCTGGACCCAAGCCGCGCCCTGAGCATCGGTCGGCCGATTGCCGGCATGGACCTGCGCGTCCTCAATGAACACGGGGTAGCCAGCGCTGTCGGCGAGCCGGGGGAAATCGTGCTCGCCGGCCCGACCTTGGCCCGGGGTTACCGCAACAAACCCGAAGAAACCGCCAAGGCCTTCGTCACCCTGGCCGATGGCACCCGCGCCTACCGCACCGGCGATCTCGCCTGCTGGCTGGCGGACGGACGCCTGGCGTTCCTCGGGCGCAAGGACCATCAGGTCAAGCTGCGCGGCTACCGCATCGAACTCGGCGAAATCGAGCGTCAACTGTGCAGCCACAGTGACGTGCGTGAAGCGGCCGTGATCGTGCAGGAGCACGCCGCCGGCAAGCGTCTGTTGGCCTATGTGCTGGCGGCCCACGGCTATGCGCCGGATTCGGAAGCGATCAAGCGCTTCCTCGGCGAGCGCCTGCCGTCGTACATGGTGCCGGCCCGGGTGCTGACGCTGCCGACCTTCCCGCGCACGCCCAACGGCAAGCTCGATCTTCGCCAGTTGCCCGACCCGGACCAGTTCGACGAAAACGCCCACGTCGCCCCGCGCAACGCCATGGAAACCACCCTGCAGGCCATCGTCGCCAAAGTCCTGAAACTGCCGAGCGTGAGCGTCACCGAGAACTTCTTCGCGATAGGCGGCGACTCGATTCTCAGCCTGCAAGTGGTCGCCCAGGCCCACGAGCAAGGCATCGCGTTGTCCGCCAAGCATGTCTTCGAACGCCAGACCATCGCCGCCATGGCCGAAGTCGCGCAGCCGCTGGCCGTCGACAACGCGCAGGCGCAAATCCAGAGCACCGAGTTCAGTGCCTCGGGCCTGTCGGATGACGAAATGCAGGCGCTGCTGGCCGAACTCGACGACAACGAATTTTGATCGGCCGCGCGCCCTTGCGCAAACCGCGCCGCACCGTTGCCCCTATTTTTGCAGGACGTTTTCAATGACCACCGAAAAGAACAATAGCAATCCGATCGAAGACATCTACCCGCTGTCGCCGTTGCAACAGGGGATGCTGTTCCACTCCCTGCTGCACGAAGATTCCGGCGTGTACCTGATGCAGGATCGCTACCGCATCGGCGGAGCCATCGATGAAGTTGCGTTCCTCGAGTCCTGGCGCCAGGTGGTGGCGCTGCACCCGTCCCTGCGCGCCAGTTTCCAGTGGAAAACCCAGAAGCAGCCGGTGCAGGTGATCCACCGCGAGGTCAAGGTGCCGCTGGACACCCTCGACCTGCGCGGGCTCGCGCCCGATGCACAGGAAGCGCGAATCCGTACCTTGCTGGCGGATGAACAGAAAGTCGGCTTCAACCTGTCGAAGCCGCCACTGATCCGCTTCCGTCTGGTGCGCCTGGGCGAGGAGTCCTACGAATTCATCCGCAGCTTCCACCACATCCTGATGGATGCCTGGTGCATCTCGCTGGTGACCGTGGACTTCCTCAAAGTCTACGAAGCCCTATGCAACGACCGCACCCCGCAGCTCAAGAGCCCACGGCCGTTTCGCGATTACATCCAGTGGCTGCAACGCCAGGATGCGGGCAAGGCCGAACAATTCTGGCGCGGTCAGTTGCAAGGTCTCAATGCGCCTACCCCGCTGACCGTGGACAACGGCGTGACCCGCGACCGCTACACCGATGCGGTGCTGGTGGACGACCGCCTGATTCACCTGACCGGGCCGGAAACCCAGGCGCTGGCGACGTTCTGCCGGGGCCACCGGATCACCCCGAACACCTTCTTCCAGGGCGCCTGGTCGTTGCTGCTGTCGCGTTACAGCGGTCAACGGGACGTGCTGTTCGGCGTCACCGTGGCCGGTCGCCCGGCGGAACTGACCGGTGTCGCAGAGATGATCGGGCTGTTCATCAACACCCTGCCGTTGCGGGTATCGGTGGACCCCGAGGCATCGCTCGGGCAGTGGCTGAGTGCGCTGCAAGGGCTGAACGTCGACATGCGCGACTACGAACACACGCCGCTGACCGACATCCAGGGCTGGAGTGATTTCCCCCGGGGTGAAACCCTGTTCGACAGCATCCTGGTGTTTGAAAACGCCCCGATCGACGAGCAGATCCTGGAAGGCGGTTTCCAGTTCAGCCTCGATGGCATGGATCACAGCGTGCACACCCACTACGGCCTGACCGTGGTGATCCTGCCCGGCGAAGCGCTGGGCATTCGTGTGTCCTACGACCGCGAGCGTTTCGATGCCGCCACCGTCGAACGCCTGCTTGGCCACCTCGCCAGCCTGGTGCGCGGCATGCTCGCCGCGCCTGACGCAACGCTGGGCAGTTTCGAACTGCTGGCGGCCGACGAGCGTCGGCAACTGCTGGACGAATGGGCCGTCAACCCTCACGAATTTCCACTGGAGCAAAGCTACGCGCAGCTGTTCGCCGCACAGGTTGCCGAGCGCGGCGATCAGGTGGTCGCGATCTGCGACGGTGAATCGCTGACCTACGCCGAACTGGATCGGCGCACCACCCGACTGGCCCACGCCCTGCGTGAAGCCGGTGCCGGTGAAGATCGACTGGTCGCGCTGGTCGCCCCCCGCGGCCTGGCGCTGCTGACCATGATGATCGGCGTGTTCAAGGCCGGCGCGGCGATGCTGCCGCTGGAAGTCAATCACCCGCCGGAGCGTCTGCGGGAAATCCTCAACCTGTCCCGGGCACCGCTGCTGGTGGCCAGTGAAGGTTGCAGCGACCTGCTCGATCAACTGCTCAGCGGCCTCGAACAGGCGCCAAAGGCCCTGCTTGCCGAAGCCTGCTGGATGTCCGGCAACGATGCACCGCTGCCATTGCACGGCGGCCCTGACAGTCTGGCCTACGTGCTGTTCACCTCGGGTTCGACCGGTACGCCCAAGGGCGTGATGATCGAGCAACGGGGCATGCTCAATAACATCTTCGGCAAGGTACCGGCCCTGGGCCTGAATACCGGCGACCGGATTCCGCAGACCGCTTCGGTGGCCTTCGACATCTCGGTGTGGCAGTTCCTCGCCGCGCCGGTGCTGGGCGCCACCGTGCAGATCCTCCCGGACGTAGTGGCCCACGATCCGCAACGCCTGCTGCAGGTGCTGGCCAGCGAGCGCCTGAGCGTGCTGGAAATCGTCCCGAGCCTGATGCGTACCCTGCTCGCGCTGTGCCCGTGCGACCTGCAACTGCCCGACCTGCGCTGGGTATTGCCCACCGGCGAGGCCCTGCCGCCAACCGTCGCCCGCGACTGGTTCGCACGTTTCCCCGACATCGCCCTGATGAACGCCTACGGCCCCGCCGAGTGCGCCGACGATGTGGCCTTCCAGCCGATCTTCGAAGCACCGGATGCCGACGTCAGCCACATGCCTATCGGTCAGCCGACCGCCAACAACCGCTTGTACGTGCTGGACGAATCCTTGCGCCCGGTGCCCGTCGGCGTGGCCGGGGAAATCTGTGTCGGTGGCGTCGGTGTCGGCCGTGGCTACCTGCATGATCCGCAGCGCACCGCCGATGCCTTCATCGACCATGCGCAACTGGGCGGTCGCATCTACCGCACCGGTGACCTGGGACGCTGGCGCGCCGATGGCGTGATCGAATACCTCGGCCGCCGCGACCAGCAGGTCAAGCTGCGCGGCCACCGCATCGAACTGACGGAAATCGAACACCGCCTGGCCCAGCACCCGAACGTGCGCGAAGCCGCGGTGCTGCTGCGCGAGAACAGCGTCGGCGAAGCCTGGCTGGTGGCTTACTGGTCGGCCCACGACGAATCCCAGGGCAGCGACGGCCTTGGCGATCACCTGCGCACGCAGTTGCCGCCGTACATGGTGCCGGCGGCCTTCGTCTGCCTGGAGCGCTTGCCGCTGAACGCCAACGGCAAGGTCGACCGCAAGGCCCTGGCCGCCCGGGAGCTGGAGTGGCAGTCCGACACGCAGGAAAGCATCGCCCCGCGCAACGAGCAGGAAGCCGCCGTGGCCAAGGTCTGGGCCGAAGTGCTGGGCCGCGACAGCGTCGGCGTGGAAGACAACTTCTTCACCCTCGGCGGGCACTCGCTGCTGGCCACGCAAATCGTCGCGCGCCTGCGGGCGCATTTCAAACTCGACCTGCCATTGCGGGTGCTGTTCGAACAACCCACCGTGGCCTTGCTGGCGCTGGCGATTGCCGCGCGCCAGGCCGACGCCGCCGTCCCGCAATCGGCCACGGCCCAAGGGCCAAAAGCCCAGGCACGACCGGCGCTGGTGCCGCTGTCGTTCTCGCAACAACGCTTGTGGTTCATCGAGCAACTGACACCCGGCACCACCTTGTTCAACATCCCGTTCGCCCTGCACCTCAAAGGCGAACTCAATGTCGACGCCCTGCACGCCAGCCTCAACGACCTGCTGGCGCGCCATGAAATCCTGCGTACCGGCATCCGCAGCAACAACGGCGTGCCCTGCCAGCACATCAGTGGTGCACTGAACATCGCCTTGCCGTTCGAAGACTTGTCCACCCTGGCCGCGACTGCCCGCGAAGGCGCGCAGTTCAACGCCTTGCAGGACACCTTCGAGCAACCTTTCGACCTGACCGAACCGCCGCTGCTGCGTGCACGCCTGCTGCGCCTGGCGCCGCAGGAACACGTGCTGGGCATTGCCCTGCATCACCTGGTGTCGGACGCCTGGTCGGCGACCATTGCCCTGCGCGAACTGGCCCTGGGTTATGAAGCCCGTTGCACCGGCAAGCCCGCAGAACTGCCGGCCCTGCCGGTGCAGTACGCCGATTTCGCCCTGTGGCAACGCGAACACCTGCAAGGTGCCGAACTCAAGCGCCAACTCGACTACTGGACAAAAACCCTGGATCGCAGCAACAGCGAGAGCAGCCCCTTGCTCGCCCTGCCAACCGATCTGGCACGGCCTTCGGTGCAAACCTATCGCGCCGGGATCGTGCAGCGCGAACTGAGCGCCGATCTCAGCGCCCGGGTGCAGGCCTTTGCCAGCCGCCTCGGCACCACGCCATTCAGCGTGCTGTTCGCCGGCTTCGCCGTGCTCATGCACCGCTTGAGCGGCGATGCCACCGTGCTGATCGGCACCCCGGTCACCCACCGTGAACAACCGGGCACCGAAGGCTTGCTCGGCATCTTGCTGAACAACCTGGCAATCCGCGCCGACTTCGAGCCGCAAGCCGGTTTCACCGCGCTGGTGGAACAGGTGGCCAAGCGTCTGCGCGAAGGCCTGCAACATCAGGACCTGCCGTTCGAGCAACTGGTCGACAGCCTGCAACTGCCGCGCAGCCTCAGCCATGCGCCGCTGTATCAGGTGATGGTTGCCCAGCAACTGGCCATGGAGTCGCGCCTGCGCTTCCCCGGCCTGGAGTTCGAAGCCCTCGACACGCCGCTCAAGCAATCCGAATGCGATCTGGACTTGCACGTGTTGTGCCCGGCCAATGCGCCGATCCAGCTGGAGCTGATGTTCGCCCTCGACCTGTTTGTCGCCGACAGTGCGCGGCAGACCCTCGCCCGCCTGGAGCACCTGCTGGAGCAAATGCTTGCCGAACCGCAACGCCCGGTGGCGGCCCTGCCGCTGCTGATGGCGGCAGAATGGCAACGCACCGTGGTCGAGTGGAACCGCACCGACATGGACGTGCCGCAGCACCTGACCTTCGCCCAGCTGTTCGAGCAACAGGCCGAACGCACCCCGGACCGCGACGCCCTGTGCTTCGAAGGCCGCAGCCTGAGCTACGGCGAACTGAATCGCCGGGCCAACCAGGTCGCGCATTACCTGCGCAGTCGCGGCGTGGTGGCCAACCGTCCGGTAGCCCTGTGTGTCGAGCGTTCCCTGGAACTGCTGGTCGGCTTGCTGGGCATTCTCAAGTCCGGCGGCGCCTATGTGCCGCTCGACCCGACGTACCCGGTGGATCGCCTGGCCTACATGCTCGAAGACGCGCAACCGGCGCTGTTCCTCGGCCAGCAAGGCCTGCTGGAGCAGCTTGGCAGCGATTTGCCGCGCCTGCGCCTGGACACCGACGCTGCCCTGTTCGCCGATCAACCGGACAGCAACCTCGCGCCGCTCGCCGGGCCGGACGATCTGGCCTACATCATGTACACCTCCGGTTCGACCGGTAAGCCCAAGGGCACTCTGGTCACCAACGGCTCGGTGGTCAACCTGGCCTGGGCGCGTATCCATGGCCTGTACCGGCGCTACACCGACCAGCCGATGCGCAGCAGTTTCAACTACTCGTTCGCGTTCGACAGTTCGGTGGCCGAGCTCATCCTGCTGCTCGATGGCCACAGCCTGTACCTGACCCCGGAAGAAGTGCGCTACGACCCCGAGGCGCTGGCCCGGTTCTTCCGCGAGACTCGCCTGGACGCGTTCGAATGCACCCCGGCGCAGCTCAAGGCCTTGCTCGAAAGTGACGGTGTGCGCCGTGGCGAGGTGTACCTGCCGCGCTTCGTACTGTTCGGTGGCGATGCCGTGGACGCGCAACTCTGGCAGCGTCTGCCGTCGATTGCCGGCAGCCGCTTCTTCAACACCTACGGCCCGACCGAATGCACCGTGGACGCCACCGGATGCGCGGTGGATGACTTCCCCGCACGCCCGATCATCGGCCGGCCAATCGCCAACGTGCGCACCTATGTGCTCGATGCCTGGCTCAACCCGATGCCGGTGGGCGTACCGGGAGAGCTGCACATTGGTGGCGCCGGTGTGACCCTGGGTTATCTCAACCGCGCCGAACAGACGGCGAAGGTGTTCATCGACGATCCGTTCTCGCCACTGCCGGGCGCGCGCATGTACAAGTCCGGCGACCTGGTGCGCTGGCTGCCCGACGGTCAGCTCGAATACCTGGGGCGCATGGACCATCAGGTGAAAATCCGTGGTTTCCGTGTCGAACTGGGGGAAATCGAAGCACTGATCGGCGCCCAGCCCGGCGTGCGCCAGTCGGTGGTGCTGGCCCGTGAAGACGTGCCCGGCGACAAGCGCCTGGTGGCCTACGTCACCTGTGATGCCCAGGCCGATATCGACGCCTGGCGCAAGGCAATCGGCGCCGCCCTGCCCGACTACATGGTGCCTTCGGCGTTCGTAGTGCTCGATGAGTTGCCGCTGACCGACAACGGCAAGCTCAATCGCAAGGCCCTGCCGGCACCGGATCTTCAAGCCGCGCCGGACGCCCAGGACCCGCCGCGCACCGAAGCCGAACGGCAACTCGCCACGCTGTGGTCCGAGTTGCTCAACGTGCCATCGACGCAGATCGGTCGCGACAGCCACTTCTTCTACCTGGGCGGCCACTCGCTGCTGGCGGCAGTGCTGTTCGCCCGTCTGCGCCAACAGTTCGCCACGGTTCCGGCGCTGCGCGCGGTGTTCGAACACCCGACGCTGGAAGCCCTGGCGGCACTGCTCGGCGCGCCACTGCAAGCCCCGGCCGCCACCTGGACAGCAGCACAACGCCCGAGCCGTCTGCCACTGTCTTTCGAACAGCAACGCCTGTGGTTCCTCGAACAGCTGAGCGCTGGCGGCGGCGAATACAACGTGGTCAGCGCCGTGCAGTTCGACGGCGAGCTGAACATTCAAGCCCTGCAATCGGCGTTGAATGCCGTGGTGGCGCGACATGAAATCCTGCGCAGCCGCATCGTGCGCGAAGTCGACGGTGAACTGGCGCTGGTCATCGAACCCAAGGTCGCCATCCCGCTGCGCGTGGCAACACGGCACGCGAGCAGCGCCGAGGACTGGCAGCAACTGAGCCTTGAGGCGACCCGCTCCGAAACCGGGTACCGTTTCGACCTGGCGACACAGCTACCGCTTCGCGCCACGCTGATTCAACGCAGCGGCCAGCCCCAGGCACTGTTGCTGCTGAACCTGCACCACTGCGCCACCGATGACGCGTCCAGCCAGAACCTGCTGGATGAACTGGCCCGGGTCTATACCGCCCATTGCCAAGGCAGCATCGCCGATCTGCCGAGCCTGGCCCTGCAATACCCGGATTACGCCCTGTGGCAGCGTGAATCCGCACAGCAGGCGCTGTTCCACAGCCAACTCGAATACTGGCGCACGCAACTGGAAGACGGCGACTACCTGCTGGATCTGCCGACCGAACAGGGCCGTCCCAACCAGCTCGATCCGGTTGCCGGTGCGGTGCAACTGCAACTGCCGCAGGAACTGGTGGGACGCTTGCGTCAGTTCGCCCAACAACGCGGCGCGACCCTGTACATGCTGATGCTGAGCGCCACGCAATTGCTCTTGGGGCGTTATGCCAACCAGCGCGACGTGCGCTTCGGCAGTCCGGTGGCCCAGCGTCCGCTGGCCGAGTTGCAGCCGCTGATCGGTTGCTTCGTCAACACCCTGGTCATGCGCGCCGATCTCGATCCGGCGCTGGATTTCGAAGGCTTGGTGGGCCAGGTGCGCAACCGCGTGCTCGACGCCCAGCAGCATCAGGACGTGCCGTTCGATCAGGTGGTCGAAACCCTGGCACCGGAACGCAGCCTCGCACAGACGCCGCTGTTCCAGGTGCTGTTCGTGATGCAGAACGCCGACGCGGCGGCCAGCCACTGGCCGCAGTTGCAGGTACGCGAGCTTGCGGTGACGGCGCAAGCCACCAAGTACGATTTGAACTGGGAAGTGCATGACGGCGAGCAGCTGTCGGTGCTGCTCGAATACCGCGCCGCGCTGTTCAGCGAAACCACTGTCCAGCGCTGGCTGGCGCAATGGCAACAGCTGCTGGAAGCCATGGTCGAGGCGCCACGGACCCGCCTCGCTGATTGGTCACCGCTGGCAACGGCAGAGCGTCAACGGCAACTGGTCGAGTGGAATGCCACCGAACGCCAGTACTGCGGCCCGACCGACCTGCACACGGCCCTGAGCCAACAGGCCGCCCTGACACCCAACGCCCCGGCGCTGGTGTTCGAAGGCCAGCGCCTGAGCTACGCCGAGCTGGATCAGCGGGCGCAGCATCTGGCGCGGGCCCTGCGCAACGCCGGAATCGGCCGCGAGTCCATCGTCCCGGTGTGCATGGAACGCTCGGTGGAGATGGTCGTCGCCCTGCTCGGCATCGTGCATGCCGGCGCCGCGTGGTTGCCGCTCGATCCCGAGTTGCCGGCGGCGCGTCTGGCGTTTCTCATCGAAGATGCCGACGCCCTTGTCACCTTGACCCAAGCGCAATGGCTGTCGCGCCTGCCGGCCGGGCACAACGCCTGGACCCTCGATGCGCTGCCTG
>NZ_JBYSVW010000032.1:0-33659 GCF_058986625.1 Pseudomonas sp. GW821-FHT07G06
TGGGAGCGGGCTTGCCCGCGAAGGCGGCCTGACAGCCGACCAATTCCTTGGAGCTGTACTCGGCACCTGTGGGAGCGGGCTTGCCCGCGAAGGCGGCCTGACAGCCGACCAATTCCTTGGAGCTGTACTCGGCACCTGTGGGAGCGAGCCTGCTCGCGAAGACGGCCTTACAGCCAACGAAAATCCTCTGCCTCACACCATCAAAATGGCCAGAAATTATGGATGTCAGGCAAGGCTGTAGGACCAGGAGTGAGGCTACACCGCCTTGCGTCGTTGCCTACAACTACGCCAGAATCCGCCGGCTTGTGCGCCTTGTGCCTGGTCTTTATCGTTTCCGTGTCGCTGCAAATTCAGCGCCCGGATTTAGCGATCCGAACAGTTACAGGGACACCAGCACTCCAGTCTTGATTGCATGCGTTTCTATGTCTGCAATTTGATTATGGCGGCTGTGCGTCGGAGACCTTCGGGTCTACCGGGTTTGCCTGTAACCGGTTCGCTAACCTTCGTACAGTCGCCACCCTTACTTGTTTAGCGACAGGTCTTGGTGGCTCCAATTTCTACAGGAGCTCCACCATGGTCAAACCCACACCCAATCCCCCCGAATCAGAAGCCGATACCACCCAACGTGCATCCGGCCTCCACCTGAAACCCGCCATCCTCAAAAACAACGCCCCCCACAACCCCAGCACGATGTTCACCATCGCGCCGAACATCGACACCGAAAGCCTGTTGGCCCATGCCTGTGAATCGCTGGCGTCGGCGAGCGTCATGGCCAGTGATTTCGCAACATTCCTGGATGGCCCGCAACGCAGCATGTTGTTGGGGATCCAGCAGGTGATCATGCTGGCGGACCTGGCGGTCAATCGTGCACTGGATAACGTTGCCCCACTGGACTAAACGCCGAGCTTTTGTGGCGAGGGGGCTTGCCCCCGTTGGGGTGCGAAGCGCCCCCCCAAAAATGGTCCTTACGTTCATCTCCGGGAAACCGGGTAACGGCTTTTAGGGCCGCTACGCAGCCCAACGGGGGCAAGCCCCCTCGCCACAGGGTTTGTGTACGCAGGAACGCTTCAGGCGCTTTCCAGCATCTCGATCAACCGCTCCGGCCACACCGTTTCTCGGGTCTCTCGCAGCTCCGCTACGGACCACCACTTATGGTCAGCCATGACCCGGACTTCGTGAGCCGTCCACCCCTCACGGGACAGGCGTTCACTCTCGGTATGAACCACAAAATACCGTTCAACCGACAGCACCGTTTCACCACTGGGCAGCATCATCGGAAAACTGCGTTCTGCAACGCTCGGACCCACCGTGTCGATGAGTAAACCCGTTTCTTCAAACAGCTCACGAACCGCCGCAGCCTCAAAGGATTCACCCGGCTCAAGCCCGCCACCGGGTGTCGCCCAGTGGCTTTGGCCGTCGAGGGCATCGCCTTTGTGCTGGAAGTGAAACAGCAGAACCTGTTGCGAGGGATTGATCACCAGCAGCCTGGCGGAATTACGTTGGCGCATTTTTTTCTTTCCATAGAGTGCCGCGAACCGCAGCTTTCACTGCGGCCCGCGACGGTAAAGCTCAAGTCGGCGTTATTACACCGATAGGGTTAAGCCACTACCCGATAACACGGCACATACGCCGCGCCGCCCGGCAGTTTCATGCGGTGCTGGGCGACGAAGGCTTTGAGCAGCAGGTCCAGCGGTTGCATGATCGCGGCGTCACCATGGATCTGGTAAGGCCCGTGCTCTTCGATCAGGCGGATGCCCTTGTCCTTGACGTTGCCGGCGACGATGCCGGAGAACGCGCGGCGCAGGTTGGCCGCCAGTTCGTGGGAGGGCAGGTCGAGGCTCAGTTTCAGGTTGGCCATGTTTTCGTGGGTCGGGTCGAACGGGCGCTGGAAGCCTTCGTCGATTTTCAACAGCCAGTTGAAGTGGAACGCGTCGTTGCGCTCGCGGCGGAACTGCTTGACCGCCTTGAGGCCCTGGGTCATCTGGCGCGCCACTTCGGCCGGGTCATCGATGATGATCTGGTAGTGCTGCTTGGCGGCGTCGCCCAGGGTGGCGCCGACGAACGCGTCCAGTTGCTCCAGGTACGGCGCGGCATGTTTCGGCCCGGTGAGGACGACCGGGAAGGGAATGCCTGCGTTGTCCGGGTGCATCAGGATGCCCAGCAGGTACAGGAATTCCTCGGCCGTACCGGCGCCGCCCGGGAAGATGATGATGCCGTGGCCGACGCGGACGAAGGCTTCCAGGCGTTTTTCGATGTCCGGCAGGATCACCAGTTCGTTGACGATCGGGTTCGGCGCTTCGGCGGCGATGATGCCGGGTTCGGTCAGGCCCAGGTAGCGGCCGCCGTGGATGCGTTGCTTGGCGTGGGCGATGGTCGCGCCTTTCATCGGGCCTTTCATCACGCCGGGGCCGCAACCGGTGCAGATGTCCAGGCTGCGCAGGCCCAGTTCGTGGCCGACTTTCTTGGTGTATTTGTATTCTTCGGTGTTGATCGAGTGCCCGCCCCAGCACACCACGATCTTCGGCTCGACGCCGGGGCGCAGGGTGCGGGCGTTGCGCAGCAGGTGGAAGACGTAGTCGCTGATGCCCTGGGAGTTGCTCAGGTCGATGCGCTGGCTGTCGAGTTCGTTTTCGGTGTAGACGATGTCACGCAGGGCGCTGAACAGCATTTCCCGGGTGCTGGCGATCATTTCGCCGTCGACGAAGGCGTCGGCCGGGGCGTTCAGCAGTTCCAGGCGTACGCCGCGGTCCTGCTGGTGAATGCGGATCTCGAAATCCTTGTAGGCTTCCAGAATGGTCTTGGCGTTGTCGACATGGGCGCCGGTGTTGAGGATGGCCAGGGCGCACTGGCGGAAGAGGGTATAGGTGCTGCCGGAACCGGCTTCGCTCAATTGCTGGACTTCCCGCTGCGAGAGCGTTTCCAGGCTGCCCTTGGGGCTGACGGAGGCGTTGATAACTTGGCGTTGGGTCATTCAATGATCCTTAAAACGATGTCATTCACACAGCAACTACGAATGGCATCCGAATAATGTGTATTCATGAAAGAAGATGGCACGAACTGCGCGGTCTCGCCATGTCCCCCGCTTGACGATGAAAAGATGAAAAGGAGCCCCAGCATAGCTAAATCCCTCGCAGAGGCGATAATGGCCCGCTGTCTTTTTGCCTCAGACCCCTTTTTACCCTTTCAGCTCAGGAAACCCGACGCAATGTTCGAAATCCAGCCGATGAACGCTGACAGCTACCGGCAACAGACACGGCGCAGCACGGTCATCATTGCCCTGATCTTCCTGGCGCTGGCGATGGTGCTGTCCACGGCGGCGGTGGCGCTGTTCGGCACGCCGTTGGGCGACAATCTGCGCTTCAACGTCGGTGGTGTGTTTGTTGCCGTGCTGGCGATGGTGGTGCTGATGCGCAAGGTGTTCTGGCATCAGGCGTGGATGGCGCCTGCGGTCTACAGTTGGCAGCTCAAGCGCAGCCTGATGAGCATCACCAATGTCATGCATCATGTAACGGCGGCCGTGGAACGGGGTGATCCGGTTGCGATGAAGCTGTTGCGTTTCTACCATTTGGGCTTGAACCAGATGCATCAACTCGATGGCAACTCCAGTGACCACGGCCAATTGATCCGCGAAATGGACCAGCACAAGGAACGGATGCAAGCACAGGGCATCGAAATCGAACAGACACGGCTGGATCCTGCGTGGCTGGAGGCGGTAAAGCAGGCGCCGCGCTAACATCATGACGAGCCCGGCTCGGGCATAGTGAGCAAAAACGGCGGTCAGGAAGGCTCGTCCGTCATCGACACAGGGAGCACCATGGGACATCCATTGATCAACGATCAAATTGAAATGCTTCGGCCAGCCGTGCCCCGGCTCAAGGTCCGCTCGGCGGTGACCTTGCTGGTGGCGGTGTGCCTGTCGATGGTGGCTATCGTGATCTGGGAAGCCTGGAGCTCACGCCAGTACCACCTGCATGACAAGGAAGTGGTGATGTCCAACCTTGCGCAGACCCTGGCTTCTCAAGCGCAGGCAACGATCAAGCAGGCCGATACGCTGCTGTTCACGTTGGTCGATCGCCTGGAACACGACGGCGTGGATAAATCCCGGTTGCCGCCATTGCTCAACGCCCAGCGCAGTGAGCTGAGCCAGCTCCATGGCTTGTTCGTTTTCGACGAAAACGGCCGGTGGCTCGCCAATTCCAATGGCGCCGGCCAAACCGGCGTCAACAATTCCGACCGCGAATACTTCATCTTCCATCGCGACAACCCCAGCCGAGGGCCGCACATCGGGCCGTCGATCAAGAGCCGTTCGAGCGGCGAGTGGATCATGACGGTTTCGCGTCGGCTCAATCATCCCGACGGCAGTTTTGCCGGCGTGGCGCTGGCGACGATTTACCTCAGTCATTTCCTGCAGCTCTACGACAGCATCGACATGGGCAGCAACGGCGTGATCACCCTGATCGCCGACAACGCCAGCATTGTCATTCGCCGACCTTTCAAGGAGGCGGATATCGGCAGCAGTCTCGCCAAGAGCCCGTTGTTCACCCAGCTGTTGCCCAAGGGCGATGCGGGCACGGCCACGATCACGTCGGTCATCGACGGTGTCGAGCGGGTAACGGGCTATCGCCGGGTCGAGGGTTATCCGCTGATCGTTTTTGTCGCGCTGAACAAGGATGAAGTGCTGGCCAGTTGGCGCAAGGAAACGCTGCTCAGCGCCGGCATCGTCACGCTGTTGCTAAGTGTTCTCGGGGTATTGGGGTTCCGGCTGATCAAGCTGATGAAGCAGCAGAACCTGGTGCAGGTCGAGCTGCTGGACACCCAGGACAAGCTCCTGGAGGTCAATCGCAACCTCGAGGGCCTGGCCCTGAAAGACGCGTTGACGGGGCTGGCCAACCGGCGTCAGTTCGACGCGTTCATCGATGCCGAAATGGGCCGTGCCCGGCGCAGCCAGACCGAACTGGCACTGCTGATGATCGATGTCGATCATTTCAAACCGTTCAATGACCGCTACGGCCACTTGGCCGGTGATGAGTGTTTACGCAAGGTCGGTGCGATCATCACCGACAATATCAAGCGCCCCGGTGACCTGGCCGCCCGTTATGGTGGCGAGGAGTTTGCGGTGGTGCTGCCCGGCACCGACTACGTGGGGGCATTCCTGGTGGCGGAGAAAATCCGTCGCGCGGTGCTGCAGGCCGCTATTGCCCACAGCGACAGCCCGGAAGGCGCCGTCACCGTCAGCGTTGGCGTGTGTGCCAGCAATGGTGCTTCCCAGGTTCGCTCCGAAGACCTGATCGGTGCGGCGGACAAGGCGCTGTACGTGGCCAAGGCCAGTGGGCGCAATATGAGTGTGATTGCCAACTGAGGTTCAGGCGTCAGGCAAACCGGTCCGTTCCCTGAACCAGCCGGGTTGCCAGGCCGGGTTTTTCAAGCTGCTCCAGCCACCAGCGGAGGGCGCGACCGTCATGGTCGCCACGCCAGCCGGCGTAGAGGATGTTCGGTTCGCGCGGGTCGGCCATCGGCTTTTCAACCAGCGTACCGTTTTTCAGCAGCGAGCCAATCCGGTTCCGCGGCAGCCAACCCACCCCCAGCGCATGGCACTGGGCGAGGATTTTCGCGCCCATGGTCGGCACGGCCAGCACCGTTTGCCCGCCGGTGACGCCGTAGGTGCGGCCCTCGCTGACTCTGGACGAATCGGCCACCACAATGGCCCGGTGCTGCGCGACCATGGCCCGGGTAATCGGGCCTTTGGCCTTGGCCAGCGGGTGCCTGGGTGACACCGCAAACACCCATTCCATTTCCCCCAGTTGCATCCAGCGCAGGGACGGGATCGCCGGAGGCTCATTGGTGGCGCCGATGATCAGGTCCGCGCGGCCTTCGCGCAGGGCTTCCCAGACCCCCTTGAGGACTTCGTGGGTGATGCGCAGCGGTACGCCGGATTGCAGCGCATCGAATTCGTCGATCACCGGGATCAGGGTTTCGAACTCCAGCAGCTCGTCGGTGACGATCCACAGGCGGCTCTCCCAGCCATTGGCCACTTGCTGGACCCGCTGGGTCAGGCGCGAGACGTCCTGCATCAGCCGCGCCGCTTCGTTGACCAGCAACTCGCCCGCCGGGGTCAGTTGCAAACGGTAGCGGCGGCGGTCGAACAGCAACGCATCGAAGCGTTCCTCCAGTTGCCGCGCCGCATAGGACACGGTCGACGGCGCCTTGCCCAGGTGCGCCGCCGCCCGCGACAGGCTGCCGGTTTCGCGGATGGCCTCGAGTAGCGCCAGGTCTTCGGTCGATAGCATGTGCAAAATCCTTGAGGGGCAATACGGTAACTACAGAAGAATATGCGTTCCCTGAGATCCGTGTGCAGTAATAAGAACCGCGACCATCCCCCAATGGCTGCGATTTTTGACGTTACACCATTATTGCTGCGAGCTGACAAGTACAGCGGGTGGTTTAACGTGGGCTACGCCAAAGTGGATAGACGGAAGAAATATATATTTCTGTAGTGTAGTGATTATAAAGAAGAAAGGGACGTTCCAAGACAATAGGGTCCTGATGCGCAACCCGTTTCGCCAGCGCGGCACGTATCTCTGGGCGATTGGAGTTAGAATTCCAAAGGCCATTTTGTTCTGCAACGCAAACCAGCGAAAAATCATTTTCAGCCGCAAGATCCTTTGCGCACGCAATGACACAATTCAATAGTTCATCCGCCAAATAAACGGTTGAGTAGTTTTTTGTCGGGTTTATGCCGCGAATAAGTAGTGCGTTTTCGTAGTTGATGCTTAAGGTGTACAGCTGTACATTGCCTATAACTCTCCCTAAGCGTTCACTGAATATATTCAAATGAAAATGATCGGCTCTTTTAAAAAGCTCCCGATTAATGTCGGTGCAAATGCCGGTCGTCGATTTTGCAAAAAATGACGCTGCGTTTTTAGATAGATAAATTCGGATGCGATCATGAATTTGTCGCCACTGATAGACAATGTAGTGATAGCAGTGCAGGTGTGGAATGAAGTTTAGGTTGGATCTCTTTAATCGTGCGTGCTCTATATGAGCGCAATGGTCTTGCAATTCAGATAGTGTATTTTCCACCTCGCTAATTCCTGCGGTGACTGGTCTGAATAACGTATAAATAGTCTCGGCGAGTGGTAAACTCTTGTGGTTGTCGACAATTACGCTATCAATCACATTCAAGCTGTTTTCTGATATGGATGAAAGAACAGGGGTATTGCCAAGTATCCGCTGACTGGATTGCAGATTGCTGATGCGTAGCGCATTGATGAGCGGGCCGTGGTCCTCACAACCTAAATAGAGCGACAACCAGTAAGGCGTGGTAAGACCGTGCTTCACGGCATTTTCGAGCTTTTTTGTTTGTGCGATTGCAGCGTTGGCGCTCGCGGGCTCCATTGCTGCCAGGGTGGTCAGCAACGTTGCAAGCTCGGTGGGTGTTTTAGCGATCACGTTGCGCAACAGTGTGCGAAGCTGCCCCAGCGTATCTTTGTCGAGTATGCGCTCCAGTAACGACTCCAGGGCGTCAATCGCGGAGGGATGGATAAACACTAGTTGGCGAATATCGGTCAAGATCCGTTGCTTGACAAACGTGAACAGCAGACGGTCTTGGCTAGTACTGCTCTGTAGCAACAGTTTGACCGACGGATTGCCCAGCACTGTCCACAGCAGCTGGAATAACGCAATGGGGCAAACAGAAGTGCTGGAGTCTCCGTGGAGCTGGGCCTGGAGCGAGAGAAATCGTTGCGCCATGGCCGGATCAATTCCGTAGTGATGCAGGGCAGGTTCCATGTAGCGTAGCGCTGCCTGGGATGAGCATCGAGCTGCAGAAAAGTCTTGATGGGGGTTGAACGCCTTTAGGGATCGTTCGACCAACAGCATCTGATGCTCAGATTCCAGTTTTGAGTATGCTTCGTAGGCTGCGCCGTTTTCAGCGTCTATGTCTGCCAGAACTTCGTGCGTGGGTGGCTTGAACTGTTTAGCGTGGGTGGTTGCTTCCAGCGATTCTTTGAACGAGCCCAGGGTCAAACTCATGGCCGTGGCGATACCGCCCGACGCTTCTTGCGCGTCTTGCAGGCGCCTGCGTATTGCAATCCGTTTACCATTATTCGCGCTGGCAAGGGGCTGAAGGGGGGGCGACCCGGTGTAGCTGCTGGAGATTCGAGGTGACGGCTGGGTATGAAGGATCAAGTCTTGCCAGTGAGCTGCTGCCTCATCCAGCTCCCAATGAATATCAGGCGCGAGCAGCTCGATAACATGTTTGGTGATAGCGTTCAGTATGTCCTCATACGCAGGTTCATGATGAGCAAACACAATATGCAGCAAGTCGGGCAGGGGGCCTGCTCCCTCGACAAAAAAATAAAAACGCGACATGCCATGCATCAACTGCTCGGTCGTGTAAGTGCTGAACAGGGGTGAACTGAAAAAGCTGATATCGCTCAGTGCCGTTAGCTCCCGTACTCGTTGCTGCTCATGGAAGTCCGTCGACGACGGTGCCTGAAGCTGGACAAAGCCTTGCTGCTCAAGGTAATGCCTGATCAACGATATGAGTTGACTAGCCTGATGATGGCGATGCCTGAGGGATTGCCTCTTTTTTGTGTCCGTCTCTGTGAAGAGATCAATTTTTTGCGATTGAAGAATGATGGAGAATTGTTGGAGAACGAGCTCGTATTTATTCGGATCTATTCGCGGGCTTGCTGAACGCTTGTGGGCATCCGGCCTTGATCTTAACAGGCCAGTCACCGAGACGATGTCTCCTTGGCGAATCCGGGCTGTGGCGCTTCTGAGTGTCGAATCCAGAACAATTACCTGCAATGAAAAATATTGGCTGGCCACTCGCAGGAACGAGAGCCCCCCCAGTTGCCGAACAACTTCGCAGCGGCCACTGAATTTCACTGTCTTCTCTACAAGCTCAGGCAGTTCATCTACATACAGAAGTAACGATGTAGTACTGTTTTCAGGTGTTTCAGTGAATTGACCCATCACAATGATCGTCTCCTGTAAATAGTGTGCCTTGGCACTGCACCACTACTTGCCGTCACTTCCCGATGGCAAATAACTCATTCAATACGTGCTTGAAACTGGCCAACAGGGCTTGCGCGCAATCGTCAGAAATGGCGTCACGATAGTAGGAAAGACTTCCGATCAGTCCGCCTTCGGTACGTAGTGTGTTAAGTGAAACATCGGTCTTTATCCCGCTGGGTGGAACCCCGATACCATGCAACCGTGAAGTGCCTAACTGGCGTTGCTGTGAAGGATAGTTATGGTGGTTGTACCAATAGGGAAATCGAGAGCCGTAAGCGACAGCGCGGGGCGAACAGTTGGCCTCAAAAATATGCGGCGGCAGCATGGCGTGGCCGTAGGCATCCAACACGCAATGATTGACCTGCTCCAGCAGCCGCAGAGAAGGTGACCAATCAGAAAGCCGGGGTCGAATCACCATGGGGTGAACAAAATACCCCACTACCGGCTCCAGGGCCGCGTCGGTCCGGTTAGCTACCGGAGAGCGTATGTAGAGGTCGATCATGCCTGTGTTTCTGGCGAGAGAAACAAAGAACGCAGTGAGGATAACGGTATAAAGGCTGATACCCGTTCGGCTGCACAATTGCGCTATTGCGGGGTACTGCGCATCCAGATTGAGCGGTAGAGCGGCACTGCGATAGGTAAATTGCCGAGGCCGCTCAATAGCGCCGCGCAGTGGAAAGGGTTCGGGCAGTTGTTTCAGTGTCTCTTGCCAAAAAACGTTATGTTTTTCCAGCAGGTTTTCAGCCAAACGTTGATGTTGAGCATCGGTATAATCTGCGTATTGCAGGTAGTGATTGGCTTCGTCAGGCACGCCGGTGGCGAGCAATGACTGATAGTGCGCGCAGAGCTGGTCCATTAGTATCGCACCTGACCAGCCATCGAATGCAATGTGATGGGCGGTGATGATCAACACGTCATCCGCCCCTTGGCATTCAAGGTAGGCTGCCCGAATCAACGGTGGATGTCTCAGGTCAAAAGCGGTCAATGATTCTTCAATGATCAGATCGGCCACGGTTCGACTGACATCGCTTTTAAGTGCCAGGTTTATCCGGTGAAAAGGCAACGAGAACTCGTCAAAGGCGTGTTGTGAACGACGCCACTGGCCGTGTGAGTCGAATTCGAAACTACAACGTAACGCCGGTTGCTGTTCAAGTACGGCGCCGAAGGCTTCGCGAACCCTGATCACTGAACACTCGCCTCGAATGTAAAACGCCATCACCACATTTTCCAGATAGGCTGGGGTTTCTGGTGGCTTTTCAAGGATTTCGCGTTGAGCCAGCCCGGGCGTATCGTCACCTTCGCGCTTGCGCCAGGCATGGGCGTCCAGCAATAGGCAGTTTTCACCGGCCTGGCGTGCGCTGCCATTGAGCAACCCCGCCTGCTGAGCCAGTATCGGATGGTCGAAAATATCTTTGGGGGACAGGTCAACATTGAAAAGGTTGGCAATTCTGCCAAGAAGCATCATCACCGAAAGGGACGTCGCGCCGCATTCAAAAAAATGGCTGTCGGCCGAGATCGTCTGATGGCTGAGGATTTCTTTCCAGATAGTTTGTAATCGATCCAATGTCGAAGCGTCGCCATTGACTGACGGTGTGATGACACTGGGTTTTGCATTCATTTCACGCAGCGCGTTGTGATTGACCTTGCCGTTAGGCAAAAGAGGTAGACTGGCAAGCGAATACAGCCGGCTGAGGTGCATGTAGGCGGGGAGTTGGGCTGAGACTACCTGTTTGATCCTTTGGTCAAGCAAGTGAGTCTCAACGTTGGTCTCAGCTACATAACACGCACAAATCTGTTTTTCTCCGCTGGCCAAGGTGTCGAGATAGACGGTGGCGTAATGCACTCCAGGTGTTTGTTGGACGATTTGCTCAATGGCCAAAAACTCGACCCGATGTCCATTTACCTTGTGCTGACTGTCACGCCGACCGAGGAAGGAAAGCTCTCCCGAGGCTGAAACAATCCCGATGTCCCCGGTTTTATAAATGCGTACTGGCTTTCCATTAACGTTGAGTTCTGAAAAGCACAGGGCGTGATCGTCTGGAGTATTCACATACCCTATCGCTACGCCTGGTCCAGCAATTGCTATTTCCCCCTCTTGCTCCTGCATGACGGGGGCACCCTGTTCATCCAGCAGATAAACTTGTATGCCGCGAATGGGCTTACCAATGGGTGGAGGCAAATGCTTGTTGGCATCCTGATTTACACGCCAAAAAGTCGCGTCGATGGTCGTCTCGGTAGGCCCATAGAGATTGACCAACTGACTTTGGGTTTTCGAAAAGAACTGATCGACAAGCGCCCAGGTTAATGACTCACCGCCGCAAAAGACCAAACGGCAGGAAATATGCTCGAATTGCCTTAACCGCACTAATTCAAATAGCAGCGTGGGAACAAACTGCGCAATCGATATATGCTCTTGTTCCATTATCAACAGTATGCCAAGCGGATGTTTAGCATAAGCCGCGGGGAGCATAACCGTACAGGCTCCGGCCGCCAGCCCAGTCCATAGTTCCCATACGGACGCGTCAAATGCGACCGAGGTTCGTTGCAATATTATGTCAGAATCAGTAACGCCAAATTCATCTATAAACCATTGGGTATGATTCAATAACCCACCGTGACTTATTAATACGCCTTTAGGTTCGCCGGTGGAGCCAGACGTATATATGCAGTAAGCCGGTGTCTCCTTACTTGGCAGATTAAAACGTTTTCGTTGATAGCTATTGTTGATAATGTCTTGCGGGTTTACGACTCCCTCAGAAAATGGCTGAGGAAAAGGCACGGGGACGTCGCAAAAAATATGCTCAACCTTGGCGTTGATCAGCAAACTCTGGATTCTTTCCTCGGGGTATTCGGTGTCTATTGGAAGGTAGGCACTGCCATGCTTCATGATTCCCAAACAAACGGCTACCAGTTGGACTGTTCTCTCCATGGCAACAGCGATAACGCTATGGCTTGCGGCACCCTTTTGTTCTAGGTATGCGGCCACTCGATCTGCATATTCGTTCAGTTGCTTATAGGTTAACCGCTGTGTCCCGCATTTAACGGCGATGCGATCTGGGGAGGCGATTACATGGTGTAGGAACATGTCAATGATACTTTCATAAGTACTATAATTCATATTAAACTCCCCCTCGGTCGACAGGTAATTGATGGCTCGTCAGTTATCCTGCTGGCTGCAAGGGCGACGTGCAACTACCAAATTTGGTAGTTGCACAGCACCACGCAGGCATTATTCTGCTAGCCATTCGCATTGCACTATGGATCTCCTGCTTAGTGCAGTAATGCCATTGGAGCGAGAGGCTATGTTTGCTGATCATATAAGAGTCGCAAAGAGCATTTCTCGAATGTCTATTCCCATCGGGGTGGGAATCGTTATTCAATCCTTACATCTGGTTATTGATTTGTTTTTTGTCAGCCGGTTGGGCACTGATGCCATAGCGGGGGTCACCTCAACAGCCAGCGCTGCTTTTCTTACCGGCGTGCTTGGCCAACTACTGGGCATAGGTGCTGTGTCCTTGGTTGGCCAAGCGTTGGGGGCAGGAAAATATGCACAGGCGCGTACGATTTTTATTCATGCAGGGCTGATGGCTATCGCCTGCAGTGTATGTGTTGTCGTTGTGGGTTATATGGGCGGCGGGCGCGCCTTGTCAGGGTTAGCCTCGGGTGCGGCCGCACAAGAGATGGGCGAATCCTATTTATATGGCTATACGCCTGGATTAGCGCTGCAAATTATTATCACCGTGGCAACGTTCGGGCTGCGTGCAGCTGGCGAGCCCTTTGGGCCATTGGTTGCTCAATGCATATGCGTTCCAATCAACCTGGTTTTGGCGCCGTTATTGATCTTCGGTGTGCCGGGCATCACAGGGCTTGGCACGTTAGGCGCTGGATTGGCTACCACCCTGGCAACCTCGGTTGCAGCGGCGATTATCTTATATAGAGCAATTGATCGTTATCGTGATTTTGCACAACCGAGAATAACGTTTCGCTGGGAGAGTGTTATCGCAAGACGAATAATTTCAGTCGGCCTGCCAGCAGGCTTGGAAACGTTTGTGATTTATGTGTACACCGGACTGATGTATTGGGCAGCTGCAAAACTGGGTGCGCAAGTGCAGGCGGCAGTAGGGATTGGGCTAATGTTAATCCAGGCGTTTTTTATCCCGTCCGCTTCGGTTGCTTATGGATGCGTCCCAGTAGCTGCGTACTATTTTGGCGCCAACGATATTGGCAAGGTAAAAGAAATATATGCTGTATCGTTGATGATGGTGGTGAGTACGATGCTGTGCTTGACCGCAGGGTGCTTTTTGTGGGGAAGCGCCATGGTATCTTTTTTTTCCAATGACAGCCATGTAAAAGGTAAAGCGGCCTATTTCCTCTCGTGTATCTCGTTGAACTTTGTGACATCAGGCCTGATACATATCAATGGTTCGATATTGCAGGCATCCGGGCGAACGATCTGGTCGCTGCTGGCTATTTGTACTCGCCTGGCAACATTTGTCATTCCTCTTCTATTCCTGATCAGCTTGAACAAAGTCACACTTCAATGGTTATGCTTGCTCTCAAACTTCGCATTTCTATCTCAGGCGGTGGTCAGTAGTTATGCGGTGAGGTATGTCATAAAGCGACTTATAAAGATTACATCAAAACCCGTAGCCGCTGTTTCGCGGGACTTTGATGCGTTGTTCACGAACAAAGAGGGGCGTGAGTCATGAGAAGTTTAATAAATTCTTCAAATAGGTGGCATTCAGTATCTGAGGTAAAGCGGTGCGGCAATCAGTACGTAATCAGTTCAAAACTATTAAGGGAGCACAAGGTTGTTCTTTCTGACAATATATTTTCAGAAAGCTCTGATTTGCTGGAATCTATCGTCGACACTGGCGCTGCCATAGTCATTTACACCCCGACCGTAAATGCTCTCTATGGCGAGTCGATTCGCAGAAAGTTCTCTCAGCTGAAAGGGGGGGAGCGTGTCTGTTTTTTCGAGCTTGCTGTAACCGAGGTGAATAAAGAAATTGAGATGTCGCTGGAAGTGTGTCGCCTGGCAAAGGAAGTCAACTTGCCAAGAAATGGCCAAATTATTGCTGTCGGTGGTGGCGTATGCCTGGATGTTGTCGGGTTTGCCGCATCGATATACAGGCGTGGTGTAAAGTGCATAAAGATTCCGACTACATTTATTGGCATGATTGATGCTGCGGTTGGCATAAAGAACGGAATTAACTATGAGGGTAAAAAAAGTGTCTTGGGGGCATTTTACCCGGCAGAGCATACCTTTGTTTGCCCTTGTTTTTTAAAGACGCTCGCCGTAGAGCATTTAAGAGCTGGTTTTGCGGAAGCGATAAAAATAGCGATCATCAAGGATGCAACACTTTTCAGGCAACTGGTCAACGTCTCGGCTCATATGAATGAAGACAGGCTCCAAAGTGCCATGGGCTGGGAGGTTATTGACCGTTCTGTGGCTGGCATGCTGATGGAGTTGTCTGAGAATTTGTATGAACTTGATAGTTATCAGCGGTATGTCGATTTTGGTCATACCTTTAGCCCGCATATTGAATCGGCGACTAACTATAAAGTGAGTCATGGTGAAGCCGTCGCTATCGACATTGCCTTATCTGCCGTCATCAGTGCCCAACGCAGTCTGCTGGCGTGGGATACCTGCCATGCCATTGTTAATACGCTGAAAAGTGCAGGCTTGAGAGTGACCGTCCCCGCAGAGGTCGAGACAGCAGCCCTGTATGAATCCTTGTCGGCAATTGTTGCGCATCGTGCCGGAGCGCTGAACCTGGTTGTCCCTGTAACGATTGGCACAGTTGCTTATATTGAATACTGGCGTGAGCTTACTTGTGGGCAGTTGCAGCAGGCGGTTACTTACCTGGAATCCCACGATGACTAACGTAGGTTGCGTGACCTGGAATTTGCCCGAATCCGGCCTGCCTGGCGCGTTGCCGGATCGAATGATGATGCACGTGGGCATCCAGACGCTGTCCCAGATGCGTATGTTGAGGGCGTGTTGTGTCGGCAATGAACAACAGTTGCGTCAATGTCTTGGGTGTAGAGATAGTCGTCAGAAAATCAGTGCCATAGGATTGAACCTGGTTGAGGATTTTGGCCTGAATAGTTATGACGGGAAAAAACTCAGGACTGAATTTTTTGAATTTTGCCAACATGTTTTCCATGTGGCAGAGGTTTTGGATGTGCCCGCCGTATATATCCCGAGCTTCAATAAAAATGAAATAGTGGGGGCTAATGATCTTGCCGAAACGGCAATGTTATTCAAAGAATTGTGTCAAACGGCGCAACGACATCCGGTCTTGATTGCCAGCGAAAACAGTTTGTCAGCGGAAGAGCAGTTAGCGCTGGTGGGGCAGGTTGGCGAACCCAATTTCAGGGTGCTTCTGGATATTTTTAATCCACTCCGTTGGGGGCACTCAGTTGAAGATATTATTTCTTCGGTTCATCCATATTTGCTCTCTCAGGTCCATGTCAAAGATGGCGTATTGCCTGGTTATGATAATGCCCTTCTAGGGCAGGGCGAAGGAAATGTTGCTGCCATTATTGAACGAATAGAGCGCCTGGGGTTTTGTGATGCCTACATCCTTGAAAATGACTACACCAAACTTTCAGTGGATGGAATGAACGCCGATATCGAATTTCTGCGCTCATGTCTTTCCGGATTGCAAGGGTAAATATCAGAAGGTGTAACAGATGCTTAGTAAGAAAGTGCTGCGCCAGGCTTTGGAACAGTCAGCGTCAATCGGAATGGATGGGGCGCATCTGCTTTATAAAGAGATCGACTGGGCGGATAACTATCATGTCTTTGTCAGTCGGATTCCTATTGCTCCGAAAAGTGACTTTCCTAGTCATACATTTTTGAGGGGGCGGGGCGGAATACTTTCCGGCATAAGTTATATTGTCAAAGATAGCATTGATGTGGCTGGGTTTCCGACAACTAACGGCACTCTAGGCCTGAACAAAAATTATCCATTAACTGATAATTCACTGGTTGCCCGCTTGAGATCCCTGGGTGCCATTTGTATCGGCAAATCTAATCTGGATGAAATGAGCTATGGCTGGTCATCCGATAACCCCTACTTCGGGCAGGTGGTTAATCCTGTGTACCCTCATCACTCTCCGGGTGGAAGCAGCGGCGGATGCGCAGCAGGAATAGCGGGTGGTGCAGCCTATTTCGCTGTCGGCGAAGATACAGTGGGTTCTTTACGTATACCGGCGGCGTTCTGTGGCGTTTCTGCTTATCGAGCGCCTCGCCCGGGGATTACCACAGATGGAGTTTGTCCACTGACGTCCTCCGGTTACGATCAGTTAGGGCTGATCGCCAATACCCTTGACGAAATTTCGTTGCTGGACAGTCTCATCCATGAGTACGAAGAGTTACCCGCCGTAGAGCCTATCGATTTGCAAATTGCCGTTGCGGCAAATTTTTCTCTTACGGCATTGACGCCGAGTGTTGAAGAGAGCATGCACGAGGCAATATTTAAACTTTCCGCTGCAGGGGCTCACATTGTCATGCAAGAGGTGCCAGCCTCATTCGGGTTGGCAGCCCATGCATTATCAACGATCGTCAACCATGAATTGTTAGAAGCGTTTAATAGTTATCTTGGCTCTCGATCACAGGGGCCGAAGACACTGGAAGAACTACTTGAGAATAGTGATACCTCTGCAGCCAATAAAATCCGGGCGCTGGCTTTTCCACCAGGCAGGCCAAGCCAACGCGCGTATGAGCGCGCTCAGATCGTTGCGGGGGAAATAAAGCAAGACGTTGTCGACTATTTCAATAGAAGTAAGTGCCAAGTGCTGATACATCCCACTGTCGGAATAACAGCACCTGCGATAAGAATTCGAAATGAATTTCCAACTGATCATTTTGCGCTGATCCGCCATGTTTCGGTCTCCAGTTGTGCGCAAACAATTGCAATGAATTTCTCCGTGATGAGCCCGGACGCATTGCCGGTCGGTATTGAAATGTTGTGCTCCCCTGTTATTGACCATAAGCATGCATTGGCAATCTGCCGCACTATCGAAACCATCGTCAATGGATGAAGCACCGCCAGGAATAATAAGTCCTGTCATTTGAAAGTTGCGAAGCGAGGTTTTATGAGACTTTTGAACGTTGAATTAGAAATCAATTCGCGGTGTAATCGAAAATGCAGCTATTGCCCTGTGTCGATTATGCCTTTCCCTCAGGTACCCAGATTAATTCAGGAAAACGTGCTGTCGTCGTTTATTTTTCGGCTGGCGGAAATAGACTTCGACGGAAGGATCTCCTTTCATTTTTATAATGAGCCGTTAATACATAAAGGTTTGGAGGATATCGTTAAACGTATTTTGCGAGCGGTTCCAAAGTGCCGTCCTGTACTATTTACAAACGGGGATCTTCTTACTCAGCAGCGCTATGACTCGCTGGTCGATGCCGGCATGCAAATGATTGTTATCACTTCCCATAGCGGAAAATCCCACCCACCCAGGCCCAAACAAGTTGTCCAGTTCTCAGACGATCTGGTGCTGACCAATCGTGGTGGAAAAATGGCGGAGCTGCCAAAGGCTACGGATCTGGATATCTCTCAACGGTGTTTTGCACCTACGGAAATGTTGATCGTCACGATCACTGGAGATGTTGTTCTGTGTTACGAGGATGCTTATCGAAGCCATGTCATGGGCAATATATGTAACCAGTCCATTGCCGAGATCTGGAATAGTGATGACTACTCGCGTATTCGAGGAGCGCTGGAAATCGGCAATCGTAAAGGTGCTTGCGAGATGTGTACCCACTGTACCAATCGTGCCCATACCACACTTGGAAAGTCCGATCGCTCTGAACCTTTTTGGGATCTCATTTCTTAAGCCAGTTCTTTTAATCAGGCTATAAGCCGTCATCAGGAAAGGGTCATGAATATTCATACTACCGATACAACAACTTCAATTAGCTCCAACACGCCTGTGACAACGAACGCTTGGCCGAAGTGGCCGTCCCACGATAGCGGTACTTTGAAAGTCATGACTGAGGTGCTGGAGTCGACACGGTGGACGATAAGCGGGGCTTATAGCGGCCGAGAGACCTATGAGCGTCGATTTGCAAGAGCTTTTGCCGAGTACTGCGGTACCCGGTATTGCACACCTGTTACTAGCGGAACCTCTGCGCTGACGATTTCCCTGCTGGCATTGGGTGTAGGGGCGGGCGACGAAGTATTGGTCCCCGGTTTGACGTGGGTGGCCTGCGCTTCCGCAACCTGCAGCGTGGGCGCTGTCCCGGTGCTGGTTGATATTGATCCCGAGTCCATGGCGATGTCACCGCAAGCGGCCGAAGCACGGATAAACGCGAAAACAAAGGCGATCTTGCTTGTACATGCCTACTGCCGAACGGCGGATCTCGACTCGTTCCTGGACATCAGCGACCGCTACAAAATCCCGCTGATTGAGGATTGCTCGCAGGCACACGGGGCAATGTGGCGTGGCCGCAAGGTAGGGGCATTCGGCGCCCTGGGATGTTTCAGCATGCAACAAGCCAAGGTACTGACCTCTGGAGAAGGGGGAGCCGTTGTGACATCGGATCCGGTACTGGCGGAGAAACTTGAGCAACTGAGGGCCGACGGTCGGCTGTTTTCGGGGGCGCCTGAAGAGAGACGTTTGGAACTGGTAGAGCGAGGAGCGGTGCAAGGGCAGAATTTTTGCCTGACGGAATTTCAATCCGCCATATTGCTCGACCGACTGCAGCACCTGGATCGGCAGAATGCGCAACGTGAAGAGTGCGCAGAGACCCTGGAGGCTCTGTTCGAAGGTGAGGAGGACGTAGTCACCTTCTTGCGGCGTGATCCACGTAATACACGGTGTACCTATTACAACCTGGTAATGAAAGTAGGACTCGAAAAGTACTTCCCTGGATGCACGATAGACGCCTTGGCCCTAGCCATGACCGAAGAGTTGAATGTTCAAGTCAGCCCGCTATATCAGCCGATGAATAAGTTCACGCTGTACAACCCACTCTCGAGCCCGAGAATAAAGAACTTTAGCAATAAGGGGGATTTCGAGCCGACGGGTTACCAACTACCCCAAGCTGAATCAGTTAGGCGTCATCACATCACGCTACCAAACTGGGTTTTGCTCGGAGGTGCCGGCGCTGCGCAAAAAATTGCCCAGGCCTTGAGAGTACTGGTTGCTCAGCCGCATAAGGTTTTCTCCGCTCGCCAAGCACCGACATCCGACGCGTTTTAATGTCATTCATAAGGTCACATGCCATGAAAACCGTGAGTGTCACCATTATCGGGCTCGGTCCTCGAGGTCTTTGCGTGCTGGAGCGTATTTTGTCGCTGGCTGCGCAACAGCTGGAGCTCCAGGTACAGATCGTTGTCGTTAACAAAGGCATGCCGGGGCAGGGTGTTCATAGGCAGTCCCTCTCCGACAGGTTTCTTCTGAATACAGTGGCAGGCTTGTTGAGCCTGATACCCGGGGGGGAGTTTCAGCCATCATTGCTTAAAGGCACGTTTGCGGATTTCCTGCCCTGGCTGAATCAAAAAGGGATTGCGGCCAGTGCCGGCACTTACGTACCCAGACGCCTGTTTGGAGCTTACTGCCATGAGCTGTATCAGCGCTTGTTGGAACGTTGTCCATTGAATTGCCAAGTGGAATATATCGATGACGAGGCTATCGATGTAGAACAAGCCGGGCAGAAAGAAGTCACCTGTTTGCTTACGCAGCGCAAAATTGTCAGCGACTATGTAGTGGTTGCTATCGGTCATACGCTACCCGTGCCCAACAGCCAAGAGATTATCGCTGATATCTACACTGCTGAGCTCAGTAGCCTGAGTATCCCAGCAGGTGGCACTGTCGGGATACAAGGTTTTGGTTTGACGGCCATGGATGCTATTGCTGAATTGACCCGGGGCAGGGGAGGTGTTTTTGCCGATGGTGTCTATAAACCGTCAGGTGACGAACCCAATATCATCCTTTTCTCTCGTAGTGGGCTGCCCTCACGGGCACGCCCTGTTGATGATGGTTGCGCTGCCTTTGCTCCGACGCTCCACTTCAATGAGCAAGCCGCTTCGGCGTTGCGCGAGCGACGAGGGCAGGCAGCGATCAACTTCATGACGGAAATTTATCCGCTCCTCGCCCAGGATGTTGCACAAGCCATGCTGGACCGGGAGGTGCCGACGAAGGCCGCCATGAAGTTGATGAATGGCTTGCTTTGGCCTGAGATGTCGCAAAAAAACAGCCAAGAATACAGTGCCGCGGTCGTCGAGTTCGTAAAACAAGACCTGTACGAGGCTCATCTGGGGCTGTCAGGAAGCGCGGTGAAGCGTGCAGTTGAAGTCTTGATGAACGCACGGGATGCCATCAGGACTGCTGTGAATTACGGGGGGTTGACGCCATCCTCCCATAGTTGGTTTTACAACCACTTTGCGTCTGCAATTAATCGCAATGCAATAGGCCCGCAGTATCACCGCCAGCAAGAGCTGTTAATGTTGATCGATGCGGGGATTCTTTCAACGCCACTTGGCCCTGCTCCCGAGTTGCAATGGGTACCAAAAAAACACTGCTGGCATGTGCAGTCAACCGTATTTGATACCCCGGTATCCTTTGATCTCGACCTACTTTTGCAAGGCTACACCTCTCAACCGACGTTGACGAAAAACACATCTGAGTTGCTGGACGCACTGGTTGGCGGCGGGCGTATTCATGTACGTCACACTGATTGGCTCGCGACCCCCGGGGTTGCGGTGAATGCTGAATCAAAAGCCGTATCGTCGTATGGCGTGGCACAAGAGCATTTGTTCATCACAGGGGTCATGAGCGAAGGCAGCACCTACTACAACTGGTACGTCCCTACGATAGATGGCAAGTCCACACCTTTCGTTGAAGCGCAGAGAATCGCTTCTGCTGTATTAGGGTATGACAAGGAGACGGCCGATGAAGGCGCTGGAAAGTAAAACTGCATGGGTGACGGGCGCCAGCTACGGCATAGGTCGGGCTATTGCTGACTTGCTCAGGGAGGCAGGATATGCAGTTGTTACCTTGCAGCGGGGTGGCGGTGATGTTGTCTGCGATCTTTATCGACCAAAAAAAATCGAACAGGTTTGGCAAGCGGCTGAAAAAATCAAAGGCATACCCGATCTGCTCGTTTTAAATGCGGGGGGCTGCGTTGATGATGAGTTCGTCAATTCTCGGTTACCCGGGCTGCAGACGATCTTTGCGCTGAATGTATTCAGTCCTATCTTATTGGCACGACTGGCAATACGCCGTTGGCAGGAGGAGCAGAGGGAAGGACATATCATTTTTATCGGCTCACAGGCGGCTTTGCCAGGTGCAAAGCATACAGGCAACACCCTTTACACTGCTGCCAAAGGCGCATTGCACGCCATCATTGGGCCCTTGGCTTGGGAGTGTGGCCAGACGATCAGGATCAACTGCATTGCTCCTGGTGATGTCATGACACCCGGAGAAGAAAAGAGCCTGCAAACAAGATCGACCAAAACGGGCATTGATGTGACGGAGTTGATCGCGCTCGTCGAAAAAAATAATGCACTCAAGCGCTGGGTAAAGCCTGAAGAGGTTGCACAGGCCGTGTTTTTTCTTGAGCAATGCACCGCAATGACTGGAACGATATTGAACTTGAGTGCCGGAGCTACCATTCATTGATAGTCTGACAAGTCGGGCCTTGTTTGTTGTTTTTTTGTGCTATTTGTCCGGTGTCTTGTGTCCTATATGTAGCCTTTAACTATTGCATGGGCAATGGTTTGTGCTCGGTTGGTCGTATTTAACTTTTTTTGTATTTTCTTGTGATGAAAATTTATTGCGTCTTGCGATAAGCCGAGAATTATTGCTATTTCTTCTGAGGTTTTTCCGTCTGCGCCCCAGAGCAGTATTTCTTTCTCTCTGGGTGATAAAAATATAGTCTGTGAAGTGCTGTTGTTTGAATTAAATAGTTTTCTGTAAGCTTCTTTTGCAATGGTTTTCATTAGTGCGTGTGATGTTTTTAACTCATGATGGTCAATTTCATAATGTGTTCTTGCTAAGAAAAAATGCTCTACTATTCCTTCTGGTTTTTGAGTGGATTGAGCTATGAAGAAAATCGAATCATTTATTTTTATCGTGTGTGGGGTTTCAGGGTTTTGTGCTTGATTGAAAATGGTTAACTGTTCTGGCGTGATTTTAAAATGTCCTGAGCTTCTTTTAGGGCTTTTCCTAGTAAGTAAGCTTGACGCGTTAAGTGGGTAGTTTCCATAAGTATGCATTCTAGGGTTTGTAAAAGGGGTCGGATGCTGGATGTGATAGGAGAAATAGTCAAACTTCATTTCTTTTATTATATTAAAGCATGTGACCCATAAGCTTTCGACTGTTTCGCTCTGCGATATGATCGCGTGAATATGATTTTCTAGGGAGAGTAGATCGGTACGATTCATGATGCCCCCTTTGCAGTTTAAATTTTCCGTAATAAGGGGGGTACTATTGACGATTGTAGATGGGTTGTTAAGTCAGATTGTTCCTGCGTTTTCAGCTCCTTTTCCATTTATCGAGTGAGTCAGTTCCTACAAATTATTCGCCCGATTCAACTCTTTGCTTGGAAAAGGAGTTGCCGCAGACTGCGATCTTTCAGAGGCACTTCCACTGCCTGATCAATCGAAGATAGACCAACACATTGATCACCAACACCACGCTGCCCAAACCCAGCTGAATGCCGGGCGTCAGGCCCGCCGGGTAAATCACCGGCCAAATGTAATGCTCGATGAACCCACCGCCATAACCGGTTTGCCCGGCTCCATGGCGCATGCGGTTTTCCCAGTCGGTCAGCGGGCAGGGCAGGTGGAAGAATTCCACCGCCATCCCCCACAGCGCAGCGGGCGGATGCCACCAGATCAGGTGGCGCCATTTGAGTATCAGCAGCCCGCCGAACACGACAAACACAATGAACGACAGGTGAAACAGCATCAGCCCGTCGGCGGCGATTCGGTACAGCATGTCGGTGCCCCTGAAGGCTGAACGAATCGCTCCATGGTACTCGGGCCGCAGGCCGACGCTCTATCGATTGTCGCGATCCAATGTCCTGAGCACGCCTTTCAAACGTGCGGTCATTGATTCGCTGCTGCATTGCATCGGTGCGCGCAGTTCGTCTCCGATCAAGCCTTGCAGGGCCAGCGCGGTTTTCACCGGGGCCGGGTTGGGTTCCAGGAACAGGCTGTTGATCAGCGGCAGCAAACGGAAAAACGTGGCACGACCTTCAGCCAATTGGTTGTCGCGGATCTGCCGGTGCAACTGCACGAACAGTTCCGGATGGACATGCGCCGACGCGGCAATCGCGCCTTTGGCGCCCAGGCACAGGGCATTGAAGATCTGGTTGTCTTCGCCGCACAGCACATCGACCTGGCCGCTATCGAGCAAGGCGAGGGTGTTGGAAAAGTTACCGCCGCAATCCTTGATCGCGACGATCCGCTCGTGGGCGACGATGTTGAGCAGGGTCGCCTGTTCGAAGGCCACACCGGTACGGTAGGGGATGTCGTAGAGAATCAGTGGCACGCTGGAGGCATCGGCGACCGTGCGGAAAAACCCTTCGAGGCCGGCCTGGGACGGGCGGATGTAATACGGCGCCGGCACCAGCAGGCCCGCCACCTGGCGCTTGAGGATCTCGCTCTGGAACTGCAACAACTCGGTCAGGTTGTTGCCGGCCAGGCCCATGACCACTCGTTGCGCCGGCACCAGCTCCAGCACCGCATCAAGCACGGCCAGTTGCTCATGTTTGCCCATCGCCGCCGGCTCGCCGGTGGTGCCGCAAACGATAAGGCCGTCGACACCTTTTTCCAGCAGATGGCTGACCAGACGGCGCAAGCCGACGAAATCGATGGCGCCGTTGTGGAAGGGTGTGACCAGTGGAACCCAGATACCCTGAAACGCTGACATGCTTTTTTCTCCTGATGGTTGACCGATTTCGTCACCGTCAGGGGCATGAAAGGAGAGTAAGCAAGGGGCGTGTGGTCCGTCGCGCTCAATGTCCTGTCAGCTCATCTGACGGGACAGCGCGCCCCGGTCACATGAGCGACTGTTTCTTCGATTTGAGGGCGTGCGCAACGCAACCTTGCGCCTTGGCAATCAAGCCAATGACGGAAGTGTTGAGGTTGAAGGTTGCGGACATACTTGCTTACACCCTGAGTGAGGCGCCCAGTTTTAAAAGCCGGCGCGCCTTTTGTCAATCACGAAAATCAGCGAACTCGGCGCGCATCCGGCCATTGTGCTTGGCCTTGTAGAGCAAATGATCGACCTGCTCGACGAACTCCAGGGCCGTTGCATGCATCGATGCCAGGGTGGTGCCGACGCCGAGGCTGATACTCAGCAGCTTCGACACATTCGAGAATTCATGGGGGATCTGCTGCTGGCGAATCAGGTGCAGGCACTTGTGCGCCACCAGCCGTGCGGATTCGGCATCGGTTTCCGGCAGCAGCCAGACGAACTCTTCACCGCCGATCCGGGCGATGAAATCCCGTGGCCGGTTCGCCGCCAGCGACAAGGTTTGCGCGACGCGGCGCAGGCATTCGTCGCCCTTGATGTGGCCGTAGTGGTCGTTGAACTGCTTGAAATAATCGATATCCAGCACCATCACCGACAACGGCAAGCCGGTACGCTGGGCCGAGTTCCACTCGCGCTCCAGCACGGTATCGAACATGCGGCGGTTGGCGATGCCGGTCAGGCCGTCCTGGAAGGAATACTCTTCGAGCTGCTTTTGCAGGCGAATCAGGTGTTCTTCGGTTTTCTTGCGCTCGCTGATATCGAACATGAACCCCACCAGCGCCTCGACTTCGCCGTCCTTGCGCACCACGTGCACCACATCGCGGATCCACACGTACTCGCCGCTGTCGGTCAGGGCGCGATAGTCGGCCTCGTGATCGATGCCAGCCCGCGATTGCGAGACACAGAAGTCCATCACGTAGTCGCGGTCATCCGGGTGCATGCGCTCGACCCAGTCATTGACCGAAGCCCAGCTGTGCTGCTTCCAGCCCAACAGTTCTTCGATCTGTGGCCCGATGTAGCTGAAGGTCATGGTTTTCCAGTCGATGCGCCAGGGAATGGCTTTGGTCGACTCAAGCAGGGTTTTGTAAACGTCGCTGTCGGTTTCGGCTGAACTCATGAAGGACCTGCCTCGATGAAAAATGCAGGGCCATCATGTTGCTACCACCGAGGCGAATCAAGCGGGCAGCCGATGAATGGCACGCAGGCGTCTGAGTGAGCAAGATTGTTCAAGCCATTGGCCGCCACAGCTGGCAAAGTCTCAGGTCTTTCCCTGTCTGTAGACTGTCATGTCCAACTCACTCATGCCGCGCAGCGCCTTTCTGCGCGGGGCTGCGGCGATCATGCCGCTGTCCCTGGCCACCGCGCCCTGGGGCTTGCTGGCCGGTTCCATGGCCATCGAAGCCAACCTCACGCCCCTGCAAGGCCAGGGCCTGTCGAGCATTGTGTTTGCCGGTGCGGCGCAACTGGTGGCCATTGGCATGCTCAAGGGCGGTGCCGGGATCTTTTCGATCCTGCTCACCACGCTGTTGCTGACCTCCCAGCATTTGCTTTACGGGATGAGCATGCGTTCGGTGATTTCGCCATTGCCGGGGCGCTGGCGTGCAGGCCTGGGTTTCTTGCTCACCGATGAGCTGTTCGCCCTGACCAGCCAGCACGACAAGCAGCAATTCAACCGCTGGTACGCCCTGGGCGTGGGCCTGACGTTCTACATCGCCTGGAACCTCTTCACCCTGGCGGGCATTGTGCTCGGCAGCAGCATTCCGGGCCTTGAACACCTGGGCCTGGATTTCTCCATCGCGGCCACCTTCATTGCCCTGATCACCCCGGTGGTACGCAACGTGCCGACCGTGGTGTGTGTGGCAGTGTCGCTGTTTTGCTCGGTGCTGTTCAGCTACTGGCAATGGGGTTCAGCGCTGGTGCTGTCGGGGCTGGCGGGGATGACCGCCGGGTTTGTCTGCAATAAATTCTACGGTGGACGCACATGATGGTCTGGGCTGTGATTGTCGGAATGGGCGTGTTGGTGTTCCTCAACCGCTACGTTTTTCTCGAACCGCGCCTGCCGGTGCGCCTGAGCAGCAATGCCCGGCAATTCCTCGGGTTTGCCGTACCGGGCATGTTGACGGCTATCTGTGGGCCCATTGTGTTCATGCCGGAAAAACAGCTGAACCTGCACTGGGACAACCCCTATCTGATCAGCTCGCTGGTGGCGGTGGGGCTGGTGCTTTACACGCGCAATACGTTGCTCAGCATGCTGTTGAGCATGGGCTTTTTCTTTTTGCTGCGCTGGTGGCTCTGAGCGGAGCAGGGGAACTGATCTAAGCTTAAAGGGGATGACCGATCCCTTCAGGAAGAGAGGTGAACATGGCCAATGAACCCAAGCGTCCGGACCCGGAAGAAGACGTGGACGAACCCACGGAAGAAGAGATTGAGCAGCAGAAGCGTTCGGTACCGGACTGGAAGCATCCTGACGACGGTACGGAACTGTCAGAGCCTGACCGCAAGTTTTGACCGGCACGCGAATACAACAAAGCCCCGCCATTGTAGGAGCGAGCTTGCTCGCGATGGGCTCAAGAGCGCCGCGTTTAGCCAGTAAACACGCGTTATCGTTAACGACCATCGCGAGCAAGCTCGCTCCTACAATTTCCTTTCCATTCAGTGGGGCTTTGTCGTTACCGACAGATTCAAGGAACTTCCTTGATCAGCGCAGCGCCCTGGTTCCTGACATTGCCGACGGCCTTGTCCACCTTGTACCACTCAAATACGTCACTGATCTCGCCTTGGGAAAACGCCATTTCCTCGGCTCTTTCCTTGGGCGTGGCCGGGTCCAGCCATTCCCGCGCCAGCTCGGGCGAGAACACCACCGGCCGCCGGTCATGCACGTCAAGCAGGCCGCCTGCGCTGTCCGCCGTGAGGATCACGAAGCCGTCGTGCTCCCTGTGCGGGGCTCCGCCGATGGGGTACTGGCCGATGGCCGCGCAGAAAGCCGGCGCCCGGTCCCGTCGCCGGATCAACCAGGGTTGCTTGTTGCCGTCACCGGCGTCGACCCATTCAAACCAGTTATCGATCGGGCAGATCGCTCGATGCGGCCAGATGGCCCGGAAGTACGGACCGTGGGCGACTTTCTCGACCCGGGCATTGATCGGCTCTGAGCGATCCGTTGCCCAGTGCGGCCGCCAACCCCAGCGCACGGCGTCGGCGTGCAGCCGCTCGTTCTCCAGGTGCAGCAGGGCGAGTTGCGTGGTGGGCGCGGCGTTATAGTGCGCCAGGGGTTCGTTGCCGACGTGATTGACCAGCGCGTCGGGGATGCTCAGCACCGCCACGAAGTCGTGAATCCCGCGGTATTGCGACAGTCGTCCGCACATGGCCTGACACTCTGGTTGAGCGTTTTTTCAGTTTAGTAGGTGGCGACGAAACAGGCTTGGCAAGCGTCGGAACCAAAGCCTGTGTACCTTATCTAACCTCGACCCGGCGTCTCGGGCGAAGGATTCCCGCCAACTTGTATTTCAATCCTGATGGTCTGGCCCAAGGCAAAAGATGAAACAGTGGTTCAAGTGTTTAACGGTGTGCGCCCTGGCAGTTGGCTTGCTGGGCTGTATCGCCGCACCCATTGCATTGACGCCGCAGACCGAACAGCGTTTGCAGGCGCAACCGCCCATCCGTTTTCTGCTGACGTTCGATGACGGCCCCAGTGCATCGAGCTGGTGGAATCCGACCGTCACGGTGCTTGAGAGCCTGGCGCAAAACCCGCTGCAGCCGGGGATCAAGGCCGTGTTCTTCGTGCAAACCCGCGCGCCGCGAGCCGGCGGCAGCGAATTGGGCCGGGACATCATGCGGCGCGAACACGCCGAAGGTCACATTCTGGGCTTCCACACGGCAACGCCCTGGCACACCAATCATCGCTCGCTGGAACCGCAAGAACTGGAACAGGCCCTGACCGATGGCAGCGCCGACATCGCGGCGATCACCGGCGCCCCCCCAACCCTGCTGCGCCCGCCATTCTGGAACTACGACCAGCGCACCTTCGCCGCTTATCAGCAGCATGGCCTGCACGTGCTGCTCACGGACTTGAGCGCCAATGACGGCAAGATCTGGGGTTTCAACGCCAGCCCCCGGCGCCGGTCGCACATGCTGCGCTCGATGTCTGAAGTGCGCGAACGCATGGCTCGTGGCGAATTGCCGGTGGTCGACGGGGTGATTCCGGTCGTAGTGACGTTTCACGACCTCAATCGCTATACCGCCCGGCATACCCGTGAATACCTGCAGATTCTGCTCGACAGCGCCCGGGAGACCGGGGTGAAAACCGCGGAAAAGCCGTTTTACGACGATCAGGCTGCGCTACAACGGGCGGCCATGGCGCGAACCGTGCGCGATGGCTCGCAGCCGGTCGAGTTGCCGGGGTTCTGGAACTGGATCTGGGGCGGGAACGCCCGTTAAAACGAGCAGGAATGAGAGCTGGGTAACACTAATTGCGAATGATTTCTTGTGCAGATTCGGAAAGTGTATCTATTCTGAAACGGATCCAATCCGATTTACTGTCGCCGAGGCACCGGCCATGGTTCCTATTTCAGTTCTTTGCAACATTGTAGAGTCCGGTTTTGAGCCACTGTCGTGCGAGTGCACCGAGAATCTCGGGCTGCTGCGCATCGAAGTCTACGAGCCCGTCACCGGGCGGGTGGAGCTGCTGATCAGCGGTGTCTCGACAGCCGAACTGACCAGCGTGCGCGCCATCTCTGATTTTATCGGCGAGTTGCGTACCGAGATGAAGGCAGGGCGCCGGGCGTTTGCCGGCTGATCGAATGTAACCACTGTCCTGTGGCGAGGGAGCTTGCTCCCGCTGGGGCGCGAAGCGGCCCTAAAAGCCGTTACCAGTTTCTTTGAGATGAATGTAATGACCTTTTGGGGGCCGCTACGCAGCCCAGCGGGAGCAAGCTCCCTCGCCACAGGTATTCAATGCCTCAAGTCGCCGGCGGCAACAGCTCCTCAATCATCCGCAAACAGTGGTTCAACCCCGGCGAAACATCGCCCACACGTCGGCTGAGGATGATCGGCGAGGTCGCGTTGTCTTCCAGCAAGGGTGTGAAACCGATGTCGTCGCGGTGCAGCAACTGCACCGAGGCCGGCACCAGCGTGACCCCGATTCCCGCCCCCACCAGACCGATCGCCGTTTGCAGTTCGTTGGTCCACTGCGCGACATGGATGCTTACGCCGTAGGACTCAAACAGGGCGATCACATGGTCGGCGTAACTCGGTCGTGGATTGCCGGGGTACAGCACAAAGGGTTCCCTGGCCAGTTCCCGCAGGCTGATGGGCCTGGCGAGCAACGGATGGCCGGCGGGCAGGGCGGCGACCAGGCGGTCTTCGGTGAGCACGGTCTGGACGATGGCCGGGTCGTCGATGCGGATCCGGCCAAAACCGATGTCGATGCGCCCGGCCTTCAATGCCTGCACCTGCTGCAGGGTGGTCATTTCCGACAGGCCCAATTCCAGCTCCAGCGGTTCGCCACTGCGTAACCGGCGGATCAGTTCCGGCAGCACGCCATACAGTGTCGAGGGTGCAAAGCCGATACCCAGCCAGGTCTTTTCACCCAGGCCGATACGCCGCGTGTTGTCGCAGACCTTGTTCAGTTGTTCGAGCAGGGCGGTGGAGTGCTCATGGAAAAACCGCCCGGCGTCGGTCAACTTCAGCGGGCGGCCGCGCTCCAGCAACATCACCCCCAGTTCGTCCTCCAGTTGCTGGATCTGCCGGCTCAACGGCGGTTGGGCGATGTGCAGGCGCTCGGCGGCGCGGGTGAAGTTGAGGGTTTGAGCCAGCACCTGAAAGTAACGCAGGTGACGCAGTTCCATGGGGCCTCCGGATTTTCAATTGAATACCTTTAAGGTATCAAGCCAGACCAATTCTATATTGGCCGCCCGGAAAAAGCCGTATGAGAATCCGTCTCAGAACTTCAAGAACCTGACGGGTATCGAAATGCTTGCAACCGCCATTGAGTCGATCGAGACGATCATCGTCGATCTGCCGACCATCCGCCCGCACAAGCTGGCCATGCACACCATGCAGAACCAGACCCTGGTGATCATCCGCGTGCGTTGCGCCGACGGCATCGAAGGCATCGGCGAATCCACCACCATCGGTGGCCTGGCCTACGGCAACGAAAGCCCGGACAGCATCAAGACCAACATCGATACGCACTTCGCCCCCTTGTTGATCGGCCAGGACAGCGGTAACGTCAATGCCGCCATGTTGCGCCTGGAGCGCAGCATCCGTGGCAACACCTTCGCCAAATCCGGTATCGAAACCGCGCTGCTCGACGCCCAGGGCAAACGCCTTGGCCTGCCGGTCAGTGAATTGCTCGGTGGCCGCGTGCGTGATGCGCTCCCCGTCGCCTGGACCCTGGCCAGCGGTGACACGGAAAAAGACATCGCCGAAGCGGAAAAAATGCTCGACCTGCGCCGCCACCGCATCTTCAAGCTGAAGATCGGTGCCGGCGAGGTCAACCGCGACCTGGCCCACGTCATCGCCATCAAGAAAGCCCTGGGTGACCGCGCCAGCGTGCGTGTCGACGTCAACCAGGCGTGGGACGAAGCCGTCGCGATACGTGCCTGCCGAATCCTCGGCAGCAACGGCATCGACCTGATCGAACAGCCGATCTCGCGCAACAACCGCGCCGGCATGGCTCGCCTGAATGCCATGAGCCCGGCGCCGATCATGGCCGACGAATCCATCGAGTGCGTGGAAGATGCGTTCAACCTGGCCCGCGAAGGCGCGGCCTCGGTATTCGCCCTGAAGATCGCCAAGAACGGCGGCCCGCGCGCCGTGTTGCGTACCGCCTGCATCGCCGAAGCGGCCGGCATCGCCCTGTACGGCGGCACCATGCTCGAAGGCGGCCTGGGCACGATGGCGTCGGCCCAGGCCTTCGTCACCCTGAACAAACTGGCGTGGGACACCGAACTGTTCGGCCCGCTGCTGCTGACCGAAGACATTCTCAGCGAGCCGCTGGTATATCGCGATTTTGAACTGCACGTGCCGAAAACACCGGGCCTGGGCCTGAGCCTGGATGAAGAGCGCCTGGCGTTCTTCCGTCGCGACAAGACCACTCATCAAGCCTGAGGAGAGCATTATGCTGTTTCACGTAAAAATGACTGTGAACCTGCCGGTCGACATGAATCCGGAGGCGGCGGCCAGGCTCAAGGCTGACGAAAAAGCCCTGGCCCAGCGCCTGCAAGAGCAGGGCAAGTGGCGTCACCTGTGGCGCATCGCCGGGCACTACGCCAACTACAGCGTGTTCGATGTCGACAGCGTTCAGGAACTGCATGACCTGCTGATGCAATTGCCATTGTTTCCCTACATGGCCATCGAAATCGACGCGATGTGCCGGCATCCTTCTTCCATCCGTGACGATGACCGCTGAGCCTCGCCTGTTCAGCTCGCTACGCCCATAATTACAAGATGAGGAACCCTGAAAAATGAACGTCAAGATTTCCCACACTGCCGAAGTCCAGAAATTTCTCGAAGAAGCCAGCGGCCTGCTCAACGACGCCGGCAATCCACGGACCAAGGCGCTGGTCTACCGCATCCTGCGTGACTCGGTGAACATCATCGAAGACCTGGCCGTGACCCCGGAAGAGTTCTGGAAGGCCGTCAACTACCTCAACGTGCTGGGCGCGCGCCAGGAAGCCGGGTTGCTGGTGGCCGGTATTGGCCTGGAGCATTACCTCGACCTGTTGATGGATGCCGAAGACGAGCAGGCCGGCAAGAGCGGCGGCACCCCGCGCACCATCGAAGGCCCGCTGTACGTGGCCGGTGCGCCGTTGTCCGAGGGTGAGGCGCGCCTGGATGACGGCGTCGATCCGGGCGTGACCCTGTTCATGCAAGGCCGCGTGTTCAACACTGCCGGCGAACCCTTGGCCGGGGCCGTGGTGGACGTCTGGCACGCCAACACCGGCGGCACCTACTCGTACTTCGATGCCTCGCAGTCGGAATTCAACCTGCGTCGCCGCATCGTGACCGACGCCGAAGGCCGCTACCGTTTCCGCAGCATCGTGCCGTCGGGTTATGGCTGCCCACCGGACGGTCCGACCCAGCAACTGCTCGATCAACTGGGCCGTCATGGCCAGCGCCCGGCGCACGTGCACTTCTTCATTTCCGCGCCGGATCACCGCCACCTGACCACCCAGATCAACCTCGACGGTGATCAATACCTGCACGACGATTTCGCCTACGCCACCCGCGACGAACTGATCGCCAAGATCACCTTCAGCGATGATCAGCAGCGCGCGGCGGCCCATGGCGTGAGCGGTCGCTTTGCCGAAATCGACTTCGACTTCACCCTGCAGTCCTCGGCCCAGCCTGAAGAACAGCAGCGCCACGAACGGGTCCGCGCCCTGGAAGACTGACAACCCGCGCCCCCCTGTAGGAGCTGCCGAAGGCTGCGATCTTTTGATCTTGTTTTTTTTAAAATCAAAGTCAAAAGATCGCAGCCTGCGGCAGCTCCTACAAGGGGCTTCCACAGGTCAGTCCATTGACACATCGCCGTACGCAGTGCCTTAGAATGCCCCGACGCAACTCATAACAACAACGAGAGTGACCTGATGATGCAAGCGCAACTGTTGAGTCAGCGCAGCCGGGTGTTCGACCATGCGGACCCTTACGCAGTGTCGGGCTACGTCAATCAGCACGTCGGTAACCACTGCATTCTCATGCCCCGTGCCGGCAGCCCGCTGGCCAGCCTTGACCATCGCAAGTTCGCCAGCCTCGACCTGTGCCGCATCAGCTACGGTGCCAGTGTGCGCGTGACGTCCGGTGCGCTGGACAGCATTTATCACCTGCAAGTGCTGCTGCGCGGCAACTGCCTGTGGCGCGGACACGGCCAGGAGCATTACTTCGCCCCCGGCGAATTACTGCTGATCAACCCCGACGATCCGGTGGACCTGACGTACTCTGCCGATTGCGAAAAATTCATCCTCAAGGTCCCGACCCGCTTGTTTGAATCGGTCTGCGATGAGCAGCGCTGGCGCTATCCGGAGCAGGGCGTGCGGTTTCTGGAAAACCGTTATCAGCTCAATGAACTGGAAGGCTTCGTCAACCTGTTGGCGATGATCTGCCAGGAGGCCGAATCCACCGAGCAGATCCCCAGGGTGCAGGAGCATTACACGCAGATCATCGTCAGCAAGATGCTCAGCCTGATGAAGACCAACGTCAGCCGCCTCGATCCGGGCTCGCAGACGGCCACGTTCGAAGCGATTGCCGATTACATCGCCAACAACCTCAAGCAGGACATCGACAGCGAAGCACTGGCGCGCCAGGCCCACATGAGCTTGCGTTCGTTGTATGGATTGTTCGAACGCAATGCCGGTGACACGCCGAAGAACTACATCCGCCGCAAGCGCCTCGAGTCCATCAACGCCTGCCTCAGCGACCCGACCTGCAACGTGCGCAACATCACCGAAGTGGCCATGGACTACGGCTTCCTGCACCTGGGACGGTTCTCCGACAGCTACCGCAAACAATTCGGCGAACTACCGTCCGATACCCTCAAACGCCGCTACTGAAATCACGCCCCCCTGTAGGAGCTGCCGCAGGCTGCGATCTTTTGATCTTGTTTTAAAGATCAAGATCAAAAGATCGCAGCCTGCGGC
>NZ_JBYSVW010000033.1:0-31461 GCF_058986625.1 Pseudomonas sp. GW821-FHT07G06
GATGACGGGATCGAACCGCCGACATTCTGCTTGTAAGGCAGACGCTCTCCCAGCTGAGCTAATCACCCTTCGCTTCGGTGTGGCGCGCATTCTACGGAGCGACCCAACCTCTGGCAAGCACTTTTTTAAATAATTTTCTCAGGCCTTCCAAAGGCTTAGAGAAAGGTTGGCCTATGGCACGGCGAAGACAATAATGCCCCCCTTTGTATAAAGGAGAGACTCACCCCATGTGGTTCAAAAACCTGCTTATCTATCGCCTGACCCAAGATCTGCCTGTTGATGCCGAGGCGTTGGAAACTGCACTGGCCACCAAACTGGCGCGCCCATGTGCAAGCCAGGAGTTGACCACCTACGGTTTCGTCGCGCCGTTCGGCAAAGGCGAAGATGCGCCACTGGTGCACGTCAGCGGTGACTTCCTGCTGGTGTCCGCGCGCAAGGAAGAACGTATTTTGCCAGGCAGCGTCGTGCGTGACGCGGTCAAGGAAAAGGTCGAAGAGATCGAAGCCGAGCAAATGCGCAAGGTCTATAAGAAGGAACGCGATCAGATCAAGGATGAAATCATCCAGGCCTTCCTGCCCCGCGCCTTTATCCGCCGCTCGTCGACCTTCGCCGCCATCGCGCCGAAACAGGGCCTGATCCTGGTCAACTCGGCCAGCCCGAAACGCGCCGAAGACTTGCTGTCGACCCTGCGTGAAGTGATCGGCACCCTGCCGGTGCGTCCGCTGACCGTGAAAATGTCGCCGACCGCGACCATGACCGAGTGGGTCACCACGCAGAAAGCCGCGGACGATTTCTTTGTGCTGGACGAGTGCGAACTGCGCGACACCCACGAAGACGGCGGCATTGTGCGTTGCAAGCGCCAGGACCTGACCAGCGAAGAAATCCAGCTGCACCTGAGCACCGGCAAAGTGGTCACTCAACTGTCCCTGGCCTGGCAGGACAAACTGTCGTTCGTCCTCGACGACAAGATGGTGGTCAAGCGCCTGAAGTTCGAAGACCTGCTGCAAGACCAGGCGGAACAGGACGGTGGCGACGAAGCCCTGGGCCAACTGGACGCCAGCTTCACCCTGATGATGCTGACCTTCGGCGACTTCCTGCCGGCGCTGGTTGAAGCGCTGGGCGGGGAAGAGACTCCGCAAGGCATCTGATCGCCTGAATCAAAAGATCGCAGCCTGCGGCAGCTCCTACATCGGAATGTATTCCTCCTGTAGGAGCTGCCGCAGGCTGCGATCTTTTTTTGCCAGCAGCGTATGCTTAGCTCCCTAACGCTTTCACCTAACAAGGATCAAGCCATGCGCGCACTGGCTGCATTGAGTCGTTTTGTCGGCAACACCTTCGCCTACTGGGTACTGATTTTCGCGGTCGTGGCGTTTCTGCAGCCGGCATGGTTCCTCGGCCTCAAAGGCGCCATCGTGCCGCTGCTGGGGCTCGTGATGTTCGGCATGGGCCTGACCCTCAAGCTCGAAGACTTCGCCGAAGTCGCTCGCCATCCCTGGCGCGTGGCCCTGGGTGTGGTTGCCCATTTCGTGATCATGCCCGGCGTGGCGTGGTTGCTCTGCCAGGCGTTCCACTTGCCGCCGGAAATCGCCGTCGGCGTGATTCTGGTCGGCTGCTGCCCAAGCGGCACCTCGTCGAACGTGATGACCTGGCTGGCCCGTGGCGACCTGGCGCTGTCAGTGGCCATCGCCGCCGTCACCACCCTCCTCGCCCCCCTGCTGACGCCGGCGCTGATCTGGCTGCTGGCCTCGGCCTGGTTGCCGGTGTCGTTCATGGAGTTGTTCTGGTCGATCCTGCAAGTGGTGCTGTTGCCGATCGTGCTGGGCGTGGTTGCCCAACGGGTGCTCGGCGACAAGGTTCGCCACGCCGTGGACGTGTTGCCGCTGGTATCGGTGGTCAGCATCGTGATCATTGTCACGGCAGTGGTGGCCGCCAGCCAGGCGAAGATTGCCGAGTCCGGCCTGTTGATCATGGCCGTGGTCATGCTGCACAACAGCTTTGGCTACCTGCTGGGTTACTTCACCGGGCGCCTGTTCAAGCTGCCCCTGGCCCAGCGCAAGTCCCTGGCCCTGGAAGTCGGCATGCAGAACTCCGGGTTGGGCGCCGCGTTGGCCAGTGCGCACTTCTCGCCGCTGGCGGCAGTGCCCAGTGCATTGTTCAGTGTCTGGCACAACATTTCCGGGGCATTGCTGTCCACGTATTTCCGTCGCATGAGCGAGAAACAGGATCGGGAAATGACGGCGCAACAGGTCCGCGACTGACTGGAAAACTTGATCCCCGGGTTAATGCTGGGCACTATATTGCCCATCGCGAGGACGACCTCGCGGCTCGATCGAGTCATTAATCAGGGGACGACCCCGTCAGACGATGGAGGTCTTCATGTCCTGGATCATTCTGTTTTTCGCCGGCCTTTTCGAAGTGGGCTGGGCCGTCGGTCTCAAGTACACCGACGGTTTCACCCGCCCGCTCCCCACTGTATTGACCGTTGCGGCCATGGCCATCAGCCTTGGTTTGCTCGGCCTTGCAATGAAGGAACTGCCGCTGGGTACGGCCTATGCGATCTGGACCGGTGTCGGCGCCGTTGGCACAGTGATCGCCGGGATCATTCTGTTTGGCGAGTCGATGGCGCTGGTGCGGCTGGCGAGTGTGGCGTTGATCATTAGCGGGTTGGTTGGGCTCAAGGTCAGCGCTTGATTTTCAGACCGCCATCGCGAGCAGGCTCGCTCCCACAGGAGTCGCAGGTGTTGCAACAATCTGCGACACACCCTGGAACCCTTGTGGGAGCGAGCCTGCTCGCGAAGAGGCCAGCACAGCCACCGGCTATCTGACTGCCCCGCGCAAATCCCCCACCAACGCCTGCAACTTCACCGGCTGCGCCACCTCAACCGCCACCGCCGGCCCGGCCACCAACGTCACCCGCGACCACAACCGGCGAAACAGCCCTTTACCCGGATCGCGGCTGAAGAAACTCCCCCACAACCCCTGCAAGGCCAGCGGAATCACCGGTACCGGCGTCTCTTCGAGAATCCGCGTCAGCCCGCCCTTGAACTCGTTGATCTCGCCATCGGCGGTCAATTTGCCTTCGGGGAAGATGCACACCAGCTCACCGTCCTTCAGATACCGGGCAATGCGCGTGAAAGCTTGCTCATATATCTGGATGTCCTCCTGGCGCCCGGCAATCGGAATCGTCCCCGCGGTACGGAAGATGAAGTTCAGCACCGGCAGGTTGTAGATCTTGTAATACATCACAAAGCGAATCGGCCGACGTACCGCGCCGCCAATCAGCAAGGCGTCGACGAACGACACGTGGTTGCACACCAGCAGCGCCGCGCCTTCGTCGGGGATCAGGTCCAGGTTGCGGTGCTCGACGCGATACATGGAATGGCTGAGCAGCCAGATCATGAAACGCATGGTGAACTCGGGGACAATCCTGAAGATGTAGGCGTTGACCCCGATGTTCAGCAATGACACGACCAGGAACAACTGCGGGATCGACAGCTTGACCACGCTCAGCAAGACGATCGAGACAATCGCCGACACCACCATGAACAGCGCGTTGAGGATGTTGTTGGCGGCAATCACCCGCGCCCGCTCGTTCTCCGCTGTGCGCGACTGGATCAGCGCGTACAGCGGCACAATGTAGAAACCGCCAAAGACGCCCAGGCCGAGGATGTCGAGCAACACCAGCCAGGTGTGGCCGAAACCGAGGATGTCGATCCAGCCATGGCCGGCCGCGCTGTCCGGAATTCCACCGGAATGCCACCACAGCAGCAGCCCGAAGACGGTCAGGCCGAACGATCCGAACGGCACCAGGCCAATCTCGACTTTACGTCCGGAGAGCTTCTCGCACAGCATCGAACCCAATGCGATGCCGACCGAGAACACCGTCAGAATCAGCGTCACCACGGTCTCGTCGCCGTGCATCCACTCCTTGGCATAGGCCGGGATCTGCGTCAGATAGATCGCCCCGACAAACCAGAACCATGAGTTGCCGACAATCGAGCGTGACACTGCCGGTGTTTGCCCCAGGCCCAGCTTCAATGTGGCCCAGGACTGGCTGAAAATGTTCCAGTTCAGGCGCATTTGCGGCGTGGCGGCCGCCGCCCGGGGAATGCTGCGGCTGGCCAGGTAGCCGAGCACGGCAATGCCGATGATCGCCGTGGACACCACCGGTGCGTAATGCGCCGAAGACATCATGACCCCGGCGCCAATGGTGCCGGCGAGGATCGCCAGGAAGGTGCCCATTTCCACAAGGCCGTTGCCGCCGACCAGTTCTTCCTCACGCAGGGCCTGCGGCAGGATCGAGTACTTCACCGGCCCGAACAGCGCCGAATGGGTGCCCATGGCGAACAGCGCCAGCAGCATCAACGACAGGTGATCGAACAGAAAACCGACGGCGCCGACCGCCATGATGGCGATTTCCCCAAGCTTGATCAGGCGGATCAACGCATCCTTGGCGAACTTTTCCCCGAATTGCCCGGCCAGGGCCGAGAACAGGAAAAACGGCAGGATAAACAGCAGCGCACACAGGTTGACCCAGACAGAGCGGTCACCCTCTATGGTCAGCTTGTACAAAATCGCCAGGATCAACGACTGCTTGAACACATTGTCGTTGAATGCCCCAAGGGACTGGGTGATGAAGAACGGCAGGAAGCGCCGGGTACGCAACAAGGTGAACTGTGAGGGGTGACTCATCTTCCATGTGTCCCTGATTATGTAGAGAGTGGCCTGGATACTGTAATTGGAGTATCGAAACTCGATCCAGGCCACACCTTACCTAATCTTTGCCGGTCATTTCTTCAAACCGGCAATGCATGGCGAGACAAACAGCTCGCCCCGCCAGGCGCCCAGCACCGTGCGCTTGCCCACAATCAGCCACATCACCGCCAGCAACGCCACCAGCACACAGCCAAACACACTGAAAAACGTCAGGTTCAAGGTGCTGGCCAGCTTCAATGTCGCCAGAGAATAGACGCCCAACGGGAAGGTGAAACCCCACCAGCCCAGATTGAAGGGGATGCCGGCACGCAGGTAGCGCACAGTGATCAGCAGCGCCATCAGCATCCACCACAGGCCGAAGCCCCACAGGGTGATGCCGGCCACCAGGCCCAGTCCCGCAGCGATCTCACCGACGCCCGGCAAACCGTTGGCCGCGAAAATCAGCGGTGCATCGCCGCCCAGTACCAGCATGCCCAACGCGCCGGTGCCGATCGGGCCAAGGGCCAGCCAGCTCGAGGCGGCCATGTTTTCGTGGGGCAGTTTATGCAGGGCCATGCGCAGCAACAGAATGGTCAGGATGCTGAAGGCCACCGGCAGGGAGAAGGCCCAGAGCACGTAGCTGGTCACCAGCATCACCAGTTGCGAGTGAGCGTCGGCCAAATGCGGCGCCAACAGGCCACCGCTGGCGGCCGCCACTTCTGCCGCGACCACCGGCAACAACCAGACGGCGGTCATCTGGTCGATGCTGTGCTCCTGACGCGTGAACATCATGTAGGGAATCAGCACGCCGCAGGCCAGCGACATCGCCACATCCAGCCACCACAGCACTTCGGCGAGGTGAATCACACCGTCGCCCCAGCGCGGCAGGCCGAACACCAGGAAGCCGTTGATGATGGTCGCCAGGCCCATCGGGATGGTGCCGAAAAACATCGAGACCGTGGAGTGGCCGAAGATCCGTCGTGCTTCGTCGAAAAACAGCAGCCAACGGGCGGCGTACAGCGCCGTAAACAGCAGGAACAACGCGATGTTGAACAGCCATAGGGCTTCGGCAAAGGCGTGCAAGGCGGGCATGGCGACCGGCAATTGCGCCAGTGCCAGCGCCAGCACACCGGTGCCCATGGTGGCCGCGAACCAGTTGGGGGTGAACTGGCGGATCACTTCGCGGGGGTGCTGCAGGTGACTGAACGGTTTGATTCCGGGCTTGATGCTATTGGCGCATGTCATGGCGAACTCCTGTCCTCTCGTGAGGTAGAGCCCATGTTAGATCCGGATCGAATATCTATATAACGGGTAATATCTCTATATGTTATCTATTACCTAGATATTCAATCAGGAACTGGCCTCGCATGCCCTGCCTGAACGCGGACGCATCAAACCTGCCAAAGCGCCAAGGGCCAGGAGTATCAACACCGCGCCATAACCGTCGACGGTCGGCACCAAGCCGAGGGGTCGGCTCAGGTTCCCGGCCAGCAGCGATGGCAGGCAGAAGGCGAGATAGCTGAGCGCGTAATACGTCGACACCAGCCCGGCACGCTCATGGGGCAAGGCCAGCGGCACCAGACTACGCAAGGTGCCAAGAAAACCGGAGCCGAAACCACAGCCTGCGACCAGGGTGCCAAGGAAGAACAGCGGCAGGCTGGCACTGTGCACACCCAGCAAAATCATCACGACACCCGCTGGCATCATGCTGGCACCCAATAACAATGACTTGCCGGCGGGTCGGTTGCGCATGCTGTAAATCATCAGCGCACCGGTCAACGTCAAGGCGGCAACGGTCGCCCCGCCGATCATGTTCGAAGTCGAGCCTGTGGCCGTGCGCACCAGCGAAGGCGCCAGGGAAGCGTAGAAACCGCCGAGGGCCCACAGGGCAGTATTGAGCGGCAGCACCCGCCACAAAGTCGAGCGCGCCTGCAGCGGCACATGCAGAGTCGGTCGCAACGAGGCCCAAACCCCGGCCTGCCGCGAGACGCTTTCCGGCAAGCGCCAGACATACATCGCCTGCATCACAAACAACGCCAGCAGCAGCCAGAACGTCAGGTGCAACGGCGCCGGGGCGAACTCGGCCAACACACCGCAGCCCAACCCGCCAATGGCCATACCGGTCAACGGTGCAACGCTATTGACCAGCGGCCCCCGTTCGCGGTCGGTATCCAGTAGCGTTGCGCCCAACACCGCGGTAGCCATGCCGGTGGCAAAACCCTGCAGGACTCGGGCACTGATCAGCCAGGTGACGCTGTCGGCGTGAATAAACAGCAGCATCGCCAGGATATTCAGCACCACCGCCGTGAAAATCACCGGTTTGCGCCCCAGGTAATCCGACAACGAACCGACGGTCAACAACGCCACCAACAGGCTGAGGGCGTACACGCCAAAAATCAGGGTCAGGGTCGCGGCCGAAAACTGCATCTGCTCCTGATACAGGTGATACAGCGGCGTCGGCGCAGTGGAGGCCGCCAGGAAACTGAGCAGGGTAACGGCAAGAAACCACAGGCTGGCACGGTTTGAATGAGAACTGGACATGGGCGCGCTCCACAAAAGCTAACTTTTTGCTTTTGCGGAGTGTGCTACTGGATCTCTCTTAAAGCAAATTCTTTGTGTTAAGGTCTGAGGCATGGCTTTTACAGGAACCCCAGGATGACAGCTCCCACCTTACGCCCGGGCGGACGCAGCGCGCGGGTACAAGAGTCGATTCATTCGGCCGTGCGTCAACTCCTCGAGGAGCAGGACCGCGCCAGCCTGACCGTGCCGCAAATTGCTGCGCGCGCAGGCGTTACACCCTCGACCATCTATCGTCGCTGGGGTGATTTGTCGGCGCTGCTGGCCGACGTCGCCCTCGCCCGCATGCAGCCCGACAACGACCCCACCCACACCGGCAGCCTGCGCGGCGATATTCGAGCCTGGGCGGAACAGTACCTGGACGAAATGAGCTCCGAACCCGGCCGCAACATGCTGCGCGACGTACAGGCGGCGCTCAAGCCAAGTTACTGCGCGACGATCATTGGCGGGCAGTTGCAGACAATCCTCGACCGTTTTCCCAACGAGCCCGTGCCGGGTGTCGATCGGCTGATCAACCTGATCGCCGCCCCCATCGTTTTCCGCATTCTGTTTTCCGAGGCCGCGCTGGAGGTTGAAGAGCTGCATCGGTTGATCGAGATTGCGTTGACTGCTTAATACCGCCATTCGCGAGCAAACCCGCTCCCACAGTTGATCGCATTTATTTTGTATGTGGGAGCAACTGTCTTCACCATGCCACGCCCCCGCCAAATGAACTCTCGACCACCCAGACCAGTCAGCTAAATAGGCCCCAGAATCCCGGAGTTCCGCGCCAATGGCTGATCACCCCGAACGCCAAAGCCCCATCGACGCCCACGGCATCATCGGCGACATGCGCAGCGCGGCGCTGGTCAACGACAAGGGCAGCGTGGATTTTTTCTGCTGGCCGGAGTTCGACAGTCCGTCGATCTTCTGCTCGCTGCTGGACACCCCCGAGGCGGGGATTTTCCAGTTGTCGCCGGACTTGCCCGACGCCCGTCGCGAACAGATTTACCTGCCCGACACCAACGTGCTGCAAACCCGCTGGCTCAGTGACCGGGCGGTGGTCGAGGTCACCGACCTGCTGCCCGTCGGCGACACCGAAGACGACCTGCCACTGCTGATGCGGCGAATCCGCGTGGTCAGCGGCCGCGCCACCTTCCACATATGTTGCGCGGTGCGCCATGACTACGCCCGCGCTGATACTCGCGCACGCATGGACAGGCAGGACGTGATCTTCGAGGCCATCGATCAACCGTCGCTGCGGCTCTCATCGGATCAAGCACTGCACATCGACACCCACATGGCAGTCGCCGAATTCACCCTTGAACAAGACCAGACGGGCGAATTCCTGCTCGGCGCCCTCGACGATCCGCGTTTCAAGAAAGGTGCCGCACAGCTGTGCCTGGAACGCACCCTGAAGTTCTGGCGCGACTGGATCGGCCAGTCCAACTACCGCGGGCGCTGGCGCGAGAGGGTCAACCGCTCGGCCCTGGCCATGAAGCTGCTGACCTCGCGCAAGCACGGCGCCATTCTCGCCGCGGCTACTTTCGGCCTGCCGGAGAGCCCCGGTGGCGAGCGCAACTGGGACTATCGCTTCACCTGGATCCGCGACGCCTCGTTCACGGTCTATGCGTTCATGCGCCTGGGCTTCGTCGAAGAGGCCAACGCCTACATGCGCTGGTTGCGCGGGCGGGTCAGCGACTGCCGGGGCAAGCCGATGAAACTCAACATCCTGTATGCCATCGACGGTCGCCAGGAGTTGCCGGAAATCGAGCTGACGCACCTGTCCGGTCATGGCGGCGCACAACCGGTGCGCATCGGTAACCAGGCGTACCAACAGGTCCAGCTCGACATCTTTGGCGAACTGATGGACGCGATTTACCTGGTCAACAAGTACGGCGAAGCCATCTCCCATGAAGGCTGGAAACACACGGTGGAAGTCATCGATCAAGTTTGCCAGACCTGGGAGCAAAAGGACGTCGGTATCTGGGAAATGCGCGGTGAGCAGTATCACTTCCTGCATTCAAGGCTGATGTGCTGGGTCGCCCTGGACCGCGCCATCCGCCTCGCGTCCAAACGCTCACTGCCCGCCCCGTTCGCCCGCTGGGACCAGACCCGCCAGGCGATCCATGCCGACATCTGGGAGAACTTCTGGAATGAGGAGCGCGGGCATTTCGTCCAGCACATCGGCGGCACCGGTCTGGACGGTTCGATGCTGCTGATGCCGCTGGTGCGCTTCGTCAGCGCCCGCGACCCGCGCTGGCTGGCGACCCTGCAAGCCATCGAAAAGAGCCTGGTACGCGACGGCATGATCTACCGCTACCGCAACGACGACAGCCAGATCGACGGCCTGCCCGGCAGCGAAGGCGCCTTCGCCGCCTGCTCGTTCTGGTACGTCGAATGCCTGGCCCGCGCCGGCCAGCTCGACAAGGCCCACCTCGAGTTCGAACAGTTGCTCAGGTACGCCAACCCGCTGGGGTTGTATGCCGAAGAGTTCGACAGCCATGGACGGCACATGGGCAACACACCGCAGGCGCTGACGCACCTGGCGTTGATCAGTGCTGCGTGTTTTCTGGATCGCAGGTTGAGTGGGGAAAAGGTTGTTTGGCAGCCTTGAGAATGCGTCGCCCCTTTCGCGAGCAAGCCCGCTCCCACATTTGCTTTTCAATGGGCACAAATTTTGTGTCCGGCCGAGAGCAAGTGTGGGAGCGGGCTTGCTCGCGAAAGGGGCATCAGCCACAACACAAGATTGACTGAATACCGCCGGATGAACCGGTGATCGGTGCAAGCCAAACTCCTGCAACCACTAAACAAACCTGCCCGGTTATCAGCAAACAAGGCATCTCCATTGCCCGAAAACGATTGTTGCCAGCCGCTATCACCCCACCTACCATCCTCGATCAACGGGCACAGCGGAGCTGTCCAGAACCACCCGAATTCAAGGAACCAGAATGACCCAACGCATCCATCGCAGCATCGACACCCCGCTCCGAACCGGTTTGAACCGCGAAGAACTCTGGGAGGCCGACGACAAGGGCCTGATCAAATGCTGGGAAGTCGGCCGCCAGCGCGCCGCGCGCTTCCCCGACCTAGCGCGACAGTGCCTCGCCGGCGAGTTGCCCGTACTGGGCTGGAAAGGTGGCGTCAGCCGCAGCCTGAAGAAACTCGAAAAATACGGCTCCCTCAAATACCTCGCCCAGTGGCAAGGCTTGCGCGGGGAAGACCTGGACGTGGACCTGGCGCAAGAACGAGCGCTGACGTGTGCACGGACAGCCATGGTGGTGACGTTTACACCGGATCGGGCGAAGTATTTCAATCAGGTAGCAGAAACGGAAGTCTGATAGTAATGGGCTCAAGTCATGGCGGAATCTGCGCCAGCACTGACCGAAAACCGCTCCCGGTAAGCCTGCGGTGTCACCCCCATGGCCCGCAGGAAGCTGCGGCGCAGGGTTTCTTCGCTGCCGAAGCCGCATTGCACCGCCAGCCGTTTGATCGGCACACCGGTATCGCTGAGCAGACGCCGCGCGGTTTCGACGCGGATCAGTTCGATGGCCCGGGCCGGGGTCTGGCCGGTGTCGGCGCGGTAGTGGCGCACGAAGCTGCGTTCGCTCATGCCGGCCTGCAAGGCCAGGGTCGGGATGCCAAGGTCCTTGGTCAGGTTTTCGCTGATCCAGGCGTGAAGTTCGTCGAATCGCTGACCTTCCTGTTGCAGGGACAGGGTCACGCTGAATTGCGACTGGCCACCCGGACGCTTGAGAAACACCACCAGTTGCCGGGCGACGTCCAGGGCCATGTTGCGCCCCAGGTCTTGTTCGACCATGGCCAGCGCCAGATCGATGCCGGCCGTCACGCCGGCCGAGGTCCAGACCGGGCCGTCGTTGATGAAGATCGGGTTGGGTTCGACCTGCAAGCGCGGGTGCTGTTGCGCCAGTTGCTCGCAGCGGGTCCAGTGGGTGACCACCCGCCGGCCGTCGAGCCAGCCGCTGGCCGCCAGCAGAAACGCACCGGTACACACCGAGGAAACCCGTCGGCAGCCACGGGCATGCTCGCGCACCCAGGCGACCAACGACGCATCTTGCGCCGCCGCGTAGACACCCCAGCCACCGGCGATGATCAGGGTGTCAGTGCCGTCATCCGGTAAGGGTTCGGCCAACAGCGCCAGGCCCGCCGACGACATCACCGCCCCGCCGCCGCTGGCAATCACCGTCGGCGCGTAGGGTGGCGGCAGGCCTTGCTGACGGGCAATGTCGTTGGCCGAGGCGAATACCTGCAACGGCCCAGTGACGTCGAGCAATTGCACGTTGGCGAAAGCGAGCACATGGATGGTTTTCGACATTTGGCGTAATTCGTGGGGATATTGGCGTATGCGCCAAAGCCTACGAGCCTAAAGTCAAACCGTCCACCCACTTCACGAGAAAAAACACCATGACGTTGCAGATCGGTTTTCTGTTGTTTCCACAGGTTCAGCAACTGGACCTGACCGGCCCTTACGACGTACTGGCCTCGCTGCCGGACGTGAAAGTGCATCTGATCTGGAAAGACCTGATGCCGGTCACCGCCAGCACCGGCCTGCTGTTGAAACCGACCACCACCTTCGACGATTGCCCGGCACTGGACGTGATCTGTGTGCCCGGTGGCAGTGGCGTCGGACCCTTGATGGAAGATGACCAGACCCTGGACTTCCTCAGGGCCCAGGCCGCCAACGCCCGGTACATCACCTCGGTGTGCACCGGCGCACTGGTATTGGGCGCGGCGGGCTTGCTCAAGGGTAAACGCGCCACCACTCACTGGGCCTATCACGAGTTGCTCAAGCCGCTGGGCGCAATACCGGTAAAGGATCGGGTGGTTCGCGACGGCCATCTGTTGACCGGTGGCGGAATCACTGCCGGTATCGACTTCGCCCTGACCCTGGCCGCCGAGCTGTTCGACCCGGCCACCGCCGAGTTGGTGCAGTTGCAACTGGAATACGCTCCGGCCCCGCCGTTTACGGCGGGCAGCCCCGAGACGGCGCCGGCCAGTGTGCTGGAAGAGGCCCGCCAGCGGGCTGCCGGCTCATTGAAGCTGCGGGCGGAAATCACCGAGCGCGCGGCGGCAAAACTCGATCGTCAGTAAGAAAACGGCGGTAGGCATCCGCTTGCTGCCGCCCCGACTTTTCCTGCGGCCACAAAAAAACCCGCCGAAGCGGGTTTTTCCAAGACCATGACGACTCCTTGTCGCAGCGTTCCTTGCATATGGTCGATCATCCGTGATCCTGAGCACATCCTGTGCTTCAGTGGGTGAGGCCAGAATACGCATCGGATCCAATTTGTAACAGGCGACATCGCTACCATCGCGTGTAAGACATTCGCTATAAGCCACCTTCCGAAAACCCTTAGATGCCTCAGGCGTCGAGCCGACTTCAGCCACTCTGTTGCTCGTGGGACTTTGCATTGTCGATCAAAAACTGCTCGATATTGTTCATTTGCTCTTCCCATCCACGACTATCCATTCGGAAAGCCTTTTCCCGGCGCACATCGGGGATGTGATCGAAACCGGACTCGGAGACTCTGAGCAAGGTGCCTGCGTCATGATCTTCCAGTTCGAACTTGACCAGGGTGGTTGGCTCCTGGGAATAGTCGATCTCGGGACGCACCGCGTACGGATGCCAGCGAAACGAAAACAACCGCTCCGGCTCGACCCGTTCGACCAACACGTTCCACAATACGTGTTCATAACCGGGGTACGTAACCCGGCCCTGGGTCCACTCGCCTGCCACAAAACGCTTGCCTTTCAGCGCCACGCCAAACCACTGTCCGAACACTTCGGCATTGGCCAGCACGCGCCAGACCTGCGAACGCTTGGCCTTGAGCAGGATTTTCCTTTCGATGCGATCAGATGCTGGGTTCATAAGTCACCTCCTGTACTTGAACAGTAGGTCAGTAAGACCACAAGACCAACCCTAAAGTTGTACCAATCGGGATGCGCAATCAACCATACCTGAGATATTCGGTAGCATTTACGCGGATAAGTTCTGGGGCAATCACAAAGTCAGAGGCCCGAAACCGCTAATGTTCTCCCGCGAAACAGCATCGAATGGCAATCGTTGGAGAAATTTACGTAGTGGCAAGCGTAGCGGGCTGAATCCGTCACAGCGCTACACTGCACCTCAACATTTGGTCACAGCGAGTAATCCGGCATGAACCCACGCTTACTATTGGCATTGACGCCCCTGCTGTTCACCTCCATGGCTGTCGCCGTGGACTGCGAAAACGCCAGCGACCAGGCGACGATGAACCAGTGCGCGGCGCAACAGAATGCGACCGCCGACAAGGAGTTGAATGCGCTGTACCAGCAGATCACTTCGCGATTCAAGGGCAACCCGGACAACAAGAAACTGCTGGTGGGTGCGCAGCGGGCGTGGGTTACGTTCCGCGATGCCGAGTGCAAGTTCTCGGCGTCCGGAGTGGAAGGCGGCAGTGTGTATCCGCTGATCTACAGCAATTGCGTGACGGAATTGACCAAGGCGCGGGTGCAGACGTTCAAGAACTACCTGAAGTGCCAGGAGGGGGATATGAGTTGTCCGGTGCCGGGGGGCTGATTCTTTAGCGTCTGACAGGGCCTCTTCGCGAGCAGGCTCGCTCCCACATTCAACCGTGTTCTTTCAGAAAGAATGCGATCAACTGTGGGAGCGAGCCTGCTCGCGATAGTTTCAGTTCAGTCGCGGCAATTACCTGACGAAAATCTGCGCCGTGGTAATCGCCATGTCCCCGCCCGGCAATTTGATGCTGCCCGTCTGTTTCAGGCTGTCGGCATCGAAGATCGCCACGTCGTTGAACGTCCCGGCCAGGTAGATCTTGCTGCCGTCCTTGTTGAAGGAAATGCAGTAGTAGGAGTGATCAAGCGTCGCCGCCTGGAGCATTTTCTTCTCCTTGATGTCGTACTTGGCCAGGCGGTTGAGCACGCCGAACATCAGGTTCGGGTCCTTTGGCGAGCGCATGCCGCTGAAATAGATTTCCGTCAGCGGCCCGAAGTCGGTGGTTTCGGTCTTGCCGGTTTTCAGGTCGACGCTGAACAGGCCGTACAGGTATTCGGCGGTGGCCGGGTCCTGCTTCTTGTCCTTGAATTTCGCGGCGGTGTAGAGCAACGAGAAGTCGTGCCGGTACGTCTGCTGGTTCCACACGTAGAGCACGTCCGGCGCGCTGTAGTTCGGGCGCTTCCAGTGACGGCTGGGGATCAGCACGTCGAACTTGCCGGTCTGCACGTTGACCTTGTAGACGTCCGCCCCCGCCACATACAGGGTGCCGTCGTCGCCACTCTGCATGATGGTCAGCTGCCTTGGCGCCGGGAAGCTGCGCACCGGCTTGGCATCCATCCCGGCGTCAGTCGAGTACACATCAAGCCGGGGCTGCTGCACTTCGTAGCGGTCGTTCATCATCAGCGTCGGGTTGGCGACGGTGTACAGCTCCTTGCCGTCGTGGCTGACCGTGAAGGCGAACATCGACTTGGCCTTCTCCCCCGGCTTCTGGGTGATGCTGGCGTGGAACACCTGTTTGCAGCTGTCCAGTTCGACACCGTAGACATCCGCGTAGTGGTTGTTCAGCACGTAGGCGGTCTTGCGATCCGGCGACAATTGCACGGTGCCGGGGCCGAAGGCGTCGGGCATCTTGCAGGTCTTGAACAGGGTGTCGGAGGCCAGGTCGATCACGTGCAGGTTGTTCGGGTAGTTGGTGGTCACCATGTATTCGTGACCGACTTGCAGCGCGGTGTTTTCATCGGCCAGAACACTGACAGAACAGCTGCTCAGGACGGCGAACGCGGCCAGGCCGCAGGCTTTGATGTTACGCATGCTGGAATCCTTCTTCTGTGATCACTTGTCTTTGGGGAAGACAGTGCCGAGGTTGCGCCAGTTGTCGTTGGACGCTTGGGCATCCTTGTTCCAGTCCGGGTAGGTGCTCATCATGTCGGGCACCTGGGCCGGCCACCAGCACGGGTCGGAGCACCCGTAGAGGTCGGCCTCCATCGGCTGGCACAGTGACGACACACCGCCAAACGCATCGATTTCCCAGCCCGGGTCGGTGGTCGAGGCACAGCCCGCCACGGAGCTCATGGCCACCACTTCTTCGATGCGGTTCTCGTCCGCGGCCTGATCCAGCTTCAACGCTTTGTTATTGATTGCCTTGAGATGTTTCATATCAGTGAGCCTTGCGCGGAGTGATGTAACTGCTGATGAACGCAGGGTTATGGGCCATGATCCGGGTGTAGACCTCGATGCCGAAGTCGACCCAGTCACGCATCAGTTCGCAGTAGTGATAGGTCGGGTGCGTCGGGTCGCCGTAGCGGGCGTAGCTCTCGTGGTAGCAGCCGCCGGAACACAGGTTGCGGATCTGGCAGTCTTCGCAGCCGGTGTTGGTGCGGTCCAGGCGCTGGGACAGGAAGTCGTTCAACTCCACCTGCTTGACGCCGCTGTGCACGTTGCCGAAGGTCGGCAGGCTCGAACCGGTAAAGCGGTGGCACAGGTTCAGCTCGCCCTTGTGATCGACCGCCAGCATCTTCAGGCCCGCGCCGCACGGCAGGGCCTTTTTGTGACCTTCGTGGATGTCGGTGATCAACTGGTGCAGGTTGGAGAAACCGATGTTGCGGTGCTCCAGCGCCGCTTCCAGATAGCGCCGACCGAGTTTTTTCATGTTGGCGAAAACTTCGATCAACTCGTCGCTGGTGAGGTTGAACGTGCTGATGTCGCCGGACGTCACCGGGGCAAAGCCGACTTCGGCGAAACCCAGCTCGTTGAACAGGTGATCCCAGATGGTTTCAACGTCGGTCACGCCGGTGGTCAGGGTCACCCGCGCGCCCACCGGACGGCTGTTGTAGCGCGACAGCAGCATCTCGGCCTTGCGTCGCACCACGTCATAGGTGCCCTGCCCGCCTACGGTGATGCGGTTGCGGTCGTGCACGGTTTTCGGCCCGTCGATGCTCACCGACAGCCCGAAACGGTGGGCATTGAGGTAATCCACGGTTTCTTCGGTGAGCAGCGTGGCGTTGGTGGTCATGACGAATTCGACAAACTTGCCGGCCTCGCGAAAACGCTTCTCACAGTAATCGACCATGTACTCGATCAGCTTGCGGTTGCTCAGCGGTTCGCCGCCGAAGAACACCACGGTGAAACGCTCTTCGTCCGGGGATTCGCGCAGCAGCATTTCCACCGAGGCGATGGCCGTTTCGACGTCCATCTTCTTGCCGGCTGACGGCTTATCGAGATCTTCCTTGTAGCAGTAGGTGCAGCTCAGGTTGCAGCCGGTGTTGACGTTGAGCACCACGGTGTTGATCGCCGTGCGCTCGACCCGTTTGGTGGCGATGTCCGGGGTCAGCGGAGAGCCGTCGCTGACCAGTTCCAGGGCCATCAGCTCGCGCAGGGTCTCGGTGATCTCCTCGCCATTGAAACGCGAGGCCAGGCGCTGGATCAGGTCGTCCGAGGAGCAGCCGGGACCGCGCAGGGTATCGATGATGGTACCCGTCAGTTCATCGCTGGCGAACAGCGAACTGCTGGGGATGTGAAACAGCATGCGGTCGGCATCGACCTGCACTTCGTGCAGGTTGCGTTCGACCAGATTCAAGATAGCGCCCATTGCAAACCTCCTGTGCAGGCCCCGTTTTGCAGGGCTTGCGGTCATTCCGAAAAAGTGTCTGAAACCGTTTTGGTCAGCCAAGCTCAGGTTTCAACATCACGGAATGGGTGGATTGTTCCAGCGTTGCACGGTGACGATCATGTGGCCCTCGCCGGTCAGGGATTTCCCTGCATCGTCGACGGCGGCGATCACCTTGAGGTTGCCGGCATTGTTGGTGGACATCTTGCGTGCCGGATTCGGCCCGGCATCGCCCGGTGTGAACACCCCGGTGTCGGCCTGCATGGTGCCGGCGAACTTGACGTCTTCGTCTTCCCTGGCACGGTCGTCGAAGGCTTCGACCTTCCACTGCGCCGGGAACACGCCGATGCGGTACGGCTTGCCATCGGCGCCCTTGCCCCAGGCCTCGGCATCGAAACGGCCCTGGACCTTCGGCGTCGAACCGCCACCCTCGCCGATCCGTGCCACCGAGAATTCAGGTACGACCTTGACTGCGTCGATCTTGCTGTACACCGACAGGCTCGGGCCTTTCAGCGTGCCGACGGTGACTGCACGCGCCCCCGGCTGGGCATTGGCGGCGGCCTTGAGCTTGACCTTGATCTGCTCCGGGCTCTGCGAGACGACTTCGACCACTTCCACGCCTTTGCCGAAGTTCGGCTTGCCGGAAAGACCGCTGCCAATCAGGGTCACTTCGGTTTCGCTGCCGACCTTCACGTAGCCCGGTTGCACCGCCAGCAAACGCTGGGAACCCTGTTTGGCGGCGACGAAGTCCAGGCCGCGTTCGTCGTGCTCGGCCTCGAACATCCGGCCCTGCATGGCATTGCCTTGCGCGGCGAACACCTGGCGCATGGTCACGCCATCGATGGTCACGTTGCCGCGCCATTCATAGCCGGTGTAGAGAATCGCGCTGCCGTCGCCGTTGAATGGCGTGCCGTCGGCATACTGGCCTTTGACGCTGACCTTGAAGGTGTCGCTGCCGTCGGCGGTTACGCTCATGACACCGGCCAGCTCGCCTTTGCCCGGCAAGTGGCCGCTGAAGCTCCAGTCACCCGCCAGGGTCTCGCTTTTCGGTGCGGCGCTCTGCCATTTTTTCCAGGCCGGGTTGTCCAGCGGAAAACGCTTGGCCAGCAGCGGCACCATCTCTTTGCGGGCCAGATCGAACCAGTCGCGGTCGCGGGACATGGCCTGGTATTCGAGTGACGGCCATTGGCCGAGGTGGAAGTTCACCAGGCGCTCCCATTCCTGGGCCGGACGCCGTTGCAGGGCCACCCGCGCACCGGAGTGGCAGCGGCCGCACATCTGGCTGGTCTGGTCATCGAATTGCTCGACGGTATTGAGCCGGCGTTCCAGCGCATAGCGCACACCGTCGGTTTCGCTCGGCGCCAGGCCCTGGGTGTCGGCCAGGTATTTGACCAGCGTGCGACGGTCGTCGTCGCTGATCTGCAAACCGTGCATGGTCTGCATCCGGGCGATGCTCATCAGCCAGCCTTCCGGCGTCTTGCGCTGGTGGCTGATGCGGCTGAGGGCGTTATCGGCTTCTGGGGTATGACAGCCCTGACAGGTTTCCTTGAGGATGGTCTGGGCGTCGCGGGCTGCCAGGCTGTGAGGCGAATGCAGCGCTACGCAAGCGGCTACGGCCAGCAGGCTGGCGCTCATGCCTGATCGGAGTTTTCTCTTCATCAACGTCGAACCTCGCACGGTGCGTTCTTATTGTTGTGGCTTATCGTTTTTATGGTTTCTGCCGTCGGCGGTGAACCGCTGACGGAGGCAAGAGAAACGTCTGCGATGAGCAATACACGGAGCGTGCCAGCTTATGAATAGTGATATTTATCAGTCGTTTGGAAAAAATATTGGGTGTTTTCCGCCGGTCGCAGGCGGGGGCTTGCGTCTAATATCGCGACATCTGTTGCACTCTGAGACAAGCATAGGATCAAGATCAGAAGATCGCAGCCTGCGGCAGCTCCTACAGGTGTGCGGCGATTTTCGTGTAGGAGCTGCCGCAGGCTGCGATCTTTTGATCCTCGCTGTCGCAATTTGCGACGCTCACTTGCTCCCCTGTCATGGGCAAATAACCCAAGAGCCCCATCCGATCAGGGTTCCAATCAAACGAGCACAACTGGCACAGCCATTGCGAAAGACCTCGCCACACGAACAAGACGAGGTTTCATCATGTCGCTCCCACACCTGCTTCCCGCCACTTCGGCGTTCATCCAGCGCGCCCCGCGCATGCTCATCGGCGGTGACTGGGTCGAGGCCGCCGACGGCCAGACCATGCCCCTGCACAATCCGGCCACCGGTGAAGTGCTGTGCGTGGTGCCACGGGCAACGCCGGAGGATGTCGATCGTGCGGTACTCGCCGCGCGCCAGGCATTCGACGATTCGTCCTGGACCCGCACCCGCCCCCGGGAGCGACAGAACCTGCTGTGGAAACTCGCCGACCTGATGCAGCGCGACGCCGAGCTGCTGGCGCAACTGGAATGCCTGAACAACGGTAAAAGCGCGGCCGTGGCCCAGGTGATGGACGTGCAACTGGCCATCGACTTCCTGCGTTACATGGCCGGCTGGGCGACCAAGATCGAAGGCTCCACGGTTGACGTGTCGGCACCGCTGATGCCCGACGATCAGTTCCACAGCTTCATCCGTCGTGAAGCGGTGGGCGTGGTCGGTGCCATCGTTGCCTGGAACTTCCCGCTGCTGCTGGCCTGCTGGAAACTCGGCCCGGCCCTGGCCACCGGTTGTACCGTGGTGCTCAAACCGGCCGATGAAACCCCGCTGACCGCACTGAAACTCGCCGAGCTGGTGCTGGAGGCCGGTTACCCCGAAGGCGTGTTCAACGTGGTCACCGGCACCGGCATCACCGCAGGCTCCGCCCTGACCCACAACCCGCTGGTGGACAAACTGACCTTCACCGGCTCCACCGCTGTGGGCAAGCAGATCGGCAAGATCGCCATGGACTCCATGACCCGGGTCACCCTGGAACTGGGCGGCAAATCACCCACCATCGTCATGGCCGACGCCGACCTGAAAACCGCCGCGGCCGGGGCTGCCAGCGCGATTTTCTTCAACCAGGGCCAGGTCTGCTGCGCAGGTTCGCGGCTCTATGTGCAGCGCAAGCACTTCGACAATGTGGTGGCGGATATCGCCGGAATCGCCAACGCAATGAAACTCGGTAATGGCCTGGACCCGAGCGTCGACATGGGCCCCTTGATCTCGGCGCGCCAGCAGGAGCGCGTCTACGGGTACATCGAAAAGGGCCGGGAAAGCGGCGCGACCATCGCCTGCGGCGGTGAGCAGTTTGGCCCGGGGTTCTTCGTCAAGCCGACGGTGATTGTCGATGTCGATCAGAAGCACTCATTGGTGCAGGAAGAAATCTTCGGCCCGGTGCTGGTGGCGATTCCCTTCGATGACGAGGCCGATGCCCTGCGCATGGCCAATGACAGCCCCTACGGCCTGGGGGCGAGCATCTGGTCGAATGATCTGGCGGCGGTGCACCGGATGATTCCGCGCATCAAGTCGGGGTCGGTGTGGGTCAACTGCCACAGCGCACTGGACCCGGCGTTGCCGTTCGGCGGCTACAAGATGTCAGGGGTCGGGCGTGAGATGGGGTATGCGGCGATCGAGCATTACACCGAGCTGAAGTCGGTGTTGATCAAGCTGTAATTTGCGGCGTTCTTTAGTCCGCTTTCGCGGGCAAGCCCGCTCCCACATTGAAATGTGTTACCCGGTGGGAGCGGGCTTGCCCGCGAAGGCGCCCCCAGCCACTACGCCGCTGTTTCGCGGCCCTGCGGTTGACCCACTCCATACTTTGCGCCGGCCCGAAGCGCGTGACGAAGCTTCAGGGCCGGCCGTTCGACGCAGTAGTACGAAACGCCGCTGAGCAGAAACGACAAGGCCAGCACTGTTGCAACAATGGCCCAATCGTAGGCAACCGACCAGATAGCGTGCAGGAAGTACATCACCACATAGTGATTCAGGAACACCCCGTAGCTGATATTGCCGAGGAACTCGTCAATCCGGTGAAACTTGAGCTTTGTCAGCAGGTACACGGCAGGCACGCCCAACGCTATGCCGGCGGTCACTTCTGCATTGAACGGTCGGCGCTCTATCCACCCCGCCATGATGGCCACAAACATCAGGGCCGCCGCCACGGCGGTGCCGGCAGTGATCGCTAAATCCTTCGGCTGCGCTTTGTACAGGTAGCTGCCGCACAGGAACATGAACAGCACACCTGGCAATAGACGGTAGCCGTACAGGTCGGTGTTGATGAAACCCAGGCACGCGGCCATGAAGACCACAACGGATAGAGCAAACGCAACGCCCCGCGCCCTGTAGATGATCAGGAAAGGGATCACCAGGTAGAAGCACATCTCTAGCCCCAAAGACCAGGCCGGCGGCAAGATCCACGATCCCGCTGCGCCGAACATGTAGAAGCCGAGCGGCACAATAGCCAGGCTTGCGGCGATGTTGCGCAGCGTCAACTCGGCGGCTTGAGGCGTGCCGGGCAACAGGAAATAGATCACCGCACAGGAAACCACGAAGTAGAACAGGAATTGAGGATAGAGCCGCAGGGCACGGTCCAGGTAGAACAGGCCGACTTTCTCCGGTGCCTTGTAGTTGCGTTCGATCAGCGAGGTCATCACGAAACCGCTGATGATCAGGAAGGAAATCACGGCAATCACGCCGGGATTTAGCCCCATGAACGTCTTGCCCATATGAGAAACAGCCACCAGAACGGCCAATAGCAGACGATAGGCTCCCACTTACACCCCAAAAATCCTTGTCGTTATGGCGCGTAAATTACGATGCTTTGCGCTGGGAGAACAGGCTTTTTCGCCGGATCCGGACGTTCTTCATTCAAGGTTTGAATCCCTGGCCCAGCAACCAGCTGCGAACCATCCGCCCCTGCTCCAACGTCAACCCGGCCAATACCTGATCCGCCGGCTCTCCCTGCTTTAACCTCTGCACCAACGCCGCCACCTCAACCCCATGCACATGCCAAATGCCCAGCGGCTGATCCACCGTGATCACCACCTCGGCTTCATCGACAAAACCATCGCGCAGCACCGGTGCAAGTTCGATCCTCAGCGCATTGAAATCGGCCTCGGCATGGGCGATTTCAGCATCCGGCCATTGCCGTCGCGCCTGCCAGAATGGCTGATCCAGCCAACGCTGCTCATCGGCATAAAAATCCCGGCCGATCCGCGCGAACCGCAGGAACAACTGTTCCACCCGCTGCTGGTGGAAACGCCGGGCCAGAGCCGCTCGCTCAGGTTTGCACAACAGTGTGTTGATCACCGTCGGCGCCTGCAACGCCGAGGAGAGGGACTGAAAGATGCCGTTGCCCGACAACGGGTCCACGGCCATCGCCGCATCACCGACCCGAATCCAGTTCTCGCCGCACACCTGCGGGTTGAGAATCGCCGTGCTGCTGCGGGCATGCAGCTGCAAATCCAGCTCCGGTTCGCCGCCGAAAAAACCACGGGCCACCGCCGACTCCCCACGTCTTTGCCGGCAGTACTCGAGCAGCATGGTCTTGCCCGGCAACCCGGCACTGGCCACGTCCACCGTCCATTGCCAGTAACACTGGCCGTCGGCCCGCCGCGCCATCCATGCCCAGCCATCCGCAAGGCTTTCCACGGCGCTGGCGGTGCTGCCCGGCGTACCTTGCCAGCGATTGAGCAGGCTGACGGTCTCGGGGCCACGCAAACCCTTGCCGATAGCAGGTGCCTGACGTCCTCGGGCTTCCACGAGAAATGGCGCGAGCAGCGGTTCGTGTCCGTCGATTTCGATTCGGTGGCCATGGGCCGATGACTGAACCCTGAGCACCCGGCCTTCGATCAGCTCGACCCCCGCCAGGCGCAAATCCTCACGCAGGCCTCGGTCAAACACCGGACGGTCGAGCAAGTACTCGATATTCTGCGCATGGTGCTGGCCGTTCCAGCTCACCTGGCGTTGAGAGGGCAGCGCCGCCTCCGTCAACGCCTGATGCAGGCCCGCGCTGCGCAAGGCATCCAGAACCCGCACGGACACGCCTTCAAGCGCCGCAAACCGGCGCCATTCGCTGATCAGCGTGACGCCATGGCCAAGCCGCCGTAGCCCCAGTGCGACAGCAGCTCCAGCCGGTCCGGCGCCAAGAATGACGATGTCCGTCATGGCCCGAAGCGCCGTTCAGGGCCACGGTAACGGGCATGGTCGCGCAACCACTCGATGACTTGCTCATTGCTGGCATCAGGCTGTTCGACAAGGAACCCGGCAATGTGCCCGCTCAACGCGGCGCAACCGAGGCTCGCCCCGGATTGCCCCGGGTACGTGCCATGCACACAGGCGGCGAAATCCGCCTGGGCGCTGTTGAGCCACGACCATTCCTGCTCGGCGCAGCGCGCATCGCCGGTCACCCGCAACACCTGCGGATAGTTGGCCGGAAACACCCCTTCGCCCTGGGCCGGACTCGACGCACACAACAACACGCCCCGTGCCACCGCCGCCGCGCAGGCCGCGCGCAACAGGCTGCGATCCTGGCGCAGGCCGAGGCTCAGATTGATCAGTCGCACGTTCTGCGCCACCAGCCAGTCAATCGCCGTGGCGATCTGCAAGGCACTGGTGACACCGCGCTGGTCGAACACCTGGGCCACGCAAAACAGCGCCGAGGGGGCACGCCGGCCAATCGCCTCGATCACCGCGCTGCCATGGCCCAACGGATCGTCGCGCAAGTCGCCCTCGGCCAGGCCGTCTTCGAGCAATGAAAAGCGCCGACCGGCGATCACTTGCACCCGTTGCGCCGCCGAATGGCCGCTGTCCACCACACCCACGCGCAACTCAGGTTTCATGCAGCACCGTTTTCGAGGTCAGCACGCCGTCGAGTAATTCGAACCGCAGATCGGCATCGGCCAGGGTTGAAGGGCGATGGCTGATCAGGATGCGCGTGCGTGCGGCAAACAAGCGGTCGATGGCGTCGATGACTTCGCGCTCGGTGGCTTCGTCCACCGCTGAGGTCGCTTCATCGAGCACCAGAATCAAAGGGTCCTGCAACAGCGCCCGGGCAATCGCGATGCGCTGCTTCTGCCCACCGGACAACTGCTGGCCGCGTTCACCCAGCGGACTGTCGAGGCCCTCGGGCAAGGACTCGATCAGGCCGTCGAGTTGCGCCAGGCGCGCCACTTCGGCAATCGCTTCGCGGCTGGCGTCCGGCACCGCGTAAGCCAGGTTGTCGGCGAGGCTGCCGCGAAACAGCACGATGTCCTGGCTGACGATGGCAATGCGTCGACGCAACTGGAACAGGTCCAGCTCCCGAACATCGACGTCGCCCAGCAGTACCCGTCCCGATTGCGGATCGTGATGCCGTTGCAGCAGGTCGATCAGGGTGGATTTACCGACGCCCGAACCGCCGCTGAGGGCCACTTTCAAACCGTAGGGTATCCGCGCTTCGATACCGCGCAGGGTCGATTGGCGACCGGGATGGGCGAAGTGCACGTTGTCGAACCAGAGATCACCGCCATTGGGCATCGGCCGTGGTCTGGCAGGCGTCGACACGGTCGGCTGTTCGCCGCGCAACTCCATGACCCGGCCGAGGCTGACGGTCATCCGCTGAATCGCCACGTAGAGTCCGAGCAGGCTCTGTACCGGCCCCACGGCCATCCCCAGGTAGGTGGAAAACGCAATCAACGCACCGAGCTGCCAGGTGCCCTGCACCACCCAGTATCCGCCGATCAGGAAGGCGCAGGCCCGGGACAGCGAGGTCAGCGTGCCGGGCACGGCCTGGGTGAAAAACTCGGTGACTTGCAGGCGCAGCAACTGGCTCATGTAGCCCTGCCCCAGCGTTTCGAGGCGCCGTGCTTCGCGCTGTTGCTGGCCGGCGGACTGGATGAACTTCATCACCGGCAAGGTCTCGACCATGAACGACGACATGTCCGCCGAACGCTCGCGCAACTGCCGCACATCGCGCTCGATCTTGCGCCGCATCCAGCGCAGCCAGAGGACATCGAGGGGGATCAGTACCAGGGCCAGCAGCGACAGTTTCCAGGACAGCGTCACCAGCATCGCGATGGCAACCACCAGGCCAATCACGCTCGACACCGCCGAGAACAGCGAGTCCACGGCGAACCGCTGGATCTCCGCGACATCGCCATCGAGGCGCGACATCAGGTCACCGATGCGCCGCTGACCGTAAAAGCTCGGCGACAGGGATTGCAGATGCCGGTACAGGTCATCGCGCAAGGCAAACAGCATGCGCCCGGACAGGCGCGTGTGCAGGTAGCGGTTGATGCCCGAAAGCGCCGTGCCCAACAGCCCGGCAACAATCATCAGCCCGGCGATCAGCACCAGCATCGGGAAGTTGCGCGCCAGCAGGCCGTCGTCGATCAACAGCTTGGTCAGCCACGGCTGCACCAGCACCAACGCCGAAGCGCAGACCGACAGGCCCAGCAGCCCGGCAATCGCCAGGCGATGGGGGCGCACGAAGCTGTACAGCCAGCGCAGCGACGCCTGCAAGGCCTCGGGGTTCTGGCTGTCGATCAGCCGAACGATCAGACGTTGCATCACGAACGCAACTGTTTGAGCTTGCGATACAGGGTCGCGCGGCTGATGCCCAGGGCGTCGGCGGCGGCCGAGACGTTGCCCTGATGCGTGTCCAGGGACTGACGGATCAGCTCCAGTTCGTTTTCCCGGATGCTGCCGGCCTGGGGCCGTTCGCCGGCGGTCAATTCGTCGAGCATGCTGTCGGGTAGGTGGTCGAGGGTCAGCACGGTTTCACCCGGTTCGCGCATGGCCAGCGCGGTGCGCAGGACCATCTCCAGCTGGCGGATGTTGCCCGGCCAGTGATAGCCGCTGAGCAAGCGATCGAGATCATCGTGCAGGACCACGGCGGGTGCGCCCAGTGTCGCCAGCATGCGGCTGACCAGCGCGGCGAAATCCTCGCGTTCGCGCAGGGCCGGGAGCATCACGCTGATGCCGTTGACCCGGTAGAACAGGTCTTCGCGAAAGTGTTTATCTTCCACCAGACGCTTGAGGTCACGGTGGGTGGCGCAGATCAGCGCGACGTCGATGTCCTGCTCTTCGCCGGCGCCCAGTGGCGCGACCTTGCGATCCTGCAACACCCGCAACAGTCGGGCTTGCAAGGCCAGGGGCATGTCGCCGATTTCATCGAGGAACAAAGTGCCGCCATGGGCCTGTTGCAGGCGGCCGACCATGCCGCCCCGGCGTGAACCGGTGAACGCGCCTTCGCGGTAGCCGAACAGTTCGGACTCGATCAGGCCTTCGGGAATGGCCGCGCAGTTCACCGCCACGAAGGGTTTGTCGCAGCGCGCTCCCGCCATGTGCAGGGCGCGGGCGATCACCTCTTTGCCGGTGCCGGTTTCGCCCAATAGCAGGACCGGCAGTTCGTTGGCCAACCCTTGACGGGCCATGCGCAAGGCTCGGGCGTAACGGCTGTTGCTGCCGGCGAGCGCTTCCAGATCCGGTTGCGCCTTGGCCGGCTTGGCGACCGTGCGCGGCGGGCTGCCGACGTTGATCGAGCGTTGCGGCGCGCGCAGGGTTTTATAGAAAAATTCACCCTTGGCGGTCTGCAGACTGCCGGTGCCGCCCTGATGCAGGCGTGCCAACAATTGCAGACCGTCGACGCCGAGAAACTCCTCGCAGCGCCGACCGACCAGGGCCGAGCGCTCGGCGTGGAGCAACTGACAAGCCTGGGCGCTGACCGCGAGGATCTGCCCGCCAAGGCTCACCGCCAGCAGGCCTTGCCACGGGGATTCGAGGTATTGGCGACGGCTGTGGAAGGCGAGGACGATCTCGTCCGGGTAACTGGCGTTGAACACCCGGCTTTCGATCTGGCTGACGGCCATGGCCAGCAGCGCGGTGCTGTCGTGGGCGCGGCCGAGCGGGCCTTCGCGGGTCAGGTCGAGGACGCCGAGGATGTCGCCCTGAGGGCAATGGATCGGCACCGAAGTGCAGGAAAAATCACTGAGGCGATCCAGATAATGCTCGCCGCAATCGATCAGGGTCGGCCGCGCTTCCACCAGTGCCGTGCCGAGGGCGTTGGTGCCGCGGACCGCTTCGCTCCAGCAGGCGCCGAGGGTGATGTCCTGCAGGCCACTGCCCTTGAGGCGGTCGGCGCGGCCTTCGACGGCGAGGATGGTGGCGTCGGAATTGGCGAGGATGATCAGCCCTTCCTTGCCCTGACGCTCGGCCAGGTAATCGATGGCCGGCAACGCGGCGTCGATCAGCAGGCGATTGCTGGCCAGCAACAGGTCGAGGCTGGCGCTCGATTCCAGCGCCAGCTCGTGCTTGGCATTGAAATGCACGCCATGGCTCAGGCTGCGCCGCCACGAGGCATCGATTTCCGCACGCAGGACGCCATCCGGCACTTCGCCTTCCAGGTGCAGCTTTTCCCGGGCCAGCCGGGCTTCGCGATGCAGTTTGGGGGAGTTTGTTTTTATTAGCGTCATCAAGCGCTCCGGGTCGTCCGCCCTTGCGCCTTCATACGTCGGCGCCCTGCCGCAATCTTTACGTTAACGTAAGGGCTATGGCAAGTGCCGTAGGGCGTTTGCCTTTCAGGCAAAAAAGATCGCAGCCTGCGGCAGCTCCTACAGGGGTATCGAATTCCAAGTGTAGGAGCTGCCGCAGGCTGCGATCTTTTCGCGACACACGGACTTATCGATGCGTCCAAACCTCTGGCCCAACAAAAAACGCCTTTGCATTCTCCTCCAGACTCTCCAGGTGATACCCGCCCTCCTGCACGATCAGGCACGGCAACCCGAGGCTGCGAATGCGCTCGCCGAGCACGGCAAATCCTTCGCGGGTCACCGCCACTTTGCTTTGCGGGTCCAGCTCGAAAATATCGAAGCCCAGGGACAGCACCAGCACCTCGGCACCGAAGTCCGTCACCGCCTTCAGCGCTACCTCCAGTTGCTCGAGGAAGTCGGCCTCGCTGGCGCCATGGGCCATCGGCAGGTTGAGGTTGAAACCCTCGCCCGCCCCGGCACCGCGTTCTTCGGCAAAGCCTGCGACACCCGGATAGAAGTTGGTCGGATCGCCGTGCACCGAAACGTAGAGCACGTCGTCACGGTCGTAGAAAATCTCCTGAATGCCCTGGCCATGGTGCATGTCGGTGTCGAGCACCGCCACCCGTGCGAACCCGTCGCGCAATACCTGGGCCGCCACGGCCGCGTTGTTCACGTAGCAGAAACCACCCGCCGCTTCGGCCCGAGCATGGTGGCCCGGTGGACGGCACAAGGCATAGGCTGCCGGCTCGCCATCGAGCAACGCCCGGGCGCCGGCGATGGCGCTTTGCGCCGACCAGTAGGCCGAACGCCACGTCTGCTCGCCCACCGGGCAACTGCCATCGGCCAGATAACGCGCGGCCTGGGCGAGTATCCCGCGCAGGGCATTCGGTTCGCGGACGAAGATGTTCGACATCACCTCATCGCCCCAATCCTCGGGAATCTCTTTCCAGCGCTGATGGGCTTCCTGCAAAAACCGCAGGTACGGTGCGCCGTGCACCGCCAGCAGCGGATCGAGCCCGGCGTCGGCCGGTTGCTCGACCTTGAAACCCAAGGCATGAGACGCCTGCACCAGGCGCTGCGCACGCTCCGGCACTTCCTGCGGTGTGCGCATCTGGCCACGGGAGTAGTAGCTGCGTGGATGGTGGAGCAATTGTTCCGGGTGAAAAAAACTGCGCATGGAATGAATACCTATCAGTGTGGGAGCGAGCTTGCTCGCGATGAGGCCAGCACATTCAACATTGTTGGCGACTGATCCACCGCAATCGCGAGCAGGCTCGCTCCCACATGGGATTTGTGTTTATTCAATGATTTCGGCACGAGACAGCACGGCGTTGAGCAACACATCCGTGCCCTGCCGCACATCTTCAGGCAACACGTCTTCAGCTTCGTTGTGGCTCAACCCGCCCACGCACGGGATGAACACCATGGCCGTCGGGCAGAACCGCGCCAGGTGGATCGCGTCATGCCCGGCGCCGCTGACGATCGATTGCTGAGCGTAGCCCAGCCCATCCACGGCCTGCTGCACCGCCGCCACGCAGTCCGCGTCGAACGGCGTGGCCGGGCTGATCCAGTGCGGGGTGATCGCCAGTTTCAAACCGCGACCGTCGGCTATCGCCTGAAGCCGCGCACGGACCTGTTGCTCCATCGCCTCGATGGTTTCGTCACGGTGATGACGCAGGTCGACGCTGAAGTTCACCAGCCCCGGAATGGTATTGCGCGACGATTTGTTGATGCTCAACTCACCGACCGTGGTCAGGCCTTCAGGGGCGAAGTCCGCCGCCAGGGCTTCGATGGCCTGGATCATCGGCGCCACGCCGTACAAGGCATCCTTGCGCAGCGGCATAGGCGTGGTACCGGCGTGGGCCGCCATGCCTTCGACCCGCACGTCGAGCCAGCGAATCGCCTGGCCGCCGCTGACGACGCCGATGCTCTTGGCGTTGTCTTCGAGGATCGGCCCTTGCTCGATGTGCGCTTCAAAGTAGGCATCCACCGCCCCACCCAGCGGGCGCTCACCGGCATAACCGGTACATTGCAGTGCCTCGGCGACGCTGATGCCATCGATGTCGCGCACCGCCAGCGCGGCGTCCAGCGCCATGATGCCGGTAAACACCGCCGAGCCGAACATCGCCGGGGTGAAGCGTGCGCCTTCTTCGTTGGTCCACACCGCCACTTCCAGTGGCTTGCGGGTCTGGATCCCCAGATCGTTCAGGCAGCGCACCACTTCCAGGCCGGCGAGCACGCCGTACACGCCATCGAACCGCCCGCCTTCGGGCTGGGTGTCGAGGTGGCTGCCCATCATCACCGGTGCCGCGTCAGGATCAATGCCGGCTCGACGGGCGAACAGGTTGCCGATGGCATCCACGCTCAGGGTCATGCCGGCTTCACGGCACCAGTGGGCAAAGAGTTCGCGACCGGCCTTGTCCTCGTCGCTCAGGGCCAGGCGGCAGCTGCCGCCACGGGCGGTGGCGCCGATTTCGGCCATCGCCATCAGACTCGCCCAGAGGCGTTCGCCATTAATCTTCAACATGAGTTTCTCCAGGAAAATTCGGTTCAGGCCTTGACCAGTTCCAGGCGTTCAGCGCTGGCGTGGCGACGGGCGAGGGACAGGACACACAGCAGCGAAGTCGCGGCGATCAGGCTGTAGAACACCGCCATCGGCCACCACTGGCCGGCGAACCGGTGCGCCAGCATCGTGCCGATCAGCGGCGTCAGGCCACCGGCCAGCGCGCCGCAAATCTGGTACGCCAGGGAAATCGCGGTGTAGCGCACGCGGGTCTCGAACATGCCGCTGACGTAGCCGGCGATCACCGCGTAGAACGACGCCATGCACACCACCGCCAGGGCAATGCCGAGGATGATCAGCGGCGCCTGGGCCGAACTGACCAGCACGAACATCGGGTATGGCGAGGCCATGGCCAACAGCGACACCAGGCACAGGAAGCGGGTCGCGCCGATCTTCTCGGCGACCCAGGCCGCCAGCGGCTGGATGCAGAACTGGATGATCGCGACGAAGAACAGGCACTCCAGAATCAGCGAGCGCGGCAATGAGAGTTGCTGGGTGGTGTAGGCAATCATGAAGGTGTTGGTGAAATACACCCCGGCGATCCCCAGGGTGTTGGCGCCGATGCACAGCAACAGCGGACGCCACGCCGTGCGCAGCACCTCCATGACCGGCGCCTGTTCCTTGCGCTGGTTTTTACTGGCCTGCTCGCGACTGGCGAGAAATTCCGGCGACTCATTCACCCCCAGGCGAATCGCCAGGCCCACCAGCAACAACAGCGAACTGGCGAGGAACGGCAAGCGCCAGCCCCAGCTCATCAGGTCTTCTTCCGGCAGACGGGTGACCGCGCTGAAGGCCAGCAGCGAGAGGATCAATCCCGCCGGGCTGCCCAGTTGCGCAAACGAGGCGAAGAAATTGCGCCGGCCTTTCGGTGCATGCTCGCCGGCCATCAACACCGCCCCGCCCCATTCGCCACCGACGGCGATGCCCTGGACGATGCGCAGCAGGATCAGCAGCACCGGCGCCGCCGCGCCGATCTGCGCGTAGGTCGGCAGCAAGCCGATGCACACCGTGACCACGCCCATCATCAACAGGGTGATGATCAGCGACTTCTTGCGACCGATGCGGTCACCGATATGGCCGAAAACAATCCCGCCCAACGGCCGCGCAAAGAAGCCCACGGCAAAGGTGCCGAATGCCGCCATGGTGCTGAACAGTTTGTCGTCGGAGGGGAAGAACAGCGCGCCGAACACCAGCGCGGCGGCGGTGGCATAGATGTAAAAGTCGTACCACTCGATCATGGTGCCAATAAAGGCGGCGGCTGCCGCACGGCGCGGCTGGGACGAAGCTTGAGGCTTCATGGGTCGGGCTCCTTTGGTTATTTTTCTGGCAGGAGGGAAACGGCAAATCCGCGGCGCTCTGGCGGCGCCGGTCTGGGGATGATTTTTCGTTCCGGGACCATGATTAGTCAATTTTCTATTTATTATTCGAAGTATTACTACATCTTATAATTGAGAGCAGCTGCAGCCGAACGCGACGTACGCTGCTGGCACCCCGATTCACGATGGGTCATCGAGTGGAAGGAAAAAGGGAGGGCATCCATTGCCCTCCCCTC
>NZ_JBYSVW010000034.1:0-23174 GCF_058986625.1 Pseudomonas sp. GW821-FHT07G06
GGCTCGCTCCCACAAGGACCGCATTTCAAATGTGGGAGCGAGCCTGCTCGCGAAGAGGCCAGTACAGACAAAGAAAATTCCGGGCTCAGTCGTTGATCAGCTTCCCCATCCGAATCGGCTCACGCCCGGCGACTTTCGCCTGCCAGGTGCCAGGCTGGGTGTAGCGCCCACGATCGATGGCGAACAGCACACCACTGGTGCCGGCCTGCACGGTGGTGACCTTGTCGTTCAACGGGTCGACCACCTCGAACAGCGCATCGCCCTTCTCTACCCATTCCCCGGCTTCACGCAGGAAACTGACCACGCCGTGATGCGGTGCGAACAGGTATTGGGTGCCTTCGAACGGCATGCCTTCACAGCAGTCGGCCGGTGCCGCCGGCCAGGTGCCGGAGATGAATCCCTGCTCGGCGAGGAAGCCGAGAATGGCCTCGCAATTGGCCCGGGCCTGGTCGACCCGGGTGTCGCCCATGCTGCCCAGCTCCAGCGTGGTTGCCAGGTTGGCCGGTGGAATCGCCGCCGCCGGGAACGCCCGGGCCAGACGCAACCAGGGCGAGGAACAGGACTCGTCGAACGAGCTGCCGCCGGAGTCTTCACACAACAGCGCCACGCCGGCCTGCAAACGCGCCGCCAGGGATCGCCATTGTGGCCAGTGCTGCGGCAACGCGTAGATGTGGATCGCCGCTTCGAAATCGCAATGCAGGTCCAGGGTGATGTCGGCGTCGCAGGCATGGCGCAGCAACAGGCGATGCATGGCTTCCAGCTGCGATGTCGCTGCCGGCAATTCGTCGAGCACCTGGCCCATGGTCTGGCGAATCAGCGCGATGTTGGCCTGGGCATCGCTGCCCAGACGATCACCGACCCGCTCGGCCACCGGCGCGCTGAGTTCGACGAACGAGCGGTTGAAGTTCTTGCCGCTGCCCAACTCGAATCGCCCCATGTGGCTGCCTTGCAGGTGCTGGTCGAGACCAATGGGATTGGCCACCGGCACCAGTTCGATCACGCCGTTCAACTGTCCCTGCTGTTCAAGTTCAGTCAGGCGCTTCTTCAACTCCCAGGCCGTGCGCATGCCCGGCAATTCGTCGGCATGCAGGCTGGCCTGGATGTATACCTTGCGCGGCCCCGCGCCATAACGGAACACGCTGAGGGTGCGCTCAGTGCCCAGGTGGCTCCAGGGAAGTGTGTGGTCGATGCGTTGCATGGACGGACTCCTGATGTCTGCACGGTGAAATCACCTGTGGGAGCGAGCCTGCTCGCGAAAGCGTCAAGCCAGCCAACATGGATGTTGAATGTACCGGCGCCTTCGCGAGCAGGCTCGCTCCCACAGGGATCTTTGTGCTGGAAATGATTGCACAAAAAAAATGGCAACCGCGTCTGACGGTTGCCACTTTTCCAAACGGCTGGATTACTCGCCGTAAACGTCAAACTTGAAGTACTTGTCCTGCACTTGCTTGTACTTGCCGTTGGCGCGGATCTCGGTGATGGCTTTGTTGAACTGCTCGGCCAGGGCAGTATCGCCCTTGCGCACGGCAATGCCGGCGCCGCCACCGAAGTACTTCGGATCGTTGTACTCAGGGCCGACGAAGGCAAAACCTTTACCGGCGTCGGTTTTCAGGAAACCGTCGTCCAGGTTGACCGAGTCGGCCAGCAGCGCGTCGATGCGGCCGGAGACCATGTCCAGGTTGGCTTCCTGCTGGGAGCCGTAGCGTACCAGGACAATCCCTGCCGGTTGCAGCACTTCAGTGGCGAAGCGGTCGTGGGTACTGGCGCGCAGGACACCGACTTTCTTGCCCTTGAGTTCGGTCAGAGGGTCCTTGACGTCGGTGCCTTCCTTCATCACGAAGCGCGCCGGGGTGTGGTAGTACTTGATGGTGAAATCGACGTTCTTCTTGCGGTCGTCAGTGATGGTCATGGACGACAGGATGGCGTCGATTTTCTTGACCTTCAGCGCAGGGATCAGGCCGTCGAACTCTTGCTCGACCCAGGTGCACTTGACCTTCATCTGCTCGCACAGGGCATCGCCGATGTCCACGTCGAAACCGGTGAGTTTGCCGTCAGGGGTTTTCATCGAAAATGGCGGGTAACCGGCTTCGATGCCGATGCGGATCGGCTTGGCGTCGTCAGCCACGGCGGTCAGGGACAACATCGACAGTGCCAGGGCACCGAACATCACTAGCTTCTTCATTTATAACTCCTGTGTGCGGAGGCTTTTATTGGCAGCTTCGATTGGCAGCGTTCGGTCCTCGCTTTGTGAGCGGAACCGAAGTGGCCGGCAGTCTAGAGCGGCTACAGGAGGGTAAATTACGCCAAGGCGACAAATACTTACAAAAAAGTGGCGCCAGGATCGAGTCATTGCGGTGAACGCGCCATGACGGGGAAACGTCTGTCGGACAGATCGCGTTTTCAGATCGGACCTACAGGCGTTTCGACGCCATCCGACGCAACGGGCCGGCTGGCGATGCCGGGCGTTTTACGGCACATTGGGCGCCCTTGCGTCCCATCGAGAGTAGCGCGATGCCCACGTTGAACCTGATCCAGCACCACCCCGCCGAAGGCCCGGGTGCCATCGCCTTTTGGGCCGAGTCCCGAGGGCTGACGCTGCAGGTGTTTCGCGCCGACCTGGGGCAGTTGCCGCCCGTTAGCGCCGATCCGGTGATTCTGTTGGGCGGGCCTTATGAATCCAATGCCGGCCCGGCCTGGCTTGCGGCCGAACGGCAATGGCTCAAAGGCAGCCTGGATCTGGGCGGGGCCGTGTTCGCCATCTGCCTGGGGGCCCAGTTGCTGGCGTTGAGTCTGGGCGGCAATGTACGGCGCATGGACCGGAGCGAAACCGGATGGACCACGGTGAGCTTTATCGATGGACAAGCGCTGAAGGTACTCGAGTGGCACGAAGACGCCATCGACCTGCCGCCTGGCACGCAACTGTTGGCCAGCAGCGAGCACTGTGTGCAGCAGATGTACCGCGCCGGGCCAGCGCGGCTGGGGTTGCAGTTTCATCCGGAGTGGAACGCCGAGTCGGTGGCCATGCTCAATGCGCATTTTGGCGATGAGTCGCCGTTGCCGCGGGGGCCGCAGGACGGTGCAGCCTATGCCGAGGTGTTGGAGTGGTTGCAGGCGACACTGGATGAGTGGTTGGCGGCGGGGAGTGAATAACAAAGATCAAAAGATCGCAGCCTTCGGCAGCTCCTACAGGCAACGCAATTCAATGTAGGAGCTGGCGCAGCCTGCGATCTTTTCGGTTACCTCAACACTCGCAACCGACCACGCTGGCGGTTTGCCGCTTCACCCCGGCACTCAACTCAAACCCTTCATCCAGCCACCCGGTCACGCCGCCGATCATCTCCTTGACCGGATACCCCAGGGCCGCCAGCTTCACCGCGGCCTTGTTGGCGCCGTTGCAGTGAGGCCCGGCGCAATAGACCACGAACAACGTGTTTTTCGGATATCCGGCCAAACCTTCGGCGGTCAGCAAGCGCCCGGGAATGTTGATCGCTCCCGGTACATGCCCGCGCTCGAACGCCAGCGGGCCACGCACATCCACCAGAATGAAATCGACTTCGCCAGCCTGCTGGCTGCCGTAGACGTCGGAACAATCGGTTTCGAACGTCAGACGGTTGCTGAAATGCATCAGGGCGATGGCCGATGGGGCGGCGGGAATTTCGCGAACCAGACTGGTCATGGGCTGTACTCCAAAGAGGCGATGGGTGTGGGGAGACTTTATCCGCCCGGCACTTGCGGCTACAGTGGCGCACAAGACACCGATCGGGAATTTTCCGCCAAATGCATCCCAACCCCGCAATGGTCGCGATTCTGGCCTACGACGGCCTCTGCACATTCGAGTTCGGCATTGCCGTGGAGATCTTCGGCCTGCCACGCCCCGAGTTCGATTTCCCGTGGTACGAACATCGCATCGTCGCCGTCGATCAAGGCCCGATGCGTGCCATGGGCGGCATCCAGGTCCTGGCCGACGGCGGCATGGAATTGCTCGCCGATGCCCGCACCATCATCATTCCCGGCTGGCGCGACCGCAGCGCCACGGTCCCCGCAGAGCTCATCGACGCCCTGCGCCAGGCCCATGCGCGGGGCGCACGGTTACTGTCGATCTGCTCCGGGGTGTTCGTCCTCGCCGCCACCGGGTTGCTCGACGGGCACGGTGCGACCACGCACTGGCGCTACACCTCGGAACTGGCCGAGCGGTTTCCCGGCATCCTGGTGGACCCGGACGTGCTGTATGTCGATTCCGGCCAGTTGATCACCTCCGCCGGCAGCGCGGCCGGCATCGATGCCTGCCTGCACCTGGTGGCCCGGGATTTCGGCACGCAAGTGGCCAATTCCGTGGCCCGGCGCCTGGTCATGTCGCCGCAACGCAGCGGCGGCCAGGCGCAATTCATTCCGACGCCGGTCAGTCCTACACCGCGCAGCGATCTTTCCCGCGTCATGCAGTGGGCACGTGAGCGCTTGCACGAACCGCTGGAAGTGCGCGACCTGGCCAGCGAAGCCGCCATGAGCGAACGTACGTTCCTGCGTCGCTTCACCGAAGCCAGCGGCCAGTCACCGAAAACCTGGTTGCAGCAGCAACGTCTGGGCCGCGCCCGCGAACTGCTGGAAAGCAGCGACCAGAACACCGAGCAGATTGCCGAACGTTGCGGTTATCGCTCGGTGGAAAGCTTTCGGGTGGCCTTTCGAACCGTGGTTGGCGTGCCGCCTTCGGTGTATCGGGAGCGGTTTGGGCGTGGAGGCAGTGCTTTACCTTCGGTTGGCCTTTAAGACGCCTTCGCGAGCAGGCTCGCTCCCACACGGATGGTGTGAACACTGAAAGTCCACTGTGGGAGCGAGCCTGCTCGCGAAGGCGTCAGCCCTGTCACCTCAAGCTCTCAAGGCTTGCGCAACAGATAGGTATCCATGATCCAGCCATTGGCCAGCCGCGCCGCCTTGCGCACCCGTTCGATTTCATCCGCCACATCCTTGAGCTTGCCGCTGATCAGGATTTCATCCGGCGTCCCCAGATAGGCCCCCCAGTAAATCTCGGTGTCCCGGTCCGCCACCTGATGGTAGGCATCCTGAGCATCGAGCATCACCACCAGGCTGTCGGCATCGCTCACCTGCCCTGCCGCCAAACGCCGGCCCGTGGTGATTTCAACGGAGCGGCCAATCTGGTTCAGCGGCACCTTGTGCTGTGCCGCCAGGGCCTGGACGCTGGTAATGCCGGGAATCACCTCGAACTCGAACCCACAGGCGCCCGAGGCCTGGATCGCCTGAAGGATACGGATTGTGCTGTCGTACAGCGCAGGGTCGCCCCACACCAGGAAACCACCACACTGGTCGTCGGACAGTTCTTCATTGATCAGCCGTTCGAAGGTCTGTTGTTTGGCCAGGTTCAAGTCGTCGACACTGCTCCTGTAGTCCACCTCACCGCGCTCGCGCTCGGGGCTGTGGGCCTGGACAAAACGGTAATCGTGGTCGGTGATGTAGCGTTCGCAGATTTCGCGCCGCAAGTCGATGAGTTTGTCTTTGCTCTCGCCCTTGTCCATGAGGAAAAAAACGTCGACCTGATTCAGCGCCTTCACCGCTTGCATCGTGATGTAGTCGGGATTGCCGGCGCCGATGCCGATGACCAGGAGTTTTTTCATCACAGCAAGTCCTCGGGGTCGGTGCCCGGCAAGCGCAACCGCCAGCGGCCATGGAACCTCAACTCGACCGCCGACAGGGGTTCGACGTCGATCATGTCGGACGCCGCACCCTGCAACACCTGCGTCAGCGCGGCGCGGATGACAAAGGGATGGGTAATGGCAACGACGTGCCCCGGCGTCGACTGCAACGCGGTCAACCACGCCGCCACTCGCTCGCCCAGTTGCACCAGCGACTCGCCACCGTGGGGTGCCGAAGCCGCATCCCCCAGCCAATGCTCGAGGGCCCCGGGGTCGGTTTTTTGCAAATCGCCGATGCGCTCACCACCCCAATCCCCGAAGTCGCAATCCTTCAGTGCGTCGACAATCTCCGGCGCGCTGCCGAACAGCTCTGCGGTTTGCCGGGTGCGCAGTTCCGGACCGCAGACAAGGTGTGGAACGCCCTTGAACTGCTTGCAACGGGAAAGCCTGAGCGCTTGCCAATCCATCTCCAGAGGTTCGTCCAATGGAAAACGCGCCAGTTTCTGTGCGACGGTTCTAGCGTGACAAATCAGGGTTAAACGGGTCGCCTGCACCGGCAATCACTCCAGGGATGGAAAGGAACAACGGCGTCAGGGGACTGCCATCGCGCAATTGTGCCGCAAGAAAGCAGGCCTTGGGGGTAATGCCGATCAGTTAAGCCCCGGACATTGTGGGAGCGAGCTTGCTCGCGATGGCAGACTGTCAGGCACTCCTTGTTTGACTGTCCAGCCGTCATCGCGAGCAAGCTCGCTCCCACAAGGTTTGCACTGACTGGCATCAGGCCTTGGGGGTGTTTAATTTTCCGGTTTGAAGCGGGCTCCGTCAGGCATGTCCTGGCAGGTTTTCTCTTATCGCTGACTGCAACTCAGGCAATGGCCTACAAGACTTTGCGACATCGGCGTAGCCCCTTGCTGCAGGCACTTCGCCCCATTTTCGGGCACGGTCGGACCCCGCGAAAATTAACTAGACAGGCAGCACGCGATAATTAAATACTCTTTTCAACGGACTGTTAAAACATGTGCCACGCTCATCCAGCAGGAGCCCGGATGCCCTTTCTCGAATACCCGATCAATGTGCCAGGCCCGGCAACGCCAGTGGCCGAATCGTCCGTTCCTCGTTTAATACAGGCAATCCCAGGAAGCATCTGACAAGAAAAAGAGTGGCGCCTGACAACGATCAGATGTCCACCGAATAAATGTGTGGAAAAACCGACAGTGATAGTCAGGTTCGGCTCAAACCGCCGGATCGTTTGATACAGGAGTGTCTCCATGCTGGTCTTGCGTCCAGTCGAGTTGGCCGACCTGCCAAGGTTGCAGAAGCTGGCTCGTGAAAGCCTGGTGGGTGTCACATCCCTGCCCGACGATAGCGAACGGTTGCGCGAAAAAATTCTCGATTCCTGTGCCTCGTTCGAGAAAGACGTCGAGGGTCATGGCCCGGAAAACTATTTCTTTGTCCTTGAAGACCCGGCGACGCAGCACCTGGTCGGCTGCTCGGAAATCCTCGCCACGGCGGGGTACGGCGAGCCGTTCTACAGCCTGCGCAACCGGCATTTCACCAGTGCCTCGCGGGAACTGAACATCGAGCACGGTGTACCGGCCTTGTCGTTGTGTCACGACCTCAGCGGCCACACCTTGCTGCGCGGCTTCCATATCGATGCCGCACGGGTACGCACCGCCCATTCCGAACTGCTGTCGCGGGCGCGCCTGTTGTTCATCGCAGCCCACCCCGGGCGTTTTTCCGCAACGGTGATCACCGAAATCGTTGGCTTCAGCAGTGATGAAGGGCACTCGCCATTCTGGGATGCCGTGGGCAAACATTTCTTCGACCTGCCCTACGTCGAGGCCGAACGGCTTTGCGGCCTGCAGAGCCGCACCTTTCTCGCCGAACTGATGCCGCAGTATCCGATTTACGTGCCCATGCTGCCGCAAGCGGCACAGGACTGCATCGGCAGCATCCACCCCGATGGCCAGGAGGCCTTCGATATCCTCGAGCGTGAAGGCTTCGAAACCAACAGTTACATCGATCTGTTCGATGGCGGCCCGACGCTCTATGCGCGCACCTCGGGCATTCGGTCCATCGCCCACAGCCAGTGCAGCCTCACGCAGTCTGGCCCGGTGAACGATGCCCGGGGCAGCTATCTGGTGAGCAACGAGTCCTTGAAGGATTATCGGGCCATCGTCGCCGATCTTGATTACATCGCCGGGGAACCCGTCACGCTGGACGCGGCCATGTGCACGGCGCTGAAGGTGACCGAGGGCAGCCCGGTCAGGCTGATCGCCCTGTGAGTGCCCGCCTGGGTCAACGCCAACGCCCGAACACCCATGAACAAGGAACAGCCGCATGATTGTCCGTCCGGTCCAGATCACCGACCTGCCCGCCTTGTTCACGCTGGTGCGTCAGGCCAGCCCCGGACTCACCAGCCTGCCGGCCGACGAAGAACGCCTGGCCTACCGGATCCGCTGGGCCCAACGCACCTTTGCCGGGCAGGTCGATCGGGCCGATGCCGATTACCTGTTCGTGCTCGAGGACGACGAGCAGCAAGTGGTGGGCGTCAGCGCCCTGACGGGTGGAATCGGTCTGCGCGAGCCCTGGTACAACTACCGGGTCGGGCTGACGGTCAATGCTTGCGCGGACCTGGGTATCCAGCGCCAGATCCCGACCCTGTTCCTGAGCAACGAATTGACCGGGCAATCGGAAGTCTGCTCGTTGTACCTGCGCCCGGATCAGCGCCAGGGAAGCAACGGTCGTTTGCTTTCGCTCGGGCGCTTGTTGTTCGTGGCCGAGTTCACGCAGCTGTTCGGCCACCGGCTGATCGCCGAATTACGCGGCAGTACCGACGAACGAGGTGGCTCACCGTTCTGGGACAGCCTCGGCCGGCATTTTTTCAAGATGGATTTCAGCCATGCCGATCACTTGTCCGGGCTGGGCAACAAGTCGTTCATCGCCGAACTCATGCCACGCCAGCCGCTGTACACCTGCCTGCTCACCGAACAGGCCCAGGCGGTGATCGGCAAGGCCCACCCGAACACCGAGCCGGCCCTGAAAATCCTCAGCGCCGAAGGTTTTGCCCACAACGGCCATATCGATATCTTCGACGGCGGACCGGTCATCGAGGCCCCGGTTTCCAGTATCCGCACCGTGTGCGACAGCCGACCGCTGCAACTGGCCATCGGCTCGCCGGACGCTAACGATCCGCTCTGGCTGATTCACAATCGTCGCCTGGAAAACTGCCGCATTACCTGCGTCCCGGCCCGCCTGGCGGGCAACAGCCTGGTGGTCGATCGCCTGACCGCCAAGCGCTTGCAGCTGCAGCCCGGCGATTCGGTGCGCGCCGTGCCGCTGCTCAACCAGCGGCAACAGGCCGTGGCGGCGTGACTTATCAGCTTACTGCCTCAGGCGTCAATCCGGCTTACCCAGCAAATTCGTCATCATTGTCCCCCTGCGCGCGTGATAGCCTTTTGTTTCTTCGGCGTTGACACTTTTGCTCAAGCCCTTCCATTCCATTGGTGGAACTCATATGTCCAGGCTTTCCCATCAAGATTTGCGCCGCAATTTTCGCCAACTGTTCGCCTCCGACACCTGCTACCACACGGCCTCGGTGTTCGACCCGATGTCGGCGCGCATCGCCGCCGACCTGGGTTTCGAAGTCGGGATCCTGGGTGGCTCGGTCGCCTCGCTGCAGGTGCTGGGCGCCCCTGACTTTGCTCTGATCACCCTCAGCGAGTTCGCGGAACAAGCCACCCGCATCGGCCGCGTTGCCCAGTTGCCGGTGATTGCCGATGCCGACCACGGCTACGGCAACGCGCTCAACGTCATGCGCACTATCGTCGAGCTCGAACGGGCCGGCGTCGCCGCGCTGACCATCGAAGACACTCTGCTGCCCGCGCAGTTCGGCCGCAAATCCACCGACCTGATCACGGTCGCCGAAGGCGTCGGCAAGATCCGCGCGGCACTGGAAGCGCGCTGCGATAAGGAAATGGCGATCATCGCCCGCACCCACGCCGGGATTCTGCCGGTGCAGGAAATCATCAGCCGCACCCGGCAATACCAGCAAGCCGGGGCCGACGGGATCTGCATGGTGGGCGTCAAGGACTTCGACCATCTGGAGCAGATCGCCGAGCACCTGAGCGTGCCGCTGATGCTGGTGACCTACGGCAACCCGCTGCTGCGCGACGACAAGCGCCTGGCCGAACTGGGCGTGCGCGTGACCATCGACGGCCATGGCGCCTACTTCGCCGCGATCAAGGCGACCTACGACAGCCTGCGCGAACAACGCCAGATCCTCACCCAGACCTCGGACCTGAGCGCGACCGAGCTGACTCACACCTACACGCAACCTGAGGAATACATCCGCTACGCGGAAGAGTTCATGAGCGTGAAGGAGTGATGGTTTAACCCGATTCACCGCCTTCGCGAGCAGGCTCGCTCCCACATTTGGATCGCGGGTGTACACCGATGATGTACTCACCGCAAATCCACTGTGGGAGCGAGCCTGCTCGCGAATGCGGTGTGTCATTCAGCATTTATATCGACTGACACTACGCCTTCGCGAGCAAGCCCGCTCCCACAGGTCATGCGGTGGGCGCTCACGCCGAGTCGAGCAGTTCGCGATGGGGCTTGCCATTGCCGCAACAGATCACGCGGTTACGCCCGGTGGTCTTGGCTTCGTACAGCGCATGATCGGCGTCGTTGAGCCAAAGCGTGGCATCGGTGTGCGCCGGGTCGAAGGACGCCAGGCCAATGCTCAGGCTGACTTTCAGCGCCGGACTCTGCTCGTAACCCAAGGTGGCGAAGCGATCACGCAAGGCATCCATGACCATGGCGGCGCGGTTCAGGGGCAGGTCCGGAAGGATCACGCAGAACTCGTCACCGCCGTAGCGCCCGGCCACATCGGTCGCTCGCAGGTTCTGCTTGAGCATTTTGCTCAACTGACGCAGGACGATGTCACCGGCAACATGGCCGTAGGTGTCGTTGATGGCCTTGAAATGGTCGATGTCGATCAGGGCAATCGCCCCGCCTTTTTGCTGGCGTTTGCAGCGCTGGAACTCGACTTCCAGCTGGTCCTTCCAGGCGCCATGGTTGAACAGGCCCGTCAGGCTGTCGGTGCGGCTCAGCGCCAGCAGTTCACGCTTCTGACGGCCGAGGGTATGGGCCTGGCGGAAGCAGATCCACCCCAGCGCCAAGGGATACAGGCACAGCAAGGGCAAACAGGCATAGAGCTGCAGCGGGCTGGTCGCTGGAATGAACGCCGGGGCGAAAATCTGCAAACCGACGCCGATGCCCAGCACTTGCGCGGCCGTCCCGGCCAGCAGGAAGCGCATGCCGCCGATGGCCACGTTGTTCATGGCCATCATGGAAATGGTGGTCGCGCTGGGCAGTGGATTGAAATGCATCGCGGCAATCCAGAAGCCGCCGAGAAAGGCATCGATCAGCAGATTGCGGTGTTCGGCGTGATAAGGCTTTCTGGCCCGGCGTGCCCATTGATAAGCCACGTGCGGCCAGACCAGGCCATTGAACCACATGAAACCCCAGACCCAGGGCGCCGGATCGAGTGGATACATCGCCGCGCTCACGCACACCAACCCCAGGGCCACCCCCAGGATTCGCGATGTATAGAGCCTCCTGGCCAATGAGAAACCCTTTCCTCCCGCTTTTTCCATAAGGCCTCTGTGCCACTCGACGGAATGCGATAACAGCCTGTGCCTGTGCGCTGGAGTCTATCAGGGCGAGATTAAATAGCCATCACCGGCTGACGGGCTGAATATCGCGACATCACCCTCACATAAAAGCAAAAGCCTCACCCCAGAAACGGCTATACATGAAAGAAGGGGTTGATCAATGACCATAAGAGGAGGCCCATGCAGACCTTTCAAGTATTGATCATCGGCAGCGGGTTTGGCGGCCAATGTGCAGCAATCAATTTGCTCAAGGCCGGCATCGACGATTTTCGCCTGCTGGAGCGGCGGGATTTCTTCGGCGGCACCTGGTGCCAGAACACCTACCCCGGCGCGGCCGTCGACGTGCCTTCGCCGCTGTATTCGTTGTCTTTCGCGCCGTATCGCTGGACGCAGATGTTCGCCGAACAGGCCGAACTGCATCGCTACACCCGCCATGTGGTGGAACACTTCGGCCTGCGCAACAAGGTGGAACTGGACGCGAATGTCGAGCGCATCGAATGGGACGACACCAGCAAGCGCTGGACCGTCTACACCGCCGACAAGGGCACGTTTTGCGCGCAGTTCCTGATCAACGCGACCGGGCCGCTGAGCCAACCGGTGGTGCCGCGCTTCGAGGGGCAGGAGCGTTTTCAAGGTAAAACTTTTCATACCAACAACTGGGATCACGGCTACGACTATCGGCAAAAACGCGTGGCCATCGTCGGCAGCGGCGCCAGTGCGGCCCAGGTGATTCCGGCCATTGCCCCGGACGTCGGGCACTTGCATGTGTTCCAGCGCACGCCCCACTGGGTATTGCCCCGGGCTGACCGCAGCTTTGGCCGTTTCCAGCGCTGGCTGCTGGGCCTCAAACCGGCCTACAAACTGCTGCGCTGGGGGATCTACTGGCAGTTCGAAACCCGGGTGATTGCCTTCAAATATTCGAAGCCGGCGGTACACATGGTCCAGCGCCAGGCCCTGCGTTTTCTCAAACGCCAGGTGCCGGACGCCAAACTGCGGAGCCAACTGACGCCGGACTACACCATCGGCTGCAAACGGGTGATCCTGTCCAGCACGCTGTACCCGGCACTGGCGCGGCGCAACGTGACGCTGCACAGCCGCGAGCAAGGCATCGCCGCCATCGACGAAACCGGCATCGTCACCCTGGATGGCCAACACATCGACCTGGACCTGATCGTCTGGTCCACCGGCTACGACGCCACCGACGGAGTGATTTCCTACCCGGTCACGGGAAAAAACGGCACCCGTCTCAAGGAAGTCTGGGCGCAATACCCTCGGGCCTACCTCGGCACCGCCCTGCCCGACTTTCCCAACCTGTTTATCGTCACCGGGCCGAACACCGGGATCGGCCACACCTCGGCGCTGTTCATCATCGAATCGCAGATGAATTACATCCTCGACTGCATTCGCACCTTGAAGACTCAAGGTTTACGCAGCATCGAAGTTCGCCATGAGGCGGAACGTACCTACACTGAAATGATCCACCGGGAAATGGAACGTACCGTGTGGAAGTCCGGTGGTTGCCACAGTTGGTATCAAAGCAAGAGCGGTCATGTGATTGCGATGTTTCCGGGGTTCAGTTTCAGCTTTCATCGCTTGACCCGAGCGCTGAAACCCGCCGATCACATTTTGTCCTGAGCTGATAGAAGGGAGACGCGTGATGCTTTTGTTGTTCGTGGTTCTCGCAGTGTTCGTCGCCTGGAGCTGGCTGACCTACCCGGCCATCGGCTACTGGCTCTATGACTTGAGCATGGCGGCCGAGGCCAAGCTGTACCGGCTGCACAAGATCGTCGTGCCCATCCCCGAGATGACCGTCTCGACCTGGCAAGGCGGGCCGTACGAGGCCACCAGCAGTGTGCTGATGCTCCATGGCTTCAGCGCCGACAAGAACCTCTGGCTGCGTTTCGCCCGGCACTTTGTCGGCAGCCATCGGGTGATCATCCCGGACATCGCCGGTCATGGCGAAACCGGCTTCAAGGCGGGCGGTGGCTATGACATCCCGCTGCAGGCCAAGCGCATGATCCAGTTGCTGGACGTGTGCGGCGTCGAGAAAGTCCATGTCATCGGCAACTCCATGGGTGGCTACATGGCGGCGTGGCTCGCGGCCAATTACCCGGAGCGCATTGTGTCCCTGGCCCTGATCGACCCGGCGGGGGTCACCTCACCCGAGCCCAGTGACCTGGAGCGGCATTTGGCCAAGGGCCACAACCCGTTCCTGATTCACTCGCGGGAAGAATTCCGGCGTTTCTACGCCATGACCATGGCGTCCCCGCCCTGGGTGCCGAAGCTTGTGCTCGATGCCGTCGCCCAGCGTTATGAACAGTCCCGCGAAGAACTGGAAGAAATCTTCCGCGATTTCCGCGCCAGCCCGCCGATGGAACCCCACCTGCCCGACATCATCGCCCCGTCGCTGTTGCTGTGGGGGCGCAAGGACCGGCTGATCGACGTCAGCAGCGTGGCGGTCTGGAGCAAGGGCATCGCCGACCTGCGCGTGCATATCTGGGACGCCATCGGGCACATGCCCATGGTGGAAGCGCCCTCCGGTTCGGCGCGCCTGTATCGGGAGTTTTTGGCATCGCTGCGGTCGGAGAGTCCACAGGATCAACGACTGCACTAGGTTTGCAGTCCTTTGCAGAATGAAGTTCGTCAGAAACTTCGTTTGTCGGCGTCGCTGAAGGCTGCGATCTTTTGCCCATCCTTTACGTCACCGCGCCAGGAATCCTGTTCATGAGCCACCCGAACTTCGTCAGCCCTGACCTGATCCGCCAACGCTTCTCCAAAGCGATGTCCGACATGTACCGTGAGGAAGTGCCGTTGTACGGCGCGTTGATGGAACTGGTGGAGCAGACCAACCGTCACGTGCTGCAAAGCGATCCGCAGATCCTGCAACAGCTCACCAGCACCGGCGAAATCGAGCGCCTGGACCTGGAGCGCCATGGGGCGATCCGCGTCGGTACGGCCGATGAACTGGCGACCCTCGCCCGCCTGTTCGCGGTGATGGGGATGCAACCGGTGGGTTACTACGACCTGACACCGGCCGGCGTGCCAGTGCATTCCACGGCGTTTCGCGCAGTGCATGAAGCATCGTTGCAGGTCAGTCCGTTCCGGGTATTCACCTCGCTGTTGCGCCTGGAGTTGATCGAAGACCTGGAACTGCGAGCGTTCGCCCAGTCGATGCTCGACCGACGCTCGATCTTCACCGCCAAAGCCCTCTCGCTCGTCGAGCGTGCCGAATCCGAGGGCGGCCTGACCGAACCGCAAGCCCGGGAATTCGTCGAACAAGCCCTGGAAACCTTTCGCTGGCACCACAGCGCCACCGTCACCGCCGAGCAGTATCAGAAACTCAGCGCCCAGCATCGGCTGATCGCCGACGTGGTGGCATTCAAGGGTCCGCACATCAACCACCTGACTCCACGGACCCTGGACATCGACATCGTCCAGGCGCAAATGCCCGCCCACGGCATCACCCCCAAAGCGGTGATCGAAGGTCCGCCCCGCCGCCAGTGCCCGATCCTGCTGCGCCAGACCAGTTTCAAGGCCCTCGACGAGCCGATTGCCTTCACCGATCAGAACGAAGCTCGCGGCAGCCACAGCGCCCGCTTCGGCGAGATCGAACAGCGCGGTGCCGCCCTCACGCCAAAAGGCCGCGCACTGTACGACCGCTTGCTCAATGCCGCACGGGACGAACTCAAGGACTTCCCCAACGAAGCCAACGCCGCGCGCTATAACGCCCTGATGGCGCAGCATTTCAGCGAGTTTCCTGACACCTGGAAAGGCATGCGCCAACAGGAGCTGGCCTACTTCCGCTACTTCGTGACGGAAAAAGGCTTGGCGGCGGGCGACCTGAAGAATGCCGCCCTGGAAGACCTGCTCGGCAGTGGTTACCTGCGGGTTGAGCCGCTGGTGTACGAAGACTTCCTGCCGGTCAGCGCGGCGGGGATTTTTCAGTCAAACCTGGGGGACGCGGCGCAAACCCGTTACGGCGTGCACGCCAATCAGCAGGCGTTCGAAAAGGCATTGGGGCGTTCGACGATCGATGAATTGGCGTTGTATGCCGAGAGCCAGCGGCGCTCGATCGAGCAGTGTTTCGCGGCGTTGGCCGATGTTGTTCAAGACAATGAAAAAGGCTCCTCACGCAATCCCGGGTAACACCGATAACGCAATACCTGTAGGAGCCAGCCTGCTGGCGATGGACTTCAGTGCACCGCGTTTATCCAGTTCGCCCGCGTTATCGTTAACGTCCATCGCTGGCAGGCCAGCTCCTACAGGGGATCGCGTTTATCCAGTTCACCCGCGTTATCGTTCACGACCATCGCTGGCAGGCCAGCTCCTACAGGGGACCGCGTTTATCCAGTTCGCCCGCGTTATCGTTAACGACCATCGCTGGCAAGCCAGCTCCTACATGGGAGCGTGCCCACGCTGCCCCCAAAAAAAACGGGCGACCTGCAGGTCGCCCGTTTTTTTATATCCGAAACTTTCAATACAACCAATAAAGTGTTCGCCCAGTGCAATGGCCTCGGCAATCCATGCACTGGTAAAGAGCCGCACACTGGGCGAACGGAAAGTATTTTAGTAGATGAGAATCAATATGTCCGCACTGCAAAGATGAAATTTATCGACACAATGTTTAAGGAAACATCGACTTGATTGCGACGCCGCACAACGCTTTAAACGCGACCGTTAAACGCTATGAGCTGATTATTCCTGTACAAGACTTCTACAAAAACAATCAGCCCATATCACTCAATCTCAGTGCTTGCTGGTCACCGTCAATATGTCGGTGTAAACCACGTTAACGCTTTGTCCGACTTTCAAGTCCTTGAGTTTGGCCTGGACTTCAGGTCGCTTGACGTCAACCGTCTTGGACTTGCCTTCCGGGTTTTCAAAAGTCACCTGGTGTTTTTTCTGGTCGATGTGGGTGATTTTCAGCTGCACTTTCACTTGACGGTAAGCTTCGCCGCCAGGGTTGTCGCTACCGGGTGCTGCGCGCACTTCGCCGGTGGCTTCGGCAGTGCCCGGCAGGCCTTTGTCGACATCGGTGTCGAGGAAGGCGGCAACGGCGCTGGTGACCCTGATGTCGACCGTGTCGCCGGCCTTGAGGTTGTCGAGGTTTTTCGCTTTTTCGGTCAGTTGCACAGGGAATTCATTACCCTGCGGGCCTTTGAGGACCACGATACGGTTTGCGGTATCTACCGAAACGACTTGGGTGGCGACCTGATCGACCACCACAACTTCGGACAACGGGAGTTCGGCGGCAACCGCACCGAAACTGGCAGCAGACAGCAAGGTGGCGAGGGTGATGGCTTTGGTCAGTGCGTGGCGTTTCATAGGCAGAACTTTCCCTGTGATGAATGACAACAGACGGCGTTGACGCAAAGCGCAATGCCATGTGTGCGATGAGCATAGACGCTGTTCAGCGAGTGGTCGCAGCAGGCCGCTGATTTTCTAATACCCGGTCATTTCCAGATAGCCGATCCCTGCATGACTGCCACTGAGGCGCACCGGGCCTTCCCAGTACGGTATGCGCAAGTCCATCCACGCCTGGGGATTGAGCGCAGTGATGGTGATATCGAGGTGTCTGGAGGGGATTTTGATCGACCAGCGAACGGGCATGTCGCGCCCGACCACGCTGGCCCTGTCTTGCGGTATGAGGCTGATGTCGCCGGCGTGCAGCAGCTGTGTCTGCCCCCGGGCGTCGATCCAGGTGCCGGTGAGGTAAGGCTCGCCGTCCTTTTGCCGCATGCGATACAGCATCACCTGCTCGCCGCTGTCCAGGTGCAGGGAGAACCAGTCCCAACCGCTTTGATTGGCCGTCAGGGGCTGGCTGCTCCATTCACGGTCGAGCCAGGCCGGGCCACTGACCTGAAAGGTCTGGCCGTCGATTTCCAGAGTGCCGCTGGCCTGGAAAAACGGCTGACTGTAGTAGTAAGAGGCCTGCCCCTGCTCGGACTTCTGGCTGAACCCCTTGTCGCCTTGCAGCACCAGCGGACCTGTCGAGGTCAATCGCAGCCGGTAGCTGAAGCGCTTGTCGCGGGCGCTGAGCAGCAGGTCGGCCAACGGATCGTCGGCTGTCGCCTGGCTGCTCAGCTGCCAGTCGTCGATCCATGCATTGAACGGCGCAACGCTGACACCGGCCTGACCGACGCCGCCACGGGCATAGCGTTCCGCCGCGTGATGCACCGTCGCCGACGTCACCGCCGCATGACCGAGCCAGATCGTCTGATTCTGCCAGCCCGCCACCTCGGGGCTGGCTTTCAAGGCGCTGCGAAACAGCGTCCATTGCGCACCGAACTCATGCCCCTGAGCGTCCTTCAGGTTAGCGGTGATGTACCACCATTCGATGCGAAAGCCATCGTGCGGGCCGTGATCCGCCGGGAAGCTGAACACCCGGCCGGGCACCACCGGGGTAAACGCAGCGGCCTGGTTGCCCAGCCCGGCAAAACCCTTTTCTACCGGCGCCGGTTGATCGCAGCCATTCAACAGCAGCACCAACAGCGCCAGGAGCAAGACGCCGAACTTAATCTTCATGAGCAAACGTCCGCAGCAAGTCCGCCGGTTGCGTGCGGTACAAACGGAACAACGGCCAGGCCGAAGCCAGCAATGTCGCCACCAGCGCCAGGCCCATCAACTGCAACAGTTGCAACGGGAACACCCGTAACGGCAGGCGCCAGCCAAAGGCCTGCACATTGATCACCGTGTCCAGGCACCACGCCAGGGCGATGCCCAACGGCAACGCCAGCACCAGGGTCAGCAGCGCCAGCAACCAGGTTTGCCCGAGGTTGAGCAACATCAGATGCCGGCGTGTCACGCCCAGCGCCCACAGCGGCGCCAGTTGTCCGAGACGGCTCTGGCTTTGGGTCAACAGGCTGATGAACAGCGCCACGCCGGCCACGCACAACGTCAGGCTATTGAGCGCGGCGGTGGCGGCGAAGGTGCGTTCGAAGACTTGCGTGGACCAGCCCTTGAGCCGCGCCTGATCGACGATGCGGCTGTCCTCCAGGGTAAAACGCGCCTGCAGCGCCGTGACGAACGCCGGGATCGATGCCGGTTCGATGCGCAGGTTGAAGCGGTTCGGTGCCAGTTGCGGCCAGCCGCGCAGCAGGTGATTGATATTGACCAGAATGTGGCCCTTGGGATTGCCGTAGTCGGCGTAGATCCCGACGATCCGTGGCGACCAGGGGCCAGTGGGCGTCGGCAGCGTCAGGTGGTCGCCCAGTTGCACGCGCAGGCGCCGGGCCAGTTGTTCGCTGAGCATCACCGCATCGTCCTTGGCCAACCGTTCCCAAGGGTTGTCGCCCAGGGCTTCGAGCAACGGCCAGTGCTGGCGGTAGGTCGGGTGATCGATGATCCCGGACAGGTCCGTCGGCCAGCCCTGCAACTGGATCGACACCTGCCAGTTGGGCAACACCGCCGCCAGTTGCGGCTGCTGGTTGAGCCAGCCGTGCAGCTCCCTGGCCTGGGCCGGGTTCTGTGGGTTGAGGTAAAGCTCGGCCGTCAGACGTTGCTCGAGCCAGTCGCTGAAGGTCTGGCGAAACCCTGCGGTCATGCTGCCGGCACCGATATTGGCGGCCATGGCCAACAGCAGCGCCATCAACGCCAGGCTCAACGCCGGAAGTTGCTGACGGCAATCGGCGACAAACCATTGGCCCAGTACCGAGCGACTACGCTGCGAAGCGAGACTGAGCAGCGAACTGAGCACCACCGGCAACGCCAGTGCGGCACCGATCAACAGCGCTGCCATCAGCACGAAGCCACTGACCAGGCTGTCGCCGAAGATCAATGCCAGCAACGCGATCACCCCCGCCATTGCCGCCACCCAGGCCTGGCGTCGCAACCAGCGTGCATGGGCCTGATGCCAGGCCTGCGGGTCGGCCAGCGCCAGCAATGGCAAGCGCGCCGCCCGCAGCAGACTGTTGACACCGGCCAGCAACGCGCCGATCAGACTCAGGCCGATACCACTGAACCACCATGACAGGCCGAGGTTCAACTGCCCCGCCACTTCGGCACCGTACAAGCCACGCAGGCTGGCGGCGACATCCGGCAACAGCCCGGCCGCCAGCAGGTAGCCGCTGACCACCCCGGCCGCCCCGCCGACCAGGGCCAATCCACCCAATTCGACCGTGAGACAAGCGATCAGCATGCGCGCACTCACACCACAGGCACGCAGGGTCCGCAGCAAACCTCGCCGCTGCTCCAGCGCCAGCCCGATGGCGGCGTGCACGATAAACAGGCCGACCACGAACGACAGCACCCCCAGGGCTGCAAGGTTCAGGTGAAAGCTTTCGGTCAGGCGTATGAGGTTGTTTTCTTCGCCGGCGCTCTTGAGTTGCAGCTGGCTCTGGAAGGCGTGCGGCAGCGGCGCAGTGAAATCCTTCGGCAGCAGCAGCCGCGACAGCTGATCCGGCAACCCGAGAATCTGCTGGGCAAAACCGATGTCCACCAACAGCAACCCGGGCGCCATGTCGGCCTGCACCTGCAGCGGCGGCAGTGCCACGCCCGCCAGGTTCAGCGGTCGGTCACCTTCGCGCAAGCCCAGTGCCTGCAAGGTTTGCGACGATATCCAGGTACTGCCCGGCGGGCTGAAAAAACCGACCACCTGCTCAATCGCCAAGGCCTGCCCCGCCACCGCCGCGCCCGCCGGAAGCGACACCGGCTCGATGCCCATCAACTGCAGACGCTGTTCTTCATGCCCCTTGAGCGTGACCCGGCCTTGCAGCACCGGTGACACGGGCCACCCCGCGCGGCGCAGATCGACAAACCATTGCTGTGGGAAGGTGCCGCCACCGGGCGCACTGAGACTGGCCTGAGGCTCGCCGCCGATCAACTGACTGGCGCGGGCATAGCTGTCGCGGGCCTGGCTGTTGAGTGCCTGGACGCCGGTCAACAGGCCGGTGGCCAGCCACAACCCGGTCAGCACACTGAAAAACTGCACCGGATGCTGCCGCCAGTGGCTGAGCAGCGCGCGCAGGGTCTGGCCAAAGATGCGCATGTCAGGGCTCATCCACAGCGGCCAGGCGACCACCGCACAGCAAGGCCTTTTCCGCCAGCCGCGCCGCCACGCCGGGACTGTGGGTGACCATCAGCAGGCTGGTGGGACTGTCGTCGAGCAGTTCCAGCAGCAACTGCAACACCTCGGCACCGGTGGTTTCATCGAGGCTGCCAGTGGGTTCGTCGGCCAGCAGCAATGGCGGGCGCGACGCCAGCGCCCGGCCCAGCGCGACCCGTTGCTGCTGGCCGCCGGACAGTTGCTCCGGGTAGCGCCGCAACAGCTCGCCCAGGCCCAGGCGCTGAACCAGATGGGCTTGCCAGCGTGGGTCATGACGCCCGGCCAAACGCGCCTGAATCGCCAGGTTGTCTTCGACCCGCAGGCTGCCGATCAGGTTGAATTGCTGGAACACCAGGCCGATTTCCGTACGACGCCAGTTTGCCAGTTGCCCTTCGTTCATCTGTTCCAGGCGATGCCCGCCACTGCGGATACTGCCGCGATCGACCTTGTCCAGCCCGGCGATCAGGTGCAGCAAAGTGCTTTTGCCACTGCCCGACTCGCCCATCAGCGCCAGGCTGCTGCCGGGCCTGAGCGTCAGGTCGACGCCTTGCAGCACCGGCAGCGGCCCCTGCGGTGTGGCGTAGCTTTTGAAAACGCCATGGACTTCAAGCATGGGTCAACCTGCTGGATATGCGTGGCTCAAGGATAGCGGCCCTGAATGTTTTTTGTCCGTTGCCGATGATCGCCCTGCCCGTGCCCCGCCCTACCCTCGAAGCTGGTCTAGCCATAACGATAAAAAACGGAGACACCATGCCTCGTTTCACCTTGAGCCCTCGTGGGCTGCTCGCTTGCCTGATCACTGCCTGCCTGGTGCAATCGGTGGTCGCCGCCGATGCACCGGTCGCGGCCAGCCCGCAAACCACGGCCAGTAACGCCGCGGTGCTGAAGCAACTGCCCTTCACCGACCGCACCGACTACGAGTCGGTCAGCAAAGGTTTGATCGCGCCCTTCAAGGGCCAGGTCAAGGACGCCGCGGGCAAGGTCATCTGGGACATCCAGGCCTATGACTTCCTCGCCAAAGACCAGGCCCCGGAGTCGGTCAACCCGAGCCTCTGGCGCCTGGCCCAACTCAGCGCCCATGCCGGATTGTTCGAAGTCAGCCCGCGTTTGTATCAGGTGCGCGGCCTTGATCTCGCAAACATGACCATCATCGAAGGCGACGACGGGCTGATTATCATCGACCCCTTGACCATGGCCGAAACCGCCAAGGCAGCACTGGACCTGTACTACCAGAACCGCCCGCACAAACCGGTGGTGGCAGTGATCTACAGCCACACCCACGTCGACCACTTCGGTGGCGTGCGCGGGGTCATCGACGAAGCCGACGTCAAGGCCGGCAAGGTCAAGGTGTTCGCCCCCGCCGGGTTCATGGAACACGTGATGAGCGAGAACGTCTACGCCGGCAACGCCATGAGCCGCCGCGCGCAGTTCCAGTTCGGCAGCCTGCTGCCCCGTGGCGAAAAAGGCCAGGTCGACGCCGGCCTGGGCAAGAGCACGCCGAGCGGCGGCACCGTCACCCTGATCCCGCCCACCGACCTGATCGACAAGGCACTGGAGACCCGCACCATCGCCGGCCTCGAGGTGGAATTCCAGTTGACCCCGGGCACCGAGGCGCCGGCGGAAATGAACCTGTACCTGCCGCAGTTGCGTGCCTTGTGCATGGCGGAAAACGCCACGCAAATGATGCACAACATCCTCACCCCGCGCGGCGCGCAAGTGCGGGATGCCAAGGCCTGGGCCGAGTACCTGGACGGCAGCCTGGCGCGGTACGGCGACAAGAGCGACGTGCTGTTCGCCCAGCACAACTGGCCGACCTGGGGCGGCGAACGCATCCGCACCTTCCTCGCCGACCAGCGCGACATGTACGCCTTCCTCAATGACCGCACCCTGCACCTGCTGAACCAGGGCCTGACGCCGCTGGAAATCGCCGACTCGATCAAAAAACTGCCCGGCAGCCTGGACCAGAAGTGGTACACCCGTGGCTACTACGGCTCGCTGAGCTTCAACACCCGTGCGGTGTATCAGCGCTACATGGGTTTCTATGACGGCAACCCGGCCAACCTCAATCCGCTGCCACCTGTGGAAACGGCGAAGTACACGGTCGAGGCCATGGGTGGCGAAGCGGCGGTACTGGAGAAAATGCGCGCGGCGATGACCAAGGGTGAGTACCGCTGGGCCGCGCAGCTGGGCAATCAATTGCTGTTCGCCAACCCGGACAACGGCGACGCGCGCAAAGCCCAGGCCGAGGCGCTGGAGCAGATGGGCTATCAAAGTGAAAACGCCACCTGGCGCAACATGTACCTGACCGGCGCCATGGAACTGCGCAACGGCGTACCACCCCATGCGGGCACTTCGGTGTCGGTGGACATGGTGCGGGCGATGAGCCCGCAGATGTTCTTCGACTTCCTGGCAGTGCGTCTGGACAGCGAAAAGGCCGCAGGCCATGACCTGACCCTGAACTGGACCTTCGAGGACCTGAACATGGACTTCAACCTGACCCTGCGCAACGGCGTGCTGACCCACCGCACCGGCCTCAACGCCCAGGCGGATGCCAGCGTGACCATGAGCAAGGCCACCCTGGAACAGATCAGCCTCAAGCAGCTGGACATCCCCACGGCGATCCAGAAAGGCCTGATCAAATTGCAAGGCAATGGCAAGAAGCTTGGAGAGTTGATGACCAGCCTCGATACGTTTGCGCCGCAGTTTAATATCGTTACCCCGTGACAGATCACCTGTAGGAGCGAGCTTGCTCGCGATGGAGGTCAACGATGATGCGGGGAGCCTGACACCCCGCGGTGCTCTCAGGTT
>NZ_JBYSVW010000035.1:0-23066 GCF_058986625.1 Pseudomonas sp. GW821-FHT07G06
GCCGCAGGCTGCGATCTTTTGATCTTGTTTTAAAGATCAAGATCAAAAGATCGCAGCCTGCGGCAGCTCCTACATTGCACAAAACGGATAAAGGTCTGCACCCCGCGGATACTCCCGCCTGATCCACCGTCCTAGCATGACCCCTGCCTGAACAATAACAATGGAGGCGGCGGCCATGACCCTGCGACCCGAATATTTGCATTCCCTGCTTGAAGACGATCCCGAGCAGGGCCTCTATCGCTGCAAGCGCGAGATGTTCACCGACCCGCGTCTGTTCGATCTGGAGATGGAACACATCTTCGAAGGCAACTGGCTGTACCTGGCCCACGAAAGCCAGATCCCCAACATCAACGATTTCTACACCACGAACATGGGGCGCCAGTCGATCTTCATCGCGCGCAACAAGGACGGTGCGCTCAACGCCTTCATCAACGCCTGCAGCCACCGTGGCGCGACCCTGTGCCGGCACAAGTCCGGCAACAAGAGCTCCTACACCTGTCCGTTCCACGGCTGGACCTTCAACAACTCCGGCAAGCTGCTCAAGGTCAAGGATCCGGCCAACGCCGGTTATCCCGCGAGCTTCAACTGCGAAGGCTCCCACGACCTGACCCGCGTCGCGCGGTTCGAGTCCTATCGCGGCTTCCTGTTCGGCAGCCTCAAGGCCGATGTCCTGCCACTGGTCGAGCACCTGGGCGAGTCGGCGAAGATCATCGACATGATCGTCGACCAGTCCGCCGATGGCCTGGAAGTGCTGCGCGGCTCCTCCAGCTACATCTACGAAGGCAACTGGAAACTCACCGCCGAAAACGGCGCCGACGGCTACCACGTCAGCTCCGTGCACTGGAACTACGCGGCCACCCAGAACCAGCGCAAGCAGCGTGAAGCCGGTGACGCCAACCCGACCATGAGCGCCGGCAGCTGGGCCAAGCAGGGCGGTGGTTTCTATTCCTTCGACAAGGGCCACATGCTGCTCTGGACCCGTTGGGCCAACCCCGAGGACCGTCCGCTGTACGAGCGCCGCGATGAGCTGGCGCAGGACTTCGGCAAGGCTCGTGCCGACTGGATGATCGAGAATTCGCGCAACCTGTGCCTGTACCCGAACCTGTACCTGATGGACCAGTTCAGCTCGCAGATCCGCATCGCCCGGCCGATCTCGGTCAACCGCACGGAGATCACCATTTACTGCATCGCCCCGAAAGGCGAGAGCGACCACGCCCGTTCCAGCCGGATTCGCCAGTACGAGGATTTCTTCAACGTCAGCGGCATGGCCACGCCGGACGATCTGGAGGAATTCCGTTCCTGCCAGACCAGCTACCAGGGCAGCGTCACCACCTGGAACGACATGTCACGTGGCGCCGAGCACTGGATCGAAGGTGCAGACGAAGCCGCCAAAGAGATCGACCTGCACCCGCTGCTCAGTGGTGTGCGCACCGAAGATGAAGGCCTGTTCGTGCTGCAACACAAGTACTGGCAGCAGACCATGCTCAAGGCCCTCGCCGCCGAGCAGTCGAAACTGATCGCCGTGGAGGACGTGCAATGACGATTTCCCATGACACCGTGCGCGACTTTCTCTACCGCGAAGCGCGTTACCTCGACGACCGCCAGTGGGACGAGTGGCTGGAGTTGTACGCCCCGGACGCGACCTTCTGGATGCCGTCCTGGGACGATAACGACGAGTTGACCGAAGATCCGCAGCGGGAAATCTCGCTGATCTGGTACGGCAACCGCACCGGCCTGGAAGACCGCGTCTTCCGCATCAAGACCGAGCGCTCCAGCGCCAGCGTGCCGGACACCCGCACCTCCCACAACATCAGCAACATCGAGCTGCTCGAACAAGCCGACGGACTGTGCAAGGTGCGCTTCAACTGGCACACCCTGAGTTTTCGCTACAAGACCGTCGACAGCTATTTCGGCAGCAGTTTCTACACCCTCGACGTGCGCGGTGAAAACCCGTTGATCAAGGCCAAGAAAGTGATCCTGAAGAACGACTACGTTCGTCAGGTCATCGATGTTTACCACTTGTGAGGCTGGCGTCATGACCCATTCCATTGCGTTCAATTTCGAAGACGGCGTCACCCGTTTCATCGACGCCAACGTGGGCGAGACCGTGGCCGATGCCGCTTACCGCCAGGGCATCAACATCCCGCTGGACTGCCGCGACGGCGCCTGCGGCACTTGCAAGTGTTTTGCCGAAGCCGGCCAGTACGATTTGGGCGAGGAGTACATCGAAGACGCCCTCAGCCCTGAAGAGGCCGCGCAGGGTTTTGTCCTGACCTGCCAGATGCGCGCCCAGAGCGATTGCGTGGTGCGCGTACCGACGTCCTCCGAGGTCTGCCGCACCCGTCAGGCCAGCTACGACGCGACCATCAGTGCCGTGCGCCAGTTGTCCGACAGCACCATTGCACTGTCGATCAAGGGCGAAGCCCTGAGCAAACTGGCGTTCCTGCCTGGGCAGTATGTGAACCTGGGAATTCCCGGCAGCGAACAGACCCGCGCCTACTCGTTCAGCTCGCTGCAGCGCGATGGCGAAGTCAGCTTCCTGATCCGCAACGTGCCCGGCGGCTTGATGAGCAGTTTCCTCACCGGCATGGCCAAGGCCGGCGATTGCATGAGCCTGGCAGGTCCCCTGGGCAGTTTCTACTTGCGTGACATCCGCCGGCCGCTGTTGCTGCTGGCCGGTGGCACCGGGCTGGCGCCGTTCACCGCGATGCTGGAGAAGATCGCGGAGCAGGGCAGCGATCATCCGCTGCATCTGATCTACGGCGTGACCCACGATTTCGACCTGGTGGAAATCGACCGCCTCGAAGCCTTTGCCGCGCGCATCCCCAACTTCACCTTCAGCGCCTGCGTCGCCAGCCCCGAGAGCCGACATCCGCTCAAGGGCTACGTGACCCAGCACATCGAGCCAAAGCATTTGAACGAGGGTGATGTCGACGTCTACCTGTGCGGCCCGCCGCCGATGGTCGAGGCCGTCAGTCAGTTCATTCGCGAACAAGGCATCGCGCCGGCGAACTTCTACTACGAAAAATTCGCCGCCAGCGCGGCATGAGTCGCACGTGATTTCCCTGGCTGGGTAAAGACCCCCTGTGGGAGCGAGCCTGCTCGCGAAAGCGGTCTGGCAGTCACCCACGGTGTCGACTGGAAGGACCTCTTCGCGAGCAGGCTCGCTCCCACAGTTGAACTGCAACCTTTCTTCATGAGGCACACATGAACAGATTTCACGAAAAAGTCGCGCTGATCACCGGCGCGGCCCAAGGCATCGGCCAGCGGGTGGCCGAGCGCATGGCCGCCGAAGGGGCGAAGCTGATCCTGGTGGATCGTTCCGAGCTGGTGTTCGAAGTGCAACAACAGCTGGCCGCGACCACTCAGGTGTTGGCCCTGACCGCCGACCTTGAGCAATACGACGAATGCAGCCGGGTGATGCAAACCGCCGTCGAGCGTTTCGGGCGCCTCGATGTGCTGGTCAACAATGTCGGCGGCACCATCTGGGCCAAACCGTTCGAGCACTACGAGGCGTCGCAGATCGAGGCCGAGGTTCGTCGTTCGCTGTTCCCGACCCTGTGGTGTTGCCATGCCGCGCTGCCGTTCATGCTGGAGCAGGGCAGCGGGGCGATCGTCAACGTCTCTTCCATCGCCACCCGCAGCCTCAACCGCGTGCCCTACGGTGCGGCAAAGGGTGGGGTGAATGCCTTGACCGCTTGTCTGGCGTTCGAAACCGCCGGTCGTGGCGTGCGGGTCAATGCCACGGCGCCTGGCGGCACCGAAGCACCGCCGCGACGCATACCCCGCAATGGTGCCGAGCAGAGTGAGCAGGAAAAACTCTGGTACCAGCAGATCGTCGACCAGACCCTCGACAGCAGTCTGATGAAACGCTACGGCACCCTGGATGAGCAGGCGGGGGCTATTCTGTTTCTGGCCAGCGACGAAGCGTCCTATATCACCGGCATGGTCATGCCCGTGGGCGGCGGCGATCAGGGCTGACGCGAGCGACGAACAACCCCATCGGCAAACGGAGTCATGGTGATGAGTGACAAACCCACGATCGTGCTGGTCCATGGTTTCTGGGGCGGTGCCGCCCACTGGAACAAGGTCATTGTCAAACTGCTCAGCCGGGGTGACACGCACATTCGTGCCGTCGAATTGCCGCTGACTTCGCTGGCTGATGATGCCGAGCGTACGCGCAAGATGGTCGCCCAGGTGCCCGGTCCGGTGCTGCTGGTGGGGCATTCCTATGGCGGCGCGGTCATCACTGAAGCGGGTGATTTGCCGAATGTGGTCGGGCTGGTGTACATCGCCGCGTTCGCCCCGGACGCCGGTGAAAGCCCCGGCGGCATCACGCAACGGCACCTGCCTGCGGCAGCGGCCAACCTGATGCCCGATAGCGACGGGTACCTGTGGGTCAAGCCCGAGCTCTACCACGAGAGCTTCTGTCAGGACCTGCCGGCGACCGAAGGGTTGGTCATGGGCCTTACCCAGAAAGCGCCGCTGGCGAGCACCTTCGGCGACACCATTGGCACGGTGGCCTGGAAGAACAAGCCATCGTGGTATCAGATCTCGACCGCCGACCGGATGATCGCGCCACAGAACCAGCAATGGATGGCCGCGCGGCTCAACGCCCGGGAGATTCTGACCTTGAACGCCAGTCATGCGTCATTGGCGTCGATGCCCGCCGAAGTGGCGGCCCTGATCGACAGGGCAGCGACGGCGTTGGCCAACGGCTAGGGCCTACAAGCGCCGTACAAAGGCGCTGACGATACTGCGCATGGCGTTGCTGATGTTCAGGTTGTGTAGCGCATCCAGCGGGTGCCAGATGCAATCGGTGATTTCATTCAGCGGCCGCAATTGCTCAAGGTTCAGCACCGACACCTCGAAGACGTGGTGTCGGGTGCCGTCCGTTTCCAGTTCCAGCACGTATATCAACTCGTCGACCCGCAGGCCGGTTTCTTCCCACAGCTCGCGCACGGCAGCATCGGCTGCGCTTTCACCCCGTTCGAGCTTGCCGCCGGGCAGCGTCCAGCGGCCTCCTTGCTTGCGTACCAGCAGTACATGCCGGTCCTGCTCGCAGATGATGGTTGCGCGTACTTTCATGGGTTACCCGGTGCCGTTGTCATGAAACAGGCATGGAACTGCAGCGTTCGGGCCTTCGCCGCGATTGCGCTGCCATCGGAGTAGTTTGAGCTGCCAATGTGATGAAAAGTGCCACCGAAAGGGGGAATTTCCACGGCGACGTCTGGTCGGTATTTTGGAGAAGGGTGGGTGTAAGGTAAACAAGTCAACCTGATAGCACCGCCCAGGAGGAGGTGAACATGAGCGTTTCGATGCTGAACAAGATGCACATGAACGGCTATGACGTACTCAGCGTGAACAACGGCCCCTGGCGGGTATGCACCCAGGGTGACCGGCTTGGCTCGTTCAACAGTCGAGAGGAGGCATTGGCGTTTGCCGCGTCACTGCCCGGCTACAGGGCTCGTGCCGGCAGGCCTGCAGGCAGCCATCAAACAAAGTGACGTCAATCTCCTGTAGGAGCGAGCTTGCTCGCGATGGACGTCAACGATGACGCGCCCCGTCTGAATGAACGCGTTGTCCGGACGTTTATCGCGAGCAAGCTCGCTCCTACAGTGTTAATAGCCACCTCCACCGCTGGGCCGGGAGGGCTCCCGGGCCTTTTGCTGCGCGTGGCTCCATTCCGCGCAGGTCATGAAGCTCTTGTGGTCGACCATGCCGCGGCCATCGAAACTGACGTTGTACGCCTGCTGATGACCTTCGTGAGTCAGTTTGTAGTCAAAGCAGGTACCGGGTTCAACGGTACGATCCGTGACCGCCAGGGGCTGGCCGCCGATTTGCCGGACTTGCTCCCGGGTCATGCCGGTGTCGACTTTCGCCACCAGCGGCTGGTCCTGATAGATCGAGTTGGTGCTGCAGCCTGCCAACGCGGTCAGTACGGCGACCAGCGTGAATAGAGGCCTGTTCATGGCCGCGCTCCCGCTATTGAGCCTTGTTGCGGCTAATGACCTTGGCTTTCACTTCCTCGGCATAGCCGGCCAGTTTTTGTTCATCACCCTGAAACAAAGCACACAGTCTTTGCACGGCTTGCGCGTCCGCTTCGCTGCCAAGCTCGCGCAACCGCTGCTCAATGCGCAAAAGCTCCACCGCCGACCAGCGCAAATCTGACGCAAGCCCTTGCAGATCACGCCGAAGTTCCTGTTCTGATTCGTTAAGCCACATAATGACCTCCTGAACGCTGCACTCCGAATTTTAGACCCGTTTACCGGACCGTATGTTGTGCTCGTCTGAATCAACAGGGTTTCCTTTGGTCGGGAAAAGCGAACGGGAAAAGGCGCCGGCTGCTCTAGTGCCGGTTGTTCTCCCGGCAGGACGACGTCAAATGACAGCCTGCAAGGAACTAACTGGGCGAAGTGATATCAATGACTCGCCGAATCGTCGGGATGGATGTACGGTCGATGGCAAGCTACATTTTCTCTTTTCGAATTTAAGGAAGCAGCATGCGGATGTTGATGGGGGGAGTCGCGCTGGCATTGCTGGGCGGATGTTCGTTGCCAGCGTCGCTGGTACCGGGCGAGCCGAATGTCAGCAAGCACAGCGAAAAGACGCCAAAAGAGTATGCGGCGTGCGTTTTGCCTGCCTGGCAGAAGGAAGTATCGAATACGACCCAGGTTTCGATTTCCAACGGCTACCGGATCACCGCACCGAGCGTGATAACGGCCGATGAAGTGCTGGATATCGTGAAATACAAGGATGGCAGCCGGATTTCGCTGTATCAGGGGCCGCCTTGGGCCAAATCCGGCGACCTGCGCAAAATCGTGCGCGACTGCCTGTAAGTGCGAGCGGGTGAAAATCGGATACCGACCGCTTTTCGCCTGAACCGAGAAAAACCGGATGCCTGGCGTGCATCCGGTTTTTTTATGGTTCATCACGTAATTCCGGGAAACTGTATATTTCGTAATCTGTGCCGTCAGTCTGAAAGGTTGGTCGCAGGAATGATCTGCTCACTGGCCTGGGCGCTGCTTTTCCTTTCCCGACGCTCGTTCATCCAGCTCTCCACTTTGACGCCGAATTCTGCCGGGGCCTTGCGCCCGAATTTCCTGGCGATGTCGAGGATGGTTTGCTGGGCGAGGGCCTCTTCCATGCGCTTTTGCGCAACCATCATCGCCCCATGGACCGCACACGGACCGTCCAGTGCCCAGGCCGGCGGGGTGCCGTCGAATACTGCGCAACGGCCACGGATCTCCCGACAATCGAAGATCGACTTGCGGCCGTCGATGGCGTTGACGATATCCAGCAGGGTGATTTCGTCGGCGGGCCGGGCCAGCTTGAAGCCTCCGCGCATGCCTTCGGTGGCGACCACCAGTTTGCCTTTGGCCAGCTTGGTGAAGATTTTCGCCAGATAGTCCAGGGGAACGCCCTGCAGTTCGGCAAGGTCGCGCACGCTCGCTTCGCGCGAGTCGCCGCCGTTGCCGACGAGAAAAAGCAGGCAGTGGATGCTGTACTCGACACCTGCGCTGTAAAGAGACATACAGATCTCCGACTTGATTAGTCGCCAATTCTATCAGTCGAGCCTAAGCCAGGCAACGCATCGTCGCGTCCTTAAATTTTTTTGTCCGCTCGAAAAGTCCTTGTCATGCACGTTCTTGAGGCTTTTCTACGGAGGCATCGACGGGTTCGATGGCGGCCATCAAAAAAAAACGGTTGCGGGATTTAACTAGGATCAATACAGTCGTAGTTGTTCGAGCGGCACAGGTCGACGATTCTTGAAAAACACCGACCTCATGCCGGCTCCCGATGAGCGTGACTCACAACCCTTGTTTATCCCCTGGAGTTAAAGATGAAACAGCACATTCTGGTGATCGGCGCAGGTTTCGGTGGCATGTGGACCGCTTTGAGTGCCACGCGCCTGTTCGACATTCACGGCCACAACGACGTTGAAGTGACCGTGCTGGCGCCCCAGGCCGAGCTGCGTGTGCGTCCGCGCTTCTACGAACCGAACGCCCATCAACTGGCGGCGCCGATCGGCGATCTGTTCGAGGCTGTAGGGGTCAGGTTCATCAAGGGCGCGGCGCAGACCATCGATGTCGAGCAAAAACAGGTCGGCTATGTCGATGCCGGCGGTGCCCGACAAGTCTGCAGCTACGACAAACTCGTTCTGGCCACCGGCAGCGGCCTGGCTTCGCCAAACACCCCGGGCGTGGTCGAACATGCGTTCGACGTCGACCAGATCGAACAGGCCGTGCGCCTGGAAAACCACCTCAAGGCGCTGGCCAATCAGCCCGAAAGCAAGGCGCGCAACACGGTGGTGGTGGCCGGTGGCGGTTTCACCGGGATCGAAACGGCGACTGAAATGCCGACCCGCCTGCGGGCCATCCTCGGCGACCGTGCCGACATCAATGTGATCATCGTTGACCGTGGCGATAAAATCGGCGGCTCGATGGGCGAGGAAATCGCCGAATCGATCGTCGAGGCCAGTGTGGCGACCGGCGTGAAATGGCACCTGAAAGCCTCGGTTGTGTCGGTCGATGCCAATGGCGTCACCCTGTCCGACGGTGCGCGTATCGATGCCAGGACCGTGGTCTGGACCACCGGCGTTCGCGCCAGCTCCCTGACCGAACAGATCCCGGCCGAACGCGATCGCCTGGGCCGCCTGCATGTCGACGCCCACCTGAAAGTGATTGGCCAGGACGACATCTTCGCCACCGGCGACGTGGCTTACGCAGCCAGCGACGAGATCGGCAACTACGCCCTGATGACCTGCCAGCACGCGATTTCGCTGGGCCGTCATGCCGGCAACAACGTGGCGGCGCAGATCCTCGGAGTCGACCCGACGCCGTACAGCCAGCCCAAGTACGTGACCTGCCTGGACCTCGGTGCCTGGGGCGCGGTCTACACCGAGGGTTGGGACCGCCAGGTCAAGTTGATCAAGCATGAGGCAAAGGCATTGAAGACCCAGATCAACACCCAGTGGATCTACCCACCGGCGGCAGATCGAGTCACCGCACTGGCTTCGGCGGATCCGATGATTCCCGTGGCCTGATTGATTCGGATATCGCGCCTGAATGAAAAAGTCCTGCTCGGGTTCGCCCGGGCGGGATTTTTTTACGCCTCGATTGCCTGCGTGAAATTAACCGTGTATTTTTTCATGAAATTAAAAATACAAAATTTCACGAGGCCGTATGTTCCAGCAATCCCCCCGGCATGTCGCCAGTTACTACGCCCATAGCTGCGCCGATCGACTGGTCAATCGGACCGCACTGGAAGGTGAGCAAGACACCGAAGTGCTGATCATCGGGGCTGGTTTCAGTGGACTGCACACAGCGTTGCGCCTGGCGCTGGCCGGCAAGCGCGTGACCCTGCTCGAAGCCAGCCGGGTGGCCTGGGCCGCGTCCGGGCGTAATGGCGGGCAGGCGATTCTCGGCTGGTCGTGCGACATGCCACCGCTGGAAGCGGCGCTGGGGTACGAGCGGGCGCGGCGATTGTGGGACGGCATGCGCTGGGCCGCGCGCGAATTGCGTGATCTGCCCGGCCGCCATGAATTCGATTGCGACTACCGCGCCGGCCATCTCTGGACCTCGGTGATGCCGCGGCGAGTGGGGCTGCTGACCGAGTGGCAGCACGAGGCCAGCCACAAGTGGGGTCACGACAAACTGCAATTCATCCCCCGGCAACAGCTGCCGGAATGGGTGGCCAGCGAGCGTTATCAGGCCGGCCTGTTTGACCCCGAGGGCGGGCATTTGAACCCGCTGAAACTGGCGCTGGGCCTTGCGGAGGCGGTTGAGCGGGCTGGCGGCCGTATCTACGAGCAAAGCAAGGCGCTGAGTTATGGCGAGGAGGGCGAAGGCTTTGTGGTGACGACCGAACGCGGTCGTATTCGCGCCGATGTGCTGGTGCTGGCGTGCAACGCCTACCTCGATCGGCTCGACCCGCAACTGGCCAGTTGTGTGTTGCCGGTCGGCACGTATCAGGTCGCGACCGCGCCGCTCACCAGGGACCAGGCCACTGCGCTGCTGCCGAGCAACGTGTGCGTGACCGACAATCAGTTCGTGCTCGATTATTTCCGCCGCACCCCGGATAACCGCCTGCTGTTCGGCGGCGGTTGCACTTACCTGGGCGGGATGCCCAAGGACATCGCCGCGGCGACTCGGCCGTTCCTGGAGCGGGTATTCCCGCAACTCACGGGCGTGGCGCTGGAGTTTGCCTGGGGCGGACACATCGACCTGACCCTCAAGCGCACGCCGGACATTGGCCGCCGTGGCGATCTGTACTGGATGCAGGGCTATTCCGGGCATGGCGTGCTGCCGACACTGGCCGCAGCACGGGCGGTGTCCGACGCGATCCTCGGTCAACCCGACGAACTGTCCCTGTACCAGGGCCTGAACAACGGCAGTTTCCCCGGTGGCAAATACCTGGCCGCGCCGCTGGAGGCCATCGGCAAGGCCTGGTATCGACTGCGCGACAGTATTTGAAGCGACACTTTCTGGAAGCCTCAAGATGGACATGCAAGAAGAAATCTCGGCGCTGGCGATCCTGATCCAGGACCTGCGCAAGCACAAGAAGTACACCCTGAAGGAACTGGCGGACAAAATCGGCCGCTCCGTCGGTTTTCTGTCCCAGGTCGAGCGCGGCCTGTCGCGCCCGACGGTGGCGGACCTGACCGCGATCAGCGAAACCCTCGGGGTGCCGACCACCTATTTCTACAGCCTGCCCAAACCCATGGCGTTGTCCTGGGTCACTCGCCCGGACGAGCGCCGCACGCTGTACTACGCCGACGGCATCACCGACATCCTCGTTTCGCCAAAAATGCGCGCGTCGTTCTCGATGCTTGAAAGCCAGCTCGAACCCGGCGCCAGCAGCGGCGACCGGCACATGAAGGACAGCTCGGAGCAGGGCGGTTATGTCCTCGAAGGGCAGCTGACCCTGTGGCTCGACGACAACGAACCGGTGACCCTGCATCCCGGCGACAGCTTTCAACTGGCCAGCCATGCGCACTGCCGCTACGGCAACCTGTCCGACCAACTGACCCGCGTGCTTTGGGTTTACACCTGATAACAACAAGGACCAAAACGATGGATGCCGTGTGCTCTGAACTGCTGGCCGAAGTTCGCAACTTCCGCCACTGCCACCCCGAAGTGCGTTATGTCGACCTGATCTCCCTGGACATTCCGGGGCATTTCTACGGCAAGCGCTACCCGATCGAGATGCTGGAAAAAGTCGCTGCCGGCAGTGCACTGAAACTGCCGCAAAACTGCGTGCTGCTCGGCACCCAGGGCGGGCTGTTCAAGATCGGAGACTACTGCTTCAACGATGGTGACCCGGATGCGCTGCGGCGTTTGGTGCCTGGCACCTTGAAGCTGGTGACCTGGGAAAAGCAGCCCTTGGGCCAGATGCTGATTACCTCCGACGGCACGGAAAAACCCATCGAATTCGAACCCCGTGAAGTGCTGGCCCAGGTGCTGAACCGCCTGCACCGCAAAGGGATTTTCCCGGTGGTGGCCTTCGAGCTGGAGTTTTACCTGTTCGACAGCCGCTTGAAGGACGGCCTGCCGCAGTTCCCCCGTGATGAGCTGACCGGCGATGCCGATGATCAGCCGAACATGCACATCGAACGCCTGTCGCGCTTCGCCCCGGTGCTCGATGAAATGGTCGAGACCGCGCGAGCCCAAGGCATCGATGCCACGGTGATTACCGCCGAACTCGGCCCGGGCCAGTTCGAAATCAACTTCGGCCATTGCGATGACGGCCTGCGCGCCGCCGACTGGGCCGCGCTGTTCTGCCGCAGCACCCGGGGCGTGGCGCTCAAGCACAACCTGCGCGCCAGTTTCATGGCCAAACCTTACCTGCAACACCCCGGCAGCGGCATGCACGTGCACGTCAGCCTGTATGACCAGGCCGGCAACAACCTGCTGGCGGCGAACGGGCAGCGGGCACTGCGCCATGCCGTGGCCGGTTGCCTGGAGGTGTTGCCGCACTGCATGCCGATCTTTGCCCCGAACCACAATGCCATGCGCCGCTTGAGTGGCACGGTGAACGTCGCGTCCCGCGCCAGTTGGGGCTTCGAGGACCGCGATGCGTGCTTGCGTATTCCGGAGTCGGACGTCAAGAACCTGCGCATCGAACATCGCCTGGCGGGCGCCGATGCCAACCCGTATCTGGCGTTGGCGGCGATCCTGGTGGGGTTGGAGCAGGGCCTGGAAGGGGAGCGCGAGCCGATTGCACCGCTCAACGAAGACCGCAGCAGTGGCATCGATTTCCCGTTGGAAATGCTCGAAGCGGTGCAGTCCATGCAACATCATTCAGCAGTACGCGAAGGCTTGGGGGCGGAGTTTGTGGACGTCTATTGCGAAAACAAACGTCAGGATCATCTGGCATTTCTGCATGACATCAGTGCGCGGGAGTACCGCTGGTTCCTCTAGTAGTCCTTGGAAAACATTTGGATATATAAGGGCTTAGAGCGTTTAGTAACTGGATGGTGAATAAAAATATCTTGTTACAGGCCGAAATATTCCGTAATATCCGCGCCGCGTTCACCACCACGGTTTATGCATTTTTAAGTCCCGGGCGTCCATCAGCTGCCCGGGATTTTTTTTGCCTGAGATTTGGTTGGCCGTTGAGAATCAAAAGATCGCAGCCTGCGGCAGCTCCTACAGGGATGCACGTCTTACCTTTGTAGGAGCTGCCGCAGGCTGCGATCTTTTTTGCCGTCAAAGGCTGATTACTCCGCAGAAAAAAGATCGCAGGCTTCGCCAGCTCCTACAGGGATGCACGCCTTACCCTTGTAGGAGCTGCCGCAGGCTGCGATCTTTTTGCCGTCAAAGGTTGATTACTCCGCAGGTAAAAGATCGCAGGCTTCGCCAGCTCCTACAGGGATGCACGCCTTACCTTTGTAGGAGCTGCCGCAGGCTGCGATCTTTTTGCCGTCAAATGCTGATGACTATGCAGGTACGCTGACGCGCGCGGTCATTTTCATCAGCCAGTAGTAACTCACCGCCGGCACCAGCAACCCGACCACCCACGCCAGATCCACCCCGTCCAGCGCCGTGGCCACCGGGCCGACGTACAGCGTGGTGTTCATGAACGGAATTTCCAGGGCGATCGCCAGCAGGAAACTGCCGCAGGCAATCCGGTTGACCCGCCCGTAGATTCCGTTCAGGTCGAAGATATCGTCAATCCGGTACTGCCCTTTGCGCAGGCAGTAGTAGTCCACCAGATTGATCGCCGTCCACGGGATCAGGAAGTAGCTCATGAAGAAGATGAAGTTCAGGAAGAAGCTGATGAAGTCGTCCTGGCTGATGGTGCACAGTGCCGTGGCCACCAGGCTGATCAGCAGCATGAACACACCGCGCACCCGCGGCGTCACCTTGAGTCGGGCGAACGGCTCGATCACGGTGATGGTCGACATGAACGCGCCGTACAGGTTGAACACGTTGATCGACACCTGGCCATAGACGATGAAGGCGAACAGCAGCACCGCGCCAGTGCCGAACAGACCGGCGACATGCCCGCCGACGTTGCTGGAAAAGTCGCCGATGCCGACGCTCAGGATCGCCCCGAGAATCATCATCCACGCACCGCCGCTGACCGTGCCGGCGTAGCTGTACCAGAACACCTGAGCGGTCGGCGTGCTGCTCGGCAGGTAGCGCGAGTAGTCGGCGACGTAAGGCGCGTAGGACAGCTGCCAGGTCACGGCAATGCTCACCGCCACCAGGAACTTCGACAACGAGAAGCCGTTCGGCAGCCATTGTTCGGCCGGGATCGGCAGCTGCAAGGCGAGCACCGTGGCGGCCACGAACACCACCAGCGACAGGATCGACAGCAGCTTCTGCAAGCGGTGAATCAACCGATAGCCATAGAGGGCGACGACGAAGCACAACGCGCCGATCAGGTAGATGTTGCCGGACATCGGCAGCGGGCTGACGGACTCCAGCGCCTGGGCCGCGAGCAAGGTGTTGCTGACGAAGAAGCCCAGGTAAATCAGCATCACGAACAGCAGCGGCAACACCGCCCCCAGCACGCCGAATTGCGCCCGGCTCTGGATCATTTGCGGAATGCCCAGCTTCGGTCCCTGGGCCGAGTGGGAGGCCATGAAAATCGCCCCCAGCAACGAGCCGACGATGATCGCCAGCGCACTCCAGAACAGGTTGAGCCCCATCACCACCGGCAACACGCCGGAGGTGATGGTGGTGATGTTCATGTTGGCGCCGAACCAGATATAGAACAGTGAACCCGGCTTGCCGTGGCGTTCGGTCTCGGGGATGAAATCGATGCTTCTTTTTTCGACTTGCATGGCAGTCACTCCTGAGTCCGGACGAGACGGGATTGCAGACGGGCGATGGTGCTTTGCAGCTCATGGGGCTGGTGGGCAAACAGGTCCGGACGCTCGGGGATCAGGCTCAGGTAGTCGCGCTGTTCCAGGGCGCGCTGGCATTCGGTTGTGGTGAGGATTTCCAGTGAGTAGACCCAGTTGGCCATGATCAGCAGGGCCGAATAATGCCCGGCCTCGGTGGTCGTGGTGCAGGCATCGCTGACCAGACGCACGCGATAGCCCAGGGCGAAGGCATCGAACACGCTGGTCAGTACGCAGACGTCCGTGAGTACGCCGCAGACGATCAGCGTGTCGACCTCCATGGCCCTGAGTCGGGCGTCGAGGTCGGTGCGGTGAAAGGCGCTGTAACGGCCCTTGTCGATGATCCATTCACCGGATTGCGGCGTCAGCGCCTCGATGATTTCCACTTGCCGGGTGCCAGCACGGTAACCGCCGGGGCCACCGTCGGCGGCCAGGGGTTCACCGGGGGGCAGGTCACTGCCGTCGGCTTGATTGATGTGGCGGGTATAGATGACAGGCATCCGCTGATGGCGGGCGGTATCGAGCAGGGCGGCGGTATGGGCGACCACCCTGTCGACGTTTTCCAGGACGAAACCGTCCTCCTGCTGCATGTCGATGATCAACAGCGCGTTGTTATTGTTCATTGGGCAAACCTGATCAAAGGCGAAACACAAGACACCGCACGCGCTATGCCATGGCAAGACGCGGGGTGCGTGATTGGCTGTTCGGGTGGGCTCAGTGAACTATTTGCCAGAAGCCGTTCTGCTTGGCCGAAACGCTGGCGCGCAGACGCTTGAAATGCAGGTGCGAGGCGGTCCATTCACCGCGCAGGTAAGCCCGCGCGGCGCCGGAGGGGAGGGCAAGTGATGGGAGACGACCAGTGATCATTGGAATCGACTCTTGTGGGAGCGAGCCTGCTCGCGAAAAACTCTGGACAACGCGTTCATTCAGATGGCCCGCGTTATCGTTGGCGTCCATCGCGAGCAGGCTCGCTCCTACAGTTGATGTCGCAGGGCGGCGCAATCAGCGAAACGCGGGCACCACATGCTTGATGAACAGCGCCAGGGATTTTTTCTTCTCCGCGTGGGGCAGGCTGTTATCGCACCAGAAGCTGAATTCGTCCACGCCCAGTTCCTGGTAGTACTTGATGCGCGGAATGATTTCTTCCGGGGTGCCGATCATGGCGGTCTTGTGCAGGCTCTCGAGTTCGAACTCGGGGCGACCGGCGAATTTCTCTTCCGGGCTCGGCGCGAGGAAGCCGTTGACCGGGGTGGTCTTGTTGCCGAACCAGGCATCGAAGGTGCGATAGAACTTCGAGATCGCCTTGGCCCCGACTTCCCAGCCCTGCGGATCGTCGTCGGTGTGCACGTGGGTGTGACGCAGCACCATCAGTTGCGGGCGCGGCACGCCCGGGTTGTTGTCCAGGGCGGCCTGGAATTTGTTCTTCAGGTCGAGGACTTCTTCGTCGCCTTTCATCAACGGCGTGACCATGACGTTGCAGCCGTTGGCCACCGCGAAGTTGTGCGAGTCCGGGTCGCGGGCGGCAATCCACATCGGCGGGTTCGGTTGCTGGATCGGCTTGGGCACGCTGGTGGAGGTCGGGAATTTCCAGATGTCGCCGTCGTGGGCGTAGTCGCCGTTCCACAAGGCCCGCACCACCGGAACCATTTCCCGCAACGCCTGGCCGCCGGAGGAGGCTGGCATGCCGCCGGCCATGCGGTCGAATTCGATCTGGTAGGCCCCGCGGGCCAGGCCGACTTCCATGCGCCCGTTGCTGATCACATCGAGCAACGCGCATTCACCGGCCACCCGCAGCGGATGCCAGAACGGCGCGATGATGGTGCCGGCACCAAGGTGAATGGTGGTGGTCTTGCCCGCCAGGTAAGCCAGCAGCGGCATCGGGCTTGGTGAAATGGTGTACTCCATGGCGTGGTGTTCGCCGATCCATACGGTGCTGAAACCACCGGCCTCGGCCATCAGCGTCAGTTCGGTCAGGTCTTCGAACAACTGGCGGTGGCTGACGCTTTCGTCCCAACGTTCCATGTGTACGAACAGGGAAAACTTCATGACGCTTACCTCGGATCTTTTGTTGTTGGCCTGTCGACTGCGGGCGTGATGGTTATTGGTATACCATAATACAAAATCTGTGCAAATTTTTCTCTCTGGTGAGCAACCTGTGGGAGCGAGCCTGCTCGCGAAAGCGGTCTGCCGGGCGATATGGATGTGACTGACAAACCGCCTTCGCGAGCAGGCTCGCTCCCACAAGGTATGCGCAATACCGGAGGTCAAGCCAGAACAGGCAGGGCACCCATCTTGCCGTGGCAGTACACCAGTGGCCCGCTGCTCTGTTGGGGCACGATCAGGTTCTTCACCGCGCCGACCATGATGGCGTGGTCGCCGCCTTCGTATTCGCGCCACAACTCGCATTCGATGACTGCCGTGGCGTTGGCCAGGATCGGGTTGCCCAACTCGCTGAGCGTCCACTCTATCCCCTGGGCCTTGTCCTTGCCTTTGCGCGCGAAGGCATAGGCTTCGCTTTGCTGGCCGCCGGACAGCACGTGGATCGCAAAACGTTTGTTCCTGATCAGGACCGGGTAGGAGTCGGAGCTGTAGTTGGGGCAGAACAGCACCAGGGCCGGGTCCATCGACAGCGAGCTGAAGGCGCTGGCGGTCAGGCCGACGATTTGCCCATCTTCATCGAGCGTAGTGATCACGGTCACTCCGGACGGGAACGAGCCCATGACTTGTTTGTAGATGGCGGCATCGATCATTGGACGGTCCTCGGGTGGTGTGACGCGGTTTTTATGTGTTTATAGGTCTGATGGTATACCGTAATACATCGATTGCAAGGTCTTTTTGAGTGAACCGATAAACGTACGGCTTTCGTCGCAAAGCCAATGATTACGGGGCTATTGGCTAACAAATGTGGGCGTGAATCGGGCAGGATGCCAGCTCAGAGGCTTGCTCAAAGACCGGATCAGTCTTGTTTAAAGCTTGGAATACCATAATATGGTCCGCATCTGAGGGTCGGCCAGAGAGTCCCCCCGGTTTGGCTTCATACAAAGATAAGAACAGACAAACTCGAGTTCATGCACATGTCCCAGATGTCCCGGCAAGATCCGTTGATCGAGAACCACACGGTCGACTACGTTCCACTCGCAGAGCGCCATGGGAAGGCCCGCGATCTTTTCACCCTGTGGTTCAGCACCAACATCGCGCCACTGCCCATCGTCACCGGCGCCATGGTGGTCCAGGTGTTCCACCTCAATCTGTTCTGGGGCCTGCTGGCGATTGCCCTCGGGCACATGGTTGGCGGTGTGGTGATTGCGCTGGCGTCGGCCCAGGGGCCGTGCATGGGCATTCCGCAGATGGTCCAGAGTCGTGGTCAGTTCGGCCGTTATGGCGCGCTGCTGATCGTGTTCTTCGCCGCGTTGATCTACATCGGCTTCTTCATTTCCAACATCGTGCTGGCAGGCAAATCGATCGTCGGCATTGCGCCGTCGGTTCCGGTGCCGGCGAGTATTCTGATCGGCGCCCTCAGCGCCACGGCCATCGGGGTGATCGGTTATCGCTTCATCCACACCCTCAACCGCATCGGCACCTGGGTCATGGGCAGCGCGTTGCTCGCCGGTTTCCTCTACATCTTCGCCCATGACCTGCCGGCGGACTTCTTCACCCGCGGCGGGTTCAACCTGTCGGGCTGGCTGGCCACGGTCTCGCTGGGCATCATCTGGCAGATCAGCTTCTCGCCGTATGTGTCGGACTACTCGCGCTACCTGCCGGCGGACATCGGCATCACCCGGCCGTTCTTCGCCACTTACCTGGGGGCGACCCTGGGCACGATCCTGTCGTTCACCTTCGGTGCCGTGGCGGTACTGGCGACGCCCGAAGGCACCGAGGCGATGGCGGCGGTCAAGCAGTCCACCGGTTGGCTGGGGCCGATCCTGATGGTGCTGTTCCTGCTCAACATCATCAGCCACAACGCCCTGAATCTGTATGGCGCGGTGCTGTCGATCATTACCTCGATCCAGACCTTCGCCAGCCAGTGGACGCCGAGCATCAAGGTCCGCGTGGTGTTGTCGGGCATCGTCCTGGCGGGTTGCTGCGTGGTGGCGCTGGGTGCCTCGGCTAACTTCATTTCGCAGTTCATCGGCCTGATTCTGGCGCTGTTGCTGGTGCTGGTGCCCTGGGCGTCGATCAACCTGATCGACTTCTACCTGATCAAGCGTCGCCGCTACGACATCGCCTCGATCTTCCGCGCGGACGGCGGCATCTACGGGCGTTTCAACCTGCACGCGATCATCGCCTACTTCATCGGCATCATCGTGCAGCTGCCATTCGCCAACACTTCACTGTATGTCGGGCCGTACGCCAATCTGGTAGACGGCGCGGACTTGTCGTGGCTGGTGGGGCTGGTGGTGACATGCCCGTTGTATTACTGCCTCGCTACGCGAAGCCAGGCGCAGGAAAGTCGTGCGGTGAGGTTCGGCTACACCGACTGAGGCAAAATCGTTCGGTGTGCGATTGAAAATGCCCGGCGCGTCGCCGTCTCTGTAGGAGCGAGCTTGCTCGCGATGGACTCAAGAGCGCTGCGTTTAGTCAGTAAACACGCGGCATCGTTAACGACCATCGCGAGCAAGCTCGCTCCCACAATGACGGCGGCGTGTCGGGCATTTTTGTGTTCGCTGAGCGCTCAGGAATGCTTGAACACATTCAGGCCGCGTTGTACCGCCGGCCTGGCTTCGACCGTGTCGAACCAGCGCGATAGCTGTGGAAGCAGCTTCCAGTCCAGCCGGTCACGGAATGCCATGGCAATGGTGAACGCCGAAATGTCGGCCATGGAAAACTGTTCGCCCGACATGAATTCGCCGGTCAAAAAACTTTCCGAGTAGGTCAGTTGTTCGATCACCCGCAAATCGATGATCGCCGCCGCTTTGTCCTGGCCTGCCTGGTGCAGGAAAAACGCCGCATGGCTGGGGGCGATGACATCGGTCACGAAAAAGAAATAGCGGTCGATCACCCGGGTGCGCACAGGTCCCGGCTGCGCCGGTGCCAGCTTTCCGGGGGCAATGGAGTCGGCGTACTGGATGATGGCGTTGGACTGGTTGATGACCAGAGTCGGCGTCGTCCCGTGATCGATCAGGGTCGGCACTTTCCCCGCCGGGTTAAGCGCCAGGAAGGCCGGCCCGCGGTGCTCCTGTGCATACAGGTCGAGCCTGCGTGCCCTGTAGGCGATGCCCGACTCTTCGAGGGCGATCGCGGCCCGCAGACTGTTGCCGGTATTGGCGCCGAACAGCTCTATCCGATCGTTCATGGGCATAGCTCCTTGAGTGACCCACAGGCAGCCAGCGAACACTGCCGATGAGATCAGTATGATGAAAATCCACCGCACCGATATTCAAAAACAGTGATCGTCCATACCCCTGCGCGACAAGCCGTATCCCTCTACGAAAACTACTTTCACCGCGTTTGATAATAGCCTGCCGAAATGTTTTAAGAGTTTCACAAGCCAGTCAGTAAACCCTCACCTCTAACGATTCACATCACTCATCGAGCGCGCCTGTTGTCGCACTCGTGTTGAGCGCTGTTGCGTGGGCGGCAATCGGGTCCTGCCTGGCGGTGAAACCTTCAGATAACGATAAGAAACACCCAGGAGCACCCTATGTTCAAACGCGTGATTCCCACCGCAGTCCTGTTGGCCACCGGTTCGCTGTGTGCACAGGCCGCCGATTCCGCCGCCCATGGTTTTCTCGAAGACAGCAAGGCCAGCCTGTCGATGCGCACCCTGTACTTCAACAGCGACAATCGCGATGGCGCAGCGCAGCCTTCGAAAACCGAAGAGTCAGCCCAGGGCTTCGTGTTGCGCTATGAGTCCGGGTTTACCCAGGGCACGGTAGGGTTCGGGCTCGATGCCCAGGCATTGCTCGGCATCACGCTGGACAGCGGAGCGGGGCGCCACGTCGGTAGCGGCATGATTCCTTCCGACGGTGACGGCGCGGCCGACACCTGGAGCAGCTTCGGTCCCACGGCGAAGATGCGCCTGGCCAGGACTGAATTTCGCTACGGCACCTTGCTGCCGAAGTTGCCGATCCTGCTGGCCAACGATGCGCGTGTGTTGCCGCAATCGTTTACCGGTGCGCAGGTCACCTCGAACGACATCGATGGCCTGACCCTGACCAGCGGTGTGCTCGAGCACGCGGTAGGGCGTGCGTCGACCGACCGTACAGGCCTGTCGGTCGCCGGCAGCACCCAGGACAGCAACAAGTTCTATTACGCCGGCGCTGACTACAACCTCAGCAAAAGCCTGAAGACGCAGTATTACTTCGCGCAGCTGGAGGATTTCTACAACCAGAGCTTTCTCGGCCTGACGCACATTCTGTCCATCGACAGCGCCAGCTCACTGACCACCGACCTGCGCTACTTCCGCACCACGTCCAGCGGTGCCAACAGCACAGCCTCCGGCCGCGCGCAAGGTTATCGGGTATCCGGTTACACCGACGACAACGACGGTGAAATCGACAACAGTACCTGGGTGGCGATGCTCACCTACACCCATGGCGGGCATGCGGTGTCGGTGGGTCATCAACGGGTGGGCGACGGCAGCAACTTCGTCCAGCCCAATCAGGGCAGCCTGGTGGACAAAGGGGCGGGCGGCGGCAGTGTCTACCTGCCCACCGACAAGATGATCCAGAACTTTGCCCGCGCCGGAGAACAGACGAACTTCGGGCAATACACCTACGACTTCGCGCCCATGGGCGTGCCGGGCCTGAAAGCCTCGATCGCGTATCTGAAGGGCACGGACATCAAGGCGCAAAACGCCAGCGATCAGTCCGAATGGGAGCGCGACATGACCCTGGACTACGTGTTGCAGTCGGGCACGTTCAAAGGAGTGGGGTTCACACTGCGTAATGCCAAATCGAACACCGACGCCGGCCGCAATGTCGACCAGAGCCGGTTCATCATCAACTACACCTTGTCGCTGCTGTAATCACACCACAATCCCCTGTGGGAGCGAGCCTGCTCGCGAAGACGGTGTGTCAGTCGACATCTATGTGTCTGATACACCGCTTTCGCGAGCAGGCTCGCTCCCACAGAAAAATCGATTCATGGGCTGGCCGCCGCACTGTCGCAGCGCTGATCAATGCGGACAGGTATTTTGGCCGTTTCGGTCTCCTTTTGGCCTGACTCACGCTGTGAACCACCCACGCCCTCGGCAAGAATCACCACCAGAAACTTCACTTCCTTGCCCTTGGCAATTTTCAAGGCCGCTGCCGTGTACAGAACATAAAAACCATCGAACTCACGCCACACTTGGGGAAATGCTCCATGGACTCAATGAAACGCATACTGGGCGCCACCGTTTGCGGACTGTCGCTGCTGGCCAGCGCGGTGCACGCCGAACAGCGCGAATTGCGGGTGTACAACTGGGCGGACTACATCCTGCCGTCCGTACCCAAGGATTTTGCCAGGGACACCGGGATCAAGGTGACCTGGGACACCTTCGACACCAACGAGTCCCTGGAAGCCAAGCTGCTCACCGGCAACTCGGGCTATGACCTGGTAGTGCCCTCGAACCAGTTCATCGAGACTCAGATCAAGGCGGGCGTGTTCCAGAAACTCGACAAGTCCAAACTGCCGAACTGGTCGCACCAGGACCCGGCGTTGCTCAAGCTGCTGGACAAGAACGACCCGGGCAATCAGTACGGCGTGCCCTACATGTACGGCACCGTGCTGATCGGTTTCAACCCGGCCAAGGTCAAGGCGGCGCTGGGCGAGAATGCGCCGGTGGACAGCTGGGACCTGGTGTTCAAGCCCGAGAACATGGAGAAGCTCAAGGCCTGTGGCGTCGCGATGCTCGACTCGCCGTCGGAGATCCTGCCGCTGGCCCTGCATTACCTGGGGCTGGACCCGAACAGCCAGAACCCCGATGACTACGAAAAAGCCAAGGCGCTGATGCTCAAGGTCCGTCCTTACGTCACCTACTTCAACTCCGCCAAGTACATGACCGACATCGCCAACGGCGATATCTGCGTGGCCATCGGTTACTCCGGCAGCTTCTATCAGTTCGGCAACCGCGCCAAAGAGGCGGGCAACGGCGTGGTCGTCGACTGGCGCCTGCCCAAAGAGGGCGCGCCGATCTGGTTCGACACCTTCGCCATCCCGAAAAGCGCAAAGAATGTCGCCGAGGCCCATGAGTTCCTCAACAACCTGCTGGACCCGAAAGTCATCGCGCCGATCAGCGACTTCCTCGGTTACCCGAATGCCAACAAGGACTCGATGGCGCTGATCAACAAGGACATCACCGGCAACCCGAACCTGACACCGACCAGCGAGGCATTGAAGACGCTGTACGTCGTGCAGCCATTGCCGCAAAAGCTTGAGCGGGTGCGCACGCGGGTGTGGACCAGCATCAAGTCCGATCAGTAATACCGGAAAATTCATGTGAACTCCCTGTGGGAGCGAGCCTGCTCGCGAAGGCGTAGTGTCAGTCAATGCAGGTGTCGACTGATCCACCGCTATTGCGAGCAAGCTCGCTCCCACAGTTGAATGTTGTTGTGCACAAATTCTGCGTACGACATAAAGCCCGCTGTGGGAGCGAGCCTGCTCGCGAAGGCGTAGTGTCAGTCAATGCAGGTGTCGACTGATCCACCGCTATCGCGAGCAAGCTCGCTCCCACAGTTGAATGTTGTTGTGCACAAATTCTGCGTACGACATAAAGCCCCCTGTGGGAGCG
>NZ_JBYSVW010000036.1:0-7463 GCF_058986625.1 Pseudomonas sp. GW821-FHT07G06
ACCATCGCCAACGTCGGCACCCTGGTCATAGGGGCTAACGGCGCTTACACCTTCACCCCGGCCGCCAACTACAACGGTTCCGTGCCGACCGTCACCTATACAGTCACCGACGGTTCCGGCACAGACGACACTTCGACCCTGAACATCAGCGTGACGCCGGTCGACGACAGCTTCACCGACCTCAGCGAAAGCGTAACCACCGCTGAAGACACCGCCGTCACCGGCAGCGTCCTCACCGGCACCTCGAGCGTCGACGGCCCGGTCAGCGTGGTGAATTTCGCCATCGACGGCGTTCCTGGCACCTTCACCGCCGGTCAGACGGCGACCATTGCCAACATCGGCACCCTGGTGATCGGGGCGAATGGCGCCTACACCTTTACCCCGGATGCCAACTACAACGGCACAGTGCCGACCGTCAGCTACACCATCACCGACGGTTCCGGCAGCAATGTCACCTCGACCCTGACCATCGACGTCACGCCGGTCGACGACAGCTTCACCGACATCAGCGAAAACGTCACCACCGCTGAAGACACCGCCGTCAGCGGCAGCGTCCTCACCGGTACTTCGAGTGTCGATGGGCCGGTCAGCGTGCTCAACTTCACCATCGACGGTGTCACTGGCACCTTCACAGCGGGCCAGACCGCGACCATCGCCAACGTCGGCACCCTGGTGATCGGGGCTAATGGCGCCTACACCTTTACTCCGGCCGCCAATTACAACGGCAGCGTGCCGACCGTGAGTTACACCGTGACCGACGGTTCGGGCACGGACGTCACTTCGACCCTGACCATCAACGTCACCCCGGTCGACGACAGCTTCACCGACCTCAGCGAAACGGTCTCCACCCAGGAAGACACCGCCGTGACCGGCAGCGTCCTCACCGGCACGAGCAGCGTCGACGGTCCAGTCAGCGTGCTCAACTTCACCATCGACGGTGTCACTGGCACCTTCACAGCGGGCCAGACCGCAACCATCGCCAACGTCGGCACCCTGGTCATCGGCGCCAACGGCGCCTACACCTTCACCCCGGCCGCCAACTACAACGGCACGGTACCCACGGTGAGCTACACCGTCACCGACGGCTCCGGCAGCAATGTCACCTCGACCCTGAATATCAGCGTCACCCCGGTCGATGACCCGAGCGTCCTGATTGCAGATACCAGGACCGTCGATGAAGACCACGCTGCAACGGGCAACGTGCTTGGCAATGACATCGATGTCGACAACGCTCTGAGTGTCGCGACATTCACCATACAAGGCGTCCCCGGCTCCTTTACCGCGGGTCAAGTCGCGACTATCTCCGGCGTCGGTACTGTGACTATCGCCACCAACGGCGATTACAGTTTCACCCCTGCCGCGAACTGGAACGGAACGGTTCCACAGATCGGCTACACCACCAACACCAACTCCACCAGCACGCTGAACATCACGGTCAACCCGGTCAACGACGCTCCGACCGTAAACGCCACCTCGGCCAGGGGTGATGAAGATCATTTGATCGCCGTGCAGCTCGGCGGCAATGACATTGACGGCAGCGTCAATCACTTCACCCTGACCAGCCTGCCGGCCAATGGCAAGTTCTACGCAGACGCCGCCGGGACCATCGAGCTGACCACCAGCAGCGTGATCTCCGCAACGGCCAATGGTGCAACGGTTTACTTCAAACCCACCGGCGACTGGAGTGGCACCACCAATTTCACCTACAGCGCGACCGACAACGGTGGCATGCCTTCTGCCATTTCGGCGACCGGCACCATCGTCGTCGCGCCAGTCACCGATACCCCGAGCCTGTCGCTGACCGGTGGCGGTATCGTTGCCTCGACCGACTTCCAGGAAGTCGCTGCGAGTATCGACGTCGATGTCAGCAAGCTCGGCAACGGTGCCTGGCACACTGACAACCGCGGGGGCATGGTCGAAATCGGCAAAGCCAGCGTCTATGGTGCCGGCGGCAATAACCAGGTCATCGAACTCGAGCGCAATACCGGTGATGCGAGCAACCTCTACACCACTATCGATGCGAAGGCCGGCACCACGTACAACGTGTCGTTCGACTATGCACCGCGTGCCGGCGTAGATAATTCGCTCATCAACGTGTACTGGGGCGGTCAACTCATTGGCACCCTGAACACCTCGACCACGGGCATGCAGCACTACAGCTTCGACATTCCGGTCACTGCCGATGGCAACCAGAGACTCGAGTTCCGCGCTGGGGACAGCAACAGCCTGGGCGGCCTGCTGGACAACATCAATGTCACTCAGGTGCTCAACTCGGGTCTTGAAGACAACGCGATCCTGTTGTCCACCATCCAGGCCCACACCAATGACGTCGACGGCTCGGAAACACTTGCCCTCACACTGAACGGCTTGCCGGCGGGTTCCAGCCTCACCGATGGCACCCACACCTTCAATGCTGCCAACGGCTCGACGTCGGTGGACATTACGGGTTGGAACCTGTCCACGCTCAAACTGACACCACCGACGAACTTCAATGGCGACATCCCCCTGACCGTAACGGCCACCGCCAAAGACGGCGATGCCCCAAGCGCGAGCACCTCGCTGCCACTGGTGGTGCACGTGGCTGCCGTCGATGACGCCAGCGTGCTGCAGGTGGACAGGAGCACCGTCGAAGAAGATCACAACGCGACCGGCAACGTGCTGACCAACGACCACGACGTCGATAATGTCCTGAGTGTCGCAAGCTTCAGCGTGAACGGGGTCAACGGCAGTTTCACCGCGGGCCAGACCGCGACCATCACGGGTGTCGGTACGCTGGTCATTTCCAGCAACGGCGACTACACCTTCAAGCCGGCTGCCGACTGGAATGGCAACGTTCCGCAGGTGACATACACCACCAATACGGGCTCGAGCAGTACGCTGAACATCAGCGTTACGCCGGTCAACGACAACTTCACCGATGCCAACGAAACGGTTTCGACCCTGGAAGACACCGCCTTGACCGGCAGCGTGCTCTCCGGCACTTCGAGCGTCGACGGTCCGGTCAGCGTGGTCAACTTCACCATCGGTGAAACCACTTACTCGGCCGGCACCACGGCGACCATCGCCAACGTTGGTACCCTGGTGATCGGTACAAATGGGGCTTACACCTTTACCCCGGCCGCCAACTACAACGGCACGGTGCCGACCGTCACCTATACCGTCACCGACGGTTCGGGACCCAACGACACCTCGACCCTGAATATCAGCGTCACACCGGTCAATGACAACTTCACCGACACCAGCGAAACGGTCTCGACCCTGGAGGACACTGCCCTGACCGGCAGCGTCCTCACCGGCACCTCGAGCGTCGATGGCCCGGTCAGCGTGGTCAACTTCACCATTGGTTCGACCACTTACACGGCCGGTACCACGGCGACCATTGCCAATGTCGGTACCCTGGTCATTGCGGCAAACGGCGCTTACACCTTCACTCCGGCTGCCAACTACAACGGCACCGTGCCAACGGTCACCTACACCGTCACTGACGGTTCGGGGCCTAACGACACTTCGACCCTGAACATCAGCGTCACGCCAGTCGACGACAGCTTCACCGACGCCAACGAAACGGTCTCGACCCTGGAAGACACCGCCCTCACCGGCAGCGTCCTCTCCGGCACGAGCAGCGTTGACGGCCCGGTCAGTGTGGTCAATTTCAGCATCGACGGTGTGACGGGCACTTTCAACGCCGGCCAGACCGCGACCATTGCCAACGTCGGTACCCTGGTCATTGGGGCCAACGGCGCTTACACCTTCACCCCGGCCGCCAACTACAACGGCACCGTGCCAACGGTCACCTACACCGTCACTGACGGTTCGGGACCTAATGCCACCTCGACCCTGAACATCAGCGTTACCCCGGTCAACGACAACTTCACCGACGCCAATGAAAGCGTGACCACCGCTGAAGACACCGCCCTCAGCGGCAGCGTTCTCACTGGCACGAGCAGCGTCGATGGCCCGGTCAGCGTGGTCAATTTCAGCATCGACGGTGTGACGGGTACTTTCAACGCCGGCCAGACCGCGACCATCGCCAACGTTGGTACCCTGGTGATCGGTGCCAATGGGGCCTACACCTTCACCCCGGCTGCCAACTACAACGGCACCGTGCCGACCGTCACCTACACCGTCACCGACGGTTCGGGACCCAACGACACTTCGACCCTGAACATCAGCGTTACGCCGGTCAACGACAACTTCACCGATGCCAGCGAAACGGTATCGACCCTGGAAGACACTGCCTTGACCGGCAGCGTGCTCAGCGGCACCTCGAGCGTTGATGGCCCGGTCAGTGTGGTCAACTTCAGCATCGACGGTGTGACGGGTACTTTCAACGCCGGCCAGATCGCGACCATCGCCAATGTCGGTACCCTGGTGATCGCAGCGAACGGGGCCTACACCTTCACCCCGGCTGCCAACTACAACGGCACCGTGCCGACGGTCAGCTACACCGTCACCGACGGTTCGGGACCCAACGACACTTCGACCCTGAACATCAGCGTCACGCCGGTCAACGACAACTTCACCGACGCCAACGAAAGCGTGACCACTGCTGAAGACACCGCCCTCACCGGCAGCGTTCTCAGTGGCACGAGCAGCGTCGACGGCCCGGTCAGCGTGGTCAACTTCACCATCGGTGAAACCACTTATGTTGCCGGTAGCACGGCGACCATCGCCAACGTCGGTACCTTGATCATTGCAGCGAACGGGGCTTACACCTTCACCCCAGCCGCCAACTACAACGGCACCGTGCCGACCGTCACCTACACCGTCACCGACGGTTCCGGCACAGACGACACTTCGACCCTGAACATCAGTGTCACCCCAGTTGACGACAGCTTCACCGACGTCAGCGAAACGGTCTCGACCCTGGAAGACACCGCCCTCAGCGGCAGCGTGCTCACCGGCACGAGCAGCGTCGATGGCCCGGTCAGCGTGGTCAACTTCACCATCGGTTCGACCACTTACACGGCCGGTACCACGGCGACCATTGCCAATGTCGGCACCCTGGTGATCGCAGCGAACGGGGCTTATACCTTCACCCCGGCCGCCAACTACAACGGCACAGTGCCGACTGTTACCTACACCGTCACCGACGGTTCGGGACCCAACGACACTTCGACCCTGAATATCAGCGTCACGCCAGTCGATGACAGCTTCACCGATGCCAACGAAACGGTCTCGACCCTGGAAGACACTGCCTTGACCGGCAGCGTGCTCAGCGGCACCTCGAGCGTTGACGGCCCGGTCAGTGTGGTCAACTTCGGCGTCGACGGTGTGACGGGTACTTTCAACGCCGGCCAGACCGCGACCATCGCCAACGTCGGTACCCTGGTGATCGCGGCGAATGGGGCCTACACCTTCACCCCGGCCGCCAACTACAACGGCACGGTGCCAACCGTCACCTACACCGTCACTGACGGTTCGGGAACCAACGACACTTCGACCCTGAATATCAGCGTCACACCGGTCAACGACAACTTCACCGACGCCAATGAAAGCGTGACCACCGCTGAAGACACCGCCCTCAGCGGCAGCGTTCTCACTGACACGAGCAGCGTCGACGGTCCGGTCAGCGTGGTCAATTTCACCATCGGTGATACCACCTACACCGCCGGCCAGACCGCGACCATCGCCAATGTCGGCACCCTGGTGATCGCAGCGAACGGGGCTTATACCTTCACCCCGGCCGCCAACTACAACGGCACGGTGCCAACCGTCACCTACACCGTCACCGACGGTTCGGGACCCAATGACACCTCCACCCTGAGCATCGGCGTCACGCCAGTCGACGACAGCTTCACCGACGCCAACGAAACGGTCTCGACCTTGGAAGACACTGCCTTGACCGGCAGCGTGCTCTCCGGCACGAGCAGCGTCGACGGCCCGGTCAGTGTGGTCAACTTCAGCATCGACGGCGTTACTGGCACTTTCAACGCCGGCCAGACCGCAACCATCGCCAACGTCGGCACCCTGGTGATCGGTGCCAACGGTGCTTACACCTTCACCCCGGCCGCCAACTACAACGGCACGGTGCCAACCGTCACCTACACCGTCACTGACGGTTCGGGAACCAACGACACTTCGACCCTGAATATCAGCGTCACACCGGTCAACGACAACTTCACCGACGCCAATGAAAGCGTGACCACCGCTGAAGACACCGCCCTCAGCGGCAGCGTTCTCACTGACACGAGCAGCGTCGATGGCCCGGTCAGCGTGGTCAATTTCAGCATCGACGGTGTGACGGGCACTTTCAACGCCGGCCAGACCGCGACCATCGCCAACGTCGGTACCCTTGTGATCGGTGCCAATGGGACCTACACCTTCACCCCGGCTGCCAACTACAACGGCACCGTACCGACCGTCACCTACACCGTCACCGACGGTTCCGGCACAGACGACACTTCGACCCTGAACATCAGCGTCACGCCGGTCAACGACAACTTCACCGACGCCAGCGAAACGGTCTCGACCCTGGAAGACACCGCCCTCACCGGCAGCGTCCTCAGTGGCACGAGCAGCGTCGACGGCCCGGTCAGCGTGGTCAACTTCAGCATCGACGGTGTGACGGGCACCTTCACCGCCGGCCAGACCGCGACCATCGCCAACGTCGGCACCCTGGTGATCGGGGCGAACGGTGCTTACACCTTTACCCCGGCCGCCAACTACAACGGCACGGTGCCAACCGTCACCTACACCGTCACCGACGGTTCGGGGCCTAACGACACCTCGACCCTGAATATCAGCGTCACGCCGGTCAACGACAACTTCACCGACGCCAACGAAACAGTCTCGACCCTGGAAGACACTGCCTTGACCGGCAGCGTGCTCTCCGGCACTTCGAGCGTCGACGGTCCGGTCAGCGTGGTCAACTTCACCATTGGTTCGACCACTTACACGGCCGGTACCACGGCGTCCATCGCCAACGTCGGCACCCTGGTGATCGCGGCCAACGGCGCCTACACCTTCACCCCGGCCGCCAACTACAACGGCACGGTGCCAACGGTTACCTACACCGTCACCGACGGTTCCGGCACAGATGACACTTCGACCCTGAACATCAGCGTTACCCCGGTCGATGACAGCTTTATTGATGCCAGCGAAAGCGTGACCACCGCTGAAGACACGGCCTTGACCGGCAGCGTCCTCTCCGGCACGAGCAGCGTCGATGGCCCGGTCAGCGTGGTCAACTTCACCATCGGTTCGACCACTTACACGGCCGGCACCACGGCGACCATCGCCAACGTCGGTACCCTGGTGATCGCGGCGAACGGTGCTTACACCTTCACCCCGGCCGCCAACTACAACGGCACCGTGCCAACGGTCACCTACACCGTCACCGACGGTTCGGGAACCAACGACACCTCGACCTTGAACATCAGCGTCACGCCGGTCGACGACAGCTTCACCGATGCCAACGAAACGGTCTCGACCCTGGAAGACACTGCCTTGACCGGCAGCGT
>NZ_JBYSVW010000037.1:0-7051 GCF_058986625.1 Pseudomonas sp. GW821-FHT07G06
TCCCCATGTGAGAGTAGGTCATCGTCAAGATTAAATTCCGAAACCCCAATTGCGAAAGCAGTTGGGGTTTTGTTTTTAGTAGAAGTCACCCATTTTCACTGGCACGTTGATGTTCTAACGGGCTGGTTACAGAATTTCTTGACGACCATAGAGCGTTGGAACCACCTGATCCCATCCCGAACTCAGAAGTGAAACGATGCATCGCCGATGGTAGTGTGGGGTTTCCCCATGTGAGAGTAGGTCATCGTCAAGATTGAATTCCAAAACCCCTGTCTGCTAACGCAGACAGGGGTTTTGTCGTTTCAGGGGTACTAAAAAGCCCGTTGTGGAGCTTCTCCACAACGGGCTTTCTCACGTCTTGCACTTGCCGCTGCGGGTTATTTCGGCGTGTTTCTGGCCTGGACTTCAGGGCTGTTGAGGTAGCGCGTAATGACCTCGACCCCTCGGTTCAGATGATGTTCGAGCAGCTTCACGGAGCGTTCTACGTCCCGTTCCTCGGCGGCCCGCAACAATGCCTGGTGGTCGTCCTGGGACAGTTTGCCCAGGCCCATGGCTTCCAGGTTGAAACGCAGGAAGCGCTCTTCCTCGTTCAGGCCGTCTTCAACCAGTTTCAACAGCCGGCGATTGGGCGCCCGGCTGTAAAGCGCCATGTGGAACAAGCGGTTGAGCCGGCCGATTTCGGTGTAGTCGCTTTGTGTTTCGAGTTCGTCGATGTAGCGGGCAGCCTGTTCGAGATCTTCGTCCTGGAGCAATGGCACCGAGAGACGCAGGGCCTCGGACTCCAGCAGGATGCGCAGCGCGTAGGTTTCCACGGCGTCTCCCTGGACCAGCGGCGCGACCACGGCGCCTTTATGGGCCACCACGGTGAGCAATGACTGTGCTTCGAGCTGGCGCAAGGCTTCGCGTACGGGCATGCGGCTGACGCCGAACAGATCGGCGAGGTCCTGCTGGCGCAGGGCCGCGCCGCAAGGGATGCGCCCGTCAAGTATCGCCGCGCGCAGGGTTTCCTCGATCACCGAGCGTGCCAGATGTGCGGGAATCGGCCCGTTGACCTTGATACTGCTGAGAGGGTTGGGCTTTTGTGTCACTAAACGCACCCTGAATAATGAAATTTTTTTGGATCCAAATGACACTAGTAACTGCCTGACAGCTTGTCAAACAAGTGAACGAATGCCTTTCCTGCAGTTTAGCGCGCCGCCAGTGATCTCACCGTGCCATTGTCTTTTTCCGGACTAACCTTCACCATTCGAACGACTCTCTCCTGTCTACCCAGGATGCCTCGCATTGGCGGCATGTTTAACGATCCCCCGGATTTTACGCTGGCTGTGCAGCGCATTGCTGCTGGCTGGCGTGATGCTGGGCAGCTTGAGTGCCGATTGGGACTTTTCCCTGATCAGCCGGCGGGCGCAGGCATTGTACGGACCTTTGGGAGAGGGTCAGCAACGCATTAACGATTGGCAATATTTGTTGGCCAGTCAGAAGCAGATCGGCGAGCCGGAACAACTCAATGTGGTCAATCGCTTCTTCAACAAACAGCTGCGATATGTTGAAGACATCGATCTTTGGCATGAAGTCGACTACTGGGAAACCCCGATCGAAGCCTTGTGGAAAGGCGCCGGCGACTGTGAAGACTACGCTATTGCCAAGTACTTCAGCCTGCGTCACCTCGGTGTAGCCAGTGAAAAGCTGCGTATTACCTACGTCAAGGCACTGACCCAGAACCGCGCGCACATGGTGCTGACCTACTACTCGAGTCCGGAGGCCGAGCCCCTGGTGCTCGACAGCCTGATAGATGCAATCAAGCCGGCCAGCCAACGAAAGGATTTGCTGCCGGTCTACTCTTTCAACGCAGAGGGATTGTGGTTGCCGGGTGCCAAAGGCAACAAAAAGGTCGGCGATACCAAACGTCTGTCGCGCTGGCAGGATGTGTTGAAGAAAATGCAGGCCGAAGGATTCCCGGTCGAGACGACTAACTAGGAGCACGTGCTCAGATGTCTTTGTTCAAACAGCTGTTGATTGCTATCTGTCTGTTCCTGGTGGTCGCCTTCACCGGCAGTTTCATGGTCAGCCTGGAGAGCTCGCGCACTCAGTACGTCAACCAGTTGCGTTCCCATGCCCAGGACGCCGCGACCGCGCTGGCGCTTTCCCTGACCCCGAATATCGACGACCCGGCGATGGTCGAGTTGCTGGTCAGCTCGATCTTCGACAGCGGTTACTACGCGAGCATCCGCGTGGTCGATCTGAAGACCGACCAGCCCCTGGTTGAGCGCACGGGCATTCCGGCGGTCAACAACGTTCCGGACTGGTTCGTCAAACTGATCGGCCTGGAGCCCGCCGGTGGTGATGCGATCGTCAGCCGCGGCTGGGAGCAGGCTGCCCGGGTCGAGGTCGTCAGCCATCCGATGTTCGCGCTGGCCAAGTTGTGGCAAAGCGCCTTGGGCAGCCTGGGCTGGTTGCTGCTGTGCGGCGCCGTCAGTGCGGTGCTCGGCGCGCTGTTGCTGCGCCAGCAATTGCGACCGCTGGATTACATGGTCAAGCAATCCCACGCCATCGCCCGACGGGAGTTCCTCAGCCTGCCGGAACTGCCGCGCACTCCCGAGCTTCGCCGGGTCGTACAGGCCATGAATCAGATGGTCGAGAAGCTCAAGGCGCTGTTCCAGGAGCAGGCCGAGCGTAGTGAAAAACTGCGGGTCGAGTCCTATCAGGATTCGTTGACCGGGTTGGCCAACCGGCGCTATTTCGAGATGCAACTGAATGCCCGGGTGAGCAACCCGGAACAGGCCAGCTCCGGTTATCTGCTGCTGTTGCGGGTCAAGGATCTTGCCGGCCTCAACCAGCGTCTCGGTGGCCAGCGCACCGATGAAGTGCTCAAGGCCGTCGGTGAGCAACTGACTCGCGAGTGCGCCAAGTATCCGGAAACCCAGAACCTGGTGACCCGTATCCGTGGCGGCGAGTTTGCAGTACTGGCACCGGGGCTGGTGCGCGAAGAAGCGTTGCAACTGGCGCAAAATCTCGACAGCGCCCTGGCCAGTTTGCACGCTACCGGCGCCACAGATGTGGCTGCCGTGGCGTCTATCGGCCTGGCGCCTTTCGCTCACGGTGACTCGCCGCAAGCCGTGCTCAGCCTCGGTGATCAGGCGCTGGCCCAGGCCGAAGGCCAGGGCGAGCAGAATTGGGCCTGCATCGAACACAGCCTCTCGGCCAGTGTCGGCGACGATCACCACGCCTGGCACCTGATGCTTGACCAGGCGCTGACACAGCGGCGCTTCGAGCTGTATTTCCAACCGGTAGTGGCCGCCCAGGACACGCAACTGGTGCTGCATTACAAAGTGTTGTCGCGACTGCTCGACGAACACGGCCAGACCATCCCCGCCGGGCGTTTTCTGCCTTGGCTGGAGCGCTTCGGCTGGACCGCGCGCCTGGATCGGCTGATGCTCGAACGGGTGTTGGCGCAAATGAGCGAACATGAGGAGTCGCTGGCGTTGAATCTGTCGTCGGCGACCCTGGGCGACCCGCAGGCGCAAAACAAAATCTTCGAGATACTGCGTGCGCATTCCAACCTCGGCCCGCGTCTGACCCTGGAGATTGGCGAAGAGCAACTGCCTGATCAGGCGGTGCTGGAGCAGTTGACCCGGCGCCTGCGCGAACTCGGCTTCTCACTGAGCCTGCAACGTTTTGGCGGACGCTTCAGCATGATCGGCAACTTGGCGCGGCTGGGGCTGGCGTACCTGAAGATTGATGGCAGCTACATTCGCTCGATTGACCTGGAGAGTGACAAACGCCTGTTCATCGAGGCGATCCAGCGAGCGGCGCACAGCATTGATTTGCCGCTGATTGCCGAACGGGTCGAGACGGAAGGCGAGTTGTCGGTGATTCGCGAGATGGGGCTATACGGTGTGCAGGGCCAGTTGTTCGGCGAGCCCAAGCCCTGGCGCTGATTTGATCGCTCCCACGCAGCGCGTGGGAATGATCGCAAGGGTGTGTCAGATCAACCCGGTCTCTTCATCATCGATCAATTGGCTCAAGCCACCCAAGGCTTCACGGGCCTGGTTTCGGTCCATGAGTTTGGCCTGGGCCGCCGTGGGCAGGTCGGTGACGCGGATCACGCCTTTCTGGGTCAGCACCTGAATCAAGTCATCGAGTACCCGGATCATCTCCAGGTCACTTTGCTTGAGCTGTTTGAGGCTGTTCTCCACAGCCGCATTGGCAAACCAGGCCTGGATTTCATGATTGTCGGCCGGCAGGGTTTCCGTGGCCTCGGCGTAGGCGGCGGGTTCCACGCGTACCAACAGGCCCTGCGCATCGCGTTGCACGTAAAACATTGAGCATCCCTCAGAATTGAGCCAGCGTCTTGCTGTCAGCAGCATAGGTCAACTGCGCGCCAGTATGTGGCGCAGCGACGAAATCGTCACCGGGCAGTGGACACAAACGTGACGACCGCCCCGGAAGGGGCGGCCGTTTTCATGCATCAGCTGTTGTTGTGATCGATTTTGATAGTCGGGTCGCTACCGGCAATCAGGTTGTGCAGGTTGGCGCTTGACCAATTGTTGCCCTCCAGCTTGATCGTCACGTCCGGCGTGGCGGCTGCGGCGTTGCCAGAGTTGAACTGCCCGGTCGAGCTGACTTGCAGCGACGACACGCCATCGACCGTGGTGATTTTCAGGAAGTTGTCGATGGTGCTGCCGGTTTCGCCCTGCAACAGATCGCGCAGGTCGATCCGGTCGCCTTCGCTGGCCTTGAAGTCCTTGATCACGTCGGTGCCGGTGTCGCCCGCTTTCCAGACGAAGGTGTCGCCACCGGAACCACCGATCAGGATGTCGTTGCCCTGTCCGCCCATCAACGTGTCGTTGCCGGTGCCGCCGAGCAGGATGTCATTGCCCTTGCCACCGTCGAGGTTGTCGTTACCACCCGAGCCGAACAGGATGTCATTGCCCGCACCGCCCAGCAGGGTGTCGTTGCCGTCATGGGCACCGGACACATCGAACGCGTTGTAATGCTCGGTGATGTACTGGTGCACGTTGCTGGTGGTGACTTTGCTGATTTCCACGCCGGATTGCTGCGCCACGAAGGCTTGCATGGCCTGGTAACCCTCGCCGGCAATACCGTTGAAGCTCACCAGGTCACCGAACAGGATGTCGTTGCCGTCGCCACCGCTGACGGTGTCGTTACCCGGCATTGTCGCTTCGGTATGGCCAATGATCGAGTTGGCCAAGTCCTTCGGATCGATGTTGGTTTGTGGCGTTTTATCCGAGTCGTACGGCTTCAGGTCGTTGAGAGTGACGTCTTTGTTCAGGCCGATGGCCTCCACCGTCGACACTTTGCCCAGCAGCGCGAAGCTGTCGGTGGAGTTGTCGATGGCACTGGAGCCGGTACTGCTGCCGTTGCCGTCGCGATAGGACAGCTCATAGGTGCCGTTACCCTCGGCGTGAATGGTGCCCAGATCGTCGCTGCTCCAGTAGCCGCCAAACCATGAAGATTTGTACGTCTGCAGAGTGACCGTACCGTCGCTGTCGATGGACAGCTTGTGAGTACTGTCCAGAGTGGCGTTGTAGGTTTGCCCCAGTTTGTAATTGCTGGTGGTGATGACGTCGTCGAGCTTCACGCCGCCGAACAAGTTCGGGTTGGTCTGTTCACCGCTCTGGTAGTAGGTCGGTTTGCCGTCGGTGATGAAGTACGTGAGGTTCTTCGCCCCGGTGTTGGCCATGGCCTCGGCGCTCTGGAACCAGTTGGCCGTGGTTTTGAATACGTCCTCGTAGTTGGTGCCGCCACCGGAAGCCATCGAATCCAGCACCGCCTTGAGCAGGATCAAGGCATTCGGATCGTTCAGGTTGACCGATACCGACTTGTTGACCTGGTTATCAAAGTCCGCGAGGAAGACGTTCACGGTCCCCGAGTTGTTGCCCATGCTCTGCTTGAGGGTGTTGAACACCGACGTCAGCGAGTCCTTGGCCGCGCTGATCGATGACGCACTCATACTGCCCGAGCTGTCGACCATGAATGCGATGTTGTAGTTGGTGCCCGGCACCACGGTCAGTCCACCGATGTCGGCGACCATGATGTCATTGCCGGCGGTGCCGACGAAGTTGTCATTTCCTGCGGTGGCAGTGATCGAGTTATAGCCTGCCGAGTTAATCGTGATCGGAATCTGCGTTGTGTTGGTTGCCGAATCACCCTGGCTCTCGGTCGAGACTGCCGTCACGGTCAGCGTGTTGGTGCCGGTGGCATACGGTGCCGGGGTGTAGCTCAACTTGCTCACATCCCACCCGCTGAGGTTGACGACGCCGTTACCGGTTGTGCCGGTAAAGGTGTGCGTGCCATCGGTCAGGGTCGCACCTGCCGGGATGCCGCCGATCGAGGTAATGGTCTGGGTTTCAGAGCCATCAGTGTCCACTGACGTTACCTTCAAGCCCAATGCGATGCTGCTGTTCTCGGCCACCTGAGTCGTGGTGGCGGTCACGATCGGTGTGTCCGCGACTGCGGTCACACTGATGTCCAGCGTGGTGCTTGAACCGGTATTGGTGGTGTAGGTCACAGTCGGAACCTTGCCACTCCAATTGTCGGCAGGGGTAAAGCTGTAGTCACCGTTGGCACCGACTGTCAGCCTGCCCACGTTTGCGATGGTGGCAGTCCCCCCCGCGCTGTACTCGATGCCACCGATAGTGAATTTGGTCACGCTGAGAGCGTTGTCCATATCGCGGTCGTTGGTCAGTACGTTACCGGTGGCGATCTGGTCCTCAAGGGTGGTTTTGAGGTCCGCCGCCAGCACACTCGGGTCATCGACCGGCGTGACGCCGATATTCAGGGTCGAGGTGACGTTGGGTCCCGAACCGTCGGTGACGGTGTAGGTGACGGTTGGCACCGTGCCGTTGTAGTTGGCGGCCGGGGTGAAGGTGTAGGCCCCGCTGGCTGCGATCACCAGGGTACCGACATTGGCGATGGTCGCCGTGCTGCCGGCCGTGTAAGTGGTCGAACCAATGGTGAAGTTGACCACGCTGACCGGGCCATCGACGCTGCTCGTGCCGGTGAGCACGCTGCCGCTGAGGGCGGTGTC
>NZ_JBYSVW010000038.1:0-2366 GCF_058986625.1 Pseudomonas sp. GW821-FHT07G06
TTGCCATCCGGCATCGACGCTGTCTGTCAGCAACGGTTGGCCGCTCAAGCCGTAGAGCGTAGTCAGGTTCGGCTTCGGCGCCGTGCCCCACAACCGTGGGTCCCAGGACTCGATCAAGTGACCTGCCGCGTCGAAGCGTTGCCGGGTGATGCGTGGATCAATCACCGGGCTGTCGGGATGCCGGCAGTAACCCACGCTGCGAATCGCCAGGGCGCGCGAATCGATGACCGACAGCGTCGGTGTCGCAGCGTGGTGGTGTGCGTTCACGGTATCGTCGGTCCTTCGCTCGGATCGTGGACAGCGTGAGCCTTTTTTAGGCGGACCGATACTGTAAGAAGTAACAGGTTGGGGCTTGTAAAGTTGCCTTCATTGGCCAGTCGGATCGTCGCTCGCTCATTTCTGCAGCATCCCTACGAAACCCAACAGAACCGCTCAACCGCAAGGTAGCGTGCTGGCATGTATTAACGACCTGGCCTTCGGCACCGACTTTCTCATCGACGGCGTGCCCGTGAGGCGCCGAGTCTGCGGTTCGAACAGCAGCGGGATAATCCGCCGGAGTTTTCGGATGCCGATGTTGAGTGTGGGTTGAAGGCGTTGATGTTCAAGTTGGAAGAATAAATAACGTGACCGCATTATAGTATTTCCTCCTCAATATCTGCCAAATAAGCACCATAGAAAAATAAAGCCACCTCAACAAATTCAACTTGATCCATCGAACACTTTAATATCAGGCAAGCTTAGTTGAGTTGCATACCCGCCACCGATAAATCGCGCGATTCTTGAGGCGACTTTAACTTGGGCATTGAAGTAGCTTCGCCGTGCACTGTCTGACCAACACTCTTTGCCTTTTCAATAGAGGCACGAATTGAAAATTTCACATTCACATAAAAATCAGCCGGCCTGAAAATTTCTTCTCCTTCCTGTTCATAGGATTTTATTACTTTAGGAACCTGCCTGAAACCGGTAGCAACAAGATTGAATTCATCCATTATTCTCTTTGTTGACTTACCACTAGGAGTTTCATTAAGAAATATTTCCAGTCTTTTTTCGGAAGTTCCTTTCGCCTCATGCATAACGCTAAGCGTATCTTGATTTATGACACGTTTTCTTTTCAAAACAAAAGGAAGAAACCCGAAAAAATCTTTTTTTCTGGAAACAGCAGCATACTGAAATCTCGCTACATCACTTGCAAAATACTCACGACTTTCACTGAACTTAAAGTTATACTCAAAGACCCATTTACGCTTGTAGTATAAATTTTCAAACACATCCCCCTCACCATAAAGTGACTCCATTGATCTCTCATCACGAGTAAAAGCATGGTCCATTTTGGTTTTAACAAAATCGCTGCGCTCTCTTTCGCTTTCGCTGTAAGTTCGATGACGCACAAATAAACCAGGATCAAAGTTCCGAGTTTCTTTCCCCCTAACCACAATAACCTTGAACGCATATTTCCACAAACCGATTGCGCTTTCTCGGTCCAACCCTTTCTGATCAATAAAACCCACAGGATTATTCGCCACCATTAAGTATCTATTTGGCCCGGAAATATCACCTGCAGGATCAGGCCCCATCCAGCGCTGCAACCACGGCGCGTAATAACGGTACCCGTAGTAATACAACCCTGTCGCATCCCGCTCTTTCCCCGAATAGCGAAGGGTTTTGTACTGCGCCGCCAACGCACTTTTACCCGCCCAGCACGCCGTGCCGCCAAAGGGGTAATAGTGTTCCTGAGTCAGCACGCCCGCGTCGTCGTCCAGTTCCAGGGTGCTGGAACCGAGGTGATCGCTGAGGCTGTAACGCAGTTGGTCACGGTGCGCACCTGCGGGCCAATGCAATGCCCGCACGCTGCTGCGTCCGGCTTCGACACTGATGACGTGATGTTCTTCGCCCTCGGCCTGGCGGTGGATTTCCAGACCGGGGAGGTAACGGACCTCGGTGCGCAGGGTGCGGCCACTGCTTTGGGCGAATCCCACTTTGCGCAAGCGATGGCCGGGGCGGTCGTAGCGGTAGCTTTCGTAGTCGTCGGGGTCGGTTTCGCGCTGGACCAAGGTGACTTGACTTAGCTGGTTGCGCAGGTCCCAGCGCATGGCTTGACCACGCTGCAGGTCCCGTTGATTGCCACAGGCATCGAAACCCAATGCAATGTCACCCTCTCCCGGCAGCGAACCATCGTCCCGTTGCGCGAGGCTGCGGTTGCTCCGTGCTGAAGTGAACATCGAAAAACCCGGCGCACCGCTGTGCTGGCGGGTGATCAAATTCCCGCCCCGGTCATACTCGAAGTGTTGCGTGTAATTGCGCCGTTGGTTGGGGTCCAGCGGTGTGGGCAACAGTGTTGGCAGGGCCGGGCCATGGCTCGGCTGGCT
>NZ_JBYSVW010000039.1:0-2001 GCF_058986625.1 Pseudomonas sp. GW821-FHT07G06
CATCGAATACCTCGGGCGTCTGGACCATCAGGTGAAACTGCGTGGCCAGCGCATCGAGCTGGGGGAAATCGACGCCGAGTTGTTGAGCCAACCGGGTGTCCGCGATGCCGCCACGCTGTTGCTGGACCAGCGTCTGGTCAGCTTCTGGTGCGGCGACGCCGATGAAGCCGACCTGCGTGCAGCGTTAAGCGATAACCTGCCCTCGCACATGTTGCCGGGGCTGCTGGTGCAACTGGACAACCTGCCGCTCAACAGCAATGGCAAGCTCGACCGCAAGGCATTGGCCGCCACCGCGCTGCCGGAAGCGGCTCGCGATCAGCCACACACCGCACCGCGCAATGCCACTGAAAGTGTGCTCTGCGAACTGTTCAGCGAATTGCTGGAATGCACCTCGGTGGGCATCGAGGATCACTTCTTCCACCTCGGCGGCCACTCGTTGCTGGCCACCCGTCTGGTCACCCGGGTCCGTGAACGCCTCGGCGCCACCCTGCCGCTGACATTGGTGTTTGCCCAACCGACGGTGGCGGCTTTGGCCGCTCACTTGCAGGCGGCGTTGCCCGGCAAGCTGATCACCGCGCAAGTGCGTCCAGCGCGGTTGCCGCTGGGCCTGGCGCAGCAGCGTTTCTGGATGCTCAGCCGTCTGGTGCCGGATTCCCGCGAGTACCACATGCCGTTTGCCCTGACCTTGCGCGGCGACCTTCAGGTCGACGCCTTGCGCCAGGCGTTCGAACAGGTCAGCCAGCGTCATCTGGTGCTGCGCAGCCGCATCGTCGAATTCGAAGGCGAGCCGCAGTTGCTGATCGACGATCAGGGCCCGACGCTCACCGTCACTTCAGTCGTCACCGCGGATTGGCCTACGGCCTGTGCCGAAGCCGAACAGGCGTTGATGGCGCCCTTCGACCTGGCCGGCGCAGCCCCTTGGCGTGCGCACCTGCTGCAACGTCAAGGCAGTGAGGAAAACCGGTTGTTGGTGTGCCTGCACCACAGCGCCACCGACGGTTGGGCCATGCAGCTGCTGATCGATGAGCTCGCCCAGGCCTACAGTGCTGCGCTGCACGGGCAAGCGCCCGCCTGGACGGCGCTGGACATCGACTATGTCGATTTCGCCCTGTGGCAACAGCACCCGGACACCCAGGCCCGGCGCAATAGCAGCCTGGACTACTGGAAAAACCATCTGGGCCAGGACGACTACCAACTCGACCTGCCGCTGGACCGTCCTCGCGGCGCCGAAGCGGATCGCAGCGCCGGGCAACTGACCGTCAGCCTTGGCACCCAGCGCGCCGACGCCATCCGACGGTTCGCCCGCCAGCGCGGCACCACGCCTTATGTGGTGCTGGCCAGCGCCCTCAGCGCCCTGCTTGCGCGCTACAGCGGTCAACGGGACATTCGCCTCGGCACTCCGGCCGACCAGCGCGACCAGCCGCAAACCCAGGCGCTGCTGGCCTGTCTGGTGAACACCCTGGTGATCCGCAGCGACGTCGATCAACAGGCCCCGGCCGAGCAACTGCTCGCCAGCCTTGAAGCCGATTTGCGCGCAGCCCAGGCCCATGCCGACCTGCCGTTCGCCACGCTGGTCGGTGCCGTGGCCCAGCGCCGCGACCTGAATCGCACGCCGCTGTTCCAGGTGATGTTCTCCCTCAACCACGGGCGCATGGACAGCAGTCAGTGGCCGGGCCTGAACATCGACGAGCAGATGCTGCCGGTGATCGACGCCAAGTTCGAACAGAGCTGGGAAGTCCAGGACGATGGCAGCGACATGACCCTCGCCCTCGAGTACCAATCGGCGCTGTTCGACGAGCGCACGATGCAGCGCTGGAGCGCGCAATGGTGCGCACTGCTCGACGCGCTGGTGGCCACGCCACAGCGGCCGCTGGTCGAACTGTTCCCGCAACGGCAGGATCAGCAACAACTGGATCGCTGGAACGCCACCGAACGCCAGTACTGCGGCCCGACCGACCTGCACACGGCCCTGAGCCAACAGGCCGCCCTGACACCCAACGC
>NZ_JBYSVW010000041.1:0-1592 GCF_058986625.1 Pseudomonas sp. GW821-FHT07G06
TCCGGGTTGAGCCAGCGGCCCAGCCACGGCGCGTAATAGCGGAACCCGTAGTAATACAACCCGGTCGCATCGCGCTCCTTGCCCGAATAGCGCACAAACTTGTACTGGGTTTCACTGGCGCTTTTGCCCGACCACACCGCCGTGCCGCCAAACGGGAAATACTCCTCCAGGGTCAACTGGTTGGCGTCCTGGTCCAGTTCCAGCAGGCTGGAGCCAATCTGGTTGTCCAGGCTGCCACGCAACTGGTCATTGGCGATGTCGTCCGGTTTGCCGACCACCCAATGCAACACCCGCACCTGCTGACGACCGGCGCCGGCGCTGATCACCTGCAGCTCTTCCTCGGTGGTGAGGCTGCCGTCACTTGTGCGTTGTGTACGGCGCAGCTCCAGCCCGGGCAGGTAGATGACCTGGGCGCTACGCTGCGTGCCGCTGGTCTGGGTCAGGGTGGTCTTGCGTACCCGCCTGCCGCCGCCGTCGTACTGGTAAAACTCGCGGTCATCGTCCGGCCCGCTGCGTTTGACCTGCGTCACCTGCTGCAGCTGATTACGCCCATTCCACTGCAGCGGCTGATTGGCGGCCAATTGTTGAAGATTGCCACAGGCATCAAAAAAACCGTCCACATCGCCCGGCGTGACAAACCCCGTCTGTTGCACGCCATGGTTAGAGGTAGGGGAGATCACCGTGTCCAGGGTGTAGTTGCTGCGGCTCTGGTGGCGGATTTGTGTCAGGTTGCTGGCCAGATCGTAGGTGTACGTCCGGGTGTAATTACTGTAGGCGTTAGGGTCTGCACTGATCGGCACCTCGGGTACTGGCAACGCCTGTCCTTGCGTCCCGGCACTGGCGTTTTCCCGGCCCGTGGCACTGAGCAACTGATACAACGCGTCGTACTGGTAGTCATTGGCCGGTTCGATGCGCTGATTACGGTGATAACGCGTAGCCAGCGCCGCGTTGTGGATCGACAGGATGTTGCCCACCGGGTCGTAGCTATAATTCAAATCCTGCAACACGGGCTCACGCCCGGCTTGTGTCGGGCGCGTAGTCAGCAAACGATCCAGGCGCTGGGTCTGGGGCTCGTAACTGTACTCACTGACCACGCCGTTGCCCGCCTCTTCACGCAACACCTGGCCCGCGGCGCTGTAGCTGACCGAGGTGAGGATCGGCCGCGGCACCGCGTTCTTTAAAGCCAGGTCGCTGCTAGCTAACTGACCCGCGATGTTACGTTGCTGTCGCTGGCGATTGCCCAGCGCATCGACACTCAACCAGGCCTCACCCAGGGCGTCATACCCGACCTGGCTGCGGTAGCGGACCCTCTCCAGCTGGGCGGGCCACAGGCTTTCAGTACCTTGCCAGTCGCTGTCGGGGCTCAACAGCAACTGCCGTATCTGTTGTAGCGGCTGGGCGCCTATCGTGAAGCACGGGGTTTCATTAAGCCCGGCGGTGTCGTAATGGCGGACCAACTGCCCGCGGCTGTTGGCCGCCACCGCGTCGGGCTGAGTTTCCCCGTACAGGTAACGCTCACTGATCCGCGGTGTGGCTGCGACATCGTTCTGTTCCGTGATCGAGCTCAAGCGGTGCAGGGTGTCATAGGCAAA
>NZ_JBYSVW010000042.1:0-1334 GCF_058986625.1 Pseudomonas sp. GW821-FHT07G06
GCGGCGAACTCGTTGTGCGCGGAGCTGGCGACGTAGGTCCAGGCACCGCCGGTGCCGATGGAGAACTGGCCGTAGCTGCCGGCGGTGTTGGTTTGGGCGACGAAGGTTGCGGCGCTGTCGACGTCGCTGATGGTCAGGGTGCCGGTGGTGGAAATGTCGACGGCGGCATGGGTCTCGGTGAGGTTGGCGATGTCGGCGGACAGCACGGCCGCATCATTGGTGCCGAGGATATTCACGGTGACCGAAGTGAGAGTGCCATCGGCACTGCTCACCGCGAAGGTATCGGTGTAGGTGGTGCCGGCGGCGAACTCGTTGTGCGCGGAGCTGGCGACGTAGGTCCAGGCACCGCCGGTGCCGATGGAGAACTGGCCGTAGCTACCGGCGGTGTTGGTTTGGGCGACGAAGGTGGCGGCGCTGTCGACGTCGCTGATGGTCAGGGTGCCGGTGGTGGAAATGTCGACGGCAGCATTGGCTTCGGTGAGGTTGGCGATGTCGGCGGACAGCACGGCGGCATCGTTGGTGCCGAGGATATGCACGGTGACCGAAGTGAGAGTGCCGTCGGCACTGCTCACCGCGAAGGTATCGGTGTAGGTGGTACCGGCGGCGAACTCGTTGTGGGCGGAATTGGCGACGTAGGTCCAGGCACCGCCGGTGCCGATGGAGAACTGGCCGTAGCTACCGGCGGTGTTGGTTTGGGCGACGAAGGTGGCGGCGCTGTCGACGTCGCTGATGGTCAGGGTGCCGGCGGTGGAAATATCGACGGCGGCATTAGTCTCGGTGAGGTTGGCGATGTCGGCGGACAGCACGGCCGCATCATTGGTGCCGAGGATATGCACGGTGACCGAAGTGAGAGTGCCGTCGGCACTGCTCACCGCGAAGGTATCGGTGTAGGTGGTACCGGCGGCGAACTCGTTGTGGGCGGAATTGGCGACGTAGGTCCAGGCACCGCCGGTGCCGATGGAGAACTGGCCGTAGCTGCCGGCGGTGTTGGACTGCGCCTGGAAGCTTTCCGGGCTGTCGATATCGCTAATGGTCAGGCTGCCGCCGGTGGTCAGCGGAGCATTGGTTTCATTCAGCATAACGCTGGCCGAGGACAGCACGGCGGCGTCGTTGCTGCCGGTGACGGTGACGGCCACCTGCTGGGTGTCGACGCCGCCCAGGCCATCGCTGACCTGCACGCTGAACACTTCATTGTGACTTTCTCCCACCTTCAGCGCCTGCACCGCACTGGCGACACCATCGGTGCCGTTGGCCAGCGTGTAGGTCCACTGGCCGCTGTTATCGACGGCGATCGAGCCGTAGGTGCCGGTATTTGACCCGGCAATGCTCCAGGT
>NZ_JBYSVW010000043.1:0-1256 GCF_058986625.1 Pseudomonas sp. GW821-FHT07G06
GAGCGCGATGCGACCGGGTTGTATTACTACGGGTTCCGCTATTACGCGCCGTGGCTGGGCCGCTGGCTCAACCCGGATCCGGCCGGCACGGTTGACGGGCTGAATCTCTATCAGATGGTTGGTAACAATCCCATTGTTTTTTTCGATATCGACGGATTGAAGAAAGATACCTTAGTTATTTTTACGCAACACAAGGGAGAGGGGGGGATTTCTAAAAGCATTGAGAGTGGTGCTAACACATTTTACTATAAAGCTTATCCGGCGCTGAAAGAGCGCTTAATTACTGAACCTATTCTTTATCATAAAATAGCTGGAAGCCTTGAAAAAATCAGAAATAAATTCCCAGATGTTAATAATTTGGTATTCATTGGTCATGGTGGTGGCGGTCGAATACGCATGGGGGCCAAAAAAACACATAACTTGAATGAGTTGAATCTCCCGACAGAGCTCACTAGGAACGTAGAGCACCTATTTTTTATGCACTGCACAGCCGGAAAGCAAATTGCTTATATAGGGCAAAGTACCTTGAGCCAACCCGATCGCTGGACTTCCTTGAAAACAATGTCGGGTAACATTTTCTATAATCAATGGTCCGGTGGACCTGACATCACACGTCAAGGATGGAATACGCGCGATTCGGATTACCTTGATAAATGGAGGGCCATCGCGGTGGAGAAAATTGCAGGTGAGCCAAATAGAAGCGTGGAGGATCCCGAGTTAAAAAATAACGTTGTATTAACGCCGAGTCTGGCACTTTCTCCAGAAGGCTTTCACCGTACTTATTATGTTGCACAAAAAAAAGCACGGTTGTCTTACTCTTACCCTGGACAGACTTCGCAGACAACGGTTACTCAACGTGTTCAGCCTCCGTCTCCTCCTGCAGTATCAAGAGGGCGACGAGGGGATAATCCTTCTGTCCGAGAGCTTTTTAGGACTCGTGCTATTAGGAGTCAGTCACAGCGCAGATGATTGATGGGCATATATAAAATTTGGCCTTAAGTTTGCCTAGAAAAATACTTGAAGGGATTTATCATGACCACCATTTCCACGATCAATACCGCTGACGTTTGCGTGGTCACGCCCATGGTCACTGTGACCGACAACCGCGGGCTGGCCGTGCGTGCCCTGCAATATAACCGCGGTGCTCCCGGCGCCGCCGCGACGCAACTGATCAGCCAACAGCGCTACGGCGTGCTGGGTGAGTTGCTGAGCAGCATCGATCCACGGTTGTTCAATGAACAGCTACTGGATCCGCA
>NZ_JBYSVW010000044.1:0-1253 GCF_058986625.1 Pseudomonas sp. GW821-FHT07G06
GGTGACGAAGTGGTTGATGCCATGCTTCCAAGAAAAGCTTCTAAGCTTCAGATAACCAGGAACCGTACCCCAAACCGACACAGGTGGTTGGGTAGAGAATACCAAGGCGCTTGAGAGAACTCGGGTGAAGGAACTAGGCAAAATGGCACCGTAACTTCGGGAGAAGGTGCGCCGGTGAGGGTGAAGGACTTGCTCCGTAAGCCCACGCCGGTCGAAGATACCAGGCCGCTGCGACTGTTTATTAAAAACACAGCACTCTGCAAACACGAAAGTGGACGTATAGGGTGTGACGCCTGCCCGGTGCCGGAAGGTTAATTGATGGGGTTAGCTAACGCGAAGCTCTTGATCGAAGCCCCGGTAAACGGCGGCCGTAACTATAACGGTCCTAAGGTAGCGAAATTCCTTGTCGGGTAAGTTCCGACCTGCACGAATGGCGTAACGATGGCGGCGCTGTCTCCACCCGAGACTCAGTGAAATTGAAATCGCTGTGAAGATGCAGTGTATCCGCGGCTAGACGGAAAGACCCCGTGAACCTTTACTATAGCTTTGCACTGGACTTTGAATTTGCTTGTGTAGGATAGGTGGGAGGCTTTGAAGCGTGGACGCCAGTTCGCGTGGAGCCATCCTTGAAATACCACCCTGGCAACTTTGAGGTTCTAACTCAGGTCCGTTATCCGGATCGAGGACAGTGTATGGTGGGTAGTTTGACTGGGGCGGTCTCCTCCTAAAGAGTAACGGAGGAGTACGAAGGTGCGCTCAGACCGGTCGGAAATCGGTCGTAGAGTATAAAGGCAAAAGCGCGCTTGACTGCGAGACAGACACGTCGAGCAGGTACGAAAGTAGGTCTTAGTGATCCGGTGGTTCTGTATGGAAGGGCCATCGCTCAACGGATAAAAGGTACTCCGGGGATAACAGGCTGATACCGCCCAAGAGTTCATATCGACGGCGGTGTTTGGCACCTCGATGTCGGCTCATCACATCCTGGGGCTGAAGCCGGTCCCAAGGGTATGGCTGTTCGCCATTTAAAGTGGTACGCGAGCTGGGTTTAGAACGTCGTGAGACAGTTCGGTCCCTATCTGCCGTGGACGTTTGAGATTTGAGAGGGGCTGCTCCTAGTACGAGAGGACCGGAGTGGACGAACCTCTGGTGTTCCGGTTGTCACGCCAGTGGCATTGCCGGGTAGCTATGTTCGGAAAAGATAACCGCTGAAAGCATCTAAGCGGGAAACTTGCCTCAAGATGAGATCTCACTGG
>NZ_JBYSVW010000045.1:0-982 GCF_058986625.1 Pseudomonas sp. GW821-FHT07G06
GGTAACTCGTCATCAGCTCTCGGCCTTAAGATCCCGGATTTACCTAAGATCTCAGCCTACCACCTTAAACTTGGACAACCAACGCCAAGCTGGCCTAGCCTTCTCCGTCCCTCCATCGCAATAACCAGAAGTACAGGAATATTAACCTGTTTTCCATCGACTACGCTTTTCAGCCTCGCCTTAGGGACCGACTAACCCTGCGTCGATTAACGTTGCGCAGGAAACCTTGGTCTTTCGGCGTGGGTGTTTTTCACACCCATTGTCGTTACTCATGTCAGCATTCGCACTTCTGATACCTCCAGCAAGCTTCTCAACTCACCTTCACAGGCTTACAGAACGCTCCTCTACCGCATCATCCGAAGATGATACCCGTAGCTTCGGTGTATGGTTTGAGCCCCGTTACATCTTCCGCGCAGGCCGACTCGACTAGTGAGCTATTACGCTTTCTTTAAAGGGTGGCTGCTTCTAAGCCAACCTCCTAGCTGTCTAAGCCTTCCCACATCGTTTCCCACTTAACCATAACTTTGGGACCTTAGCTGACGGTCTGGGTTGTTTCCCTTTTCACGACGGACGTTAGCACCCGCCGTGTGTCTCCCATGCTCGGCACTTGTAGGTATTCGGAGTTTGCATCGGTTTGGTAAGTCGGGATGACCCCCTAGCCGAAACAGTGCTCTACCCCCTACAGTGATACATGAGGCGCTACCTAAATAGCTTTCGAGGAGAACCAGCTATCTCCGAGCTTGATTAGCCTTTCACTCCGATCCACAGGTCATCCGCTAACTTTTCAACGGTAGTCGGTTCGGTCCTCCAGTCAGTGTTACCTAACCTTCAACCTGCCCATGGATAGATCGCCCGGTTTCGGGTCTATTCCCAGCGACTAGACGCCCTATTAAGACTCGCTTTCGCTACGCCTCCCCTATTCGGTTAAGCTCGCCACTGAAAATAAGTCGCTGACCCATTATACAAAAGGTACGCAGTCACC
>NZ_JBYSVW010000046.1:0-761 GCF_058986625.1 Pseudomonas sp. GW821-FHT07G06
GTGTAGGTCCACTGGCCGCTGTTATCGACGGCGATCGAGCCGTAGGTGCCGGTATTTGACCCGGCAATGCTCCAGGTCGCCGTGGCATCGTGATCGATGTCGGCCGAGCTGAACTGGCCAGTCACGCTGAGCGTGGTGTCTTCCTGCACCGCGCCGGCATCGTTGCCCGTCGCGAAGCTGAGCACGGGCGCGTCGTTGCTGCCGGTAATGGTGACGGTCACCTGCTGGGTGTCGACGCCGCCCAGGCCGTCGCTGACTTGCACTGTAAACACGTCAGCATGACTCTCGCCCGCCTTCAGCGCCTGCACTGCACTGGCAACGCCATCGGTGCCGTTGGCCAGGGTGTAGGTCCACTGGCCGCTGTTATCGACGGCGATCGAGCCGTAGGTACCGGTTGACGAGCCATTGATGCTCCAGGTCGCCGTGGCGTCGTGATCGATGTCGGCCGAGCTGAACTGGCCACTCACGCTGAACGTGGTGTCTTCCTGCACCGCGCCGGCATCATTGCCCGTCGCAAAACTGAGCACTGGCGCGTCGTTGCTGCCGGTGATGGTGACGGTCACCTGCTGGGTGTCGACGCCGCCCAGGCCATCGCTGACTTGCACGCTGAACACTTCGTTGCGACTCTCGCCCGCCTTCAGTGACTGCACCGCACTGGCCACCCCATCGGTGCCGTTGGCCAGGGTGTAGGTCCACTGGCCGCTGTTATCGACGGCGATCGAGCCGTAGGTGCCGGTATTTGACCCGGCAATGCTCCAGGT
>NZ_JBYSVW010000047.1:0-672 GCF_058986625.1 Pseudomonas sp. GW821-FHT07G06
CGACACGATGGCCGGCGGTGGCGGCAGCGATATCTACGAAGTCACCGACCTTGGGGACGTGGTGAGCGAGCTCGCCAGCGCAGACGCGGATACGGTCTGGACCTCGCTCACGAACTACACCCTGGGTGCCAACGTCGAGAACCTGTATTTCAGCGGCAGCGGCAACTTTACGGGTAGCGGCACCGTGTTCAACAACACGATCGTCGGCGGGGCGGGTAACGACGTCCTCAATGGCGGCGCGGGTGATGACGTCCTCATTGGTCGCACAGGTGCCGACACGATGGTCGGCGGTATCGGCAGCGATATCTACGAAGTCACCGAGCTTGGGGACGTGGTGAGCGAGCTCGCCGGTGCCGGCAACGACTCGGTCTGGACCTCGCTCGGGACCTACACCCTGGGTGCCGATGTCGAAAATCTGTTTTTCGGTGGCAACGGCAATTTCGTGGGGGCCGGCAACGCGCTCTCCAACATGCTCGTGGGGGGGGCGAGTAACGACATTCTCATCGGCGGTGGCGGTAACGACCTGATGAGTGGTGGCGTCGCCGGCAACGATATTTTCGAGTTTGGTGCCGCGGGTTTCGGCAACGATACGATCCTGAACTTCGGCGCCAATCCGGCCGCAGGGCAGGACTTGCTCAATATCACGGCGCTGGGGATCAACAGCGCGACGTT
>NZ_JBYSVW010000048.1:0-628 GCF_058986625.1 Pseudomonas sp. GW821-FHT07G06
GGTGAAGTCGTAACAAGGTAGCCGTAGGGGAACCTGCGGCTGGATCACCTCCTTAATCGACGACTCAGCTGCTCCATAAGTTCCCACACGAATTGCTTGATTCATTGAAGAAGACGATAGAAGCAGCTTTAAGCTCCAAGCTGATAGCTCAACGCTAACAGTTACGCGCTCGAAATTGGGTCTGTAGCTCAGTTGGTTAGAGCGCACCCCTGATAAGGGTGAGGTCGGCAGTTCGAATCTGCCCAGACCCACCAATTTTGTATGGGGCCATAGCTCAGCTGGGAGAGCGCCTGCCTTGCACGCAGGAGGTCAACGGTTCGATCCCGTTTGGCTCCACCATTAACTGCTTCGAAAGTTTGAGAGTTTAGAAATGAATATTCTGCCATGAATATTGATTTCTAGTCTTTTGATTAGATCGTTCTTTAAAAATTTGGGTATGTGATAGAAAGATAGACTGAACGTTACTTTCACTGGTAACGGATCAGGCTAAGGTAAAATTTGTGAGTTGCTCTTAGGAGCTCAATCGAATTTTCGGCGAATGTCGTCTTCACAGTATAACCAGATTGCTTGGGGTTATATGGTCAAGTGAAGAAGCGCATACGGTGGATGCCTTGGCAGTCAGAGGCGA
>NZ_JBYSVW010000049.1:0-560 GCF_058986625.1 Pseudomonas sp. GW821-FHT07G06
AGTATAACCAGATTGCTTGGGGTTATATGGTCAAGTGAAGAAGCGCATACGGTGGATGCCTTGGCAGTCAGAGGCGATGAAAGACGTGGTAGCCTGCGAAAAGCTTCGGGGAGTCGGCAAACAGACTTTGATCCGGAGATGTCTGAATGGGGGAACCCAGCCATCATAAGATGGTTATCTTGTACTGAATACATAGGTGCAAGAGGCGAACCAGGGGAACTGAAACATCTAAGTACCCTGAGGAAAAGAAATCAACCGAGATTCCCTTAGTAGTGGCGAGCGAACGGGGACTAGCCCTTAAGTGGCTTTGAGATTAGCGGAACGCTCTGGAAAGTGCGGCCATAGTGGGTGATAGCCCTGTACGCGAAAATCTCTTAGTCATGAAATCGAGTAGGACGGAGCACGAGAAACTTTGTCTGAATATGGGGGGACCATCCTCCAAGGCTAAATACTACTGACTGACCGATAGTGAACTAGTACCGTGAGGGAAAGGCGAAAAGAACCCCGGAGAGGGGAGTGAAATAGATCCTGAAACCGTATGCGTACAAGCAGTGGGAGCC
>NZ_JBYSVW010000050.1:0-549 GCF_058986625.1 Pseudomonas sp. GW821-FHT07G06
GTCGGTGAAGCTGTCGTCGACCGGGGTGACGTTGATGTTCAGGTTCGAAGTGACATTGCTGCCGGAGCCGTCGGTGACGGTGTAGCTCACCGTCGGAACGTTGCCGTTGTAGTTGGCGTCCGGGGTGAAGGTGTAAGCGCCGTTCGCGCCGATCACCAGGGTGCCGACGTTGGTAATGGTCGCGGTGCTGCCGGCGGCGTAGGTGGTTTCACCGATGGTGAAGTTGAGCACGCTGACCGGACCATCGACGCTCGAAGTGCCGGTTAGGACGCTGCCAGTGACGACGGTGTCTTCCTGGGTGGAGACCGTTTCGCTGAGGTCAGTGAAACTGTCGTCAACCGGGGTGACGTTGATGTTCAGGGTCGAGGTGACATTGCTGCCGGAACCGTCGGTGACGGTGTAGCTCACGGTCGGCACCGTGCCGTTGTAGTTGGCATCCGGGGTAAAGGTGTAGGCGCCGTTGGCGCCGATGACCAGGGTGCCGATGTTGGCAATGGTCGCCGTCTGACCGGCGGTGAAGGTGCCAGGAACGCCGTCGATGGCGAAATT
>NZ_JBYSVW010000051.1:0-532 GCF_058986625.1 Pseudomonas sp. GW821-FHT07G06
CGCCGTCGATGGCGAAATTCACCACGCTGACCGGGCCGTCGACGCTCGAGGTGCCGGTGAGGACGCTGCCGGTGACGACGGTGTCTTCAGCGGTGGTTACGCTTTCGCTGAGGTCGGTGAAGTTGTCATCGACCGGGGTGACGCTGATGGTCAAGGTCGAAGTGACGTTGCTGCCGGAGCCGTCGGTAACGGTGTAGCTGACGGTCGGCACGCTGCCGTTGTAATTCTCGGCAGGCGTGAATGTGTAAGTGCCATTAGCCCCGATCACCAGGGTACCGACGTTGGCGATGGTCGCGGTCTGACCGGCGGTGAAGGTGCCAGTAACGCCGTCGATGCTGAAGTTCACCACGCTGACCGGGCCGTCGACGCTCGAGGTACCGGTGAGGACGCTACCGCTAATGGCGGTGTCTTCCTGAGTGGAGACCGTTTCGCTAATGTCGGTGAAGTTGTCGTCGACCGGGGTGACGCTGATGTTCAGGGTCGAGGTGACATTGCTGCCCGAGCCGTCGGTGACGGTGTAGCTCACCGTTGG